>NZ_CP012185.1:0-600000 GCF_001420995.1 Pseudonocardia sp. EC080619-01 | reverse complement strand
CCGTCAACCACTCGATGGAGCAGATTCTCATGACGCAGTACTTCCTGACCCTTCCGCACGACAGCGCCGACGAGCCGACGATGGAGTCGATGCAGGACATGGACCCGGCCGAGCTGGAAGCGGTGATGGTCGCGGTGGAGAAGTTCAACAGCGACCTGAACGGGGCCGGCGCCTTCGTCACCGCAGGCGGTCTGGAGCCACCGTCGACCGCGATCACGGTCGAGACGACGAGCACCGGAACGACCCGAACCCCGAAACCGTTCGTGAAGGCGGACCAGTACGTGGGCGGCTTCTGGATCATCGAGGCGGCCGATCAGGAGGCGGCACTGGTCTGGGCCGAGCAGGCCTCGGCCGCCCTGCAGCCCCGGATCGAGGTTCACGCCCTGCAGGCGGCACCGGAGTAGCAGTCCCGATCCGACACGAGAACGCGGCCGCCGAACCGGACGACCGGTGCGGCGGGCGCGTGTCGTGGAGCTGCTCGGCCCCGCGACGAGTTCGGATCGACCGCGTAGCTGCGCGACACTGCGGTGGGGGTTGGAACCCGAATCAAGCGTGGAGGTGCTTCGGGGTGTCGTCGAACTCGGCTGCGGTCAGGACGGGCCCTGCACCTGACTCGCGGGCACCGGTGACCGTGAAGCAGAGCATCTGAGTGGCGACACCCGCGCCGCGCGCGTCAGGGTGCACGAAGGCGTCCTCGATCATGGCGACGCCAGGGGCGGGGGTACCCACCGTTGTGCAACCGTCCACGCGGGAGCGGCGACGTGCGAGGGGTGGGAGACGGGGGAGAGGCCGCGGCGCAGGGAGTCCGCCTCGTGGGTGTCGGCGACGGGCCGCTCCGCGCGGTTCGCTCGGCGGTCCTCCTCGAGGTGGTCGATCCGGGACAGTTCATCCACCGCCCGCCAGCCCCGGTCGTGTCGGACACGTCTCATCGCGAGGGTGGCGGGCGGCACGGCGACCGTCGGCTGGAGGACGAGGAGGCGGAGCTGAGTGTCGAGGGCCCAGTCGTGGAGGGCGAGCAGTGCTTCGGCGGCCGGTGGGGTGCCGGGTGGAGTGAGTATCCGGAGGCACGATGCGCGAACGAACCGGACGTCCGGGTGGGGGAAGTAGGCGCGGGCGGTTCCACTGGCTCGCCGACCCTCACCGAGGGCGTTCGGGACCGCGGCCTCACCGCCCTCGGCGTCCTCGACGTCACCGAGCGTGGCCTGGTGCTGCGCGAGACCGCGCCCGGGGTCGACCCCGGCGACGTGCGACGGGCGACCGCCGCGGACATCCACGATTGCGAGACGACATGAGTACCACCCCTGATCTCCTGCAGTACCGCCGTGGCCTGCACGGCCTGGGTTCGGGCTGCTTCGCCTGGCTGCTGCCGGACGGTAGCTGGGGCTGGAGCAACTCCGGCCTGATCACCGGATCCGGTACCTCGCTGATGGTCGGCACCCTCTTCGATCTCGCACTCACCGGGGAGATGCTGGAGGGAATCCGGCCGGTCACCGACCGGCATCCCCTGCAGACGCTGGTCAACACCCACTCCGACGGCGACCACGTCTTCGGCAACCAGCTCCTGGCGGAGCGGGACGTCGAGATCATCGCCTCTGAGGCCACGGCGGAGCTGATCACCCAGGACCAGGTTGATGCACTGGCGTCGGTGCGCCGTCGCTCCGGCACGTCGACACACCGGATCTCGCCGCCTTCACGGGGTGGCTGCAGCCGGGTGACGTCGTGAGCTTGCTTGGCGAAGGACTCGGCGAGTCCCGGCAGACCGTCCGGTCTGCGCCGCCGGTGACCCCGCTCCGCGCCGGACCACGCTCCGCTGCGACGCCCCTGCCGTCGCTAACAAGCGCGCCGGCGTGGGGCTCGTCGCCTCCAGACAGTGTACGGAGAACGCTCCCTCAAACCGTAGATGAGGCGGCTTATCCGACGCCGAGGCCTCCACCAGCTCGCTGGTTCTGCCCGGTCATCCACCGGCCATCGGGGCCGACCAGGAAGGCCACGATGTCGGCAATATCGTCGGGCGCGTCGAAACTTCGCCCAGGACAGCGGCAACGATCCCGAGCGGGCGGTCGCCTGGACCACTGTTGCAGGGACGGCGACAGTCTGAAGTACGCGCGGGCTACGCCCCCGTGACTGCCCAGCCGCACGGGCACCGTCAGCGACGCCGCCACGGCCTGATCTCGACCTGCCGCACCGCTCGGCGTCGCGCCCCGACAATCGCGGGCACAGATCGTCGGACCTCGCCAGTCGGCGTTCCCCAGGCTGGGACATGCCAGGAAGGACCAGACATGGAGCTGTGGAACCGCGCGATGGACGCCATCGAAGAACACCTCGACCACGACGTCCCCGTCCGGGACGTGGCCGCGGTGGCCCTCACCTCGGAGTACCAACTCCGGCGGGTGTTCTCGATGCTCGCCGGGATGCCGCTGTCGGAGTACATCCGCCGACGGCGCATGACCGTCGCAGCGAGTGCCGTACGCGACGGCCACGAAGCCGTGCAGGACATCGCCGTCCGGTTTGGCTACTCGTCGGCGGATGCGTTCTCCCGCGCGTTCCGCAGCGTGCACGGGATAGGGCCCGAGCAGGCACGGCGCCCGGACGCCGTCCTGCGGTCCCAGCCTCGTCTGTCCTTTCACCTCACTGTTGAAGGGAGAACAGACATGCAGTACCGCATCGTCGAGAAGCCGGCGTTCCGAGTGGTGGGGCGCAAGGTCCGCTCCACCATTGCTTACGAGGGCGTCAATCCCGATGCCGACCGGCTCGTCCGGTCGCTCCCGGACGCCGACTGGGAGATGTTCGAGGACCTGTCGGACCAGGAGCCGCGCGGCGACATCTCGGTCTGGGGCAACGTCGACGGGACAGGCGGGGCCGAGGGCACCGAGGCCGACTACTACGTCGGCGCGGCCACCCACCAGCCCGCCCCCAGCGGGTACGACGTCCTCGCCGTGCCGGCGCACTCCTGGGCGGTGTTCACAGCCTCCGGGGCGTTTCCGCAGTCGTTGGAGTCGCTCTGGCGCGCCGTCGGAGGCGAGTGGTTGCCCGCTAACCCCTACGAGCTGATCCCCGCACCGTCGCTCGTTCGCGCGACCTACCACGACGAGCACGGTGAGCACGGTGAGTTCGAACTCTGGCTCGCTGTCCGACCCACGATCTGACCGGGCCGACAGGGCGCAGCCTGCCCGCGAGTCCGGCGGCTGGCGGGCAGACATCCTGCGCTTCCGGAGCGTCAAGCATCAGGTGAGACCGGAACGTCAAGCATCAGCCGGGACACGACAGTCGAGTCAGCGCCCGCCGTGTCTAGACCTTCCGTTCGGTAACCGATTGGCGCGAGAGCCTCTAAGAAAGCGCAACTGCAGCCCTCGAAACACCTCTCAGGAATGCAAATCCCGACGGTCGACGGCGCCTTACGGGGCAGTCGTCGCTATTCCTCGTCCTTGTCCTTCTCTGCATCTTCGTTGAGAAGCGCATCGTCTGACAGGTCCGCGGGGAGGAGAGCAGCAAGGGAATCCCCCCGCCTCGTTCGAACCAGGCGGTGCTCATGGATCGGCGATCGTTCGGTGACTTTACTGGCGATAGTCTCAAAGAATGCGGCCGCAGAAAGACTGTGGTCGGGCTCTTCGAGAATCTCGACGTGAGGAGATTCTGAATCCTTATCCCAGGTGCCGACCAGGAGCATCGTAGCATCGAATGCTTCGCCATCGCGACGTAACCGGTGGAGGATATCGTTCAGAATGGGGTAGGCGCCGTCTTCCTCGTAGATGCTGGAATGAACGAGGTAGGCGTAGCCCATGATAGCCATTGGATGGCGCCGACGAAGACTTTCGACCTCTCCAACGGCCTCCTCGTGGCGATTCTTCAGGTTTTTAAGGTAGGAGGAGAACATCGTCTTCGTTGAAATTAGAATGTCTGGCCCACGTCGCCACGAAGAGAGCCCCACGTCGATCTGTTTAGCATAGAAGTCGCCAAGTATGTACGCGTTTGCGTTTCCCAGGCTGTGGTCAACAAGGTCCTTGATTGAGGCCCGAAATCCCTTATCTTGAATATAGCTACGTGTTCCTTTCGAGGTCGTCTCAAAGCGGCGCAGCTCCGAGGCCAGCGCATCAATTTTCCGCTCGACCTCGGCGAGCCCATCTGGCAGAACGCGCGGCTGTCGCAGGCGAGGCCATACCTCTGATTCGGGGAAGCCCAAACGTCTCAGCTCATGTGCGATCCAGGCGTCAAGGGCTTTAGCCGTTCGGCCTTGCTGCTGCTTCGCCTTCTCTCGAATTGGTATTGATAGCAAGCTTCTTGCTAAATCCAGTTCAGGTGTGTAGGCCCCCGATCTCCATGGAGAGCTCTCGGTGAGGCTTGCCTTTGCTAGTATGCTGTCTAAAGCAGTGAAGCCATCATTCTTCGATGTCACTTTTGAGCTCGCTCCGAACTGCCGCGGATTCTACGGGAGCGAAGCTTCGCGAGAGCTCCCCGAATCAAGCCCACGTCCTCCTTGGAGATCTCGAGGACTTCAGAGAGTAGAACCTCGTCTACCTGCTCAACAACTGAAGCCAAACTCGAAGCCCGATAAGAATGCTCGAGGGTCAATTGCTTGTGGCGTAGGCGCTCCCACGCCGCGAGGATATGCGGAACTAATGGCATAGGGAGCGCCGACGCTTCGCGGGGCTCCATCTTCACGATCCCGCCGCCGTACGACCTACCCTGTAACTCAGCGCCCAAAGCTGTGACGGAGTTTAGAGAGAGCAGAGGAAGCGCAGGTACTGCTTCCTTGGGAAAGCTCTCGGTGAGACGAACGCCGTGCATCGAATTGACAAACGAAGCTTCAACATGATTCGAAATCAGACGCGGGGCGATATGGCTCATGTATGTAAAGAAGAGGTCCGGCGCCCAAGGGCGCGGCGGGCGCCACCAGGGAGTGCGGATTGAGCACTTGTATGTCTCGTTCAGGCCTTGCTCGACGCCCTCCGAGATGTACTTTTTCAGTCCACCCCGCGGCTGTGTATCCTCTGGGTTGAGGAGCCACACTCGCGCCCCTTCCAGGCGGAGCTGTTGCCAGTCTCCTTCGGAAAAGCCCAGTCCTCGCAGGTGCCTACTCCCCGGCGGAACAACCTTCTGTACCTGAGTCCCAGGCTTCAAGCCATACTCCTGCCGCGTGCTCTCAGTCAGAGTAAAAAACTTGTTCGCGCCGGTTACCGTTCCCAATTCAGTTTGGCCAAAGCTTGAAAGGGAAGTAAAGGACGCTGCAGTCAAGGCGCTGTACGCATCGCGATTAGCTTGCGGCAGCAGCAGATCTGTCCACTTTCCGCTAGCTACCGGAATCACGGAATCAGTGTCAAAGATGTGAACTTTGTTGAGGTCGTCGGCCGTGTTAACGTGATGCAAGTTGAACGTCTTACAACCGCCTCTGCCGGAGGCGACAAGTAGAACTACCTGTTCTTCCGCATCCGCGAACTGGAGTCGCTCGAAGAGTACCAAATGCACTTTGGCAAAGCGCGCGCGTAGCCACCGACGAATCGGTTCGGCGTAGCCGACCGTCATTAACTCTGCTGGCAGAACCATCGCAATTCTGCCGTCAGGCTTCAGGAATCCAGAAGCGTGCACTAAGAGCGCCGCCCACGACGATGCTAGGCCAGAAAGCCGCACACCTTGAGCCAGTGCTGCAGAAGCGGATCGCTTGCGGGCATCTCCTCTGTGGGTCTGATAGCGCACAAACGGCGGGTTGCCGAGGATAGTGTCAAATTCGGGAAGTTGGCTCCCGATCTGCGATGGGAGCGCCTGTTGAAAGAAATCCCCGGGAGGCAGTAGGGTGCCGCTGAATCCTCCCGCCTCTAGGTTGGCTTGACTTTGATCTAGCGAGGCCGCATGGAGATCAACGCCAAAGATCTGGTCGTGAATCTCACTTGGTGTACAACCGAGGTCCTTAAGTCGCTCTGCTGCAGCCAGAAGGAAGACTCCATCACCACAGGTGGGATCAAGAACACGGCCGGCCCTCGGATCCCTAATAGTCCAATCAGCAAGAAACTTTGCGATCGAGTAGGGTGTAAAGAATGCACCCCTGGCCTTCCGAAGCTCAGCTGTGTCCGACCGCACGATGTCCTTTGCGAGATGCATAACTGGTATCCTCACGGCGCCGGAGAGACAGAGAATAGGTAAGAGTTTCCTGTCGTTTGCTTGCGCGCGTCTCGCGCCGCTTGACGTTTCGCATCACGTAGAACTTCGCCTTGGAGCCGGAGCACGCCGGATCGGCTCTTAAACGCGACCTTTGAATCATAGTTCTCGTCGAGCTCCGACTCTTGCTCGACATGGAAGTTGATCAGGTCAGTTACTTCTCCAGCAATTTGAACTAAAGCTTCGTAGACGGGTTCCTCGGCGTTCTTAAGCCAGCGCTCCGGAATTTCAAGGAGCTGATGGCCAGCTTCCGACTGGCGAACGACCTCTGCGACCAGATGGGCGAGAGTGAACTTGATGGAGGCGAAGCTCGACTGCAGCTCGTCCCTGAAGTCGTCCCTGACGGACTGAATTGCCCGATCTAGAAGGAACAACAATCGAAGCTTGTAGGGGGTGATGCTGCGGTTGAAGATCCGACGATAGTCTTGGTCGAATAGTCGAACCTTCCGAACCGCTGCCCATGGTTCGCGGAGATAGATTGCCATCACGAGCTGGGCAGCAAGTGAGTTCTCGAGGACTTCAGAGGCTCCAGTCTTCTCGCCAACTTTGATCTCGAAGCCAAAAGATTTGCCGAACGTGTCAGTGACGCCCCGCTGAAGGTCGCGCAAAACCACGTCACTCGATCGCTGATCTCGAAGCGAAACGGCATTCTGATTATTAGATCGGTACGTAATCTGATCTGCAACCTTGCTGTCGCTGAGGACTTCCACGACTTTGACAACTAGAAGTAGATCGTCTGTCAGGTGGCTCTTGTTGTCGCTCAACGTTATGAGCGACTGACACCCATTGACGACGCCTACTCGAGACATCGTCAGAGTTCGGTCATCGACTGTGAGCTTCTCTGTCAGAAGCGTCATTCCGTTGTGATATGCCGGGAAGAGACGGTGTTCGTCGAGGTCTAGCACTGTGTCTTGAAGTTGCTTGTTGATCGATGTTCTGCCAGCAAATAACCGGACGTTGCGACTGAAGAGGGTATGGTCTGTGATGCCGGGGAGTTGAACCAGTTCTTTAGCTGGAACCAAGCCAACCGCGAGTCGCTCGGAGCTGGTGAGCTGGACTTCAGAAGGTGGAGCTACCGCTCGAAGTTGCACTGTTTCGTGGCGCAGGTCTGGCCTGCGTGTGCGTTCGGCTACGTCGGTGATTTGCTGCCTGTCCCAGACTTCCAGAGACGGACTGACCGTGTCGCGGGCCGTAAGGTACGAGTCGCCAGCCGAGTCAAGTGCAGCATTTGTTACGAACACCAAGCGCACGGTGTAGCTGCGGGCTGCGACCTTCTCTTCAACCTCCTGGCGGATGATAAGTTTCTTTAACTCGGCGTTTGGCTTGGAGTCGAGCAGTGCCCGAACTGTCTCCGGAGAGTCGAAGTAGGTTGCCGCTCCAACCAGATTCTTCAGGTCTTGGTCGCCCTGAGTAGACTTCTGAGGGTCTTCTCGCCATTTTCCCTGAACGACGGTGACCTCAAGCAGGTCGTCGTCAACGAGTAAGGCGTCGATGCCCTTATCGCCGCCGCCATCACAGATGGCATCATCGACGTCTTCAGGGTCAAGCCGCCAGACGTTCACCAGAAACCATGCCAGCATCGCAGCGGACATCGTGCGTGTTCCGAGCCGGTAAGGTTGGACCTCGTCGGAGAGCAACTGATCGCCAGCTTCGAGATCCATCGATCAACCTTCCATGCCGGGGAACGTCTATGAAGTGTCTCATGCCAGACAGACAGGACGTCTCGGGTCAAGTTGGAGCTGAGCCTAGTGAGGTCAGCTGGCTGCTGCGACACGGAATGCCCTCGGGGCAACCGACTGCAGGCGTGTTCTCGACGAGGAGCCCTCGCCGGGCAGGCAAGTCTCCGGGATGGTGGGCGTGCCATCCCGCCGACCTCCCGGAGGGCGTACCGCACGGGCACCCGTGGGCGGAGCGTGGCATGGTCGGGTGCGGTTGCGTCGAGGGCCGCCCACGGGCGCCCGCACGGTCGGTCTGGTGACAGGTCGACGGGAAGGCGCGGGGGAGCGGGCCCGCCCCCGGGTAACCCCCGGGAATCAACGACAGAAGCCGACGATGGACCGTCGCCCGTGAGAGATGCGGCAGCGAGTCCGTGCAGGGCACGAGGGGTAACAGCGAACGTCGAGCGTCCCCGGAAGTAGTGGATCTTGTCTCCGCGGGTTCGGGGTTCGATCCCCGGGGCCCGCAAGCAGTAGAGACTACCCGCAGACTCCGGGCGCGCAACCACTGATCGGCAGCCTCGAGCAGCGCTAGGAAGTCCTCTGCGTGGCCCCGGATGCTCCGGGGGCTAATCACGACTCCCGGTGACTCCGGATTCTCTAGAAGCTCCGGTCCATGCTGCGCTTCGTACCGACCTGACGGGCCTCGACCCGGGCGCCACTCGGTGACGGCGGGCGGGGTGACGGTCTGGACGTTGTCGCCCATGGCTACGCCAGGTTCCCGGGCTATCGCCTCCAAGTCGTACTGTCTCGTCCCGGGTTTGGTGTAGGCCATCAAAGCCCGGAGGGTGATCGATCGATGGCCGCCCCGAGGAAGTACTCCGACGAGCTGCGGGAACGAGCAATCGGACTCGTGCTCGACGTGAAGGCCGACCCGCAGGATCGGGGCGGGAACGTCTACCACCGGATCGGCGATCAGCTGGGGATCAACCCGGAGACACGGCGGGGCTGGGTCAAGCAGGTCGAGATCGACAACGGCACGCGCCCGGGAACGACCTCCGACGAAGCTGCGCGTTGCCGAGCTCGAGCGTGAGGTCCGGGAGTTGCGGCGGGCGAACGCGATTCTGAAGTCAGCTTCGGCCTTCTTCGCGGCGGAGCTCGACCGCCCCAACAGGTAGTACTGGACTACGTCGACCGCTACAAGAACGATTTCGGGGCCGAGCTGACCTCCGCGGTACTGAAATAGGCCGGGTTGAAGATCGCCCCGAGTGCATATCGTGCGTCGAGGAGTCGTGAACCGTCGGCAGGGTCTGTTCGCGACGCAGGAGCCATGAAAGACATCGAGCGCGTACGCAAGGCGACCTTCGGGGTCCATGGCAGTCGAAAGATCTGGGCGCAGTTGCGGCGTGAGGAACCCCCTCTGGGGCGCCGACATCACCTACATGCGGCCCTACTCGGGGCGGGTGTACACGGCCTTCGTGATGGACGTGTTCTCGCGGCGCATCGTGGGCTGGCAGCTGTCCAAGAATCTGTACACCGAACTCGCCCTGGACGCTTTGAACATGGGGATCCGGGCTCGCGAAAGCACTGGGTCGGATCTGTCGTCATTGAAGCATCATTCGGATCGCGGTGTGCAACATCTCGCCGTCCGCTACGGTGAGTGGCTCGCCGAGGTTGACGCCGTCGCATCCGTCGTATCCGTCGGATAGGTCCTACGATAGCGCGATGGCGAAGGCATTCAACTCGCTGTCCAAGGCCGGACTCGTCTGCGACCGAGGTCCGTGGCGCGGGCTCGACGACCTCGAGCTGGCCGTCGCGGAGTACGTCGACTGGTACAACCACCGCCGCCTACACGGCGAGCTGGTCCTGATCCCGCCCGTCGAGCACGAGGAGACCCTGCACGCCGCCATAGAACTCGCCCGGCAGCCCGTCGGAGCGTGACGACCGAGCCTCCACCGAACCCGAGACTTGACACCTCCTGATTTATGTGCGGCCGGCATGCTCGGGCCGGACGTCTGCCGACCCGGGGCTCCCGCACGGTCGGGCGTCAGGGTTCCAGGAACGTGCGGCCGTTTGTGCCCATGATTCGGTCGAGCAGATCCTCCCCGAGGTGCGGACGGAGCTGCGCCCGCCAGGCTGTCAGGCCCTCCCGGTAGTCCGGGAACGCGGTGTGGCCGAGGTCGCTGCCGAACACGAGCAACGACGACGGGTACGACCGGGCCAGCCGGACGGTGGGGCAGTCGGCCGGGTTGGACCCGAGATCGGCGACGCAGCCGACCTCCAGGCGGACGTCGAGGTCGCGCAGCTCCCCGACGAGGTCGTCGGACCACTGCATGAACTCGAACGTGGGGTGGTTGATCAGGAAGCGGCGGGCACCGCGGTCGTGGGCGTGGCGGAACACCCGGAGCGCGTCGGCGACGGGCACGTGCCCCGACGCGAGAACGAGGTCGTGTGCCGGCACGAGGTCCAGGACGTCGTGGAGGTCCGGGGTGGGTGTGTCGCCGTCCAGCACCGGCACCTGCCGGAGGTCGACGCCGCGGTGGACCGCGAGCGACTCCGACCCGGCCGCGGCCCGGTGGGCCGCCGAGGAGATCGTCGGCAGCCATACGACACGGCCACCGAGCCGTGCGCACACCTCCACCGCGTCGGGGTTGCAGCCGCCGACCGGGGAGTTGAGGACGATGCCACCCGTGACACCCGGCCCCGCGAGCGCCGCTCGTTCGGCCGAGGAGCCCTCGTGGGCCTTGAGGACGAGCCGGGCGACGCCCGCCCCGTGGGCGGTGGCCACCGCGTCGGGATCGGAACGCCGGCGCGGAAGGATGCTCGGGCCGGAGTGGACGTGGAGATCGACGACGTGGCCGGTCACAGCTCGACGACCTCGATCGCGCTGGCGACGTCCAGCTGGCGCCGACGGGTCTTGCCGACGGCGGAGTCTCGGGGCAGTGCCCGTATCCGGGCGACGGCGGACGGCCGCATGAAGGCGGGCAGGCCGGCCCGCCGGTCCCTGATGGCCTCGATCGGGATGGTGTCGGACTCGACGAACAGGACGAGCTCCTCGTCCACGAGCGCGCTCGGCCGCTTCCAGACGGCGAGGTCGGTGATGGCGTCGATGCCGCGGAACGTGCTCTCCACGAAGCCCAGCGGCACGAACTCGCCCTTGACCCGAACCGAGTCCGAGGCGCGGCCCGTGTAGACGAGCCTGCCGTGCTCGTCGTCGTAGCCGAGGTCGCCGCTGGCGAACCAGCCGTCGTGGGCGAGCGGTTCGACGACGCCTCCCGGGCGGACGTACCCCTCGGCGAGAACGCCGGGCCCGTCCGCCCTGACCTGGATCTCGCCGTCGACGATCCGGTGCGCGAGACCCGGTCGGGGACGTCCGCCCAGATGCACCGCTCCCTCGGGCGGGGCGTCGGCGTCGTCGCGTCGCCAGGTGTGGGTGTGGGACAGGCCGCCGAGCTCGGTCGAGCCGTAGACCGAGATCCCCAGCGGGATGTCGAACTCCTGCAGGAAGGCGGGGTCGGCGTAGAACACGACGCGCATCGAGTGCCCCGCCGCGTCGGCGGCGGTGGTGCGCCGCTTGAGGATCTCCAGCGGGGGTGCGTGCAGGACCGCGGCGGTGACGCCGTGCTCGCGGACCTGCGTCCAGAACAAGCTCGCTGAGAACCGCGGGAGGCTGAGGCAGCTCGCACGGGATGCGAGCGAGCCGAGGACGGCGTAGCCGAGCGGGTTCACGTGGAACAACGGCAGCGGCGTCAGGACGGTGTCGCGCTCGGTGAGCCCGAGGACGTCGGCGACGTAGCGGCCGAGGGACAGGAAGTAGCCGTGTGACTGGGCGACCAGTTTCGGCGGCCCACTCGTCCCCGAGGTCAGCATGTAGGCGCTGGTATCGGAGGGAGCTGCCCGCAGACCCGGGAGGTCGTCGACGCCAGGGGACTCCCCGCCGCTCCCCGGCGGCTCCGTCTCCTCGACCAGAAGCCAGCGTTCCGTGATCGACGGCGGGACCGGCCGCGGATCGGTCGTCAGGACCGCCCGGGGGGCCAGGGGGTGGAGCACCTCGCCGATCAGCTCGTCGGGGAACGCAGGGTTGATCAACGCAGTCGGGAGACCGGCGAGCTGGCACGCCATCCAGCCGGCGATCCATCTGTTCGAGTTGCCTCCGACCAGGGCGACGGGCTCGCCCGGTGTCAGGCCGTCGGCGAGAAGCTTGCGTGCGAGCCCGGCCGCCCGGTCGACGGCCTGAGCGACGGTCATCGGCTCTTCGGCGAGGCCGAGCCGCGCCGTCCCAGAGTCGGCACGGCGTGCCCGCAGCAGGCCTGCGACGTTCTCTGCGGTCATGGGGGTCAGACCATCCCCTCGAGGGATCCCGAGCGCAGGATGCGCCGGGCGATGTAGTTGCGCATGACCTCGACCGATCCACCGCCGATGCGGTAGACTTTGACGTCCTGCATCAGCTGGCCGTAGTCCGTGTCGGTGTAGCAGCCATGCGAGCCCACCAGGGCGAACGCATCGGACGTGGCCCGTTCGGCGGCGTCGACGGCGACCATCTTGGCGATGCTGGTCGCGAGGGCGGTGTCCCTACCGGAGTCGGCGAGGTCGGCGGCGTGGTCGCGGGCCAGCGAGCTCGTGTACAGCTGGGCGTAGGCATTGGCGACCGTCCACTGGATGCCCTGGAAGTCCGCGACCTTCCGGTCACCGACGTCGCGGCCCTGGGCGTAGGTGACGGCCTGCGCCAGTGCGCGCCTGCCGTAGCCGATCAGCTCCGAGGCGTTGCCGAGCCGGCTCACGTTGAAGGTGGTCAGGAAGGTCTCCAGGCCCGCGCCGACCTTCCCGAGCACGGCCGAACCCGGGACCCGGACGTCGTCGAACGCCATGTCGGCGGTCGGGAGCATCCGGAGCCCGATCGGGTTCGTCTGGGTGCTGCTGACGCCGGGCAGGTCAGTGTCGACCAGGAAGGCGGTCAGCCCGAGGTCGGTCGTGGCGTAGACCAGGGTGACGTCGCTCTGGTGCCCGAGGTTCACGTGCGTCTTCCGGCCGGTGAGGATCCAGTCGTCGCCGTCCCGGCGGGCCCTGGTCTGGATCGCCTTCAGCGAGGACGCCGCCCCGGGCTCGGAGATCGACTCGGAGAAGACGATCCGGCCCCGGGCGATGCCGCCGAGATAGCGGGCCCGTTGTTGCGCGGTGCCGAACGCGAGGAGCCACTGCTGGCCCTGGATGGCGATCTGCGGGGACACCAGGCCGTGGCGTGCGACCTCCTCGCAGACGAAGCAGTACTCGGCGATGCCACCACCGAGCCCGCCGTCGGAGGGGGGTGCCGTGGGACCGATCCACCCCTGGTCGCCCATCGCCCGGTAGACGTCCCGGGGGAACCGGCCCTCCGCACCGGCCTTCTCGAGCTCGGGGCGGTGGAGGTCGGCGAACTCCCGGAGCCGGCGGCCGAGGTCCTCCGCCCACTGCGGTCCTTCGCGGAATCGGAGAGTGATGTACATGGGATCGCGCTCCTGGTCGGGGTGAGGGTCGTCCGGCTGCGGGCGGTGGCGACGGATCAGGTCGTCGAGGGGGGCCGGTCCTGCTCGGAGCCGGCGATCTCGTCGAGGGACCGGTTCCGGGTCCGCACGCCGAAGAGGGCGATGTTCAGCCCGCCGAGCAGGAGGGCGAGGCCCGTCGTCACGAACACCGCCGTGAACCCGAGACCGGTGGAGATGGCGGCGATTAGGAAGCTGCCGAGCACGACCGAGAGGCGCCCGACGCCGTTGGCGATGCCGGCCCCCAGCCCGCGCAGGCTCGTCGGGAAGATCTCGGCGAGGTAGGCGTACTGGACGGCGACGTTGGTCTGCAGGAGCAGCGTGACGAAGAAGCCGGCGGCCACGAGGACGACCGGGCTGGTGGTCAGGCTGAACGTGACCATCGCCGCGGCGATCAACGTGCACAGCACGAGGGACACGTGCTTGCGTTCCCACCTGTCGGTGATCGGCAGCGCGGCGAGCGCGCCGATGAAGGGCGAGATCGCGAGGATGGTGGTGACCGTCAGCGCCTGCTCGGTGGTGTAGCCGTTCTGGACGAGCAGGGTCGGCACCCAGGTGCTGAAGCCGTAGTACCCCAGGTTGCCCAGCGCGAGCGTCACCGAGATGACCACGACCCGGGGGAGGTACCGCGAGCCGCGCAGGTCGGCCAGCCCCCGTGTGGGCTCGGGGGCGCGCTCGACCGGAGCGGGCAACGGGCCCCCGGCCGCGGCGGTGCCCTGCCGCTCGAGCTCCGTGACGAGCTTCTCGGTCGCCGCGTCGACCCGGCCGTGGACCTCCTGCCAGCGCACGGACTCGGGCAGGACGAAGATCGCCACGATGGCGGGAACGATGCCGAAGCCGCCGATCACGAAGACCCATCGCCACGCGTCCGGGCCCAGCGGCACGATCAGCCGTGCGGCTCCGGCCATGATCGGCAGGCCGAGCAGGCCGATCGCGAGCATGAGCGACTGCAGGCGGCCGCGGAGCCGGCCGGGGAACATCTCGGCGACGTAGATGATCAGCACGCCGGTCACGGCCTGGAGGCCGAGACCGGTGAGGAACCGGAGCACCGAGAGGGTCGTGACGTCCGGGGCGAGGGCGCAGGCGATCGAGGCGACGGCGTAGAAGAAGGTCGCTCCGATCAGGACCGGCCGGCGGCCGATGCGGTCGGCTAGGCGGCCCCCGGCGATGGCGCCGATCAGCATGCCCAGGAAGGTGTAGGATGTCAGCGCTCCGACCTGGGTGGCCGACAGACCCCACTCCGCGCGGATCGCGGGCATGGCGTAGGACAGCGAGTTGATGTCGGCGATGTCGCACAGGAACAGCACACCGAGCAGGACGATCCAGCCGATGTGGGTCCTCGTCAGGCGGGGCAGCCGTTCGGTTCTCGCGGCGAAGGTCGCCGCGTCGGCAGTCTCCGGGGTTCGCTCGGGACGTTCGGGAGTGCCCGACGTGCCCGCGTTGATGACCGGTCCCATGGTTCTCCTTTGACCTATGGTCGGACATGCGTGGGTGGTGCGAGGGAGGCGTGGTCGCCTCGGCGGTCAGGTTCCGGTGAAGACGGGAGGCCGTCCGTCACGGAACGCCGCCATCGCCTCGGCCGAGTCGCGGGTGGAACGCGCGACAGCCTGGTGCGAGGCGATGAGATCGAGTGAGCTGCGCAGGTCGTGGTGCTCGCCGTGCCGGACTGCGCTCTTGATCAGCTGCACGGCGACGGGTGGCTGGGCGGCCAGCTCGGCGGCGAAGGTCGTGAGCCGGTCCTCGAGACGGTTCCGGGGACAGACCTCGTCGACCAGCCCCCACCGCAGCCCCTGCTCGGCGCCGACGAACTCGCCGGTCCAGAGCAGCCGCAGGGCCCGGGACCGTCCGACGATCCTGGGGAGGTAGTAACAGCCGCCGTCGCCCGGGACGAGCCCGACGCGGACGTACCCCTCACTCATCCGGGCCTCGTCGACGGCGATGCGGTAGTCGCACATCAGCGCCATGTCGAGTCCCGCGCCCACCGCGACACCGTTCACGCCCGCGATCAGCGGTTTGGTGAGCTGCTCGGCGGCGAGCGCGACCTGGTGCACGTCGTCGGTCATCAGCCGTCGGTCGGCGAGCGGCTCGCGGTCGCCGAGGACGTCGAGGACGTCGAGGTCGGCGCCGGCGCAGAAGGCGTCCCCCCGGCCGGTGAGGACGACGACGCGGATCTCGTCGTCGCGCTGGAAGAGGCGGTAGGCCTCGGCCCAGGTGTGCAGCATCGGGATGGTAAACGCGTTCTTGCGGGCCAGCCGGTTCAGCCGGATCCAGCCGACGTGGCCGACGATCGCGACCTCGAGGTCCGGAGCGGACGGACGGGTTCCGGGGGCGCCCATCAGTACCCCGAGCTCAGCGGGTGCAGCGGGTCCGCGGCGCGCACCGTCTGGGTGATCTCGCCGATCCGCTCCACCCGGAACCGGACCTCGTCGCCCGGCCGGAGCCAGCCGCGGAACCGGTCGGAGCCGAGCTTGTAGTGCTCGTAGAGGCACCCCTCCGGGACCGTTCCGGACCCGATGACGTCACCGGCGCGCACCCGGGTACCGCGCGAGGCGTAGGCGATGATGTCGGCGAAGTCCCAGTCCACCGCGTCCCAGCGGCCGGCCGTGACCTGCTCGCCGTTGAGCTCGGCGACCATGCCGAGTGCGAAGCCCTTGCCGCTGCGGAACGGCTCCAGCGCGTCCCGGGTCACGAGCGCCGGGCCCAGGGTGGTCGCGGTGTCCTTGCCCTTCGTGGGGCCCAGGCCGAGCGGCCGTTCACGCAGCTGGAGGTCGCGGGCGCTCCAGTCGATCATGATCGTGTAGCCGGCGATGTGGTTCCCGGCGTCCTCGGGGGCGATGTTGCGGCCGCTCGTGCCGATCACCGCGCACACCTCGAGCTCGAAGTCGAACATCGAGCTCCCAGGGGCCACCGGTACCGGGTCGGCCGGGCCGATCACGGCGGCGGGGTTGCTGAAGTAGAAGGCCGGGAAGTCGGAGTGGCGGGCGTCGAGCACGGTGCTCGCGTCGCCGCCGCAGTTGCGCAGGTGCTGGTGGAACGCCGAGCAGTCCCGCACCGAACGCGGCCGCAGCGGGGCGAGGAGCTCGACCTCGTCCAGGGCGTGGGTGCGGCCCGGCCCGTCGAGCGCGTCGCGGCACGCGGTCACGAGCTCGCCGCGGTCGAGCAGGTCCAGCACGGTGTCGCCGGGGGCGAGCTCGACGACCGTACCGCCGTCGATCACGCCGCTGCGCTCGTCGCCGCCCGGGGGCACGAAGGTGACGACGTGCATCAGACGGCCCGGTCCGCGAGCCCGAAGCCCTCGAAGCGCCCCATGCGGTTCAGCACGGCGAGGCGGTCGAACGGCGGGATGGCGGGATCGAGGTGGCGGTAGACGTTGATGACGTTCTGGGCGAGCCTGCCGTTCTCCGGCAGGTCGGCCCAGTGGCCCAGGTCGATCGAGGCGATCGCCTCGTCCACGCCCAGGCCGTCCTCGAACCGCTTCCGTGCCTCCGCCTCGACGTGGACGAGGTAGTCCCGCGAGGCCCGGACCGCGTCCTTGCCGGCCAGCGGGCCGTGCCCGGGGACGATAATGTCGACGTCCATGTCCAGGACGAGGTCGAGCGCTGAGATCCACCGTTCGACGGGCCCCGCCCACACCACGGGCGTTCCGCCGGAGAACAGGATGTCGCCGGTGTAGAGCGTGCGGGCGTCCGGGACGTGCACGAGGGCGTCGCCCTGGGTGTGGGCCGGCCCGACCTCGATCAGCCGTACCTCGCGTCCGCCCACGTCGAGAGTGAGGCCGCCCTCGAAGGTGCGGTGCGGCGGGGTCACCGTCACCTCGTCGAGCCGGAACCGGCCGAAGATGTGCCGGACGAAGTCCCCCTCCCGGCCCGGCGAACGCAGGATCGCGACGACGGAGTCGACGGCCTCCTGCGTCATGCGCTCGGCGGCGGCCGCCGACGCGATGATCTCGGCACCGCGCGCGGCCAGGAGCTCGTTGCCGAAGACGTGGTCACCGTCGGAGTGCGTGTTGACCACGGTCTCGATCGGGCTCCGGTCGATCACCCGGGCCACGTCGCCGAGCATCTCCCGGGCCAGGTGCAGGTCGAACAGCGTGTCGACCAGCAGGCTCGTCCCCGAGCCGACGACCAGCCCGGCGTTGCTCAGCCCCCAGCCGCCGTCCGGCTGCATCCAGGCGTAGCAGTCCGACCCGAGGGACGCGAGTCCCCTGCGATACGTGGACATGTGAGCCTTCCTTCTCCTGTGTAGGCCGGCGGCGACGAGCCACCGGGGCCGATCGGCCCCGGGGCGTGCGGTGATCGGCGGTCAGGTGCCGATGTCGAGATCGCTGGGTGACAGCGCGGCGATCCGGCTGTCCACCAGGCGTGCGATGAAGTCGCGGCCGTACGGCACGGCGTCGAGACCGCTGATCATCTCGACCCACGCCGCGTACTGGCAGGCGCCCGCCAGCGTCATCGCCTCCATCCGGACGTCGACGTCCCTGGTCACGGTCCCGCGGTCCTGCTGCACCGCGAGGTAGGCGGCGATCCGCTCCCAGACCAGGTGCGGACCGGTCCCCGCCTTGCGGTGTGCGCTCGCATAGCGTTCGAACAGCCCGCGGTCGGACAGGGCGGACCCCGACATCGGCAGGCTCGCGCGGTAGTAGTCGCGGGTCGCGTCGGTGAGGACGACCAGCCCCGCGCGGAGGTCGAACGCATCGCGCGCCCGGGCGCCGGCTTCGACGAGCGCGTGCCCCTCGGGCAGCCCGTAGGTCAGCACCGCGGCGAGCAATGCACCCTTGTCCTCGAAGTGCTTGAAGATCGACCCCTCGGAGCAGTCGGCCAGCGCGGCGATCCGCTTCGTCCTGACTGCCGCGATGCCGTCCTCGCGAATGATGCGCGCCGTTGCATCGAGAATGCGCTCCCGTATCGACACCGGTCGGCCCCCTCATTGCTCGAGGTGAGGAATGAGTGCTCACTCACCAAGTTGTGGTGAGGTTGTAGCACCCTCGAATCGACGGCGTCAACGAATCCTTGTTCGAGGCGTTGAGCTGCGCCTAGTTGACGCCCAGCCGGTTCAACCCGATACTTCGCCCGGTGAGTAGACGCTCATTGACGAGAGCACGCCTCCGCGACGAGGACAGGAGGACGGCCCATGGACGGCACGCCCGGTCCAGTCGGCGCCCGTGACCACGGTCGCGGCCCGGCGCCCCGTATCGACGGCGAGCGGTTCGTCCGCGGCGAGATCCGCTACCTCGACGACGAGCCGCCCGCGGAGTGCCTGCACGCCGTCTTCGTCCGGAGCACCGTCGCGCACGCCGAGATCGAGCACGTCGACACCGCGTCCGCGGCCCGGGTTCCCGGCGTGCACGCGGTCCTGACCGGGGCCGAGACCGCCACGCTCGTCGGGGACCTGGTCGCGCTCCCGGACGGGGCCGGTACCGGCGCCGTGGGACCGGTCACCGTCCCGTGTCTCACCGCGGATCGGGTCCGCTTCGTCGGGGACCCCGTGGCCGTCGTGGTCGCGGACTCCGAACGGGTCGCCGGGACGGCGGCCGACCTCGTACAGGTGTCGTACCGTCCGCTGCCCGTCGTGCTCGACATCGACCAGGCGTCCCGGGCGGACGCCCCCCGGATCCGTCCGCAGCTCCCCACGAACACGCTCCTCGACGGCGTCGTGGAGGAGGGCCGGGTGGAGGAGGCCCTCGCGCGAGCGCCGCACACGGTGACGGGGGAGGTGCACATGGGGCGGGGCAGCGCGGTGCCGCTCGAGACGCGCGGGTGCATCGCGCGGTGGGACACCGGCGAGCGCAGGCTGCTGGTGCGCGCCGCGTTGCAGAACCCGCACGCGTTCCGCGCGAACCTGGCCCGGATGCTCGGTCTGGCCGAGGGTGACATCCGGGTGGTCGCTCCCCCGCTCGGTGGCGGGTTCGGGTTCAAGTTCATCGGCATGCCGGAGGAGCCGGTCGTGTGCGCGCTGGCGCGCCTGCTGGGCCGGCCGGTCCGGTGGGTCGAGTCCCGGGCCGAGTCGCTGCTCGTCGGCGCCCGCGAGTACCGCGCCCGGTACCGGGTCGGGTTCGACCGCGACGCGCGCCTCCTCGGCCTGGAGGTCACCCTGGAGGCCGACGTTGGCGCCCTCGCCGCGACGCCGGGGATCGGCATGCCGGGCGTCGCCGCGGCGTCCTTCCCCGGGGGCTACGACCTGGCCGCCTACCGGGTCCGCTGGCGGGCGGTGCTCACGAACAAGGGACCGTGGAACGGTGCACGCGGCTTCGGGAAGGAGATCACGACCCTGGTCCTGGAGTCGGCCGCGGACGCCGTCGCCCGGGAGCTGGGTGTCGGCCCCGTCGACGTGCGCCGCCGGAACCTCCTGTACCGGGAGCAGCTCCCGCACCGGACGGCCACGATGACCATCGACTCGGGCGACTACCACCGCGTACTGGACATGGCGCTGCGCATGGCAGGCCGCGGGGACCGGCGAGGACCGGTCGGCCCGCACGTGCGGACCGGAACGGGCCTCGCCTTCGAGCTGACCCCGGAGGGCCGCGACCCCGCGGGCGGCATGTCCCGCGGATCGGAGACCGCGACGATCCGCCTCGACACCAGTGGCGGCGCCACCGTCCTGACCGGCGTGACCAGCCCCGGCACGGGCAGCGAGACGGCGATCGCCCAGCTCGTCGCCGAGCGCATCGGCATCGACGTCGCCGGCGTCCGCGTCGTCCAGGGCGACACCGACCGCACCCCCTACGGGGGAGGCAGCTTCTCCAGCCGAGCCGTCCTCGCCGGTGGCAGCGCGGCGTGGCAGGCCGCCGACCGGCTGCGCGGCGTCCTCGTCCGTGCGGCGGCGACCCGGTTCGGGGTCGCGCCGGAGAAGGTCGAGGTCGGCGACGGCTCGTACCGCGCCGAGGGGCACGGCGTCTCCGTGGCCGCGCTCGCACAGCAGGTCCGCGCCTTCGGGTCCAGCCGTCCCGGACTCGACTCCGAGCAGCTCGAGGCGACCGCCACCTACATGCCCGGCAACCTGCAGTCCGTTCCGGACCCCACCGGGCGCGTGCAGCAGTACCCGACCTACTCCTACGGCGTCTACATCGCCGAGGTGGCCGTGGACATCGAGACCGGGAACGTCTCGGTGCTGCGGGTGCGGGCCGTGCACGACTGCGGAACAGTGATCAACCCCAGGATGGTCGACGCCCAGATCAACGGCGCCGTGGCCATGGGCATCGGCATCGCGCTCACGGAGGAGGAGCTCTACTCCCCGACCGGGCACCCGCTCAGCCTCGGCTTCAAGCACTACATGCTTCCCCGCCTCGCGGACATGCCGGACATCGAGCTCGACCACATCGAGTCCCCGTCCCCGTTCACCCTGCTCGGGACCAAGGGCGCGGGAGAGTCGGGCATCGGTGGTGTCACCGCCGCCGTGGTGTCGGCCGTCCGCGACGCGACGCGCAGCGACCACCGGCAACCGGTCGTCACCCCGATGACCCCGCCCCGGGTACTCGAGCTCGTCGACGCGTCCACCGACCCGGCACCCGCCGCGGCCGGCCCCTCCGGGGTGGGCCCGTGATCCCGGTGCTGCACCTCCCCGGCACCGTTGACGAGCTCGTCGACGGGCTCGCCGACGCGGCGGACCCGGCAATCGTGGCCGGGGGGACCATGCTGATGCCCCGGCTGGCGAACCGGACCCGGCGGCCGGACGTGCTTCTCGCTCTCGACAGGTTGCCCCGGTCGGCGACCGTCACGGTGGACGAGCGGGGCACCGCCACGATCGGGCCGCTCGCCACCTACACCTCGATGCTCGACCATCCGGCCGCCCCGCCGCTGCTCGTCCGGATCTCCCGCGGCATCACCGGCGGGCCCCAGATCCGTAACCAGGGCACCCTCGCCGGGGCGGCGTGTTTCGCGAACCCGGCGTCGGACATGCTGGCGGGGCTCGTCGCGGCCGGCGCGACGATGCACCTGGCGGACGTGACCGGGACCCGGGAGGTGCCGGCCGCGGACTTCTTCACCGGTCCCTTCCGGACGGCGGCCGCCACCGGCGCGGCGTTGCTGGCGATCACCGTTCCCGACGCCGCGGGGCACCGGTTCGGATACTGCAAGATCAAGCGGTCCGAGAGCAGCTGGCCGCTCGCCACGGCGGCCGTCCTGCGACGGCCCGACGACTCGGTCGTCGTGGCGGTCGGGGCCGCCGTGGAGCGCCCCGTCGTCCTCGAGCTCGATCCGGGCCTGCCACCCGACCGCGGGGTCCTCGCGGACCGCATCGAGGACGCGTGTGCCACCGGCGACGTCCGCTGGTGGGCCGACGAGCTGGCCGACGCCCGTTACCGGCGGCGTGTCGCGCCGGTCGCGGTGCAGCGGGCGCTGGCCGCCGCGTGGCAGGACGAGGAGGACGCGACGTGACCACGTGCCGCTCGGTGGAGCTGACGGTCGACGGTGAGGTGCTCGCGGTCCCGCTCGCCGACCCGACCGAGTCCCTCGCGCAGATGCTGCGCCGGACCGGCCGGACCGGCACCCACATCGGGTGCGCCAACGGCGACTGCGGGGCCTGCACCGTCCTCGTCGACGACCGGGCGTACAAGTCCTGCGTCGTGCCGGCCTGGCGGGCCGACCGGAGCGCGGTCCGCACAATCCAGGGGCTGGCCCCGGGCGACGCAGCGCTCGACCCGGTCCAGCGGGCCTTCCGGGACGAGGACGGGTTCCAGTGCGGCTACTGCATCGCCGGTCCGATCATGTGCCTGCACGCGCTCCTCCGGCACGATCCGGCGCCGTCGGAGGACGCCGTCCGGTCGTCCCTGTCCGGGAACCTCTGCCGGTGCACGGGTTGCCAACAGATCCTGCGCGCCGCGCGCGCCGCCGTCTCGCAGCGGCCGGACCCTTCGGAGGACGTCGACGGCTGAGGGCCGCACCCGTCCACCGCTCAGCTGGCAGCCGGTGGTCGGCGTTTGGATTCCAGCATCACGCCGGTGGCGTGCACTTTCGCGATCCCGCCAAGATCCACTGTCCGCGGAGGCCGACGCGCTGATGAACGCGCATCCTTCGGCTGGCGACGATCTGGCCCCGATCCCGGTCGAGCAGCTTCCGAAGTTGAGAGTCATCGTACATAAGGACCGGCGGCCTTGAGTTCGACTCGGTCTATGGAATCAGGTGTGGTGCGAAACGACGTATAGCAGTGAGAGGCCCGAGGCCTCATGCGACCGGTGGCGTGACCCTCGGTGCAGGTAAAGGCTCTGATCGACGGCGTCGCGAGTCCTTTTAATCCGCGGATTTCGGGTTTCGGCGAACTCTTCGGGACCGTCTCATCAGAACTGTTGAGCCTGGTCAGAGGTGGATAACGTGGCATCTGGCGGGTCGATGGACCGGGTGAGAGCCACCAGCTCTGAGCCCGGATCCCGCTACGCACACGAGGCAGCCCATGAACACGATCATCCGCACCCTGGCCGGTCTCGTCGTCGGTGTCTCCGTCGTCGCCGGCACGGTGATTGCGGCGACCGTCACCCCTATCCCGGCCACTGCCGAGAGTGTCATCGCCCAGGCTCCGGTCTCGGGGAGCGCGGTGTCGATGGTGCCGGCCGAACGCGGCGTGGCTGCAGAGGCGGTCGTGGATGCGGTCCGGGCGGTGAAGGTAGTTGAGGACGCCAGGCAGGCGGCAGCGGATCAGGCCCGGAAAGTGAGGGGCGCGGAGGAGTCGCAGGCATCGACTGGTGGGCTGGCCCTCACGTGCGAGCCGCACGCTGCAGCCCGGCTTGTCGGCAACCTGATCGTGAACAAGGATTGCCCCGAGCTGATCGCTGCCAAGGAGCGGGCTCAGCGGGAGTACGCCCAGCAGCAGGCGTGGTCAGGAAACCCCGGCCCTCCCAGTGAAGCCACGCAGCGGCAGCGGATCGCTGACGGCCTTGCCCCGGTCGGTGGTGGGTACGCGCCTGGATCTGCGGAGTACAACACGTGTGTGAAGAACCCGGTCGCCTCGGTTTGCGGCGGGTAAGACTGGTCTTCGCCGAGTGACTGCTGACGCGGTCCGATGTCGCGTCGGTCCCATCATGGGTCGACGGGCCGTCCTTAGAGGTCGCGCCGAGACCAGACTGTCCGTTGCACCGGTGATGCCTTACGTGTTCTCAGAGTGATCGGGCCACGTGGTGAACGCCAGGCTCAGCCCGTCGTGGTGGTGGTGCGCGTGGAGCGCGCTGACGAGCCTGGTCGCCAAGTGGTGCAGCAGCCGGTACAAATTGGGTACAAACCAGCTCGACCCGCGACGCCCAACGACGACCCGCCTCGACCAGTGAATCAGCAGGTCACAGGTTGGATCACCAGCGTTTCGGGTGGTCGGTATTTTCCCAGCGGCAGTACATCTCCTACTGCAGCGCCCTCACCGGGCACGCAGAGCTCCGGAATGGTCGGCCGTGCCATCCCATCGATCTCCCGGTGGCTACTGCGTGGTCGCCGGCGGGCAGCAGTTCCGCTTCATCGGCCGCTGGTATGCGTCGAGGGGGTAGCCGATCCCCCGGCGTGGGGTTATAGCCGGGAGCGGAGCCGCGCAACAGACGAGCCCCCACCGCCCAAGACGGGTAGTGGGGGCTCGACTTGTATGCGCCCGTAGGTGCGTGACGACGTCGCGCAGGGTGCGCAGCCTGCCTGCGCCCGGGCCGCAGTGGGTCAGAGCCCGACCGAGTCCGCGCCGTGCTTGGCCTGCGCAGCCGTGAAGCCTTCGAACTCCAGTTGGTCGATGAGGCTTCCGCGGGAGAACGAGCTGTAGTCCATGTAGCTCTTCGCGGACTTCGCGGCTTGCTCGTTCCAGTCGACGGTCACGTGGTCAACGGCGTACGTTGCGTCGGCAGTGGAGAATTCCTCGTACTCGAGCTGGTCGATCAAGCCCTTGCGGGAGAACGCGCTGTAGTCGAGGTAGCTCTCGGCCGACTCGACCGCGTTCTGGCGGCTCACCGACAGGGCCGGTGTGGTCGGCTCCGGCGGGGCCGCAGAGAACGTTTCCGGGGCGGATGCCGTGTTGGGCACTGGCGCCGGGGGCGGTGCGGCGACTGAGGTGGGCGGGACGACGGCTGGCGCAAAGGTCGGAGTCGCTGCGGTCGGAGACTCTGTGCGTCCATCGTTGGTGCCCGCTGCTGCGGCGGCGACGATCAGCACGACTGCGCCGCCGACGATGAAGGGCCACTTCCGCCGTCGTTTCGGAGCCGGGGCTGCGGCGTCTGCTGCGCCCAGCTTGCGGGCGCAGAGGGGGCGGGGCGTCCGCGTGCTGGCGCGTGCCATACACCAACGAAACAAGAATTCCGTTGGTGTGTAGATCGCCCTGAACGTACAAGGAACCTAGTTTCGAGTTATGAAAACTGAACAGATAGCCTGTCGAGTGTGACCGACACCGCTGTACGCTGCGGATACAGCCGATGCCGCGCTGAGCTCCCGTCTCCCGGCCCCCAGGGCGGACGTCCCCGGTCGTTCTGCCGTGACACCCGCTGGGAGGGCAGGCGCTCGTGTGCGCAGATGGCCCGCGCCGAACGCGACGCGTTGGGCACCCTCGGGCTCGAGACCGGGTCGGGCGCGTTTGCGCTCGACGCCGACCGGCTGCGCGAGCACGTTGCCGCCGTCGCCGGCCCGGTCGCCGAGTTGGCCGGCGCGCTGGCCGGGGTGGGGGAGCGGCTCGACGAGGTCGAACGTGACGCCCTGGCCGCCACCGAGCAGGCCCGCACGAAGGCGGCCGAGGCCGACGCTGCCCGCCAGGACGCCGAGCGGGCCCGCGGCGCCGCGCTGGTCCGGGCCCGTGACGCCGACGCCTCCGCCGCCGAGGCCCGTCGCGAACGGACCGAGGCGGTCACCCGCGCCGAGGAGGCCGCGGCCGCGGCTCTCGAGGCCACCGAGGCACTCGGTGCCGCCCGTCAGCAGGCCGGCGACGCCACCGCCGCCCGCGACCGCGCCGTGGACGACGCCCGAGAGGCGGGGGAGCGGGCCGCGGCCGCCGACCGCGACCGGGAGGCAGCCGTCCTGGCCGCGCGCACCGCCGAACATGACCGCGACGCGGCACGGCGACAGATCGCCGGCGCCGAACGCGCTCGTGACCAGGCCACCGAAGGGCTCGCGGCACTGCGCACCGACCACGACGGGCTTCGGGCCGAGCGGGACCGGCTCGCCGACACCGCGGCCGAGCAGCGGACCCGGCTCGTCGCGCAGCAGGAGGTGCTCCACGAGGCCCGCACCACCGCCGAGCAGCTACGCGACCAGTACACCGCGACCGCGGCCGCCGCCGACCGCGCCCGCGACGAGACCCGCAGCCTGGCCGACCAGCTGGAGCAGGCCCGCCGGGAACGCGACGACGGGCTCGCCGAACTCCGGCACCTGCACGCCACAGCCGACAGCGGGCCGCGCCGGCGCCTGCATCCCGACGATCTCGCGGCGCTCACCGCAGCGCTGCGCACTGACCAGTGAAAGGTTCTCTCGGGCCCGATACATCCGAGCGCAGCTGGATCGGTTTCGGGCACGGGGTTCTCGCCACCCAGTCCGCACGCCGCGGCGGCATCAGTGGACACCAACGCCTCGGCGGGCTTGGATCATCGCTCGGAGCCGGTCCGGACCCGCCTTGGCGAGCTGGTCGCCGAAGCAGGCCCACCACCACATCGTTCACACTGTCCGATGCGGCCATCACGTCTCCTGCGCCGAGGGCCAGAGCACCCGACCGATCAGGTCGTGGCCGTGTCACATCCCGCCGATGCCACGGCGCTGAGCAGCTGCGTCACGTCTCCAGATGCCGCCCGGAATCCGCGGTGGCCGACCAGCTGAGTGTCGTCAAGTCTTCTGGCCCCGGTTGTCGTCTTCTGCGGTGGCCCCGGGCGGGTGTTCTGCGCGGATGATGTGGGGGCTGGCGAGGGCGATCCCGCCGCCGAGCGCGGCGAGTGCCGCGGTGAGTGCAAGCGCGGTGGCAGTGCTTGCGCTGGTTGGCTGCGCCCCGAGAACGAGGACGAGGCAGCCCAGAGCGACGGCGCTGGAGACGTACTGGGTGGTGGTCAGCAGGGCGCCGGCGCTGCTTCGGTGGTCGGCTGGGGTGTCGCGGGTGCCGATCACGAACATGGTGGTGAACACGGCGCCGTTGCCGAGCCCGGTCAGGACCAGCGCCGGCGTCATCACCGCGAGCGAGCTGGTCGTGGTGATGGCGAGCCCGACCAGGCCGACAGCTCCGAGAGCGAAACCTGCAGCCAGTACGGCGGTGTCTGATCTGAGCTTCATCGCTTGTTGAGCGAGTGGACCGCCGAACGCGACGCTGATGGTGAGCGGGAGGAACGCGAGCCCGGTGGCGATGGGGTCTCGGGCCGCGACCAACTGGAACAGCACGGTGAGCAGGTAGTAGGTCGAGCCCATGCTGGCCATGTAGAGCGCGGTGGCGAGAGCGCCGAGTCGCAGGCTCGGCGCCCGCCGTAGGCCCCGGTCGATGAGAACGTGCGCGGCGCGGCGCTCGTGAGTGAGGACCCCGAGGGCCAGCACCACCGCGAGCGCGAGCCCGAGGAGGGTCTCGGGGCTCGACCAGCCCCTGTCGGCGGCCGCGGTCAAGCCGATGGTCAGCGCAAGGACGGTGCCGGTTGCCAGACTCGCGGCGCGCAGCGGGATCGGTCTTTCAGGCTTCGGGTGCTCGGCGTGGCGGAGCCAGACGATCGCGCCGATCGCGCAGGCGACGACGAGCGGGATGTTGATGGCGAATGTCAGCCGCCAGGACAGCACTGTCAACAGCCCACCGATCAGGGCGCCCAGTGCCAGTCCGAGGGCTCCTGCAGCGCTCCAGATCCCGAACGCCCTTCTCCGGTCGACGGGAGCGATGAACCGTGCCTGCAGCAGACCCAGTGCTGCTGGTTGGAGCAGCGCCGCGGCGAGTCCTTGTCCTGCGCGTGCGGCGAGCAGGACCTCAGCGGTGGGAGCCGCGGCGGCGACGGCGCTGGTCAGACCGAACAGCGCCATCGCGTGGACGAACAACCGGGCCGCGCCGAATCGGTCTGCGAGCCGGCCGGCGACAATCAGCCAGCTCGCGAGCATCACCGCGTAGGCGCTGGCGACCCACTGCGCGAGGACCGTGCCCATCTGCAGGTCCCGGTCGATGCTCGGCAACGCGACGAAGACGATCGAGAACTCAAGGGCGGCGGTGAACTGAGCAACCGATAGCACGACCAGCGCCGCGCTGCTCCGACTCGGTGGCGGGGACTGGGTGGAAGCACCCTCCCCGCCGGACATCAGCTCGGACGGCCCGCAGAACTCACAGGACAAACCTATCAACGCTCTCGACCCGAGACCACCTCTCGGCCGGGCGATGACAACCTTCACGCGGATTGTCGACTCGCCCGGGCGTGGGCAAGCCGGTAGGACTGACTGCCGGTCTCGATGATGTTGCCGGCGAACGTCAAGGACGTGCCTGGTCACCCGCGGTCGGGGCCATCCCGTCGCTTCTCGATCTCGGCCAGCGCCCGCAGATCCTCAGCCTCCTCGAGCTCCGCGCGCCGCGCCTCGTCAGCCCGACGGCGGGAGTCAAAACGTGCGTAGCGATCGTCGGCCACCGCCTTCGCCTCGGCCGCCGACACCGATCCAGCATCGCGCAACAGTGGACGCTCGTCGAAGTCGATGAACCGGTCGGTCTGGCTCACCCACTCCGACATCAGAATCGACTGGCGCCGACGCGCCCGGTCCTCGGCGAAGTCCAGGAACCGGGTGGTCAGCAAGTTGAGATCAGATACCTCCTGCTCGCTGAGATAGTTCTTGGCCACCGTCACATCAGCCTTGCCGACCCGGCCCCCCGAGAACGAGGTCAGCCCCAGGTTCGGGGCGTCGGCATCGCAGCGCATCGTCACCAACTCTGCGGCGGTATGCTGAGTAATCGCATAGATGAGCTTGTTCTGGATGGTGGCGAAGAACGCTCGCGCAGTACCGGACTCCCTGTCGTAGTCGGCACTGCTGATCGCGAACAGCTCGCGGACCTTTTGATAGAAGCGTTGCTCCGAGGCTCGGATGTCCCGGATGCGCTCGAGCAGCTCATCGAAGTAGTCTAAGCCCGGCTGCCGCAGCCGGCGATCGTCGAGCGCGAAGCCCTTGATCAGGTACTCGCGCAGCGTGGTCGTGGCCCACTGGCGGAACTGCACCGCGCGCGGCGACGACACCCGATAGCCCACCGCGAGCACCATGTCGAGGTTGTAGACCTTGACGTCGCGTCGGACACGACGGACGCCCTCGGCACGAACTATTGACTGCGAGTCAATAGTTGCCTCCGTCACCTCGCCGTCATCGAGGATCCGCCGCATGATGTGGGCGATGTTCGACACTGAGGTGTCGTAGAGATCAGCGATCTCCGCCTGCGACATCCAGACCGTCCCCGCGACCGCCCGCAGCTGGACCTGTGAGGAGCCATCGGCACTGCGGTAGACGACGATCTCCTCGCCCGTCTCCTCAGCGCTCATGACCCCGCCCCTCTCGTAGACTCGGACCAGGCCGCGACAAGCACCGCGACCGCAACCGGTCCCCGTCCGACCCAGCGGACTCGTCTAGGGACGCCCCCACGACCGTCGCCCCGACTACACGGGTGCGGCGCCCGATCTGCAGGGCGCTACCTCCGACAGACCCTCGCCACTGCTCGGAGGCGCCCGTCGCCACGGAACCCGTCATAACATGAATTGTCCCGCAACCCGGATCGACGACACCGACGCCTCGCCGACCACACACGGATCTCCCTGCGATGAGTTCTGCGCCGAGCTGATCGCGGCACGACGGCGAACCGTCCCGGATAACGGCAGGCGCATCGTCGGTGAGACAGAAGGTGCTGCTGCGGGTGCGTCCCGGCGTCGAGGCCCGCACCCACCCGGGCCTGACGACCGCCACCGCGGACTCCTGGTTCGGCATCCCCATCGGGAGGTCCTCGCCGCGGTCGGCCGGATCCTCGCGCGTCCGCAGCTGCGCCTGATCGGCCTGCAGTGCCATCTCGGCTCCCAGGCCCGCTCCGTCAGCCGCCACGAGGCCGCCGCGACCCGGATGGTCGAGCTCCTCGCCGCCGTCCGGGCCGAGCACCGCCTCGCGCTGCCTCAGCTCGACCGCGGCGGCGGCCACGCCGCCGGCCACGCCGAGGGAGAGCGGTCATCGATCCGGTCTCGTTCGGCCGCGCCGTCCGACCCGCTGTGTCCGGTGCGTGCACCGCCCACGGATCGCCGAGCCACAGCTGCTCGTCGAACCCGGCCGGGCGACTGTCGCGCGCGCCGGCGTCGCGCTCTGCCGGGCCGCAGCGACGGCCGCAGCATCGTGCTGGTCGACGGCGGCATGAGCGACGACCCCCGACCGGCCTTTTACGGCGCCCGCCACCCGCTGCGGCTCGTGGGGCGCGCTACCCGGGCCGACCTCGAACCGATGCAGGTGGCGGGGTGGCACGGCGAGTCCGCCGACGTTCTCGCCGACGCTGTGCGGCTCCCCGCGGACCTCACCCGCGGTGACGTGCTGGCGATACCGGTCTCCGGGGCCTACCAGGCGTGAAGGCCTCGACCTGCAACCAGGTCCCCCGTGTCCGGTGGTCGCCGTCAGTGGCGGGGCGACGCTGCCGTTGCTGTGCCGCGACATCCCCGAGGACCTCCTGCGCCGCGACGTCGGATGACGTTTACGCTCCCGGGCGTCCGTCCTGGTTCCCGGGAGCCCGGATCTGCCCGGCAAGGGTGACCGCGACCAGCAGCTGTTCCGGGCCGGGCCGGCCGACGCGGGAGCTCGCGGTGAGCAGGACCGCCCGTCCTCCGCGATAGGGCGCCGCGACAGCGCGCGAACCACCCCGGTGGCGGGCAGTAGCTGCTGAGAAGCCCCCACCGCTCCGAGTCGCCCTGTGCCGCCGGGCCAGCGGCCGCGGGCTCAGAGCCCGTCTATCACGGCATAGGAGATCAGGCGCACCCCGCGATCAGCGAGCGCAGCCACGCCGGGCTCGGGCACGGGCATCCGGTCAGCCGAGAGCACGGGGCCAAGATCGAGACCAGTCAGCTCGGCGATACGCGCGACCGGCACCTGAAACATGCGGAACGGACCGAGCGGCGGCGGCCCCTCCCCGCTCTGTAGCTGGCCCAACTGCGGGCTCTGATCGAGTAGATAACCGGTCGTGCCCAGCCTGCCACCGGTGACGAACCCCCCGATCTTCCAGAAAGATCGAAGAATCTGCGTGCCCCGATAGTCGGGATCGTCGTCGGCGAGCACCGGCCCGGTGAACACGATCAACTTCCGGTCATAATCGCCGGCGTTTTCGAGCAGATAGTCCTCTAAGCCGAGCCACAACTTGCGATCCTGATTGAACGATGCCGCCTGCGGCGCGGCGTTCGTGTAGTGAAAGGTGTCGGAGTTCGCCTGCTCGGCCTCATCCACCTCGCCCCACACCGGGTCGGCCCGCCGGACCATATGCCCGCGGTCCAGGTCGTTGTCGGCGTAGATCTCCTCGCCGGCCTGCTGTGCGGCTGGAAGCCGGTCGTCGAGCCGCCAGTCGTCGGAGCGCTCCAGATCCCGCAGGCGTGCACCGTCGATCGCGACGGCGGTCGCCGCAGCAAGACGGCGATCCGGCCGGTGCAACGTCGTGAAATGGGTGTAGTCCAACTGCACCGTCTCAATGCCCGACAGCGACGGCATCGGCGCTGCCACGCCGAGGAAGTCCGGATCGTACCCGGCCCGCGCTGGAAAAGAAGTCACGAAACCGACCTTAGGGGACGGGTCCCCGCGCCGCCTTGCCGATGCGAGCTGTTCGGGAACCGGACAACTCGCTGACCGCCGAAGAACATGGATCTGCCCCGACCACCTCGGTCCGGAGCAATCACCGTGCGAGATTGCCGTGTCCGACGACGACGTCCTCAACCCCGACGAGCCCTGTTTGACTCCAGAGGGCCGCCCGGCCACCTCCGCGGCGCTCACCGTGATGCGGTGCGCTCATCTGACACGGGAGCGACCCTCCGGCCACGCCCGTGCCAGGGCGGTGAAGAACCCCGGACCAGCTGTGTCAGCCCCTCGTCGTGGCACCCGGTGCGTGGGTCGAGGTTGCCTCTCTGCCGTCGTGAAGAGGAACCCTCTCGGTGAGACGTCCCCCTCGCCGCCCCTGTGCCGGCCACTGCCGTTACCGTCACCACGCTTCGATCCACCGGATCGATCACCACGGGTCAGGAAGGAGGCCGCACGGTGGGAGAGCATCAGACCGAGCCGACGCCGCGGTCACTGGCCGACAAGCTCAACCATCTCGTCGACACGGTGCACCCCGGTGACCGGGGCCCCTACACACTCGAGGAGATGGTCGCCGGAATCCGAGCACTCGGCGGCTCGGTCTCGCGCGCCAACCTCAACGCACTGCGCCTCGGCCGGGGCACCAACCCGTCCAAAGCCACGATGGAAGACATCGCACGCTTCTTCGGCGTCTCCGTCGCCTACCTCCACGACGACCCCCACAGCGAGATCACCCCCGACGAGCACGAGCTGCTCCTCATCATCCGTCGAGCCGAGATCCACGAACTGATCCGCACGATCGGCCAACTACGTCCCGAAACCCGCCACGCCCTCAACCGCGTAGTCGCGGACCTCCACACGATGCACGTCTCTGAGCGGCACTGACCCACGTTCACGTTGTTTCGAGCCCGCCCGCCGGGCATCGGCATCCAGGAACGCGACCGCCCACACCGCCCGGGACCGGCGAGCCGAGGCGCGGTGTCGAGACGACGCACACGATGTCAGCGCCCGCCACCAGGGGGCTCTGCGCGGCGACGCTCCACATCGCAATCGCGCGCCCGAACCAGCCACGGACTCCAGTCCTCGGTGCGCAGCGGCTCGGATCGCTCGACCCGCTCCGAATGATGCCCAGCGGTGTCGCAGTACCCACCCGGCGCCGCGCCCCGGGCATCGATCGCCGAGTAGGCCTGGGCGACCCAACGCGTGTGCCACTCCGCAGCCTGCGCCGCCGACCCGTGTGCGCCGTAGGCCTGCACGTGCGTCTGATGCAACCACGACAACGTCTCCCGGCCCCAGACGTGCATCGGCCAACACGGCGGGATCTGGCGCGCCGTCGGGGCCAACGTGGGCACAGCAACCGTCTCGACCCAGCCGGAAAGTGCATTCCATGCTGTCCAGGCATCCTCGGCCGAGAGCAGCGCCCACACCACCGGCGCCGACTCCACCGCCTTCGAACCCAGACCATCGCCGGGGACCTCCACCGCTGCGGCAAGCTGATCAACGCGGGGGAGGAGTTCAGCCAACACCCCCGCTTGCTCGCTGCTGTATCCGTCCAACCGCCCGGCAGCCTGCTCCAGGCTCTCCAGACGCGACGCGTGACCGCGCACGGCGGCATCGAGCGCCGCGAGCGTCCGTCCCAGCGACTCCAACCGCAGCTCGATCGGCCCCGACGGCCCTTCGCTCATGAAACTCGGACCGTAGACATGGCCACAGGCTGCCAGACCTGCCCTCCCCGAGCACCAGCCAGGACCGGACCCGTAGACGAACCGACAACACAGCAGCTGGGTCCCGTGCCCCTGAGCTGATGGCGGGCCTGCCTGTGGCCGGCCGGCACCGATGCACCACGACCGGAACCGACAGGTGCCCACGCCCTCGCCAGACCATGACCGCATCGACGAGGACGCGACACGAGTGCATCGCGACGCCGGCGGCGCGCCTTTGAGCCCCGCGCTCTCCCGCGTACCGTGAAATCGGCCAGCATGCAGAGTTTGCGAGGCCAGCCATGACAGCCCGAGCAACCGCAAGATCAACAACTGCCGACGGGCCGGACGAGAACCAAGAGCCGCCGATCCCGACACCACGGGAACTGCCCGAACTACCCGGCGACGAGATCCCGGAACTGGACGAACAGAAACCGCTGCCCCTTCCTCGCGACGACCTCACGGAGCTACCGCAGCGGACCGTCTCCCCGCACGACCCAGACATCCCATGATCCTCCGCGCCGGCCAAGGCGACCGCATGATGAGATGTCGCCCGTTATCGCCGCGCACCGGACAGCGCCGAACCATCGGACACGGCGCGACTGGACCTACATCGATCGCTCGCGCTGCGCGGCCGACATCCGCCGAGATCGCCGAGGGGATCAACCGCTGAACTGCACCGAACGCGGCGTACCGGCCTGCGCCCCCGAAGCATCATTCCTCGAGGCCGACTTCCGCGGCCTCGAACGGGCAGCCGCCTTTGACTCCGGCTCGGCCGCGCGCGCCTCGTAGGCCGCCATGATCTCGGCCGAGAGCCGGCCGCGCGCGGAGACCTTAAAACCGCTGTCCCGCGCCCACGCACGCACCGCGCGGTTGTGCTCTCGGATCTGCACCCCGCCGGCGGAAGCGCGTGCACGCGAGCCGCCCGACTGCGCACGACGACCCGACCGCCGGCCGTCGGCCCTACGGGCCGCGACGACGAACGGTGCGAGAGCCTCGCGCAGTGCACTCGCGTTACCAGAACTGAGATCGATCTCGAGCACCGCGCCATCGAGACCGAAGACGACAGTTTCGTCGGCTTCATGTCGTCGACGAGCCGCACCGTCCGGATTTGTGCCACAGGAGCCCTCTCATTCACTATTGTGGGAGACAGGCCGTGACTCTACCGGAAACTGCTGGCGCGCAACTATCCCACTCGACAATCGCTGAATCTGGGTAAGACGGGAGCCGCAGGCCGATGAAGCGACCGGCCACACAACCCGGGCGGGCGCCCGGCCGACCCGTCGACAGTCTCATCGGGCGCGCTTCCCGGCGCACACGCGCCATCACGTGGTCGGCACCTCTTCGGCCGGCGCCGTCCTCGCGTCCGCGCACGCCACGAGACGATGCACCGGGGGCTGCGACGACACGACCCGCCCTCACCATGTCGAGAACCGGACCCACCGGCCGGGGCCGAGCTCACGCGCGCCCTCGACACCAAGCACACCCCGCCAAATAGTCGACGACAGCAACACTGCTCCCCAGCCGGAACTCCGACCGAACGGTCACCCGGGTCAAGGAGCCCGTGCTCGCCCCGCGGCGAATGCAGGACCGTCGTCGAATCGACGACCCATAACGCGACAGAACGGTGCAGCAGCGGCGTCTCGGCGATGACGAGCCGGACGTCCCCGGCGGGCGACGCCCTTCCGGGCGTCCGGGACCACGTGCGGTAAAATCGCGGTGGTGATCGTGCGCGCGACCGCGAAAATTCTGTCCCTCGCGGGCCTCGAGCCAAGGTCGCTGGCACATGTGCAACCATCGCCGAGCGACTGGTACGTCAACCAGATCTGGCTCGCCCGACGCAAGTGTCTACTCATCACCCATGCGGGCACGTTGTATTCGGTGTTCGTACCCGCCGTCCGAGCATCGCAGATACGTCCTCTCGGCCTGCTTCTCGTCTCCACCATCCGAGCATCGCTACGTGCCGAAGCGCTCGCGACCGATACACTCGGCGAGCTCGACCCCGACGCCGTCACGGTCACCACGACAGCGGACCGACGCGTACTCGGCGCAATGAACGACCACGCGCTACTGGTCCGACACGTGCTCGCCGACCGAGGCATCCGTGCCGAGACCATGGACAGCGACGACGTCGACGTCGTCCATCACGCCCTGCACCGCACCATCAACAGCGTCACCGAGTACACGCCACCGATCGAGATGCTCACCAATCCCCGAAGCTGACTGAGCGCCCCGAAGACCGACGGGCCAAGCCAGTAGGGGAGCGCGACCACCGACCCGAGTCCGAAAGATGGTGAGCCGCACGATCGGTGGCGTGGACCCCGCCGGCCGGACCTCCCAGCGGCGGCAACGACATCGAGCCCGGACGACGACCACCCGCTCCACCTACCGGAACCTGCGTTTCTACCGCTCACGAGGCCCTGCTGGCAGGCAGCGGAGCGAGAGCGCCCGCTCTGGACGACCCCGCTCCACACTCCTACGCTGACGCCCGCCCGTTCTGTGAGCGGCAGCCGCCGCTCCCAGAAGGGGTCCAACGAACAGCTGCCCAGCGAGCGGCTGCGACGGCCACCGTCAGCGAGCCTGCTCCACATCCTCCGCCCTGCCGTCGGCCTCAACGGCCGCCGCGAAATGCGGGCTCCCAGATGGCGCGACCTCGGATCCATACAGCGGACTCCGACCCTGTGCCCGAGACGACCCAGCCACGACCATCCCGCCACCGCCGGGGAGCCGGCGCCACCGGAGAGCGGGACTCCGGGCCCAGGCATCGCCCCGGACCCGCTGCCTCGGTCCCGCGCTGCGGAGGAACCGGCACCACCTCGCTGCGGCCACCGACACGACACCACGCACCGTCGCCGACACGGTCGTCAACCGCACGCTACGACTGGAGACAGTCTCGTCGAAGGCAGCCGCGGGCTGACGTGCCTGAGCACCTTCGGTTCGGGTGGCCAGGCGCGGTCCCGCGACAACACCCAGCCCAGATCGGCACCGCACTACCTCGACGACCTTCGCATCGTCCGTTCACACCAGGTAAGCAAGATCGCCGCGCGCTCACGCTCCGCGCGCTCAACGCCCTGTCTAGCTCAACATCAATAGATCATGATGCGCCGCTAGCGACGAAGGGATCGGTCTCGCGGCGAGCGGCGAAGCGTCCACGCTGCGCCGTGACCGGCCTGGATGAGCGCGCGCTGACAGCCTCCCCACGGCGGTCCGCGTCGGTGTGCACCTGCCGCGGGACTCCACGATTACCGGCCGCAGACCCCGAGCCTGGGCCGACGAGTCGGCAGCAACAGGAGCGACCCGCGCGGCCGACTGCGCGTCCAGAGGGGGACCGCAGCGCTACTTGGGCCGCGACTGTCGACTCCCGGCCACGACACTCGACGTGGGCTCCGAGCTGTCGGCAGGCGGAGACCGCGCTGCCCTGCGGCGCCGTTACCACTGCTCGACGGGCCCTGCCGCGAGGTCTCACCGAGGAACAGTGACGGTCGCACGGTCGGACACGCCGTTTCGCGCCGGTGACATCAACACGTTGTGAGGGGCAGGCGACGTCACGTTTCACTCACAACGCACAAATCGCTCGCCCGTACCGCCGGTTACGCCTGACACTGCGAGCAGGGCTGCACGCCGCTGGGGAGCGGGCGGACAGCTGCCGTCGGGGTCGGGGCCGTCATCGGGACACGACCCCGACCCGACATTCCACGCCGCCCGGCCGTCCGCGCCGCCTCAGCCATCACCGACCGCAAGCCACGCGCACCCGGGCGGCCCGGGCACTGGGGAACGGGCCGCAAACATGCTTAGCCCTTGCCCCGCCCCTTGTCAGCCACCACTGCCCAACCCGTGCGACGAACGTGCCCGGACAGACGGTGAACCCCAGGCCCCGCACCGGCGACCACGCACGGTGTCGACGAGCGCGCACCAGGTCGCGGCCAGCGGCAGACCAACGGCGCCCTGCTCCCGGCTCGCTGCCAGATACCGAGTCGCAGCCGGCGTCTGCACCGACAACGATTGCGTTCCGCCGCCATGTCCATCACGCCCGTACCGGGCCTGCCGAGCCGGCCACGAACCGGACGACCCGGCCCAGGCCACCGAGGCCGGGCACAAGCATCGCCCGCGGGGGGCCGATGCCGTAGGAAGAACACCATGGCGCTTCCCCACTTGGCCGCGAACGAACGCGCCGCGGCGCTGGACAAGGCCCTCGCCGCCCGCCGGGAACGAGCCGCCGTCAAAGCCCGCCTCCGGCGCTCCGAGACCAGTGTCGAGGACGTGTTGAACCAGGCCCAGACCAACGACGCCCTTCAACAGATTAAGGTCGTCGAGCTGCTGTTGGCGCTGCCCAACTTCGGGAACCACCGGGCGACCGCGCTCATGCAACGGCTGCGTATCGCGCCGAACCGCCGCATCCGCGGCCTGGGACGTCGCCAGCGCGAAGCGCTGCGCATCGAGTACCCGCGCCCCTGATGCGTTGCCACAGCTCGGCTGCTCGGGCGACCGAGCAGCGCCATTACAGCGCTCGATCCGGTCACGCCCGAGATAGACCGACCAGAACGGGGGTCCGTTGGAGCGGGTCGGGGCTTGCGCCGTGGTGGCCAGCTGCCTCGCCGCCCTCGAAGCCATAGCGCGACCACGCCTCCACCCCGCCCGCGCACCCGCGCACCCGCAGCGGCAGCAGCGGCAGCAGCGGCCATGATCCTCAATCCGGTCCGGCTGGCCGGATCCGCGACTCGGGCGCGACCCTGACGCCGCGGCCGCTGCCTCGCACAGTCGCCTCTTTCAATAGTGAGTACCACTTCCGCTACCTCAAGCGTCGCGCCGCGGCGAACCGTCGAGTTCCTCCACCTCGCACAGTCCCGGGTTCCGGGTGTGGGATCGTGCGCTACGGCCTCAGGAGCTGTGTGGCCCGGGGCTGACTGCGACCGCGCGGTAGCGAGTCATCAAGGGAACCGGTTCCATCTCCAACGCGTCTCGGTCGGTGGCCAGCGCGAGCCCGGGACAGCGGCGCAGCAGGACCTCCAGAGCGATGCGGGTTTCCAGCCTGGCCAGACTGGCGCCCAGGCAGAAATGGATCCCGTGACCGAACCCGAGATGGTGATTTGGGTGACGGCCGAGATCGAGCTGGTCCGGGGCCTCGAACGCTCGGGGGGCGCGGTTGGCCGAGGCCAGCAGGGGAAACACGGTCGCTCCAGCCGGCAAAGTCTGGCCGTACCAGTTGACCTCGGTCGCAGTGGTAAGCGGTTTGGTGCCGCCGATCGAGCCGGTGTAGCGGATGAGCTCGTCGACCGCGCTGCGCCAGAACGCCTCGTCATCGCTAGCGGCGCGCAGTCGCGCAAGCTGGTCGGGATGGTCGAGGAGCGTGACCACGGAGTTGGTGATCAGGGTGTAGGTGGTCTCGAAGCCGGCGGCGATGAGGGTCAGCACCATAGCGACCAGTTCGTCGTCGGCCAGCCGGTCGCCCTGCTCCTCGGCTTCGATGAGCCCGGTGAGAATGTCCTCGCCCGGGGTGGCGCGCTTGCGGTCGATGATGGTGCGGACCAGCTCGATGAGCCCTCGTACTGCTTCGTCCCAGCCCTGCCGCACATCTGTAGTGCCCGAGATCAGGGACTGCACCGCGGTGCGGAACTGTGCTCGTTCGGTATCGGCTACCCCGACCATCTCGGAGATGACGGTGGCGGGGATCGGCAGGGCGAACTGTTTGCGCAGCTCGAACATGTCCTCTGTGACGAGCTCGTCGAGCAGCTTCTCGGCAAGCACCGCGACACGATCCCCGAGCCGAGCGATCGCACGCGGGGTGAACGGTTGCGTGACAAGGGTGCGCAGCCGACGGTGCTCAGGGTCATCCTTCATGATCATCGTTGCGGATGACAGCAGACGCAGATGCTCAGGCATGCCTGCGGCGATCGCCGGCCCTTGTCCGCCGGGGGAGCGGGCGAACCGCTCATCGGAGAGCACATCGCGGCATTCATCATACCGCGAGATCAGCCACGCCGGCTGTTCACCGATCGCGGCATGACCGAACACGCCGTGATGCACCGGATCGTTGTCCCGCAGCCAGGCATAGTGCACATGCGGATCAGCTAGAAACGCAGGGTCGGCAAGATTGACCGGCGTTGTGATGGCCTTCGCGGTGAAGTCAGGGGTGATGGACACGGTAATCCTCCTAGGACTTGTGATCGTCGCTGATCGGCTAGAATGATTTGATGCTCATTCCAAAGCCATGCTTTGCGGGCATATCGCACAATCGACCGGTGAGCGCTGCAGTGTGTAACGCGCTGCACGGTCGAGCTCGCCGCCTCGGGCAGCCGGGCTCCGAGCACCGGCCGCGCCGGCCAGGCGGCGCCACGGGGCCTGGGGCTTCTATCCGCTCTGCTCGTATCATCGCATGGTGGTCTCTCATCATTGCCCACTAGGTGCTGGGCGGGATAGTTCCGCGATTGCGGCGGGGGACTGCCCAGGCTTCGGTTGACTCCAGACCTGTGAGGACGTGCTCCTCGCTGGAAGGATCGACACCGTGCCCAAGCCGTTCCCGACCGAGTTCCGCCGCGACGTGATCGCCGTGGCCCGCCAGGGCGACCAGTCCATCGCCTCGGTGGCCCGGAACTTCGGGATCTCGGAGTCCTGCCTGTCACGCTGGTTGAAGATCGCCGACCGCGAGGACGGCATCAGCGCCGACGCACCCGACTCGCCGGTCAAACCCGGCGAGAGCGATCTCGAGGCGGAGAACCGCGAGCTCCGGAAGCGAGCGAAGCAGCTCGAGCAGGAGAACGAGATCCTGCGCCGCGCCACCGCCTACTTCGCCCGCGACGTGCTCCCAAAATGATGTACCCGCTGGTCCTCGATCTCGCCGCCGACAAGATCCCCGTCGCGGTGACCTGCCGGGTCCTCGGATTCTCGAAACAGGCCTTCTACCAGTGGAAAGCCAAGCCGGTCTCTGATCGCGACTACGACGACGCCCACTTGATCAACGCCGCGTTCGACGTTCACCGCGATGATCCCGAGTTCGGCTACCGCTTCATCGCCGACGAACTCGCCTCACAAGGCCACACCGCGTCCCGGACCCCGAGTCGGTCGGCTGTGCACGTTGCAGCAGCTCTGGTCGGTCCTCGCCCGAAAACGCGGACGCACCCGCCGGCCCGGGCCGCCGGTGCACGACGACCTCGTGCGCCGAGAGTTCACCGCCGCGCGCCCGAACGAGCTCTGGCTGACCGACATCACCGAGCACCCCACCGCCGAGGGCAAGCTCTACCTCTGCGCGGTCAAAGACGCCTGCTCGAAACGGATCGTGGGCTACTCCATCGACGCCCGCATGACCTCCGCACTCGCGGTCCACGCACTGCGCAACGCCGTGCTCCAGCGCGGCGCACTGGCCCCGACGGTGGTCCATTCCGACCGCGGCAGCCAGTTCCGATCACACGCCTACCAGCGAGAACTCCGCGGATTCCGACTACGCGGTTCAATGGGGCAGGTCGGGACCTGCGCCGACAACGCCGCAATGGAGTCGTTCTTCAGCCTGCTGCAGAAAAACGTCCTCAACCGCCGACGCTGGACCAGCCGGACGGAACTGCGACTGGCGATCGTGACCTGGATCGAGACCACCTACCACCGCCGCCGCCGGCAACAGGGCCTCGGTCGACTGACCCCGGTCGAGTTCGAGACACTGCTCGACACCGCCCACGCGGCCTGACCCAGCTACCGAGATCGGGTCAAGCGAACTCTGGGCAGTCCCCGGCGACCGCCCTGGGGGCGGTGTGGGTGAGCAGGTGGCCGGTGCCGTCCACACGAATGGTTTCTGCATCTCGCATCCGCCGGGCGGGGACGACGAGCCGGCCCGCTGGGAAGAACCGATCACCGGGGCCGGCCAGCACCCGGCACGGCGTCGATCTCCAGCGGGTCAGCACCGAGGCGGGCAGCGGAACGGGTGCGAGGCTGGTTCGGGCGTGTCGCGCCACCAGCGTCATCCACTCGATCAGCCGCGCGCGGTCCGGGACGGTCGCGCCGCCGTCCATCGTGTGCAGCAACCGGTCCGACCATCGCTCCGTGCGCCGCAGTGTCCATCCAGTGGCCGCGGCGAGGACACCCGGGTCGACGCGTGCCGCGACCAGACCTGCGGGCACCACCAATACCAGGCCTGCGATCCGCGGGTCCGGGTCGGCACACAGCACCACCGCCGCACCGAGCGACTCACCGACCACGATCATCGGCTCCTCGGCGAGGTGGGCGTGCACCTCTGCGAACCAGCAGCGGTGCCGCCTCACGAGGTCGTCCCCACATCGCTCGGCCGAGCTCAGCCCGGGCTGGCCAGGCAGGTCGGCCACCGTCACCCGGTGGGTCCCCGCCAATGCGGTGACAAGTCCGATCGAGGACGCCGCGCTGAAATTGGTGCCCGGCACCAGAAGCACCCGGGGACCCTCGCCGACCGACGTGAGGTGGGTAGGCCCCAGCGAGGTGCCGACGATGCGCCGATCGGCCAAGGGCAGGTGCCGGTCCAGCACCCCACGACACCAGTCCTGAACGATGCGACGCCCCGCGGTCGAACGATAGATCTGCACGAGTGGCCCTCCCGACGAACGACGGTTCCGCTCGCCGACCAGACTTCCCGGCACACCAGAAGCGATCCTAGGACGTTCCGTCGCCGGGGGCCGTCAGGATTCCGTCAAGATTGGGGCCGCCGCAGCCGGCGGCAGCCCGTCCCCGAGGATGACGCCCGTCCCGTCTGCGACGACCCCACGAGGCGCGAGACGGGGCAGTGCTGGACGGGGCAACCGTCGACTTTGCCGATGCAGGCCCGCTTGGCGATCCGTGCCCAGCGGGAGGCAGCGTGGCCGGGTCGGGCGACGACTCGACCACGTTGTCGACGCTCTGCGCGCGACACATGTCCTCGTCTGCGCCCGACCCCTTCTGCCCGGCTGGGACGCTCCTATGTCGCGTCAAGTGTGATCGGCGGTCCGGTTTCGAGCTGTCGGAAGAGCTGGCGGGTGACGTAGCGACCGAGGCAGCGGCGGATCTCGCGGTCGGTCTTGCCCTGGGCCCGTCGACGCTCGGCGTAGGCGTGGGTTGCCTGGTCGCGCCGCAGTCGCGTGATGACGACGGTGTAGATAGCGCGGTTGAGCTGGCGGTCCCCGGAACGGTTGAGCCGGTGACGCACGGTCTTGCCCGACGACGCGGGGATCGGGGCGGTGCCGGCGAGCATGGCGAACGCGGCCTCGTCGCGGCAGCGCCCGGCGTGCGACCAGGCCGCGAGCACGGTCGCGGCGACGATGGGCCCGACCCCGGTGAGGGTCAGCAGATCCGGCCGCCAGGAGATCACGATCGCTCGGATCGCCTTCTCGTGCTCGGCGGCCTCATCCTCGAGGACACGGACTCGTCGGGCGATCGCCTTGAGCGCGGTCATCGCAGTGAACACCTGCACCTGGGAGGCGTAGTGCGCGGGCCGCAGCCCCAACGCGGCGCCCAACATCTTCCGGGTGGATAGGCCGCGGAACCGGGCCCGGACTTGTTCGGGGGCGGTTACGACCAGGGCGTGCAGCTGGCGCTGCCCGTCGGTGGCTGCCTGGACGGCGGCCTGCCGAGTGGTCAACAGGACCTGCAACGCCGCTCGTTCCGGGCCGGTGCGCGGCTGCGCAAGATGGGTGCGAGCCAGCGCATCACGAGCGGCGCGGACGGCGTCGATCGGATCGGACTTCGCCCCTGCCCGCCGGGCCGGTCGGGCCGGACGGTCGAGTTCGATCACGAGTTCCTGCTGCTCAGCCAGGTGCGCCGCCAACCCGGCGCCGTATCCTCCAGATCCTTCCATCGCCCACGCCCGTGCCCCGGCATGCCGGGCTGCGAGTCCGACCAGCTCGCCATACCCGTCGGGGTCGGCTGTGACCGTCGCTTGTGCGAGGACGGCGCCGGTGTTCGCGGCGACGACGGCAGCGGTGTGGGTGTGCTTGTGGGTGTCGACGCCGATGACGACTTCGACGAGCTCTGCGAGGATGGGCAACGCGTTCTCCTTCGACCGGGACGGACGCCAGTTCCGGTCCGGTTCGGGAGAATCGGCATGACTGTGACGGGACACGCCAGCTGCTACTGGCGGTCAAGCTCCTGATCAGGCCAGCTGCTCCCGGCCGGGCCGGCAGCGAGGCCAGCGGACGGACAAGTCCCTTTCGAAGGCACGAGGCCAGTCAGATTTTGGGTCACGCCCGCCGTCTCGCCGCCAGCCCACCACGGCCGCTCGGGACCGGCTTCAGCAGTCTCACAGTCAGTCTGGGCCCGTCGTCGACAAACGGGGACGCGCTCGTCGTCGACGACCAGCCAGCCTGCTCCGGAGAGGATCACGTAGAGGTCCTCCACACGATCGTCACGGTGATCGTGGCGGACCGTTTCTGCCTCTGGCGGGAGCTCGACCTGGTAGACCTCGAACGCGCTGATCCCGAGATGGTCAGAGACTCGTTTGTCGAACGGACTGGCCGCGGGATGCGGGCCGGGTTCTGCGGACAGCGACGAGGGATCGATGATTTGGTAGCCCACCGGTCGAGGCTAGGGCACGGCGAGCGGGCACTGTTTTCGTTGCCTGGCTGCCGCGGGTGGCTCGTCCCGTCTGGCCAGGTGCATCGGTGGTCATGCTCGACGGCGAAGGCGCATCCGGTTGCCCTGCCTGGTATGTCTGACTCCCGTGCAGCACATCATCCCGCCGGAGCTGGCGGAGTTCGAGCCGCGGTGGCACTTCACGCCGGTTGTCCGCTCGCGCGGCCTGCTGTTGCTGTCCGGTTTCACGGGGGTAGGACCTGACGGCGCCGCGCATGAGGACCCGGCTACGCAGTTCGAGGGGGCGTTCGATCAGGTGCGGGAGTGTCTGGCCGCGGCGGGGGCCGGGCTCGGTGACGTGGTGGAAATGACGACCTACCACGTCGGGCTGCGCGAGCACCTCGATGCGTTCGTGGCGGTGAAGGACCGGCACGTTGTGCGGCCGTTCCCCGCGTGGTCGGCGATCGGGGTGGATCAGCTGATCACAGACGGGGCGTTGGTCGAGATTCGAGTTGTCGCCGAGGACCCGTCGGCGTAGATCTCCGCCGGGCAGCTACGTGCTGGTGATCCGCGCCCGTTCCCAGGTGTGGCGTCCGTTCGGGGAACCTCTACCAACGCTGTTGACCTCGTATGCAGTTGAGGTTCTAGCGTGCTTGCCATGTCTGACACCGGGTTTCCCTCCGACGTGGAGGAGTTCTTGGCGGGTCCGCATGTCGCGCGGTTGGCGACGAACGGGCCCACGGTGCGCCCAGTGTGGTTTCTGTGGGAGGACGGGGCGTTCTGGTGGATCACCGGGGCGTACGCGAAGCTGCCAGAGCGCCTTGCCGCTGATCCCGAGGTGGCACTCGTGATCGACACGTGTGACCTCGCCACCGGATCGGTCTGGCAAGTCGTCGTGTCCGGCCGTGCGGAGGTCGTCGCGATGGACGCCGACCGGGCGGTACGCAAGCTGGTCCGCTACCTCGGTGATGATATTGACGCTTGGCCGGAGCGGTTTCGGGCGGTGTTGTCCGACCCGGATGCGCGGCTGGCGAGACTGACTCCGCGCCGGCCGCCGCGCATCATCGACCAGAGCTTCCGCTGAACCCGCCGTCGCGTAGCACCAAGCGTGTGCTCGGCGGCGTTGGTCCGGTCGGCGGTCAGGGGCGGCGCCCGAGCTGGTCCAAGAGCCGATCCTGCTTCGCCCGCGGTGGGATCCGGCTCGGGCCTGAGCCGAACATCTGCTCGACCGTCAGCGTGCTGACCCACGCGGCGTAGGGCTCCAGCACGTGCTCGACGAGCTCCTCAGGCAGCTGGTCATCGACGTCGATAGCGCGGGCAAGGTCCCAGGCGTGGACAGTGATGTCAGCGGCCCGGTATACGAGGAACTCGCTGACCGTGATCCGCCCGGCGGGGTGGTCCACGTCGGTGGCGGGGTGAGCACCGGCGAACGCGCGTCGCTGACGCTGTGCGCTGCGTCGGTCCTCCCGGAGGGAAGCCGAGGTGCTTTCGCTCGGGGATGCAGGGGGACCCTTCTCAAGCAGCTCGACGGCCATCCGATGGCCGGCCACGACATGTTCTACAAGGTCGAGCACGGTCCACCCCTTGCACGGAGTCGGACGTGTCCACTGCGCGCCGGTGACCGCCGAGACCCGGTCGTCGAAGAGCCCCACCGCCGCATCGAGCAGCGATAGCCTGTCCATGCCCGCCAGGCTAGGTGCTGCTCGACTCACGCGTCGCTGGCTGGAGGCGACAGCGCTTCGAGTACACGGATGGCTGCGGCGAGCTCGTCGTCGCTGCAGCCGTGGAGGGCCTCGGCGATCGACGAGCCGCTCGCCGGCACCTCGGTTAGCGTAATGAACACCTTGCGCCGGTCGACCTGGCACGGCGTGCGGGTGGTCCAGCCCGCGCGCTCGAGCCGGTCGATGGCGCCCGTGATCGTTCCGGACGAGCTGATCGCGGCTGCGCGGGCGAGCTCGCGGGGAGTCAGCAGGCCGTGCACCCGCGGAGCAGCGCGAGGACCACCGCATCGACACTGCACAACGACAGGGCGGCGCGCTTTCCGCGATCGTTCATCTCCAGCACCGCCGCCGCCGTCAGGCGCATGACGGCCTCCTCCGCTCGGCTGCGGAGCTCGGTACGGGACTCGATTGTCATCGCCTCGCCTCCCCTTTAGTGTGTCGTTCAAACGACACAGTCGTTGAAACGACTAAGACGTTGCAGCGATCAGTCTGGACGTGGGTCGCGATCCGGGGAGGTGGCGTTGATGGAGCCCACGACTCTGGTCGTCGGTGGGACGACCGGTCTCGGTCAGGCGGTCAGTATCGACCGGCTGCGTCGGGGACATCGGGTGATCGTGGTGGGCCGGGACCGGGCACGGCTGACCGACCTGGTCGCGAAGGCCGAGTAGCACGCGCTCGGCGCGAGACTCCACGTCCTGGCCGCTGACCTGACATTGGTCGCCGAGACACGTCGTGTCGTCGAGGATGTGCGGGCGTTGACCGACCGGCTCGACGCGGTCGTGCTGTGTGCCCGCCACTTCCGTTCCTCCCGCACCGTCACCGGTGAGGGTTTCGAGGCGACTTTCGCGTTGCTCTACCTGAGCCGATTCGTGCTCAGCTACGAACTGCTCGATCTCCTCGGTGCCGCGCCGCGTCCGGTCATTCTCAACGTGGCCGGGCCCGGCAGCGGGGTCGATGCCATCGGCTGGGATGACCTCGGCGGCGCCCACGGCTACGACGGCGGTCGCGCTCTCGCGCAGGGTGGCCAGCTCAACGACCTGCTCGGAGTCGAGTTCGCCCACCAACGAGCAGCCCCCGCTGTCGCGTACGTCCTGCTGCATCCCGGAATCGTCGACACCGCCCTGTCGGGTGACTACGACGACGCCGATGCTGCCGCCGTGGCCGAGCTCCGCACGCGGGCGCGCCCAGTCTCCGAGGCCGTCGGCCCGCTGCTGGCCGTCCTCGACAACCCGCCCCACGCCACCCTGAGCGCGATCCGTGACGATCAGTCGATCGACCTCACTCAGGCGACAGATCCCGAGCTCGCTCATCGCCTGTTCGGACTGACCACGGCCATGCTCGCCCAGTTCACCTCGGCCCGACCCGGCGTCGACCGGCAGCGGCTGCGCCGCCTGCTCGACTCGCCGGTCTTCGCCACCGTCGCCACCCTGGCTGCGGACGGCGCTCCTCACCAGAGCGTGGTGTGGGTCGATCGTGAGGGCGAGGACATTGTTTTCAGCGTCGCCGTCGGGAGCGTCAAGGAACGCAACCTTCGCCGCGATCCCCGGGTGAACATCCTGGTCAGTCCACCCAGCGAGCCCTACACCTACGCCGCCGTCAGCGGTACTGCCACGCTTGCGCCGGACGCGGCCGGTGCGACCCTCGACCGCCTCGCGCGCAAGTACACGGGCACCGACTACGCCGACCACCACGAACAAGCCGCTGCTCGGCGTGCTCCCATGGTCATCGCCCGCGTCCGCCCCGCCCGGATCGTCGGCCGGCTCTGAGCGTCACAGTTCTCGGAGCAAACCTCCTCGGTGTCCGTTGAGGGCCCCCCTACCGGACGCTCCCGATCGGGGCTGCCGGTCGACTTCCGTTGGACTGCGGCGGTGCTGGGTGAGGAGAACGCCGGTGCTGCTGGTGAGGATGAGGCCGATTCCGAGCAGCGTCGCTGTGGTGGCAGATGCCCCGGTGACTATCAGGAGTGTCGTGGACAGCAGGGGTGTCGCGTAGCCGAGCGGGCTGAGGGTTCGGACGCCGCCATGCGACATCGCAACCGTCCACAGCCCGTAGCCGGCGGCCATGGGGCCGAGCCCGATGTACGTGGCCGCGGCCATCCCCACCAGCGGCGGCGAGGGGGCGCCGCTGATCGCTACGAGCATCGCGGCGCCGATCACGCCGACGATTGTGGCGGGCAGCAGCAAGTCGGCGACCGGGACGCTCACGCGTCCGGAGCCGAGAGTGTAGGCGGTCATGCACACCGCCGAACCCAGCGCGGCCACGTACCCCCACGTCGGTGAGGTCCCGAATGCGGCAGCGTTGTCGCCGGCGTCGGCCGCACCGGGGGAGATGAAGATCAGGGCGACCCCGGCGAACCCGACCACGGCCAAGCCAGCACCGCGCACTGCCGACCGGTCGCGGCGCACGATCAGAACGGCGAGCGCGGCCAGCACCGGCCAGCCGTAGGCCAGCACGTTCGCCGCGACGATCGGGGCCAGCGCGAACGCCGTGTACTGCAGAAAGATCGTCCCCGTCAGCCCGACCACGCCGACCACCAGCGCCCACGGACCCGCACCGGACGCGCCTCGCCCTCCTGCGGTCTGACGAGGAGAGCCCCGGTGGGCAATGAGCCGAACGGCCAGGAACACGACGGCGGCGCTGCCGTACTGGACCAACAGCAGCCATTCCACCTGCATGTGAGCCTGTGCTACCCCGGCGGCGTAGGCATTGGTCGACCACAACACCACCGCGCCCAGCACCGCCAACACCCTCGGATCTCGAACCACCCGTCCATGCTAGTTAGCAAAGTAGCTATGCAGCAATATAGGGGCATGGACGTTGTTGTCGTGGCCAAGGCGCTGGCTTCTCCGGTCAGGGTGGCGATCTTGGAATGGCTCAAGGACCCCGAGTGCCACTTCGTGTCACGGCGGGCAGGGGATCTCGCCTCGGCGGGGGTGTGCGCGTCCCTGATCGCGGAGAAGGCCGGTATCGCCGCTCCTACCGCTTCTCGACACCTCGACGTGCTCCGACGTGCCGAGTTGATCGACACCGAGCGCATCACCGGCTGGAATTATCACCGCCGCAACCCCGACGGTCTGGCACGGGCGCGGAGACTGCTCGAACAGGTATAGCTGGCACCCGTTCGGTGTCGGTGAACGATCGTTCACGAGACACCTGCCGGTGCGGTCGGTTCCTGCAGGTCACCGTTGTAACGGAACCCGTGTCTGCGCCTACGTCACGCTGTCGGGGGTTCGCGATACGTTTCGGGTGTGCGCATCGGCTACGCCGGGTCTCGACCCGAGACCAGCATCCTGAGGCTCAGCACGATGCGCTGCGTGCGGCCGGTTGTGAGCAGGTGTTCGTCGACCGGGCCTCGGGCAAGCTCGCCCGCCGCCCGGAACTCGACCAGGCGTTGCTCGTCCTACGGGGAGGGGACCAGCTGGTGGTCGCCAAGCTGGATCGGCTGGGGCGCTCGCTGGAGCACCTGATCGAGCTGGCCCGCACCCTGCAGCAGCGCAACGTCGATCTTGTGGTGCTCGATCAGGGTGTGGACACCGCTACCGCGGTCGGGCGGATGTTCTTCCAGGTCCTCGGCGCGATCGCCGAGTTCGAGGCCAGTCTGCTCTCCGAGCGGACCAAGGACGGTCTGGAGGCCGCCCGTGCTCGTGGGCGTACCGGTGGGCAGAAACCGAAACTCGGGGCGCGCCAGGCGCACCTGGCCCGGCTGATGTACGAGGAGACGGGTGCGGACGGGCGGCGCCGGCACACCGTGGCTCAGATCGCTGCCGAGTTCGGGGTCAGCCGGCCCACGATCTACCGCTACCTGGGCACACCGCCCGGGGAAGCTGCGCAGCAGGCCGGTCGGGAGCAGCGGTGACGCGGGCGGGTCCGGCGTATCCGTGGGGCGCACCGATGCGTTGTTCGGAGTGCGGGCAGGCGCCGGGGAACCCGATCGAGCGCGCGGAGGTATCGATGACCTGGCTGTTCTTGGACGCCACGGAGTCGATGGGGAAAGAGCCGATGGGAACAGAGCCGATGGGGCTGGTCGAGCGGCGGTTCTGCCGTGCCTGCGCCCCGACCGGCCCGGTCGCTGACCTGCAGTGTGTGCGGTGCGGGGACGGCCCCCTGTTGGGCGGGGACCTGGCGGCCGCGGACACCGGTGACGGTCGGACGTCGACGATGCTGCCGGCCTGGATGAGTAGCACCGGGTGGCGGCTGTCGGGGCCGGTGTACCCGGACTGTGTCGGCGAGCTGGCAAGATGAGCCGGGTGGACCCGCAGGTCAAGGCGCTGCTGGTGGCGCGGCTGCGGGAACGCCGGAGGGCGGGTGAGCCGATCGGTGATGAGGTCCGTCGGGTCGCTGGGTAGTTCGAGGTGGGTGCGCGCACGGTGTGGCGCTGGGTCGCGGAGTTCACCGAGCCAGAGCTGGGTGCCCGGTCGGATCGCTACGAGCTGACCGACACGGATGTGGACGCGTTCACGCGGTGGCGGGGCAATGTTGCGGCGGTGCACCGGGAGCTGCACGCCGACCGCGCGGATGGGCTGTCGCTGCGTCGGCTGCAGTACGCGTTCACCGAGCAGCTGACGCCGGGGCAGCGGGCCGGGCTGGTCGACGCGCGGAGGGTCGACGCCTATAGCGGCATCGGTCCGAGACGACGGGGCGCTCGACGACTCAGGGAGTCTACTGTGGACTCATGGGGATGCCGTCCTCGTGGCTACGATGTGACACCACCGTGCTGCCGAGCGTTGCGCCGGTCGCTGCGGGCGTAAACGCCGTTTACGCCCGCACAGGGGGACTGCCGTCGCACCCACGAAGCGCATTGACCGACCTATTAGAGAGATATAATCGCAAACGGTGCGGGCAGAAGCGCAACGAGCGCTCCAGCGCCGGTCGAGGCAGCGGCCACGCACACCGCTCGCCGTCGGTCGCCTCGACCCAGATCGAGTAGTTAGCGGTGAGCGCTGCGGCTAGATTGCGCGATGTGACAACGAGCGAGGTCGTGGTGACCGAGCAGATGTTCGGTAGCCGCCTGCGGGAGCTGCGTGTTGCAGCCGGACTGACCCAGGTCGGTCTCGCGGAGCTGTTGACCGAAGCCGGCGGACCCGACCTCGGGCACTCCGCCCTCGCCGAAATCGAGCGGGGAGTGCGCGGTGTCGGACTCGGCGAGGCCGTTCTCCTGGCCGGAGTTCTCGGTGTCGCCCTCGCCGACGTTCTGGCTGACGACACCGAGATCACTCGGACGGCGGTGGAGCTGGCTCGCGCCGAGCGCGATCTGGCCGAGGCCACGGTGGCAGCCGGTGTTGCCCAGAAGCGGCGGGACGAGTTGGCGGCCCGGTTCGCGGCCGCAGACGCCGGCAAGGTGCGCGACGCCGCGACGATGGAGCGGCTTCGCGATGACTCCGGACCCGCAGGCTTCCTCGCCCGGGTACGCGGACACGACCCGTCCTGATCCCCGGCGCCCAACATTGCGGGTGAGAGGCGCAATCAGAGCCTCCGTGCAGGCCGTGTGATCGGTGCCCCGACAAGAGGCCGTGGGGATGACCGGGGCCGGCCACCGGTGTGCGGCGGGGCGCCCCGGCCATGCCGTCACGGCGGCGCACCGAGCTCCGGCACACGCTCTGCGTGTCGACCCGGACCCAGATCTCGTCTCTGTTGCCCACACCAGCGCCCAGCGGGCCACACCACATAACGCGCCGTTCGTCGCTCACGACTCCCCGAACCGCAGCAGACCCGCAGCGCCGCGCTGACCGCCCGTGCGAGGAAGGGAAGCAGGGATGGGCCTACCGGCACCGAGACCGGCTCGAGACGAACGGCCACGCTGACGGGCTGGCTGATGACCGTCACCTTCGCGACCTCGCCGGCCACCTGCTCTACGCACCGGATCGCACCGCCCCTGGCCTGATCACCGGGGCCAGCCCCGACCCCACCGCGAGCGTCGCCGCGGGTGCCGTACTTTGAACTCGCGCTGATCATCGCCAGCGTCGGCACCGCCGTCGCACCGTACGTGATCTTCAAGCGGTACCGCCCCGGCCTTGCGCTACGTCGCCGCACGGCTCGTCGAGTGCATTTTCATCGCTATCGGCATTGTCAGCCTGCTGACCTTCACCCTTCTCCGCCAGGAGGGTGCGGCCGCAGATCCCGCGCTTGGTGCGGCACCCGTCGCTGCCACCGCCCCGAAGAACACAAACGCGACCGCCCGCCGCGGCGTGACCGCGCTCAGCCCGACCCCGACCATCGTCCGCCGATCCAGCCGACGGCGGAACCACTCCGTGACGCCAGCCCGGCCGTCGCCACGACGACGAAACAGGGCCACCCGCCCGCGAGAACAGGCCCCGCGTTGTCACGGGCGCCACGACGCGGTGCACCCACGGGAACATCACGATCTGCGCCGCGATAATCGCCCCGGTGATCGCGAGCAGGTAAGTCCCCACCCGCAGACCGACCGGGACCCAGCCCTCGCCGCCGCGCAGACCGCCCTGTTGCGGCCACGATCCACCGACGTGCTCCTACCCAGCTCGCGTAGCCCGGCCCCCGCCCAACCTGCTGCCAGGCCCGGGCATGACCTCGCAGATCAGTCGGCGCCGCAACAAACAGCACGCCCGTATGACCGGCTCGGGGCCACCGACCGAGAGCCCGATCGGCGGCCCAGACTCTCACCTGGACGCGGTCAGCACAGCAGTGTCCCCGTTGCCCCGCCACCCAGCCGAAGCCCATCGCAGGCCCGCGTCACACCAGCAGCCGCCCGCATGGGCCCCCTACGGTGGGAAGCGCTTCTTGACGATGCAGACAGCGACGCTCAGCCGGCGACCTGCACCTGCTCGCCCCGCTCCGTCTCCTGACGCCACTGCTCGATCAACGACCTCTTGAACCTATTGTTCTGCGGCACATCCATGCCCTTCGCTTCGGCCCACTGGCGTACCTGGTCGCGCTCCTTCGCCGACAACCCCGAACGCGTCGGCCGTCGTCGTTTCCGCACCGGCTCGGAGCCGGTGCGCCGCGCAGGGGAGCGTACTTCCTCCGGCGCCGAGGCCTCGACCCGGCCCGCATCGAGATACGGACGCAGGGCAGCCAACAGCTTGCGATACTCCTCGCCCGCGAGATCGATCTCGATCCGCATCTGGTCGATGTGCAGCTCGTGCGATTCGACGTCATCCTCGACGCCGGTCAGGTCGCAGAACCGGATCTGCCGGACCCCCATGCGACAACCTCCCTCAATCTATGCAGTGCCGGTCACCTACGAAGCGTTGGTCGACCTCACCCGGCCTGCTTCGCGGAATCGCGGGACTTCGCCGCGTCTGCGGCGACCCGGGCGGCGCTCTTGCGCAACGCGGCCACGCTCTGGCCCGCCAGCGCCTTCGATGCAACCGAGTCACCGATCTGTCGCGGGGTCATGTGCCCACGACCGGTCGGCGCCAGATAGGTCTGCCCCTCGGCGCCGGTGCGGTACTCCAGATTCGACGCGACCCGCTGGAACCGGGTGCGCTGACCTCGACGCCGCACGCCCTCCCACTTCTCCACCCGCACCGCGAGGGTGCAGCAGGTACAGGTCAACCGTCGGAGCAGAAGCCCGTCATCGTCGACTCCCGTGAAGTGGATGCCGGCCTCACGGATGGTCGGGAACAGATGCCGGCCACGCTCGCGGCACGCCAGCACCTCGTCGGACACCCGGTCGACATACAGATCGACATCGGAGTCCGAGGCCCGGGTCCACCCGGCCTCGGCCTGCTGCTCGCCCTGAATCGATGTCGGCAACTTGGACACATTCTCCTCGGCCACCACAGGACCTCCTCCGCACCTAGATCAGTGGCTCGTCGGTACCGACGATATCGGGACCATCGCGGCAATCGAACGACGCCGCCGATGTAATTTACCCGGCAACAGTAGATTCAACCGCCTCCGCACCAGGCTCGCCCCACCCGAATGGGGTGGATCTCACTGACCCCCTGCGCAGCCACAGCCGACATCCGCGAGCCCATCACCCGGATCGAGGCCACCTGGCAGACCCGTAGACACCATGGCCGGAAGATTCGCCACGCCTCGACCACCGCGACCCCCGAGAGGACCGGTCGAAGCCCTCTGGGCAGACCACAGTCGACCCACGGGACGGCTGCCCGGGTCGTGCACCGTCCACCAACCTCGCTCGCCTCCTGTGCGCCCGGCGATCCTGATCAAGCCAGTGATAGTGACGCCTGTGGGTGGACGTCATTCGCTCAGCCTCGCTGAGTTCCACTCCAACGTGCCGGTAGTGACGACCGAATACACGCTGCTGCCCTGCGGCGCAGGGGTGCTTTCGCGCCCGGTGCTCGAAGCCATCGTCAGTAGGACCCCTGAATCCGCCGGGCCAGCTGGGCGCAGGGGAGGCGTCGACCGACTGATTTGACGCCACCGGCAGCGCCCTCCGGACCTGCTCACCTGACGATTGGACGACGTTTGGCCGAGGTGTGCTCGGCAGGAGCCCTCGATGGATCGGTAATGCTGCACCACCCGCTGGTGACCACCACCGGCGGTGGGGCGACCGCCCACAGGGCGAGCCCCAACGCGCGTCGGACACCTGCGCTGAGCCCGCCGACTGAGACTCCGGTGCCGTACCACCGTGGTCGAACGGCACGTTCGCGCAACACCATAGGCACGTGTCGATGCACTGCTGCTCGGCGAAGGGTGCCGAGCCAACGGTGCCGATCGACGGCGATCACTACCTAGCACTGCAACGGTGTCTTCTCTGGCTCGTGGTTCTGGCTGCACCGGCGCGATCAGTCGGAGGGGTTGACGGCCCAGTCGGGCATCTTGGGGAACGGTGCGAGCGAGTAGGCAGGGGGTTCGGTGCCGTGCAGGTGTCGTACGAGGTAGTCCCAGGTGCGCCGGGTGACGTAGTGGAAGCGGCCGGTGAAGTTGTGCTCGACACCGGGGATGACGAGCATGTCGACGTCGGCGTCGGCGTCGGCGTCGGCGTCGATGAGCGCGTCGACCAGGCGCATGCTGTGGTGCGGCAACACGTTGTCGTCGAGTTCGCCGTCGATCAGCAGGAGCTTGCCGCGCAGGTTGCCGGTGTGCGGGGTGTTGACCAGCTTCGGGCGGGTGCTCTCGGTGATCTCCCCGTGGTTCTGTTCGACCCAGAACGGCAGGTAGATCGAGAAGTCGTGCGGGCCTGCCTGGGCGACGCCCACGGAGAAGAACTCGGGATGGGTCAGCAGCGCCCTGGCAGTGAAGAACCCGCCTCCGGAGTGGCCGGTGATCCCGACCCGGTCGGTGTCGAGCCACGGGTGGCGACGCCCGAGTTCGCGGATGGCGGCGACGTGGTCGTCCAGAGCCGCGGCCATGCCGAGGTCGCCGTAGGAATGGTCGAGGAAGGCCTGGCTGCGCCCCGGGGTACCGCGGCCGTCGAGGGCGACGACCGCGAAGCCGAGTGCCGCCAGCGCCTCGGGCTCCCCGGTGAACAGGTCACCGAACGCCGGTGAGGCGCGGTGGATGTTGGGTCCGGGGTAGACGTGGTCCACGACGGGGTAGCGCCGTGCCGGGTCGAAGCCGTGCGGACGCCACAGCAGACCGTAGATCGGGGTGCGCCCGTCGGCGGCGGTCGTCCGGAACCGTTCCGGAGGGGCCCACCCGGCCGCCTCCAGCGCTGCGGTGTCCGGATCCTCCAGCTCGACCAGCACCTCCCCGTCCCCGCCGAGCACCCTCGCCCGGGGCGCCACGTCGACCGTGGATGCGCGGTCGAGGAGGTAGCCGCCGAGTGGTGGGGCGAGGGCGTCGTGGTCGAGATCGTCGTCGGTGATCCGCACGAACCCGCCGCCGTCGAGGTCGACCCGGCAGATCTGGCGGATGTAGGGATCGGCGTGCAGCCCGCAGGCCAGGAACCAGACCTGGCGACGGTCCTGGTCGACCCACAGGACCCGGCGGACCAGCCACTGCCCGCCGGTGACCCGGCCGAGCAGCTCACCGCCGGCGGCGTAGCGGTAGAGATGGCCCCAGCCGTCGCGCTGGGACCACCACAGGATCTCGCCCGAGTCCAGGACACGCAGCAGCGGCGGGACGTGCAGGTAGGGCGAGGGGTCCACCCGGGTACGGGCGGTCTCGGTGATCAGCGTCGTCATCGACCCGGTGCCGGGATCGAGCCGGCGCAGCTCCAGGGTGCGTCCGTCACGGGACTGGTGCAACACGTGCACCGCATCGCCGTTCTTCCCGGTCCACCACCGCCGGGAAAGGGCGTAGGGGGAGGTCAGGACCTCCGGCCCACCGGAGGCCGTCACGTTCCGGCGGGTGCCGACATCGAGGATGTGCCAGGTCATCGTCGCCTGCGCCTCGTCGCCGGGCACCGGATAGCGGACGCGATGAGCCACCGGCCGCTCGCCGCCCTTCGGCGCGGCCTCGACGAGGACCTGTTCCGGCAGCTCGCGCTGGTCGATCCGGTGAGTGATCAGCCGCGTGGAGTCCGGCGACCACCCCGCCAGCAGCAGCGATCCCATGCCCAGCAAGGGGAGCTTGACCTTCGTGGCCGCCTCGGGGAACCCGCCGTAGTCCCAGTGCGGTTCGGCGTCGTCGGTGAGCGCGAACTCCTGCCGGCCGTCCCGGCTGCGCACCCACACGTCACCGTCGCGGCGGAACGCCACCCACTCCCGGTCCGGTGACGCGATCTCCCCCGGCCCCACCGGGGGACCCTCGTCCTCGACCGGCGTGCAGGTCCCGGCCCGGTCCGACCACTCCCACCCGGTGTCGAACGCCGAGAACCGGACCACGTCCGGGTCCCGGCCGGGGGCCTCGAACTCCGGAGAGCCGAGCGGCAGATCGTCGGCCACCACCGCGTGCCCGGACGCCTCCGACAGTGCCGCGGCGAGCCGCTCGTGGTCGAACGCGTCTCGTCGGGAGCCCGTCGCCGGGTCGACCAGGACGTGCCGAGTCCCGGACCGGTACCGGAACGGGGAGCCGTCGGCGGACCACTGTGGGACCACCGCAGCGTCCGGGATCAGCCGGGCCCGGTACGGCGCGAGCATCTGCTCCGCGCGGGCGTAGTCGGCGTCGGTCAGTCGGACGGGCATGGCCTGGTCGGTCATGGTCGGAACCTCTCATCGGGGTGGAGCCGGCCCGATCACCGAACACCCTGACGCCACGTCGGAGTCCACACGGCTACGACCCAGATCACATGCCCGAGAGGTCAGGCTCCAGACCCTCCTATAGCGGCGGTTCGGCAGGTCGTGAGTCCCATCCGGTCCGGAGGTGATGATCGCCGGGTGCCGATCTTCCTGGTTGGGGTATCGGCGTTGGGCCAGGTCATCGGGTCGATCAGGCCGCGGTTCTTCCGTCGCGAGCCCGTGCCGGGCCTACGTGCGAGGAGTGCTCGCCGGGTTGGAGCCTGAGAACGGGTGGACACTCGCCGAGCATGCCGGGGCGACCTCGCCGAACCTGACGCAGCCGATGCCGACGCCCCGCGGACTGGGGACGTCGACGGGGCCCGTGACGACGTGCGCGGTCACGTCCTCGACGCCCTGGGACCCGGCGAGTGGGATGTTCGTGGTCCCGAGGGGCGCGATGAGACCGCGGACGGGCGTTGCTGACCGCCCACGGAGTTCCGCCGACGCTCCAGAACCTTGGGCGAGATCCCGCAATCAGGCCAGGGAACGCGCTACTGGGGATGCACCGCGACCAGGGCGACGCGCCACAGCCGTACCCACACTGGCCCGATGCGCACGGTCCATATAGAAATATCTGTTATGCGAAACTTGTCCGGCACTCGCGTGGCTCCGCCGTGACGGGATTGCTGTGGGTCGGAGCTCTCGGGTCGTGGCTGTTCGTCGTCGCGTTCGTCGTCGACGGGGCCACGCGGCCCGGATTCGCACCGGTACGCCATCCGGTCAGCGCGCTCGCTCTCGGGCCACGTGGGTGGATCCAGACGACGAACTTCGTCGTATGCGGCCTTGCGATCATCGCAGGCGCGTTCGTTCTGGCGGGGGCGCTGAGCTCCGTGCTCCTCGCCCTGGCCGTCGGCGTGTTCGGAGCGGCGCTCACCGCATCCGGGTTGTTTCCGATGGATCCAATGCGCGGCTACCCGCCCGGCACCCCCGACTCCACCCCGGCCATTACCTCCCGCCGCCACTATCTCCACGACCAGGCCGGCACCGTGGTATTCCTCTCGCTGCCGATCACGGCCGTCATCGGGGCGTTCACGGTTCCCGGTCTGTGGTGGGCGTCCTACTCCGCGATCACAGCGATGCTGCTGTTCGTCGGATTCGGAGCCTTCGGCTCGGCATGGGAGAACAACCACCCGCGGGCCGGTCTCGTGCAGCGTGCGACCCTCGGTGTCGGGCTGCTATGGCTCGGACTGCTGTTCGCCGGTGCTGCGTCCTGAACCGGCACCCGACCAGCGGCAAACCCACCCGCACTGGTTCGTCGGCAGACACCCTCCCGAGGGCCGTGGCAACAGTAGCGACGGGTTGCCCGGTAACGGCGATATGACCGGTGGCGCGGACTCGGTCTCGCCAGTCGAGGCGCCGCGGATGCCGGGCAGGGGAGTGGTCCCCGACGCGCCGGGAACCACATGGGGCCGCGGAGCCGTATGAGCGGTCGCCCTTGGGCAGATCTGCATCGGATGGAGGGTGTGCCTCCGGGGCGATGGCCCGCGAAATGGGTGAATCCAACTGTGTCAATGTTTCGTTGACGCGGACAGTTCGTCAATCAAACGACGACAACCCCTCCGCATCGAGACACAACCCGCCCGCCACGACCGCCGGAGCCACACTCTGGACACGCCTCGGATTACACCGGGGGCGGTAGGAACAAGACGCAGGACGTCCCGGTTTTAGCCCGCGTGCGGGGTCCACGCGCCGACGTCATGGCGGGGGAGAGCCCCACGGTGGTCAGTGACGCCGTCCGGGACGAACAACCTCGACGCGGTCACGACCAACGATGCACCCAGGACGCCACCCCCTCTGATGAGTGCCGATCGGCACCAGCGCGGTTTCTCGGTCGGGGGCGAGAAGCCAGCGGGCCGGTAGGTACACCAGGCACCGGGCAGTCGCCGGCCGGGTTTGGGTTGCCCCGGTGCGGGTGCTCATGGATCTGAGAAGGAACGAGCATGCTCCGGCGGCATTGCTGCGCCGGCTGCGGAATCGGCTGCGTGACCACGGTCCCGCGCAGGGCGTCGAGCCCGATCCGAATCTGACCAATAGCCGGGTGACCGGTGGCGTCGGCTCCGATATCGGCGACGCCGGCCCAACCACCGGAACCGGCCCGACCGGCGAGTACGTCGGCCGGATCGCCGGTCGAGACGAGGGCTTCGCCGGGGAGACCGGTGCCGAGGTACGTGCCGAGGGTGGCCCGGACGAATCTTCCCGAGGGGAGCGGAGCGGTTGAGCGTGCATCCGTGCGGCTGCGGCTGCGCCTGCGACGAGCGGTCTGCCGACCGGGGAGCCGCGGCACGGAAACGATCGTTACGCAGGGCGACCAGTTGCCGAGAAACGTCTGTGCAGGTGCCTGCCAGCGACACCACCGGGCGAGCAATCAGCCGGATATTATGACAGGGTAAATCGCCCGGCAACCTAGCTCGGCTCTGGACCGCGACGACCGGCGAAGCCCGCACATGGTGTAACGGCCGCGGCATCAAGCGACCGACCGACGATGCGCGAATCATGCATCAGATGATTGACCTCTGGTAACAGCGCACGTCGAGGTGCCGTTGAGGTCGTCAGTGCGGGCCGCTAGCGTCCGACGCGTCGCACCTACTCAGGCCTGGACCTGCAGTTCGGAGCAGGATCTCATCGCACAGAGACCAGTTCATGCATCCAACCGCAACTGGCCACCGTTCGCGAACCGATAATCAGACTTATGACAGTCGAGGGGCTGCGTATCGCATCAGATGAATCAACTGCCCGTCTCCCGTCCTGTCGGCCGAGGCAGGTCGCGACGAGGGGTCTGACCTGCGACAGGCCTGCTGTTCGCGTGGTCGTGTCGGCGTCGATCTGCGGGGTTGACCGTGCCGTACGTTGCTGATAGGCCTCCGTTCAGGTTTCGGGCTGACCTGCAGCGACACCCTTGACGTCTCACCGGATGCATCGTTGAATCATCAGATGCAACGGGTCGTCGGGAGGTGCGATGCAGCTTGATGGGTCCGGCCGGATCCGGCTGGTGCGGTCGATCCCGGTCCTGCGGCCGGCCGAGCAGGTGCAGCAGCTGATGCTCGAAGGCTGGCGCAACCAGCAACTGTCTCGCAATCTCCAGTTCTCCACCATCGAGCAGCGGTTGCGCTGTGTGCAGCGTTTCATCGCTCACGTGAATGAGGATCCGTGGAACTGGACGCCCGTGATGGTCGAGGAGTTCTCGGCTGACCTGCGCTCGGTCAAGCACGTGAGCCATTCGACATTGCGAGGTTATCACTCGGCGTTACGCGCGTTTTCCAGTTATATCAGTAACCCCGACTACGGGTGGGACCGCGTCTGCGAGCAGTACTTCGGTACTCATCCAGCGCAGGTCTTCTTTGAATGGAACACCGCTCCCCACGTTCAGGCCTACGATGGCCGGCCGACCAAGCGGCCGTACACGCGCGAAGAACTAGACGCGCTGTTTCTGCATGCTGATCAGCAGGTCGAGCGGATCGGTGCGTCCGGTCGTAAGGGCTGGAAGCCAGCCTTCCGCGACGCCGTCATGATGAAGACGGCCTACGCCTACGGCCTTCGGTTCAACGAGCTGCGCCACCTGCAGACCATTGATTTCGCACGTAACCCGCACGCGCGAGAGTTCGGGCGGTTCGGGGTCTGCAAGGTCCGTTACGGCAAGGCTCGGCGCGCCTCCCCGAACAAGGGCCGCAGCGTTCTCACCGTGTGGCGATGGACGCCCGAAATCCTCGACGATTGGCTGGTCAACGGCCGCGGCGAACCCGACACACTCGACCTGTTCCCCAGCGAACGCGGCGGTCTTGTCGTCGAGTCGACTCTGCTCAGACGGTTGCGTCGGTACTGCGAAGACCTCGGTTTCGCCGACGGCGTCGACATCCACTCGTTTCGTCGCTCGTATGCCACCCACCTGCTCGAGGCGGGCTGGGATCCGCGGTTCGTCCAGGACCAGATGGGGCATGAGTACGCTTCCACCACAGGGATCTACCAGTTCACGTCTGACGAGTTCCGTCGGTCCACACTCCGCGGGGCTCTGGACCGCACGGTCACTGACGCGCTCGCACGCAGAACCGAGGACCGAACACCATGAGACGCAAAGTCGACTACACGTGGCGCCTGGCCGAGCTCATGGCCGCGCGAGGTCTGCACAACACGACCGAGCTCATCCCGCTGCTCGCAGAACGCGACATCACGCTGTCGCGTCCGCAGGTCTATCGGCTGGTCAACCAGCGCCCCGAGCGAGTATCTCTGCAGCTCATCGCCGCGATCTGCGACATCTTCGATTGTCGCCCCGATGACCTACTCACGGTGACGGCCACCGACGCACGGGCACGCAAGACCGGCACGACCAACCCGGCCAATGTCGTCGACCTCAACCGCACGCTCCGCCCCCGCCGCGCGAACATCCTCGACGAGTAACACCGAGGACAGCGATGGATCCGGAGCCGAGTGGCCTGTCCCCTCGCTCGGCACAACGCGGACGGAAACGACTCGCAACCGGCGAGTACACCTGTGCACGCTGCCATCGGCAGACCACTCGACTGCAGGCCACATGGCCGGAGGGGCGGATCTGTTTCGTCTGCTGGTTCGACGCGATCCACACCCACGGAACCTGCCCCACCTGCGGCCAACAGCGCCTTCTTCCCGGCCCGCCGCCTGATCCGCCTGACTCGGGGCAACCGAGGTGCGCACCCTGCGCCGGCATCGACGACGACTTCCACTGCCAGCGCTGCGGCGACGAGGCCGGGCACTACCGCAGGACGCACTGCGCTCGCTGCGCCCTACGCGACGACCTCCACGACCTTCTCGGTGGGCAGCCCAGCCCTGATGAGCTCATCGCCCTCGTCGACGTGCTCTGCAGAGTCGAACGGCCCGAATCAATCATCGTGTGGAAGCGGTCCAAGAAGGTCGAAGCGCTCCTGCGAGCACTCGGTGACGGGTCGATTCCACTTTCCCACGAGGGCCTCGACACAATTCCCGGCCGGACCACCGATCATCTCCGGGCAGTCCTGGAGAACCGTGGCGTCTTGCCGTCCCGAGATATGCACCTGCATCGTTTCGAGCGCTGGATCGACACCAAACTCGACGGTTTGCCCGAGGACGTGCGCCAACCGGTCGAGCTGTTCGTCAACTGGCATCATCTTCGCCGCATCCGCGCTAAGGCGTCTACCGGTACGTCCACCCGCGGCCCAGTTCATTCAGCAAAGCAAGAAATCACAGAAACCATCAAATTCTTGACGTGGCTCCACGATACTTACCAGCGCACCGCCGCGACCTGCACCCAACCTGACATCGATGAGTGGCTCTCGTCGGGCCCGACCACAAGATCCTACATTCGAACCTTCTTCGTCGTGGCGAAGAACAGACGAATCAACACACGAGTTACCGTGCCACACCGATCACCACGAACGAGCCCATCGCTCAGTCAGGACCAACGACTGGCCTGGATCCACGAACTACTGACCGGCAGCAGCGAATCGCTCCCCTACCGCGTCGCCGGAATACTGCTACTACTCTATGCACAACCCCTGGTCAAGATCGCAGCCCTCCCCAGCAACCACATCAACGACGACCCGAATGGCATGAGCATCATTCTCGGGCAGCGGCCGACCGACGTTCCGGAACCCTTCGCCCAACTCCTACGCGACCACCTCGCCGACCGACCCAACTTACGAACCGGCGGCGGCCCAGACAGTCCGTGGCTGTTTCCCAGCACTCTCGCAGGCCAGCACCTACATCCGAACACAGTAATGAGCCATCTCCGCGACCTCGGCATCAACCTTCGAGGAGCACGCAACCGGGCCATCGGCGAACTCGTACTCGAATGCCCACCATCGCTCGTCGCGGAAGCGTTCGGCTACAGCTCCCACGTCGCCTTCCTCCACGCAGAGAAGGCCGCCGAACCATGGGCTCGCTACGCCGGCCGCCGCCTCGACGACCGCTAAGCCAGCAGCTCCGACGCCCTCAACACGGCCACACCGTGATCGAATACGACGAATCTTGATACGCAGGGTGTCGGGTAGTGTGGGTATTATTGCATCCGATGACCGAGGCGCTACCCCAGCAAGCCCAGCCATCAAGGATGGTCCGTACTCGCTCGGACGAGCATGTTCCGCCGGTGCGGAGGCTGACTCTCCGGAGGTTCGGCGTCACGTCGACTCGGAGCGGCTCACCCCGGCTGATCGTCTGAGCTGCGGCTCTGGCACGCTTCAGTCATTGGACAGCACCGCGTCCCGGAACGCGGGCAGCCAGCCCACGGGATCGACCTGTTCCCCACCGAGCGCGGCACCCTGGTCTCCGAAGGCGCCCTCGGGCCGCGAACTCGCGCTCGAGGCACAGGAGTTCGTCGGGCTCGACCCCGTCCCGAACATCGTGATCCTGGGCCGCGATGGGTGGCTCTTCCACCGCGTCAGGACGAGGCAGTTCCTCCCGCGTCCCAACGCCTCGAGGACGTCACCGACGACCTGGACCGTGCGCGTCTCATCGGCGGCGAGGTCTCGGTAGATCGCCGCCATCCCGCCCGGCTTCGACGGATCCGCGTCACCGAGGTACTCGTAGGAAGTCGGATGCACAGCCAGCTGCCGCTCAGGGGCTTCGGCGGCCCCAGCGTGCCCGCCGGCGGAGGTGTCACCGTGTGCCGGATCGGACCGACCTGGCGGTGGATGGGCTCATCAAGGCCGCGGCGGCGGGCAGGTGATGACACTCGTCCACGATAACGAGCCCGTAGCCCTCGGTCAGCCCTGCGACGTCCTGACGACGGGCCAGCGTCTGCAGAGTGACGACATCGACGACGCCCCGCAACGAGGACCGTCCGGCGCCCAGCTGGCCCGCCCGACCACCCAGGAGCTCCCTGATGCGGCTCCACCACTGATCCGCCACGCCTGCGAGCCACCAGGGTCAGCGTGACCACACCGTGCTCCGCGATCAGCGCGCATCCCATGACGGTCTTCCCCGCACCCGGCTCTGCGACGAGCACACCGAGGTCGTGAGCGGCGAGGCTGATCGTCTGAGCTGCGGTATCGGTCGCCGGACCGGCGGTGGTGTCGACCATGTCAGCGTGGGCTGCCTCGGCGCAGATGGCTGGGGCCGGGGTTGCGCGGGCTGGTGCGGGTGCGGGTCGCTGCGTGGTTGGCTAGCGCGGCGGCTGTGGCCAGAACCGGGCTGAGGGTGGCGGTGGCTGCGGCGCCGAGGGCGGTGTTGGTGGCCAGGATGAGCCGCACGGTCTTCATAGCTGCGGACAGGACGTCGCTGCCTCGTCGGCGTAGCTGCGTTTCGTAGCTTCCGACCGCGTCGGTGATGGTGTTGGTGCTCTCGGTGACGGTTCGCAGGTGGGTGAGCAGATCGGCTGCGTCCTGGATGGCGGCGCCGGCGCCCATGCCCGCGGTGGGTGGTGTGGCGTGCACGGCGTCGCCGAGGGCGGTGACCCGGCTCGCGGCCCAGGGTGCGAGCTCGGCGGCGTGGGTGGAGGCGGCGTTGAACCGGAATGCGGCCACGCTGGTCGGGTCGGCGCGGGCGATGATCTCCAGAGTGTGCGGAGCCCATCCGCGGCCGCGGAACCGGTCGATGAGGGCCTCCTGCAGAGCGGCGCCGTGAAGATGGCGCAGGACGTCGGTGTGGGTGGACTCGGGGAACATCGCCCCCCAGATGTAGGTCGGACCAGTGGTGATCGACATGCTCAGCTCAGGGGCATCGAGCGCGGCGTTGCCGACTGGGTCGAGGAACCCGATGTAGAGCGCGGCGCCGCGGGGACCGATTCCCATTGTCGATCGGGTCCCGAGGCGCTGTTGCTCGGCGAGGCCGAGGTCGGCGCGTCGGGTCCGGCCGGAGAACCCGATGATCCCGGCCGGACGGTTAGTCGGGCCCGACGCCAGGTGCCGGGCGATCACCGAGTGCGTCCCGTCGGCGCCGACCACGAGGTCCGCGGCTACCGCCGTGGCGTCTGTGAACCTCACCTGCGGCATTCCGTGGCCGGCGACGGCGACACCGGCCACAGCTCGCCCCAGGTTCAGGTCCTCGCCGACCGCTTCGGCCAGCAGCATCCGCAGGGTGATGCGGTCGACGTCGATGCTGCTGCTCGCCGACAGATCAGGACCGTGCCCGAGCAGGCGGCCGCGGCGGTCGAAGAACGCGTCGCGATCCCGCAGCCGCAGCGCCGACGCCGAGGCCCGCAGCCGCCGCATGATCGCTGGCTCCACCAGCTGGGCTAGCGCCTGCTGGGCTCGCCCGTCGAGGGTGATGTGGTAACCACCGGTCGCGGTGACGTCGGTGTCGCGGTCGAAGACCGCCACCTCATATCCCTCCCTGCGCAGCCCCGCTCCCAGAGCAAGGCCCCCGATCCCACCCCCCACCACGACGACACGCAAGGTCGATCACCTGTCCTCTCCTGCCACAACCGGAAGCCGGGAACTTGCCGAGACCGACCTTGCCGGCAGTAGTGGACACGGAATGGCCGCGACAGCTGACACGATGCTGTGATGGCCATGACGTCACATCGGACGCTGCGCTTGCTGTCGCTGCTGGGATCGGGCCGGACGTGGCCGATGCGCGATCTCGCCGACCGTCTCGTCGCCAGCGAACGCACCGTGCGGCGAGACGTGGACACCCTGCGGGAGCTGGGCTACCCGGTGCGGACAGTGCACGGACCCAACGGCGGTTACCGGCTCGACACCGGCTCCACGCTGCCGCCCCTGCTGCTCGACCATGACCAGGCCCTCGCGATCGCCATCGCGCTGCAGACCGCGCCGAGCTCGGTGTTCGGCCTGCACGACGACACCGCCAGGGCCCTGACCACCGTGCAAAACGCCATGCCCGACACGCTGCGCGCAACGATGGAATCGCTGCGATTGACCAGGTTGCGCAACTACTGGGAGTTTCCCGGACCCCCGATCGACCCTGCCGCTCTGACCACCGTCGGCACCGCGGTACGCCTGCGCCACGTTCTCGTCGTGGAGATCGTGCGCCCCGACGGGACCCGCGCAGCGCCCGAGGAACCGGATTTCGCAGCACCGCGCCAGTTTGAACCTCACCACCTCGTGGTGTGGGCAGGACGGTGGTACCTCATCGCCTACGATCTCAACGACCAGCGCTGGCGGGTGGATCGGGTGGACCGGCTGCGCCTCCGACCCACCAACAGCAGTTTCGCACCCCGCGAGCTCCCCGACGGCGATCTCGCGACGTTTGTCATGAGCAGCCACGACCGCGGCGACACCCCAGCGGCCTGGCAGTGCACCGGCAGCGCTCGCCTCGCCCTGCCCGCGTACACCGTGGCTCGCTGGGCACCCGGCGGCTCCGTGGTCGAACATCTCGGCCCCCACCACTGCCGCCTCACCCTCGGTGCCTGGTCCTGGGCAGGTATAGCCGGCATCCTCGCCACCTTCGACACCGACCTCACCGACGTGCACCCACCCCAACTCCTCAGCGCCTGCCACCACATCGCACACCGATACGCCCATGTGCAGGCGCCGCGCCCGCCCGAGGAGCCCTTATCGTGAGACGAGTCGACTTGAATGTCGGATAATGACGCAAGATCTGACAATCGGGTGGATCGTTCCCGCGAAGAGGCCTCGCGGTTAGGTCTCGGCGTTCCGGGTGTTGCGTCCCCGTCGCCGTATCTGCTGCGGGCCGGGCCTGGCAGGTGCGGACATCGGGATTCTGGAGCCGGACACCAGCTCGACGGCGGTGGCGACCTCGGGAACCGTGACCGGGTCATCGTCGCTCTCGGAACCGGCGCCGTCGTGTCCCTGACGCGGCGCCGGCCAGGCGGAGTCCGACTGCCCGAGCTCGGCAGCGGTGAGCGTGCGCGCGCGTCAGTTCCGCGGGCACTAACGAGCTGTCCACGGACAGACCGCTCGCGAACGCCCGGAGAAGCAGCCGATCGCGCCGCCGCGGCGACCCAAGCCCGATCAAGGGACACGCAGGACCAGCTTTCCCCGGGTGCGGCCCGAGTCGATGAGCCGATGCGCTCGGGCCACCTCGTCGAGTTCGAGCACGCGGGTGACCACCGGTCGAAGGTCACCATCGTCGATCAGTCCGGCGATCTCGGCGAGCCGGGGACCGTTCGAGTCGAGCACGAAGGTGTGCGCGGTGATCCCGAGCTCTGCCGCCTTCGCGTCGTCGGGCGCGCCGGCGATCGTCACCAGGATGCCGCCCGGGACCACGGAAGCATAGGAGCGCTCCAGGGTCTCGTTCCCGACGGTGTCGAGCACTACGTCGGCGAACCGCCCGCGTGCCGCGAGGTCGTCGGTGCGGTGGTCGATGACCTCATCGGCACCGAGTGATCGCGCCAGCGCGATGCCGTCCCCCGAGGCCGTGGCAACGACCTTCGCCCCGCGACGGCGCGCGAGCTGGATCGCCATCGTTCCGGCTCCCCCGGCACCGGCGTGGATTAGGACGGTCCCGGCGGGCCCGAGCTCGCCGAGGTCGAACAGGGCCTTCCACGCGGTCAGTGTCACCAGCGGGACGGCTGCGGCGGACTCCAGGGACAGGGTCCGCGGCGCCGCCGCGATTTCACCTGCGTCGACTGCCAGGTACTGGGCGTAACTGCCGTCCCGGGCGAGCGACGGGCGGCCATAGACGACGTCGCCTACGGACCAATCGGTGGTCGCGCCTCCTAGTGTCATGAGTCGCGAGTTCGCGACATATTTGTAAGGTGGTCTGGTGGCGCGGACCGGACGACCCAAGGCCGAGCTGATCCTGTCCGACGATGAGCGGTCAGCGTTGGAGGAATGGATTCGCCGCGGGTCGACTCCGCAGGCGTGGGCGCTGCGGTGTCGGATCATCCTGGCGTGCGCTTCGGGCGCGACGAACAAGGAAGTCGCGGCGCAGACGGGGTCGGCTGCGCACACGGTGGGCCGGTGGCGTGCCCGGTTCGTTGCTCACCGGATCGCCGGGCTGGGGGACCTGCCCCGTCCGGGCGGTCCGCGCACGGTCACCGACGCTCAGGTCGCCGAGGTGATCACCACGACGTTGGAGTCCAAACCGGCTGATGCGACGCACTGGTCGACCCGCGGGATGGCCGAGCATTCGGGGTTGTCCCAATCGACGATCTCGCGGATCTGGCGCACCTTCGGGTTGGCCCCGCACCGAGCCGAGACGTTCAAGCTGTCCACCGATCCGTACTTCATCGAGAAACTCCACGACGTCGTCGGTCTCTACCTTGACCCGCCCGAGCGGGCGCTGGTGTTCTGCGTGGACGAGAAATCCCAGATCCAGGCCTTGAACCGGTCCCAACCAGTGCTGCCGATGATGCCCGGCATCCCGCAGCGACTGACCCACGACTACGTGCGGGCAGGAACCACGACGTTGTTCGCCGCGCTCGAGGTCACGACCGGGAAGGTGATCGGGTCGCTGCATCGCCGCCATCGCGCGAGCGAGTTCCGCACGTTCTTGACCAGGCTCGACCGCGAGGTCCCCGCCGAGCTGGACGTGCACCTGGTGCTGGACAACTACGCCACCCACAAGACCCCGGCTATCAAGACCTGGCTGGTGGCTCACCCGAGGTTCCACCTGCATTTCACCCCGACCGGATCGTCGTGGCTCAACCTGGTCGAGCGTTGGTTCGCCGAGCTGACCACCAAGAAGATCCGCCGCGGCGTGCACACCTCGGTCCCCGCCCTCGAAGCCGACATCCGCGACTGGATCGCCGGCTGGAACAACAACCCCAAGCCCTTCGCGTGGACCAAGACCGCGGACGAGATTCTCGAACGACTCACCCGATATCTGAAGCGAATCCCTGACTCAGGACACTAGGGCAACGACCGTTCCTGCAAAGTCCCAACCAGGGATCCACGGCAGGGGGCGGTCCGAGACCGCGAACACGCCCTGACGAACGAGTGAGTCGACCGGATTGACCGCTGCTGCGTGGACCCGCACCAGAACATCCCCCGGCCCAGGTTCGGGGATCGGTGCGGTCTCCACCGCCAGCACCGACTCGTCGCCGAAGCCGTGGATCCGCACGGCCGTCATCTCATTGCCCGGCATCGCTGTGCTCCTCGTGATAGTTGGGGGTAGCCGTGGTGGGGGATGCAGAGTTCGGGTCCGATGCAGCGCTCAGCGCTGCCGCGACGGCCATCTCCCGGCAGGCTGCTGCCTTGACCGGCTCGTCCATGACGTCGTGGGCGACCGCGGAAAGGGCAGCGTGAAGGCCCTCGGCGAAGGCTTCGTAGGACGACGGAGTCATCGACGCTGTTCGATGCCCGCGGGTCTCGGCGAGACGCACCTGAAGGCGCTGCACCAACCAGAGCGACCAGTAGATGTCACCCAGTCCGTCAGGCCGTGCAGCGAGGCCGGACGAGACGAAGGCGGTCCTTTCGAAATACTCGACGACTGCGCGCGGGTCTCCCTCGTGCGACACCGTTGTGGAGTAGTGTAAAGCGAATCCCTCGGCGGCGCCTCCGTTCTCGGCGGCGCGACGCAGTTCGGCCTGCTCATGGTCCTGCATCAGCTTCTCTCCCTTCGCGCGATTCGTTCGATGCCGACCCGGCACCGACCTCCTCGAGACGGGGTGATGCGCACCGACCCGGTCGATCACTCCAGGACGCGCCCCTTGGTCTCGGGGCTGAGCAGGGTGGTGACCACGCCGATCAGCACGAGCACGACCGAGTAGAGGGAGAAGACCCAGACCAGGTCGTGGCTGCTCAGCCAGGTCAGGATGTACGGGGCGGTGCCGCCGAAGATCGCGACGATGAGCGAGTAGGGCACGCCGATCCCGGAAGCACGCACCTCGGTCGGGAACAACTCCGCGAAATAGGCGGGCATGATCCCGACGAACGCACCGAGGAAGAACAGGGCGATGACCATGATTCCGAACATCCGCCACGCGGAGTCGTTCAACGCAGCGATCAGCGGGAAGGACAGCACGACGAACGACACCCCGTAGGTGAGGAAGATCGGCTTGCGACCGAACCGATCGGAGAGCTTGCCCCACAGCGGCAGCGTGGCCATGAACACGAGGTTGGCGGCGACCGTGGCCCACAGCGCCCCTGACGCGGGTACCCCCTTGGTGGTGATGGCGAAACCGGACAGTCCGATGGCCCAGGTGTAGTACACGACCGTGCTGGCCAGGCTGAAGCCGACGATCCGTGCAAGGCTGCGCTTGTTCTGGGCGAGGCCGCGGAGCAGGTCGCGGATGGTGCGCTGGCGTGGGGTCGCAGCTGCCGCGTCTTCTGCCCTCTCACCCTTCTGGCCGGTGAAGGCCTCGGTCTCTGGCAGGGTCCGGCGCAGGTAGAGGCCGACCAGCCCGAGCAGCCCGCCGATCAGGAACGGGATACGCCACGCCCAGCTCTCCAGCGCTTCGGTGCCGAGAAGGCTGCTCGCGGCCGCCCCGATCAGTGAGGCCAGGACGATGCCCGCGGTCACGGAGACGTAGAGGCTGGTCGACCAGAGCCCGCGGCGGGAACGGGGGGCGATCTCGGCGATGTAGGTGTACGACGCGGCGATCTCCCCGCCGTGGGCCAGCCCCTGGGCCAGACGGGCGAAGACCAGGATCACCGCCGCCCAGATACCGATCTGCGCGTGGGTCGGTGCGACGCCGATCAGCAGGCTGCCGGCGGCCATGAGGATCATCGAGCTGGTCATCGAGAACCGCCTGCCGCGGCGGTCGGCGAGCCAGCCGAACAGGAACCCGCCGATCGGGCGCATGATGAAGCCCACCGCGAATACGGCCAGGGTGGACAACAGGGCTCCGGTGGCGCCGTCGTCGACGAAGAACTGTTGCGCGAAGAACGTGGCGAAGATTGCGTAGACGCTCCAGTCGTACCACTCGAGCGTGTTTCCGACCCCCGCTCCGAGCAGGGTGCGGAGGGTGCCTGGTGAGGTGCTGGTCCGGGTGGACTCGCTGGGTGCGGACATGGGCCCTCCTTTGGGCATGTCGGTCCGCCACGGCGGCGGGCTGCCGCGTGGTGGGGTGTTTCTCGGTCTGTCTGTGCCGCTAGCGCCCTGCCGCGCGCCGGACGGCGCGGACTGCGTTGGCGTATCCGGTGCAGCGGCAGAGGTTGCCGCTCAATGCGTCACGGATCTCCGCGTCCGTAGGCGAGGGGTTGGCGTCGAGCAACGAGACGGCGGAGAGGATCATGCCTGGCAGGCAGAATCCACATTGGAAGGCGTATTCGGCCATGAACGCCTCCTGCACGGGGTGGGGCTCCGCCTCAGTGCCCAGGCCGGCGAGGGTGTCGACGCGGGCACCGTCGGCCCGGCCAGCGAGCACCAGGCAGGTCTTGACGCACCGGCCGTCGACGATCGCGGTGCAAGTACCGCAATCGCCGTTGCGGCACCCGGCGCGCACCGCGGTGCTGCCCAGGTCCTGGCGCAGCACGTCGAGAAGGACGTCCTCGGAATAGGCGTCGACCTCCACAGCCACGCCGTCGACCTGCAGCCTCATCGGGTCTCCTTGACCTGCTCGACGGCGCGCACCGCGATCTCGGGCGCGACTCGTCTGCGGTAGTCCCACGGCGCACGCAGGTCGCTCCAGCGGTGCTCGGCGGGCAGCGCGGCGAGACGGCGGGTCACGGAGGCGCGAACGGTGGCGCCGGCTGTGACCCCGGCGGGGAGCCGAACGACCTGCGGGGTACCGGCCACTCCCCCGAGCACGACCCGGCCGGGGACGACGGCGGCGGTCACGACGGGCCAGGAGGACTCGGCGAACTTGTGCTTAACGTACCCGGATCCGTCGGGACACTTCGGGATCCGCACCCCGACGACGAGCTCGTCTGGCGCGAGGTCCGGCGCCATCGGGCCGGCGAGGAACCGCTCCGCCGGTACGGTGCGTGTTCGCGTCGCGCTCCGGACGAGCACCTCCGCCCTGAGCGCGACGACGGCGGCGGGCACATCGGACTGCGGCCGGGCGGCGCAGAGCGCTCCGACCAGCGTGCCCTGGTGTCGGATCTGGATCCCGCCGGTGATGCCCGACGCGAGCCGGTGCAGAAGCGGGAGCTCGCGCCGCACCACGGTCGAGGTGATGAGCTGCTGGTAGCTCACGAGTGCACCGATCTCGACCGACCGGCCGTCGACAATGGTGTCGAGACCTGCCCGGCCCAGGTCGACGACGTCCGTCGGCACGATCTCGCCCCGGGCCAGTGCGGGCACACAGAGGGTGCCGCCCCCCACGACCAGCGGCTTGGCACTCGTGGCGAGGATCGCGACCGCCTCCGTGACGGTCCGGGGAAGCATCATGCTCACGATGCCTCCTCCGGTAGCAAGGCCAGCACCGCCGGCGGGTCCAGAGGGGCCGTGATGACCTCCCGGCCGCCTTGGCGCGACAGGGCGTCGTCGACGGCGTTGGCGATGGCGGCCAGCGCCCCGCCAACTCCGGCCTCGCCCGCGCCCTTGGCGCCGAGCAGGGTGTGCGGTGCGGGGGTCTCGTGGTGGCCGATCAGGAAGTCCGGCAGGTCGTTCGCCCGGGGAGCGAGATACTCCTTGAACGAGGAGGCCTGCGGTACGCCCCGCTCGTCGAACCGGCTCTCCTCCGACAGTGCCAGCCCCGCGCCCATCGCCATCGCGCCCTGCAGCTGCCCCTCCACCAGCACGGGTTCGATCACCCGGCCGCAGTCGTGCACGGCCGTCAGCGAGCGAAGCCGGACGCGACCGGTGGCCCGGTCCACGTCGACCCGCGCGACGTAGGCACCCGAGGAGAAGTATGGATAGCTGTAGCGGTATGCGAGATCGGCCGGCGGGTCCGGCTGGTACTCCCGGACGTGCTCCAGCGGCCCGTGCCGCGTCCAGATCCCCGCGTCGATCTTCTCGACGCCGAGGGAGTCGAGCGTGGTGGCCAGGGCGCGGGCCGCGAGGACGACGGCCGGCCCGCCGACCGCGACGCCCCGGCTGCTGGCGTTGCCGGTTCCCGGCGGGCACAGGTCGGTGTCGCCCTGCACCACGTGGACCTGCGCCGGGGCGATCCCCAGTTCCCCGGCGGCGAGCCGGGCGAGCGCTGTGTCGTTGCCGCCGCCCGGGTTCGTGACACCGGTGCGCACCTCAACTGTGCCGTCGGGCCGGAGGCGGATCGCCGCGGCCTCCGGCGCCGCCACCGTCGGAGCGTCGCCGGGTTCCCTCCGTCCGGCGGCATGCCCGCCGCCCTCGGGGGTGACCTCCACGGCGAGGCCGACGCCGTCGGCCTCCATCCCGTCGTTCGCACCGACGTCCAGCTCGAGCACCTGATCCAGCACGGCCGGGAGGTTCCCGCTGTCGACCCGGTATCCCGACGCCATGCGGTGCGGGAGGTCGTCGGGCCGCAGCAGGTTGCACCGGCGCACCTCGGCGGGGGTGATCCCCGTTCGGCGGGCGACCATGTCCATGATCCGTTCCATGACGAACACCGGAGCCTCCTTTCCGAAGCCTCTGCAGGAGTGCCAGGGCGGCAGGTTGGTCGCGACGACCCGAGATCGGACGTCGAGATGGGGGACGCGATAGGCGGTGGGGAACGCCGCGACGCTGACGAACGCCTGTCGCCAGCCAGGCTGGACGGCTTCGGCACCGACCGGGATCACGATCCGGTCCCGCAACGCAAGGATCCGCCCGTTCGCGGTGTGGGCGACCTCGACGTCATGGAGCTGCTCGCGGCCCCCACCGAGGAAACACTCGGCACGTGTCTCGATCCACTTCACCGGCCGCCCGCACAGCATGGCCAGCAGGCAGACCAGCGGTTCCTCGACAGGCCCGGTCATCTTGAGACCGAAGGCTCCGCCGACGTTCGGCACCACCACCCGGATCGATCCGACCGGCAGGGCAAGCACCTCGGCCAGCTCGGCGCGCAGCTGGAAGGGCTGCTGGTGCGCCGCATGGACGGTCAACCTGGACCCGTCCCAGTCCGCGAGGTAGCCCCGCGGCTCGATCGGGGCGGTGCTGCTGCGCCCCAAAGAGAACTCGGTACGGATCACGTGCTCGGCCGCGCGCAGTACCTGGTCCGCATCGCCCGACACCGTCTCGTTCTCGGCGATGACGTGCCGCGGATCCGGGTCGGCGAGGAAGACGCGCGCGTCGAGCAGTGCGGGCAGGTCGTCGTAGTCCACGACTACCGCGGCGGCCGCCGCCCGGGCGGCTCGACGGCTCTCCGCCGCGACGACCGCGACCGGTTCCCCGACGTAGCGGATCTCCTCGATCGGCAGTGCCTCCAGCACCGCCCGCCGCCCGCCGATCAGCTCGGGCTCGCCGAACTGATAAGGCAGCGGGCGCAGGTGTAGCGAGGCCTCCCGGCCCTCCAGTACCCGGACCACGCCGGGTATCGCCTTGGCCGGGGCAGTGTCGACCCGCAGCACCCGGGCGTGCGCCCGGGTGCTGCGGACGACCGCCATGTGCAGCAGACCGTCCGGCCGGATGTCGTCGACGAAGAGCGCCGAGCCACCGGCGAACGCGAACGCGTCCCGCTTGAGCAACCGGACACTCGTCGCACTCATCGGATCAACCGCTCTTCATCCGTGCCATGCCCTCCAGGGCGAGGCCGTAGCCCAGAAGACCGTGCAGCCGCCGGCGCAGGTCCTCGGTCAGGACGGTCCGCGTGTAGCGACGGACCAGCCGCGGCTGCTGCAGGAGGACCCGGGCGAGCTCGCGGGCCCGGGGGCGCAGGTCCTCGCGTGGAAGCACCTCGTTGACCAGGCCGATCTCCCTGGCCTGCGCGGCGCTGACCTGTTGGCCGGTGTAGAGGAAGTACTTGCCGCGGGTCGGGCCCATGAGCAGCGGCATCACGATGTGCATGCCGTCCCCGGGCACCATCCCACCCGGGAAGTGCGCGGTGTCCTGGAAGTAGGTGTCCTCGGTGGCCAGCACGATGTCGCTGACGAGCGGGATCTCCGCGTGCCGTACGGCGGGACCGTTGATGGCCGCGATCACCGGGGCCTCGATGGACAGCAGGTTCGGCAGCAGGTGCTTGCCCTCCCACTGGATCGGGTCGTATATCTCGGGAGTCATGGTGCGGCGGTTCGGGTGCTTGCCGGGCTCGATGGCGGGGCCGCTGAAGGCCTCGCCTGTGCCGGTGAGGATGACGACGTCGTTCTCGCGGTCGCGGCCGATCTCGAGGAAGGCGTCCTCGAACTCGTTGTGCGCCAGCAGGCTCCACTGCAGCGGGCCGCCGTCGGTGTGGAAGGCGACCTCGAGGATCCCGTCCGTCCGCTCCATGCGAATCGTCTTGTAGCGGTCCTTATAGGAGTCGAAGGACGTCGGCTCCCGGTCGAGGTGCGACATTGCGCGGGCGTGGCTGTGGACGCTGTCGGTCGTCATCGGTCCTCCAGGATGGCGACGGCGCGGGTCCAGCCCGCGGACGCCGCATGGATCTTCACCGGGAAGCAGGACACGGTGAAGCCGTGGTCGGGCAACTGGTCGAGGTGGCGGAGCTTCTCGATCTGGCAGTACTCGGTGTGGCGGCCCGCCTTGTGCCCCTCCCAGATGATCGAGGCGTCCTTGTCGTGGGCGTAGCGCTCCACGACGTAGGGAAAGGGAGCGTCCCAGCTCCAGGCGTCCGTGCCGACGACGCGGACTCCCTTGTCGCACAACCAGAGCGTGGCCTCCCTGCCGAAGCCGCACCCGCTCTGCACGTACTCCTTCTCGCCAAAGCGCAAGCCAGCGGAGGTGTTGGCAAGGACGATGTCGTGAGGCTGCAGCTCGTAGTCGATGCGCTTGAACTCGGCCTCGAGGTCGGCCGCCGTGACCACGTAGCCGTCCTCGAGATGTCGGAAGTCGAGCTTGACGCCCGGGCGCAGGAACCAATCGAGGGGCATCTTGTCGATGGTGCGCGGGCGACTGCCGTCGTCCATGAGCGACGAGTAGTGCCACGGCGCGTCGACGTGGGTCCCGTTGTGGGTGGACAGGTGCACCGTCTCCAGCGCGAACGCCTCGGAGTTCGGTAACTCGTCGGGCTGCAGGCCCTCGTAGCGCCGCTGCAGCATCGGCAGTGTGTCCTGATGGCTCTTGTACTCGATCTCGAACTCGTAGCCCGGCGGGTCCGAGGGGACCCCGTTCTCGAGCGTCATCGAGATGTCGACGATGCGGGTCATCGGTGACTCTCCTCTGCGGTGACGCAGGAAAGCTACGAGCAGTTCACCGGGGGCGTCAATCGTTTGATATCAATGTCGTGGTCGACTCCCGGCGCACGAGGTGCGGTGGGTCGGGCACCACGACACGACGCGGTTCACCACCGTCGACCAGCGCGAGTGCCAGCTCGACGGCCTCCGCACCCAGACGTTCGGTCGGCAGCGCGACCGCCGTGAGCCGCGGAACCAGGTAGTCGGCGAGGTCGTCGTTATGCAGGGCGACGACCGACATCTGAGCTGGGACGGCAACGCCGGCGGCGTGGAGCCCAGCGAGCACACCGACGGCCATGGGGAACGTCGCGGCGACCACGGCAGTGGGCCGGGGATCGCGGTCCAGCGCCCGCCGAACCCCGTCGAACCCGGCCCGCTGGTCCCGCTCGGCCATGTCCACCGCGCCCGCCCGGACCCCCTGCTGCTCGGCCTCGGCGAAGAATCCCCGCCGGCGCCGGACCATCGTGTCCAGGCTGCCCGGGCCGAAGATGCCGCAGATTTCCCGATGCCCGAGCTCCGCCAGGTGTGCCACGGCCACCGCGGACGCGTCGGCGTCCCGCAACACGACGCTGGCCGCGACCCCGCGGACCTGCCGGTTTACCAGCACCACCGACTGCGGGAACTGATCGACCAACCGGCGCAGGGCCCGGTCCTCGATCCGACCGGACGAGACCAGCAGCCCGTCCACGCGTCCGTGCATGAGCATGTCCGTCATTGTCTCGTGCGGATCGCCAGCCGCGTGCGTGCCCAGCACCAGGCCGTAGCCGTGCCGCCCAGCCCGTTCCTCCACCCCATGCGCGATCGACGAGTAGACCGGGCTGGACAAGCCCGGCAGCAAGAGGCCCAACGTCATGGTCCGTGCGGACCGCAAGCCCCGCGCGGCGGCGTTGGCGCGGTAGCCGATCTCCTGCGCGGCGGCGTGGATCCGCTCGCGCGTCTTCGCGGAGGCGAAGCCACGCGGATCGTTGCGCAGGACCCGGGAGACCAGGCTTGCGTCCACACCCGCTGTCCGTGCCACGTCCGCCAGAGTGGGGCGACGCCGCAGATGCTCCGCCATGCGACCTCCTGTCCGCTGCCGACGATAGCCGGTGTGATTGGTGCAGTCGGCCGGCGCGCGGCGGAGTTCGTCGCGTCCGGTCAGCTCGGGTGGTGCGGGTCGGGCTGCGATGCGGTCGGTTCACCGAGCAGCCGCTCGCGCATGACCGCGACGTGCTCCGGGGACATGAACTCGGGCATGTTCACGCCACACCGCGCGCGTTCATCGAGGCGATCCAGCGTTCGACGTCGTCCGAGGAACGTGCCAGTGCTGCGGTCAGGTTCTCGTACCCGTCCTCGGTCACCACGACGTCGTCCTCGATCCGTACGCCGATCCCGCGAAGGTGTCCGGGTACGTGTGCGTCGTGGGGCGAGAGGTGCACACCGAGCTCGACGGCGATGACGTGACCGGGTTCGAGTGGGGCCGTCATCCACTCGGCGGCGACCGCCATGCAGTCGTGCAGGTCGACGCCGAGCATGTGGCCGATTCCGTGCGGCATCCACCGGACCGCCGCCCGCGCGTCCGACAGCTCGCCGGTGATCTCGTCGGTGAGCACACCTAGCCCGGGCGGTCGTTGGTTCTTCTGCGGTGTGAGGTGCGGCGAGGCCGGGAGGATCTTCGGACCGCGCTCACTCCGCCATCGGCGGACATCCGCTGGTGTCCAGGCTAGCCAACTCCCCTAGGCAGCAGCCTAGAGGGGGACGGTGGCCCGGTCGTGGGGGTGACCGAGCCACCGTCTACCCGAATTGAACGCCGCTCCCACCACGAAGCAGCAAGGTTAGCGTAACCTAACCCCGATGGTTGATCAAGATATCTTCGTTGAATCGAACCACTTCCTTACGTGCACCGGGGCGCTGGTCGCGCACCGGACCGACACGATCCTGGTCGCCGGGCCCGGCTGCGTCGAGCGCGCTGTGCAGGCCGAGGCGGACAAGGCACAGCGCGCCTTCGAACTGACCGGGGGCCGGGTCGCTGTGGTCGGCAGACACAATCTGGCCCGCCTGGTCAGCGGGTGGGCGTGCGCCGGATGTCGTTCGGGTATCCCAAACGATGCCTGGCTGCCTCCGCGATGCTCGCCACCGCCACCGCCACCGCCACCGCCACCGCCACCGCCGACCCGACTGGACCTCCGCGCGTCCTCGAAGCCCACGACGTCGCGACCGCAACAGCGGTGCCACTGGGACCCACGACGTCGCTGTCGCCGCTCGGACCGCCTCGCGACAAGGTCCTCGTCCGCGGAGCTCGCCGCCCGATCATCGGCGCCGACCGAAAATCGCCGAGGCCTCCACCCGGTCACGTGCCGAGGTGTCGACCCACAATCACGCGAAGCAGGCTTACATCCCCGGCGCAGGCGTCCCGACCGGCCCGCGCGTTGTCATCGCGTCCCAGCCCGGCCCAGGACAGCGGCCACCCACCAGCCATAGCAAGTAACTGCAGGTAGGCGCGCACCGCGCGCCCGTTTCCCTCCCGGAATGGATGCAGGAACAACAGGCCCGCCATCAGGGCGGTGAGCAGGTCCACGACCTCACCCCGCACGAGCCCTCGCAGCCGGGCCGGATCGGTTCGACCATCGAACACGACCGCGGCGTAGGCAGGGATCTCCTCCGGCGGGCAGAACACAGTGCCAGCCTTACCGAGACGTACCCGACGGATCTGACCGGCGAACGGGTACAAGTCCGCGAAGATCTTGTAGTGGATCGCCTGCAGGTGTGGAAGGTCGAAGCGCCCGCGGGGCGGATCGATCGCGAGCTCAGCGATCCGGATCGCCGTCACCTGCGCTTCGACCGCCTCGAGCTCGCAACGGTCGGTGATGCCCTGCAAGTTCGTTAGGACGCCGTGCTCGAGATCGAGGTCTGGGTCCCAGCTCACGCCGAGCGATAGGGAGAGAGGATCGCCGCAACGGCGTCCTCGACACAGGTCTCACCTGCACTGATCGCCCGCAGCGTCGCGACTGTGTCGGGGCCAGGCTCCAAGCCCTCGGCTCGCACCGACGCAACAGCTTCACGAGCCGCGCGCTCCCACGTCGGCGACGGCAACGGTTCACGACCGCCGGAGACACCGACCCGATGCTGCTGGTCCAGCATCATCGCTCACACCTCGTCCCGGACGTCGCCTACGGCCACCTGCCGCAGACAATCTACCTCACCCATTGGCTCCAGCGAACGACCGCGGGCGCCCCCACACGCCGCAATGTGGCCGCCGTCACCGTGGGTCGTGGACTTGCGGACCCGGGCAGGGCACGCGTCGGACGCCGCACCCAGTCTGCGCCCCGTTCCGGTCGCGGACGATCGGGGCGCCGCGCTCACCGCGACGCCGTCGCCGGCCCTCGTCCAACAGCCCAATCACCCCTGCCCTGCGTCTTCGCCTTCACAGGCCCAATGACGCATCGACCGACGCCTGTCCGAACTCGGGCTCGTCGCCATAGCCGATGCTCAGCCGCACAAGCAGATCGGCCAGAACCGCGCGGACCTGACCAGGCGCTACCGTCTCGGCCAGCGCCAGGTTCGCGAGGCCGTGCAGCGCCGCCCACAGCTGCGCCGTCGCCGGGGTGCCGACTCGGAAGCGTCCCTGCTCGATCCCGCTCAGCACCCGCAACTCCAGCCGCCGGAAAGTCAGCTCTCCCGGGTCGGGCTCGTTCCTGTGCTCGGGCCCCGGTGGGCGCTCCACCACCATGGCGCGGTACAGGTGCAGGTGCTCCACGGCGAAATCCACATAGGCACCCGCGATCGCGGCTAGTGTGGCACCCGGGTCGGCCGTGGCAACGCTGCGGTCGAGCCGCCGATCCAGGCGAGAGAACCCATCCGTCCGCACGGCCCTGCGCAGCTCGTCCATACTTCCGAGCTCGAGCCCGATTACCACGCCAGGCCCACCCCGGCGGCGCCAACGTCCCGGCCCCACAAGCAGCCGAAACCACCGGACCGCGTATTGCGTCGACGGGGGCCACTGACGCTCTCGGGCTCCTCTACGTGCGGGTAGAACCCCCGCACCACCAGCATGGCACCGACGCGCTCCGCGACGACCCGAGCGGCGACGAGCAACGGCTCCCCTGCCAGTCTGCGGTACTTCTCCGGGGCTCCTGCCCAGACACCGACGATCACGAGAGCAGGCCACGGCGTGGCGGCTGCGTCGTTGCCGGGGGTTTTGTTGTCGTCGTTTGTTTGACGGAATGTTGCTGTCAATGAATCATTGACGCTAGAATTGCTGCCGACGCACTACACCGACACAGACCCCGGCCGACTTCGGCGAGCAAGCAGCCGGCCCCCGCGGGAAAGCCCAACCGATAGCCCAGCCGTCCGAGTCGGAACTCCGCTCTGCCCCCCTCCCCCAGGCCACCGTCACGCTGCGGCCTTGCGGATACTGCCCGCCCGCGGACCCGATCCATCACACGAAGCGAGCCCTCACCGGTTCACGAAACCGACACCGTGCGCACGTGTCGACTGGCCCCGTGGTCGGCGGCGCCATTACACCCGGTCCTCAGGCCGCGGACAGCACCAGCCACTTCCCCTGGCTCGCGCGCTTCCGGACCCGAGCATCGCGGCGGTGACTGCCCTGCCGAGGCTCGGCAACCGGCGTGGAATCCGCGGCCCGCTCTGGTAGGCCTGCTGGCCAGGAACACCAGCACGAGGAGCGAGAGCCATGACGACGACCCGGATCTGACTGACCGAGCAGACCTACGTTCACCTGCGCGCCGAGCTCGGCGATCTGCTCGAGCAACGGTCGGCGACCGTCCCGACCGGCGAGGGCGACCGGGCCGACCTCGCCGAATCCGGTGCCGAGCACCGAGCTCGCGAGCAGCGCATCCGCCGGCTCCAGGAGTTGCTGTTCGACCCGGTCATCGGCCGTCGCCCCGCCGACGACGGGATCGCCGAACCCGGAATGGCCGTCACTGTGCGCTACGACGACGGCGGCCTCGAAACCGTGTTGTTGTCCCACGACGACGACCAGGGCGGCACGGTCACGGCGTGCTCGCCCGACTCACCACTGGGGCGCGCACTGCACGGCGCCCGCGAAGGCGAGTACGTCCGCTACCCGCTTCCCGGCGATGGGACCGGCGGGTGCCTGCTTCTGCGCGTGGCGCCCTACAACCGCTGACCACCGCGCCGTTCCTGCCGGGGCCCGGCAATGTAGGACAAGGAGACGCGTCCGGAACACCCCGTGCACTGCCGAGGGTGTTCCGGGCATCGTGGCGTTGCCGGCCGGGGTCGTGCTGCGGGCACGGGGCGGCGCGTGTGCCTTCCAACGACGTGTGAGCGGAGAAGTGGTGTATCAGCCAGTACGGCCCCAGGGCGGTGACGAGGCGGGCGAGCAGCGGTGCGGCACAGCGATCGATACCCGCCCCGGCACGACGGCATCACAGGCTTGGCTGCGCCGCGTCGCCCAGGACGCGGGTCACGGAGCCGGCGGCGTACCCGCGGAGCTCCTCGGCGACTTCCTAATTGTGTTGGTCGACGCCGCTACGTCGGGCCGGCTACCCGACCGATCCGAGCTCGACGCCGTCGGACACAACGGGCGACGCGCCGCCGAGCTCGGTGTCTCGGCCGGTAACGCGGTCCAGCTCTACCTGTCGGCGGGCTGGCGGCTCTGGCGAGAGCTTCCCGACACCGTCGGATTCCCTGACACCGTCGCCACCGCCCGCGCCGCCGAGGCAGTGCTACGCACCGTCGACCTCGCCGTGGCGGCGCTGGCCGACGGCTACACTGCCGCCCGCCGCGACATGGTCCGCAACGAGGAGACCCTGCGCCGCGAGGTCATCGAGGACCTGCTTCGCGGCGACGGCGACGCCGCCGGTCTCGTCCAGCGGGCCGAACCGTTCGGGCTGGACCTCGGCCGCCCCCACCAGGTCGCCCTCGCCGCACCCCATGGTGCGGCCCGCACCGACACCGTCCCCGCTGCGTTGGAACGGTCGGTCGTCGACGGTGTCGGCGACCGCGACGTGCTCGTCGCGACCAAGGACGGCCGGATCGTCGTCGTGGCACCGGCCACCAGCGTGCACGACCCCGACCTGGGCGTCCTGCTGCACCGCGACCTCAACCGCTCCTCCAGCGCAACTCCATGGCGGGTCGCAGTCGGGCGCCCACACCCAGGCTCCTACGGCATCGCCCGCTCCTACGAAGAAGCGCGCGACGCCCTGGGCACCGCGGCCCGGCTGCGCCTGCGCACCTCCCTGCTTCGAGCAGAAGACATGCTGGTCTACCGAGTGCTGCTGCGCGACCAGCCGGCGATCACCGACCTCGTCCAGACCGTCGTCGCGCCCCTCGCCCAGGCACGCGGTGGCGCACAGCCGCTGCTCAACACTGCCGAGACCTACTTCGCCACCGGCTGTGTGACCGCCGAGACCGCCCGCCGACTGAACCTGTCGGTCCGCGCGGTGTCCTATCGCCTCGAACGCATCGCCGAACTCACCGGCCACGACCCCACCGACCCGAGCCACCGCTTCACCCTGCACGCCGCGGTCCTCGGCGCCCGGCTGCTCGACTGGCCCGAGCACGACCTCCGCACCGGCGATGCGGACTGACCCCGGCACGTGCCCCGCCCTGGAACTCGAACTGGCTGCAGAGATCGTTCGCCGGGCAGGACTCGAGTGCACCGTGAACGGCACCGGACCGCACCGACAGCTACGGGCACGACGCCCCCTCGCCGACAGCTCCACCGAACTCGACGACGCCGACGTCGTCGCAGACTCCGACGGCTGGTTCCGCCCGGGCGGAACCGGACCGCGGCGCCGGGCACGCGCGACCGACGCTCGCCGACTGGCCGCCATCGTCATCGCCTACACCCTGCTCCCGGACCGGGACCGGGCACTGACCCACGATGAAGCCGGTGCCTGCGGACTCGCCGACGACCTGTACTGGCACTGAGCACCCGCCCCAGGCGCCGACCCGGGCACCGAGCCCGTAGGGCCCGACCGCGGCGGCACCCTCACGCGACCCGACGGCGAAGGCCGGGCACACAGCGCCTCCCAGGTGTCCCCCTCCGCGTCGACGAGTGCGGCCACCTCGTCACGTTCGCGGTGGGTCCGTTCCTCCAAGAAACGCCACGACGAGAGCGTTCTTGTCGCCGAAGTGGCCGTAGAACGCTCCCCGCGTGTAGCCGGCCCGCTCGATGATCCGCTCCACCGAGGCACCGGCCAACCCGGCTTCGGCGAACACCTCCGCGGCAGCGGCAAGCAACCGCGACCGGGTCTCGGCCTGTCCGAGGCCTGCCTGGGAGAAGGTGTCGCGAGCCGTACCCGCACCCACTCCCTCCCGGGGACCGGTCGTGGGCTGGCCGGACGGAGGAAGATGACGCGGTGATCGTTGCCGTCGAGGGACCCAGCGCAGCTGGCAAGACCACCTGGTGCGCACAGCAGCATTTGCCGACCGTGGCGGAGTACTCGCCGACCGGGCGCGAGCCGGACGACTCTGAGCCTTCTCGGCAGGGCGCCTACTGGGTTGAGGTCAACAGCGGCCGCTGGCGAGAGGCAGTGGCCCTGGAGCGGCAGGGCAGCCGGATCGTGCTGTGCGACAGCGACCCGTTGAAGTTGCACTACTCGTGGTCGCTGGCTCGCATCGGTGCAGCGCCCTGGTCGAGATTCGACCACGAGCTGCGCTGGGTGAGGGCGGCGTTCGCGGCAGGCCGGCTCGGTCTGGCCGACCTCGTGCTGGTCGCGGTTCCTTCGCCGGAGGTGTTACGTCGGCAGAAGGTCGGTGACTCGTCCCGGCGGCGTCGGTCGTTCGATCTTCACCTCCGGCTCCGCGAACCGCTGCGGGAATGGTACTCAGCTCTCGATGCCGTCGGTCCAGGCCGAGTCGTGTGGTCGTTTCCCGCTCCCGGCGTTCCGACCTCGGTGGGGGTCCGGGCTCGGCGTAGCGACAGCGACTTGCTCGACCGGCTGGTGGCGAACCTGCCGGCACGAGGCGAGCCGATCAGCGATCATGCTCGGCCCTGATCTCAGTCGCTTCCCGAGCAGCTCGGGGTGCGCTCTGGGCGGTAGGAGCCCCCGGACAGGGTTCGATACGAGCTGGATCCGGGTGACCATCGTGCCAGCACACACGGTGCCCGGGGCGTTCGCCCGGCCCTTGATCGCGGCCTCGGCCCCGCGGTCCCCGACCAGGGTCTTCGGGGCCCGGCCGAGCCGCCGGTGGCCGACCCACATGCCCGAGAGCAGGCACCGGTCTGGCGGGAGGGCAACGCCGATGCCGACAGCAACCGTAAGTAGCTCCGGGCCCTCACCATTACCAGGGCTTCGCGGCCGCCCATGTCCGACAGGGATCTGCGTCGGCGAGAACCACCGGTCACCCTGGGCAGAGCGTCACCGACCGACCAGACACCGGCTGACCGGATCGACACCGACATGCTCCCGGCGGATCTTCGGTAGGCGCTCGTTCAACGGGCCCTCGGAGCAAGGCCAGTCGATGCGCTGCCGGGATCGCCGGGCTCGGAATCCGCGGCCACGTCGTTGGCAGGACTCGGACCGGCGGCTCCTACGGGCGACCACCGAACCTCGAGTCGGCCGTGGACAGGCGGGAGGCCGGCCGCTGCGCAGGGCCCGGCCCGCACCGTGTTCCGGGCCAGACCCACCTACCGGGCGATCTCCTTGGGTCGGCAGGCTCCGGCACGATGCAGCCGCCGGAACTCTGCCCAGTCTTCCACCTTGCTCAACTCCCGCAGCACGGGAGGGGATCAACTCCCGGTACCCGCGTGGCCAGGGCCATACGAACCGACGACACCGGCCGAGTGGCTGACGAACCGAGATTCGACCCGTCGGCTTCACGCGGCATCGTCGTGGCGACGCCAGATTCCGTTCTTGGTTTGCACAAGACCGAGATCAGCTAGCCTCAGAAGGCATCTGCCGCTCTCACGATGGTCGTCCCACAGCTCGGCGTCATCGAACACGGCCCCACAACCTCCCGTGCGTCGACAGCAATGGGCGCGGTCGGCGCCCACCCACTTGAGACCACAGCACGAGAGCGCCACCAGCCCGACCACGCCGACAGAGTACGCACCACGGTCGATACAACGACCGGGGATCAGTTCACGGCTCCCCGAGTTCCCCTCGGGCATTCGGGCACACCTGAAATGCAGCGCCGTAGTCAATCACCGTGCTGAAAGACCTCGGCGCCGACACGCGGACGGCCGACTCGGATCGAGCACCGAGACCGGCCGCGGCGACGAGCAGACGCGACCGAACACCGTCCCCCCGAAACCTCCCACCCGACGACCCCGCCCCAGGCCAGGGCGCCCGCCCTTCACGACCGCCCGCGACGACACCATCGTCACGCGACAGGATCCACTTCGTGCCCCACCGCCAGGTCGGCCAGCCACGACCGGTCGACAACGGTCGGCGTCGCCGCGACGACCGGCACGCTCCCGTCCGGGGCCAGCCCGAGCAGGTGACTCGGAACCACCCGGATCGGGCGGCCGTGGGTGACCACGACGGTCGTACCCACCCCGGGCAGATCGACAAGCCCGGCGGGCACTCGGTCGATCAGCTCCGAGAAACGACTTCCCGCCCGGGGGCTCCGCCCGCCTCACACGCCACTCCCCATACTGCTCGACGGGCAGCTCCGCCACCAGCCGTCCGGTCCACTCCCCCAGATACGCCACCTGCCAGCGGGCGTCAGCACCGTTAGGAGGGCAACGCGGCCGATCTCGCGGGTACGCCCGAGCGGCGAGACCACGACATGGCCGGGCCGACAGCTGACCAGGACCGGCCGCAGGGTGCGCACGCACGGCCGCGATCCGGCATCGCGATGTCGGCGTCACCCGGCCACCGGCTCCCCGCGTTCCAGATCGTCTCGCAGGGGCGGGCCAGCACCAGCCTCACGAAGCGATCCGCCCTCCGATGACGGGGTCGAGACGGGGTCGAAGAACCGATCGGGCATCGGGCCCCTGAGCGGATCGCCGGGTGCGGCGTCCGGGACGCCGTCGGTGACAATCGGCAGACGAGTGCCCGGGCGAAGCGCGGTGACCACCAGCCGGCCGGCGAACGGGGCCGCCTCGGCGAACTCGACGGACAACGCCGGACCTGCTGCCTCGGCCGCCCCCGCGGTGAGCCTCTGCGGGCTGTCGAGATACTCGAATTCGACGGACTGCTCTCCTCCTCGCCGGCGTTCACACCGGACGGGACCTACTCGCCGCATGCCTCACCGACGACGCCGTGGAAGCCCGTCGACAGTCTGGCGACCGGCCGCCGCCACCTGACCACCCCGACACCAACACGGCCGGCCGACGCCCAGCCGCCGCCACCGCTGAGCCTGCAACGGCGTCCGGTGCTCGCCAGACCGGGTGGCGAGCACACTGTCGCTCCTGTGCTTGTCGGGCACGGTGGGTGAATCGCCCAGGGTCGGGGCGCTGGTCGGCGTGCCCGGATGGGCCGCCACGTCGGCCCGGTCCAGATCCCATCCGTGCAGGGCCACGCGGACCGACCGGTTCCAAGCGCCAAGTGCTGCCGTAAGCACGAACAATGTGGCGGCAAATCGGCGGACGGCTGGATCGCGCGCCAGCCCGGGCCGCAGGCTGTCGAGCTCGCCTACACAGGGTCGCCGCGACTCCTCTACGACATCACCTCCGCGGACGAGGCTGGGGCGAGACCGCGTGCGACACAGAACTCGAACTGCTCGTCGATTACATTCATCCCGGCGACCAGGCGATGCGATCGTTGTCGACCTCGCGACGGAGTGGTTAGCTCCGTCGAAGCCACAGAAGCCACCAACGGCACAGTTCGCGCGACGGAAGTGGAGGCCGTCGCGCCCCGGGCCAGGACGGTCGATTCGATGGGGCACGCGAGGCCCCGACGCCTCCCCACCCACCGGCCCAGGGACAGGCCGGCTGCGACGACGACAGATCGGGGACGTCATGCCGAGACGGGGTCGACCTGCCGGACCGACCGGACCGGTCCTCACTCGAGCCCTCTCCATCCTCGACGCCTTCACGGCCACACGCCCCGTCCTGAACCTCAGCCAGCTCGCCTCACTCGCCGACATGCCGCTGTCGACCGCGCACCGTCTGATCGCCGAACTCGTCGTCTGGGGTGCCCTCGAACGCGACGAAAGCGGCGGCTACCGGATCGGCCTGCGCCTCTGGGAACTCGGGGCGCTCGCGCCGCGTGGCCAGGGCCTGCGTGAACGAGCGCTCCCCTTCCTCGAGGACCTCTCCCAGATCACCCGAGAGAACGTGCAGCTCGCGGTGCGCGACGTCGTGTTCGTCGAGCGCATCGCCGGCACCGGCGCCGTGCCCGTGCTCACCCGTGCCGGTGGCCGGTTCGCACTCACCGCCACCGGCGTCGGTCTCGTCCTGCTCGCGCACGCCCCCACCGAGGTGCAGGACGACGTGCTGAGCGGCCACATCGAGCGCTACACCCAGCGGACCGTCACCGACCCGAGCCGGCTGCGCAACATGCTCGCCGACGTCCGGACCAACGGCTTCTCCATCAGCGACCGCCAGGTCACGATGGACTCGCTGTCGGTGGGTGCACCCGTTCAGGACCACCGCGGTCACGTCGCCGCCGCGGTCTCGCTCGTCATCCGGCACGGCACGGCGTCACCACACGCGATCGTGCCGCTTGTCCGCACCAGTGCACGAGCCATCGGGCGGGCCCTGGCGAAACCATACTGATCCCGGCTTCCATTTTACGGAAGTCCGCTACGCCGCGGACCACGCAGGCTCCCATCCTGCTTGCGCGCCGGGGACGGCCCCGGAGCGCCGCCCGACCACCACCTACGGGCCGAGCAGTCGACAACGGAGTGCTGCGATGTGTGATCTTCCTGTTCCCGATCTGACGGCAACCCGCCCATGAGCGCCACCGTCAGCGACCTGATCGACGAGCGCCCGATGTCGCGCTTCCAGTGGTCCGCGGTCGCGATCTGTGTCCTGCTCAACATGCTGGACGGGTTCGACGTGCTCGTCATGGCCTTCACCGGCAAGTCCGTCGCCGCCGAGTGGGGCCTCAACGGCGCCCAGCTCGGGCTGTTGCTGTCCGCCGGGCTGATCGGCATGGCCGTCGGCTCGATGTTCCTCGCCCCCTGGGCCGACCGGCTCGGCAGACGTCCGATGGTCCTCGGGTGCCTCGCCGTGGCCGGCATCGCGATGCTGCTCTCCGCCGCCAGCCAGTCGGCAGGACAGCTCGGCGTACTGCGCACGATCACCGGCCTGGGCATCGGAGGGCTGCTGGCCACCACGAACGTGATCGCAGCCGAGTACGCCTCCCACCGCTGGCGCGGGCTTGCAGTGAGCCTCAACTCCACCGGCTACGCGCTGGGTGCGACGCTCGGCGGACTGCTCGCTGCGTTGCTGATCGGAGGGCTCGGCTGGCGGTCGGTGTTCCTCGTCGGAGGTCTGGCCACCGTCGCCGCGATCCCGCTGGTGTGGTGGCGGCTGCCCGAGTCGCTGGACTTCCTCGTGACCCGCCGCCCGGCCGGAGCCCTCGACCGGGTCAACACACTCCTCCGCCGGATGCGCCTGGCCCCGCTGGCCACGCTGCCGGAGCTCCCCGCCGCCCCTCGCGGTGTCGGAGCCGGGTACCGGGAGCTGCTGACACCGCGGCTGCGGCGCACGACGCTGGTGCTCTGGCCCGTGTTCTTCTGCATCATGGCGGGCTTCTACTTCGTCACGAGCTGGACGCCGACCCTGCTGACCGAGGCGGGCCTGTCCCCCACCGCCGGCATCGCCGGCGGCACGGTGCTCAACGTCGGTGGCATCTTCGGTGCAGCACTACTGGGCCTGCTGGCCGCCCGGTTCGCCCTGCGCACCGTGCTGGCGACCTACCTGGTCGCGACCGGGGTCCTGCTGACAGTGTTCATCGGCACCACGTCATCGCTGGTCGCCGCGTTCACGGTCGCCGCGGTGATCGGCGTCTTCGTCAACGGCTGCGTCGCGGGCCTCTACGCCCTCACCCCGACCGTGTACGACCCGGCCGTGCGGACCACCGGTGTCGGCACCGGCCTCGCCATCGGGCGGGCCGGGGCGATCCTCGCGCCGACCGCCGCCGGGGCGCTGCTCGACGGCGGCTGGACCCCGCAACACCTGTACGTGCTGTTCGGCGTGGTCTTCGTCGTCGCGGCCGCACTGCTGTTCCTACTGCGCACCCGACCGGTCGCTCCGCCCACCGCCGGCAGCGCAGCATCCACCACCCTGCGAGCCGAAGGAGCCCCGTCGTGAGCACGATCCCGCGCAACCAGTGGTACGTCGCGGCCTACAGCACCGAGATCGACCACGAGCTGTTCGCCCGCACCGTCTGCAACGAGCCGATCCTGTTCTGGCGCACCCCCGAAGGAGCCGTCGTCGCGAACTCCGACCGCTGCGTGCACCGCCGCTTCCCGCTGTCTCAAGCACCGTCGCGGCTGGTCGAGGGCAACGTGGTCTGCGGCTACCACGGGTTCACCTACGCCGCCGACGGCCGCTGCGTGGCCGTGCCGGGCCAGACCCGGGTGCCCCGGACCGCGCGGCTGACCCCCTACCCGGTCGTCGAGCAGGACTCCCTGGTCTGGATCTGGATCGGCGACACCGCCCTGGCCGACGAGACCCGCATCCCACGGGCCCGCTACCTCGACTCGCCGGACTACACCACCGTGCGCGGCATGGAGCCGCTGGCCGCACGATTCTCCCTGCTGGTCAACAACCTGCTCGACCTCTCGCACGAGACCTACCTGCACGGCGGCTACATCGGCACCCCCGAAGTGGCCTCGACCCCGATCACCACCGAGGTCGACGACGACGCGGGCATCGTCTACGTCTCCCGGCACATGGACGACGCCCAATGTCCGCCGTTCTACTCCTCCTCGACCGGCCTGCACGGCCACATCGCCCGGTGGCAGGACATCGAGTACACCCCGCCGTGTCTGTACAAGCTGCACAGCCGTATCGCGCCGGTCGGATCGATCCCGAACCCGGACGGCACCGACCCCGACGCCTTCCACATCGAAGTCGTCTACGCGATCACTCCCGAGACCGAGCACACCACACACGACTTCTGGATGGTCGCCCGCGACTTCGCGCTCGACTCCCCGCAGGTCTCGACGTTCCTCGCGGAGAACAACCGGACCGTCGTGCTACAGGACGTCGTCGCACTCGACATTCTCGAGAAAGTGATCCAGGACGAGCCCGAGGGCTACCAGGAGCTGTCGATCAACATCGACACCGGCGGCCTGGCCGGCCGTCGGATGCTCGCCCGTATGGCGGGCGAGACCCCTCGCAACGCCCCGGCGGCACCGGTCCGATGAGCCGCGACGCCACCGCGTCCGCCATCCCGCAGGCGCCGCCGGTCCTCGGCGGCGAGCGGGTCCACCGCATCCACTGGGTGCTGGGCACCGACCTGCTGCACGCCGTGTGCCACTGCGGCGCCGACCGGTTCTTCGACGACCCGGTCGAGCTGTGGGAGTGGCTGCTCGGCCATCCCGACGACCACCGGCCCCCGCCGGGCGCGAATACCGACGCGGGGCCCGCCCCCGCATCCGATCGCGAGCCGGCGTCCACACCGGCCTGACCCACGAGGGAACGATCTCCATGAGGACCGACGTCCACGACGACGAACTCGACCTGGTGCTCGACAAGAAGGAGACCGTGGCCGACGGCGTCGTCCGGCTCACCCTGCGCAGCACCGACGGCGCCGAGCTCCCCGTCTGGGAAGCGGGCGCGCACCTCGACCTCGTACTCACCGACGAGCTCACCCGGCAGTACTCTCTGTGCGGCGACCCGGCGGAACGCTCGATCCTGCAGGTCGCCGCCCTGCGAGAGCCGGACGGCAGGGGCGGCTCGGCCTACGTGCACGACACCCTCGCCGAAGGTGACACCGTGCACGTGCGCGGTCCCCGCAACCACTTTCCGCTCACCCCCGCCGGCCGGTACGTATTCGTCGCAGGCGGCATCGGCATCACACCGCTCCTACCGATGATCGCCCGCGCCGAGGCCGCCGGCGCGGACTGGCGCCTGGTCTACGGCGGCCGCACCCGCACCTCGATGGCGTTCCGCGAACACCTCGAACAGAGCTACCCCGACCGAGTCGAGATCCGCCCGGCCGATGAGACCGGGCTACTCGACCTCCCCACCATCCTGGCCGAACCCGGCGCGACCGCCGACGACATCGCCGTCTACTGCTGCGGGCCCGAACCCTTGCTGGCCGCGGTCGAACAGGAGTGCACCCGCTGGCCGCGCGGGGCACTGCACCTGGAACGGTTCGCCCCGAAGGCCGGGACCGACGACGGCCCGCGCGAATCCTTCGAGGTCGAGCTCTCCCAGAGCCGCGCCACTCTCACCGTGCCCGCAGACCGGTCGATCCTCGAGGTCGTCGAGAACGCCGGAATCCCGGTGCTCTCGTCCTGCCAGGAAGGCACCTGCGGCACCTGCGAGACCGGTGTCCTCGACGGCGTCCCCGACCACCGCGACTCCGTGCTCAGCGACGACGAGCAGGCCGACGGCGACGTGATGATGATCTGTGTATCCCGGTCCTGCTCCGCCCGGCTCGTCCTCGACCTCTGACCGGAGCTGCGCCATGCCCCCCACGACTCCCACCCCGGCGCTCGACGACGACCCGTTCGGCGACGAGATCCTGACCGACCCCTACCCGTTCCACCGGCAACTACGGGACGCCGGCCCCGTCGTCCACCTCGAGCGCTACGGTGTATGGGCGATGGGCCGCTACGAGCAGGTCCACGCCGCCCTCATCGACCACGACACATTCTGCTCCGGCAGAGGCGCGGGCCTTGCGGACTTCCACCGCGAGAAGCCCTGGCGCCCCCCGAGCCTGCTGCTCGAGGCCGACCCCCCGGACCACACCGCGGTGCGCACCGCGATGAGCGCGGTCGTGTCACCGCGCACCGTCCGCCGGCTCCGGACCGGCTTCGCCGAGACCGCCGCCACCATCGCCGACAAACTCGCAGCCCGCCAGGAGTTCGACATCGTCACCGACCTCGCCGAGGTCTACCCCCTGCAGGTCTTCCCCGACATCGTCGGTCTCCCGAAGCAGGGCCGCGAGAACCTGCTGCCCTACGGCGCGCTGGCCTTCAACGCCTTCGGACCACGCAACGCACGCACCGAGAAGGCACTGGCCGAGGCCGCTCCGGTCCAGAGATGGATCTGGGACAGCTGCCAACGACACGCACTCGCCCCCGACGGGCTCGGCGCCTCCATCTGGGCGGCCGCCGACGCCGGACAGATCACCCAGGAACAGGCCCCCATGCTCGTCCGGTCCCTGCTCTCCGCCGGCGTCGACACCACCGTCCACGGCATCGCGAACACGATGCACGCGCTGACACACCACCCCGAACAATGGGCCGCGCTGCGCGACAACCCCGCGCTGGCGAAATTCGCCTTCGACGAAGCCCTACGCCACTCCGGCCCGGTCCAGACGTTCTTCCGCACGACCACCCGCGACGTCACGATCGAGGACACCACCATCCCCGCAGGACATAAGGTCCTGCTCTTTCTCGGCGCGGCCAACCGCGACCCCCGCAGATGGGGCACGGACGCCGACCGGTTCGACATCACCCGCAAAGCCGCAGGCCACGTCGCCTTCGGCATGGGCATCCACCAATGCATCGGCCAACCCATCGCCCGCCTCGAGGTCGAGAGTGTTCTCACCGCTCTCACGACACGCCTCAGCCGCCTCGAACCGAGCGCGCCGCCGACGCCCAAACTCAACAACACCCTCACCGGATGGGCACACATCCCCGTCCTCGGTCACCGCACCTGACCTCCGCCCTCGCCGCCCCCGTGTTCGACCTCAGCGCCGCATCAGGTCCCACCACGCTCTCCCGAGCGAGCAGCTCACCCGCCGTCCCAGGGCCCACCGCCGCGGCGACCAGCCCACGCCGACACCGACGGGCTGATCATGGTCATCGACCTCGTCACCGGCCACGCCTCACAACAGGGTCGAACGTGCGACCGCTCGAGTGTAAAGAGTGTGCGAGACGTCCCCGAGCCCTCTACCTGCAACGATCGTTCGAATCTGCCTCCACCCACCCCCTTCGACACCGGCGGTAGCGGGATGTTCGTGTCACGAGTCGCGTCACGCGGGGCCGAAGGTTGGGGCTGGACGATCACCCGAGAATGGCGGTGACCCCCTCGCGGTAGGTCGTGACCGCGAACTCGGGGAACCGGGTCGCGAACTTCGACGAGTCGAAGACATTGTCGACGCGGTAGCGCGGGAGCAGCTCGGAGGCTTCCTTGACCGACCGGTTGAACAGACCCCCAGTCCTGAACACGGACTCAGGGACCGTCGTGTACCCGATGCGGTGGCCGGCAACGTCGGAGGCGATGCCGATCATCTGCTCGTAGGTGAGGCGGTCAGGGTCTGTCGGCAGGTGCCAGGTCTGCCCGTAGGCGTCGGGGGTGTTGCCGATCAGCCCCATCCCCCGGCTGGCGTCAGGAGTCCAGATCAGCGACCGCTCGGTATGGGCGCTGACAGGGACCACCGGCCGCTTGCCGCGCCGGATCCGGTCGAACACAGCCGACTTGGTCAGGCTCTGGGTCTTCCCCGGCCCATAGAACTCGGGGGCGCGACAGATGACGGCCTCGATGGTGCCTGCGTCCATCTCCCGCAGAAGCATGGTCGCCATCGCCGCTCGCACGATCGCCTTCCGGCCCACCGGCTGGAAGGCCGTGTCCTCGACCTGCACCTGCGAGGTGCGGGGGTACATGTAGGTGTTGTCGAAGAACACCAGCTTGGTGTCGTGCTGACGGCAGGCCGCGATCGTGTTCGCCATGATCACGGGGAACTGCTGCTCCCACAGCGCCGAGTCGATGGGCAGTCCCACGGTGAGATAGGCGATCTCACTGCCGCGTACGGCGTCGGCCGTGGCCTCGGCGTCCATCAGGTCCGCCGCAACGGGCTCGTCGGTCTCATGGATCTTGGCGGGCTTGCGGCTGACGACGCGGATGTCGTCGGTGACGTGGTCGTGAAGGTAGCGGGTGAGCTCAGCGCCGATCTGGCCGTTGGCTCCCAGGATGGTCTGCATGGTTTCGTCCTCGGGTTCGGGCTGAGCTTCTTCACGCGGACGGACGCCGAGTGAGGCGCATTCCGCCGGTGGGGGTGCGAGCGCAGGCCGCGGGGCGGCATGTGTTCGCTGCGCCTACGCTGCTCATGGCCTCGGCTCCCTCTCCGGGACGGAGACGGGCACAGGAATGTGGAGTGCGTTCTGGGCCTCGGTGGCGACGTCGAATCGCAGGGCCCGGATGGGCCTGAGCGAGCGGACGTCGTCGCTCAGCCGGCCCGACCCCAGCTCCAGCGAGATGGTGCGCGGCCACAGAGCGCTGCCGGTGGCCAGGATGTTGGTCTGGCTCAGCGTCGCGTTCCAGCCGTCACCCAGCCGCGTGTACGAGGTCAGCGTCGACACTCTGTGCCCGCTCGGGACCGACTGCTGCGTCGGCGTGGCGACGTCGATGGCGATGTCGGTGCCGCCGTCGTCGTTGGCCACCCGAGCCGCTGTCCAACGATCGTCGATGTCGACATCGATGTCCGTGACCCACTTGGGGAATCCGTAACCGTCACGTCCACGGATCTGTGCGATGTCGGTGTTCACCGGCAGTGAGAGCACGTAGGCGTGCATCGCGTCGTTGGCCAGCGAGGAGAGGAGGTCGACTGCGCCGAGCTTGCCGTGGTGGGCAGGGCGGACGGCGATGCCGACGGTCGCCTCAGTGTAGAAGTCGATGTCGCACACGTCGTACCGGAAGAACACCACCGAGAACAGTCCGACACCGGGAGCGACCTGCAGCGGATCGAGCTCGACGGGGAGCCGGGACCGTAAGGCTTTCGTCGGTGCGAGATAGGTGAGCTGGGCCCTGGACATCGCGTAGTAGAAGTTCGGGGTTCGGGTGGGACCGAGCGGGGACTGGACCTCGGTCTTCCGGAGCGCGCGGAAGAAGTCCACGCTGCGCACCCGTGGGTCCCTCGCCGCAGCGTCCAGATCGGTGTCCATGCGGTAGGTGTCGTACAGCCCGCCCTTGGGCACCCGGACCGGCCGCCCTCCCAGCTCGACCTCGACCAGATCGCTCCCCGCGTCCGCCCTCGACTGCGCCATCGCCAACCTCCGTTATGTCTGCACTGCTCACATCGACGATAGGATCCGATGTAAGCAGTGTCAACATTGCGGCGGCGACGAGTGCCCCACGTCATGGCCACCGCTCTCTGCAGTCGAGATTCCCCGCATGCCGACCGCGTGTGCCGGACGGGATACTGAAGATCTGCCAGCACGAGGAGGACCGCACGGCATGCCCGCCACCCAGAGGAGCAGCTACCACCACGGCGACCTGCGCGCCGCACTGCTGACCACGGCCATGGGCATGCTCGAACACGGAGAGTCGTTCTCGATCCGTGCCGTGGCCCGAGGGGCGGGCGTGTCACCGACCGCGCCGTACCGGCATTTCCCCGACCGGGAAGCCCTGGAGTCCGCTCTCGCCGCCCAGGGCCTCCGCGACCTGAAAGCCGATCTGACCCCGGGGCGTGAACCGCCCAGCACCGTCGAGGACCTTGCCGACCTCGGCGTCGCCTACGTCGAGTTCGCCCTCCGCCGACCCGCACTGTTCCGACTGATGTTCGGCAACGAGTGCGACGACGAGAACGACGAGCGGGTGCAGGCCGCCGCCGACGTGCACGAGCTTCTCGCCGCCGCGATCACCGGCGTGTTCCCTCGCGCCGACCCGACCGACCTCGCCCTCGGCGGCTGGGGACTGGTCCACGGCCTGGCGTGCCTCTATCTCGACCGAAAGCTGGCCGGTCCGTCGACGGAGCACGTTGCCGCGCAGGTTCGCGCATCGTTCATTGCCGTGCTCAGCGCACAGCCCAACTGACCGGGGACCCACTCCGCGTTGACGCCATCGGACGGTCGCGCTAGCGTCCAAAGTAAGCGGTGCACACATTGATCGCTATCGTCCGTTGACAAGCGTACGGAACGGAGTCACGACATGACCGACCTTCCACCGCCCGTCACCCCCTACCTCGAGCCCGAGGCGAAGGAACTCTGCGATCTGACCGATCCACACCCCCGGATCTACGAGGTTCCCCCCGAGGAAGGCCGCAAGATCCTCTCCGACCTGCAGAGCGGCGACGGCGTCGAACGCCCGGACGTCGAGGAGGAGTGGGTCGAGGTCGACGCCGGCGAGTGGGGCACCGTCCGCACCCGCATCATCCGGCCCCGTGGTGCCGAGGGCCCGCTGCCGGTCGTGTTCTACATCCACGGGGCCGGGTGGGTCTTCGGCGACGAGCACACCCACGACCGGCTATTCCGCGAGCTCGCCGTCGGCGCCGGAGCGGCCGGCGTGTTCCCGGTCTACGACCGCGCCCCCGAGAAGGGCTACCCCACCCAGGTCGAGCAGAACTACGCCGTCGGTCAGTGGGTGCTGGAATACGGCGCCGAGCACGGCCTCGACACCTCCCGTATCGCCGTGACCGGCGAGTCGGTCGGCGGCTGTATGTCCGCGGTCTTCGCACTCATGAACAAGGACCGCGGCGGCATCGACCTCAAGGCGCAGGTGCTGCTCTACCCCGTCACCAACGCCGACTTCGACACCCCGTCGTACCTGCAGTTCGCCGAGGGCTACTACCTCACCCGCGACGGTATGCAGTGGTTCTGGGACGCCTACACCACCGACAAGGCCCAACGCGCCGAGAAGTACGCCTCGCCCCTGCAGGCGTCCCTCGACGACCTCACGGGACTGCCGAAGACCCTGGTGATCACCGACGAAGCGGACGTGCTGCGCGACGAGGGCGAGCAGTATGCCAACAAGCTCCGCGAGGCTGGCGTCGACGTCACCTCCGTGCGCGTCGCCGGAATGGTCCACGACTTCCTGCTGCTGGACAGCCTTCGCAACACCAAGGCAGCCAACGTCGCCCGCGGTCTGGCGATCGATGCCCTCAAGCACGCACTTCGGTAGGTCCCTCACGGACGTGCCGCCACCCCGAGTCCAGCGGCAACCCGGCCGGACTCGGGGCGGTGGCGCTGCCCACGTCGGAGCCTCGCACCACGACCGGAAAGGAGACCGTGGATGACCAAGCGCATTCTCAACGTGGTCACCAACGTCGGCCACTACGACGATCCCGACCACCCGACCGGCTTGTGGCTCTCCGAGCTCACCCACGCATGGGACATCTTCGAAAGACACGGGTTCGAACAGACCCTGGTCAGCCCCGCCGGCGGCGCGGTACCGCTGGAGCCACGAGCGCTGAAGTTCCCCAACTACGACAAGACCGCCAAAGCCTGGCGCGCCGACCCCGCCAAGATGACCCTGCTCGACAACACCGCCCGCCCGGACGAGATCGACTCGACCGGCTACGACGCCATCTACTTCACCGGCGGACACGCCGTCATGTACGACTTCCCCGACAGCAAGGCCCTGCAACGCATCACCCGCGAGATCTACGAACGCGGCGCCGTCGTCGCCTCGGTCTGCCACGGCTACTGCGGGCTACTCAACACCACGCTCTCCGACGGCACCTACCTCGTCGCCGGCAAGAAGATGACCGGGTTCGCCTGGCAGGAAGAAGTCCTCGCCCGCGTCGACAAACTCGTCCCGTACAACGCCGAGCAACGCGCCAAGGACCGCAGCGCCCTCTACCAGAAGGCGAAGCTGCCGTTCGTGTCCTACGCCGTGGTCGACGGAAATCTCGTGACCGGGCAGAACCCTGGATCAGCCAAGGAGACAGCGACGAAGGTCGCCGACGTACTCAACTCGGTAGAATAACCAGCCGGAGGACGTCCGACCGTCCAGTGCGGCAGGACGCGTGTGCAGACGACGTCAAAGCCGGCCGACCGAACGGACGGAGTCAGGAGCACCAGATGTCGCAAGACACCGGTCGACGTGGTGGGCGCGGCAGGAATCGAACCTGCGACCGCTCGGGTGTAAAGCTCGTGCAAGACACCGAACGAGCCCTCTACCTGCGACGATTCTTCGCATCCGGTTCCAGCAGCTACCTCCAGAACCGCCCATAGCCGCGGTTTCGTGTCACGACACGTGTCACGAAAGACGATCATCCCGGCCCGACGGAGCTGGTGACGGAGAGCCGAGCCCGCGTCGGACTTGGGACGGCTCCTCCCCGACAGGCGAGCACGGGCCGAGGTCTCATGGCCGAGAAGCACAGGTTCCCGACCGGCCATCGTCGCGCGCGGACTGGAGCCGAAAAAAGATTCCTCTAATAAGCCGCAGCCACGCGGACGGGCCTGTTAAGGCCACCCCACGGGGATGTCACCCAGGTCCAACAGCCGCAGCGATCGAGCCGCGACAGACGACGACTCGTCGGCGCTGACGGAGCCAGGCGGCTGGACAGCATGCTTGCCTAATGTTCGCATGCGTCGCTATGTTCGGGCAGCATCATCAGCATGCTCCTGCTCTGGTTCACCGCCTCGAAGGAGAGGTCGTCATGACGCGATCGTCCGAGCGTCCGGATACACCCGAGACCGCCACTGCAGCCACTCTGCGCCGCACGACCTGGGCCGCCGGGGTGGGGATGACGGTCGAGACCTACGACTACGCGGTCTATGGGTTTCTGGCCACTGTGCTGGCGGCGAACTTCTTCCCGAGTTCGTCGCCGGGGGTGGCGTTGCTGTCGTCGCTCGCCGTGTTCGGGGTCGCGTTCGTCGTGCGGCCGCTCGGCGGAGCGATCTTCGGCCCGCTCGCCGACCGGATCGGGCGCCAGCCCACGCTGGTGATCACGCTGCTGGGTATGGCGGCGGTGAGCACGTTGATCGGCCTGCTGCCGACTGCGGAGACGATCGGTATTGCCGCGCCGATTCTACTCGTCGCCCTTCGCATGCTGCAGGGACTGTCCGCCGGGGGTGAGTACGGCACTGCGCTGATCTACGCGGCGGAGTTCTCCCCCGAGGGACGTCGAGGCGCCGTGACCAGCCGAGTCCAGGCAGGCTGCCTGGTCGGCCTCCTGCTCGCCGCAACGGCCGTCCTCGGCCTGAACCTGCTGCTCACCCCCGAGGCGATGCAGGCCTGGGGTTGGCGAGTCCCCTTCCTCCTGGCGCTGCCCCTCGGCGTCGTCGGGCTCTACCTGCGTAACCAACTCGGCGAGACGCCGGAGTTCACCGCGGTCCGCGACGCGGACGCACCACCGCCCCCGCCCGTCGACCGCAAGCTCCGCCGCGCCCTGCTGCTGGTCGGAGTGGCGGTCCTGCACACGGTCAGCTTCTACGTCGCCTTCACCTACGTACAGACCTTCAGCATCGGCCTGGGTTTCTCCCCCGTCGCGGCCACCGGCGCCATCGTGATCTCACTGCTGGTCGGCGTCGTGCTGGTGATCGCAGCGGGCCGCCTCTCGGACCGGGTCGGCCGGCGCCCAGTCCTGATCGGGGGCGCGCTGGCGATCGCGCTGGCGTCCTACCCGCTGGTGGCCGGAGTGACGAACGCGTCCGGGTTCTGGTCGCTGACCCTGTGCGTCGTTCTGCTGGGCGCCGCGCCGGCGTTCTACGCCGGCGTTGCGCCGATCACCTACATCGAGCTGTTCCCGGTGCACGCGCGCGGCACGGGCGTCTCGTTGTCCTACAACATCACCGTCGCGATCTTCGGCGGCACGTGCGTGTACCTGTGCCAGTGGCTGATCGAGGTGACCGGCGACAATCGGGCTCCGGCGTTCGTCCTCATCGGAGCGGCTGTGATCAGTGGGCTCGCTACGCTCGGCCTGCGCAGCGTTCTGCCTGCCAATAGGACGACGGCAGTCACCGCGCGGCTCGGAGCTCCTTGATCTCCTGCTCGACGGCCGCGGCACAGCCCCGCAAGGTGCGCACCAGCTCGGGAAACCGCCCCGGCTCGATCATGTCGCCGAGCGTGGACTCGATCTTGTCCACCTCGGCCGCCATCTCGGCGAGGCTGGCTTTGCCGGCCTCAGTGAGGGCGAGCGACATCGCCCGTTCGCTCTCCGGGTGCGGACTACGGACGAGCCACTCCCGGCGCTCCAGCTCGCTGACGATGCGGGTCATCGTCTGCGGCTTGACAAAACAACGCCGCGACAGCTGGGCCAGCGACAAGTTCGGCTGCTTCTCGAGGATCTTGAGCGCTGCATAGCCCGACAGTGTCATCCCCCACGGCTTGAGCCGCATCGCCCCGATGTTCGCGACAGCGCGCTCCAACCGCGTCACCGCGTCCGTCAGATAGTCCGACTCGCCGACACCGCCCATCACCCCAGCCTAATCAGCATCCTGACAACCGGAGGACCATGCCTACCCTCGCCTTGGAGGACGCCAGCCGCATCCTCGTCGATGCGATGACCGCGGTCGGCCATTCCGCCGCCGACGCAGCGGTGATCGCCGACCACCTCATGGACTGCGAGCTGCGCGGGCTGCCCTACGCGGGGCTGGCCCGCGCCGTCTCGATCGCCGAGCGCGTCCGCGCGACGGCTCCGCCGGAGCCAGTCCACGTTCTCGTTGACACCCCGGCCTCAGCCACCCTGGACGGCGGCGACCAGGTCGGCTATCTGGTCGCCGCCCGGGCCGTCGACATCGGACTGGAGAAGGCCCGGACGCACGGCGTCGCGACCGTGGGAGCCCGCCGGACCTGGTACACGGGCATGTTCTCCTACTATCTCGAGCAGATCACCGGCGCCGGGTTCGTCGGCCTGATCGCCGGGAGCGGGCCCGCCATGGTCGCGCCGCACGGCGGGACCGAGGCGCGGTACGCGACGAACCCGATCGCCGTCGGGTTCCCGACCTCCGACGATCCTGTGATCTGGGACATCGGAACGTCGTCGATCACGCACGCCGAGGTCGTGCTCGCCGCGCGACTCGAAACCGAGCTACCTCCGGGCCGCGCCTTCGACGAGTCCGGCGCACCCACGGTCGATGCCCACGCGGCGCTGCGCGGAGCCTTCACCAGCTGGGGCGACCACAAGGGATCCGGGCTCGCGCTCGTGGTCCAGCTGCTCGGCATGCTCACCGGCGCCTCCGCGTCGCCGGCGGGCCTCAGCGACTGCGGCTTCCTTGCCGTGTTCATCGATCCCGCTGCACTGACCGACGCCGAGGACTTCCGGCAGCGAGCCTCGGACCTCGTGCGATCGGTGCGCGACACCCGCCCGGTCACCGGAGGAGACGCGGTGCGCGTCCCGTTCGACCGCTCACGACGCCGACGGGAGGAGACCAAGCGCCGCGGCACCCTCGACGTCCCTACCCCGGTCCTGAACGCATTGAGGGACATCACACTCGCCAAGTAGGAAGCATGCTTATATTATCGCAGCATACGAACAGAAAGGCTGGTCATGGTCGACTTCTTCACGGGACTCCAGCCCCTAGAACCGGGCGAGACCGACACAGAAGCACTCACCAGACGGGTGCGTGAGCTCGACGCCTCACACGCGATCGACCGCGTGCTGGTCGGCTACTCCTCGATCTGGCCGCACAACCACGCGACCGTGCCGTTCATGATGGCGATGACCGAGAAGTTCTCGCCGATCGTGGCGCACCGCCCCGGAGTCATGGCGCCGACGGCGGCGGCCCGCTACTTCGCCACGCTCGACGTGCTGGCCGGTGGCCGGCTCGCGATCAACGTCGTCGTCGGCGGGTCGGACAAGGACCTGCGCCGGGAGAGCGACGCCACGCCGAAGTCGGAGCGCTACGAGCGCGCCATCGAGTACCTCGACCTGGTCCGCCGGACGTGGACCGAGCCATCGTCGTTCGACCACCACGGACGCTTCTACGACGCCGAGCACGTCAAACTGCTGACCCGCCCGATCCAGGGCGAGGTGCCGATCTTCATGGGGGGAGAGAGCGACGCCGCCGTCGACTTCGGCGCCCGGCACGCGGACCTCTACATGCTGTGGGGCGAGCCGTTCGCCGGGACCCGGGAACGGATCGAGCGGGTGCACCGCGCGTCCGAGGGATACGGCCGGGCGATGGAGTTCTCGCTGAGCCTGCGGCTCTTCCTCGGCGAGACCGAGGAGGACGCCTGGGCCAGGGCCCGCGACGTCGAGCGGCAGATCGCCGAGGCCCAGGGCGGGCACACGTTCCTGCGGTCCTCGGCCACCGACAACTCGGTCGGTCGGCAGCGGGCCCTGGCGCTGACCGACGAGGAGCTGCACGACACCTGCTTCTGGACCGGCCTGACGAAGCTGCTGGGTGGGTTCGCCAACTCCCAGGCCCTGGTCGGCACCGAGGAGCAGATCCTGGACACCCTCGGCCGCTACCACGAGCTCGGCGTCGGAACCTTCCTGGTCACGACGGGCGCCGAGGCCGGATGGGATCCGGCGCTGGAGGACTTCCTGCTGCGTGTGAAGAAGGAGCTCTGAGCAGATGCTCGACCTAGGTTCGCTGGGCGGCGGCACCGTCGGTGGCCTGCTCGCCGACCGTGCCGGCCACACCCCGGACAAGACGGCGCTGGTCTTCGACGACGAGACGCTCAGCTACGCCGAGCTGGACGCGACTGCTTCTGCGGTCGCCCGCGGGCTGGCCGGGCTGGGGTTCGGCCCCGGCGTGTCGGTCGGGGTGTTCCTGCCTAACCGCACCGAGACCCTCGCCGCGTTCTTCGGCATCGCCCGGGCCGGGATGGTCGAGGTCCCGGTGAACACTGCCTACAAGGGCGCGTTCCTGGAGCACGCCCTCGGCCACACGCGGGTGGAGCTGCTGCTCACCGACCCCGGCCTGCTCGAGCTGGTCGCCGCGCTGCCGGAGCGCCCGGCCGCGCTGCGCACGGTCGTTGTGCTCGCCGACGCAGCGCCGGAGGCCGTGTCGCTAGCCGGCGTCGAGATCGTCACCTGGCGGGCGATGCTCGACCGCGGGGACCCCTCGGCTCCGTTTCCCGAGGTCGGGCTCGGCGACCCGGTCGGAATCATGTTGACCTCCGGGACCACTGGCCGCAGCAAGGGCGCGATCTACCCGGCGCTGATGCCGGCCGTCGCCGCGCACGAGTTCGCGGTCGCGATGCAGACGTCGGCCGACGAGCGGCTCTACACCTGCCTGCCGCTGTTCCACGGGGCCGCGAAGCTCAACATCTGCCTGCACGCCGTCGTCGCCGGCGCCACCGCGGTGCTCGGCCGCCGGTTCAGCGCCAGCCGGTTCTGGGACGAGATCCGCCGCCACGAGGTCACCCAGTTCAACGCGCTCGGCTCGATCCTGCCGATGCTGCTAGCCCAGCCACCGTCAGACCGGGACCGGGAGCACATGGCGCGCAAGGTCTTCGCCGCGCCCGCCCCGCCCCCGGTGCTGACCGCGGTCGAGGAACGCTTCAGGGTACACGTCGTCGAGGGCTACGGGCTGACCGAGATCAAGACGATCGTCTGGAACCCGATCGCGGACCGCAAGATCGGCTCGATGGGCGTCCCGTCGGCCACCACCGAGCTCGAGGTCCACGACGACGACGGGTTCCGCGTCGCCCCCGGCCAGGTCGGCGAGATCGTCTACCGGCCCCGGGCGCCGCACATCATGTTCTCCGGCTACTACCACCAGCCCGACGCGACCGTCGAGACCTCCCGCGATCTGTGGTGGCACACCGGCGACCTCGGCTTCACCGACGACGACGGCTTCTTCTACTTCGTCGACCGCAAGAAGGACGCGCTGCGCCGCCGCGGCGAGAACGTGTCCTCGCAGGAGGTCGAGGCCGTCCTACTCGGACACCCGGCCGTCGCCGAGGCCGCCGCCGTCGGCGTCGCCTCCGACCTGGGCGAGCAGGAGGTGATGGCGGTCGTGGTCGCCGAGGACGGCACCGCCATCGACCTGAAGGACCTCTTCGCGCACTGCGACCGCGCGATGCCGCACTTCATGGTGCCCCGTTATTACCGGGTCGTCGGCACCCTGCCCGCCACCCCCACCGGCAAGATCCGCAAGGCCGCGCTGCGCGAGACCGGCCTGACCGACGACGCTTGGGATGCCGAGGCCGACGGCCTGACCCCCACCCGACGCCGCGACCCCAAGGACGGCTGACCCCTGATGAGCACGCCACCCACCGTCCGACTCCGGGAGATCGCCCCGCGGCTGACCTTCCAGGTCCACCCGGCCCCGACCGAGCTGAAGCTCGAGCTCGTCCGTCGCCTGGTCGACGCCGGAGTGCAGGACTTCGAGCTCTCCTCGTTCGTCCGCCCTGACCTGATTCCCGGCCTCGCCGACGCCGCCGAGGTGTTCAGTGCCGTCCGCGACATCGACGGGCTGACGCTCGGCTGCTGCATCGGCAACGAGCGGGGCCTGCGGGCCGCGGCCGACGCCGGCGCCGACTCCGCCTCGTTCCTGCTGTCCGCCGACGAGGACTTCGCCCGGGCGAACATCGGCCGCACGACCGAGGAGTCGCTCGCCCAGCTGGAACGGCTCGCCGCCGTCGCGCAGGACCTGCCGACGGCGCTGTCAACCTACGTCATCTTCGCCTGGGGCGGGCCCACCGGCCCCGCCCGCGGCCGCGCCGAGATCGAGCCGCTGCTGCGCCGGCTCGCCGACATCGGCGTCACATCCTGGGTGCTCGCCGACTCGTTCGGCTACGCCGCCCCACGCCAGATCCGCGAGCTGCTCGAGGTCGCGGCCGGGTTCGTAGCGCTCGACACGGTGACCGTGCAGGTGCACGACAACCGCGGCCTGGGCGTCGCGAACGTCCTGGAGCTCGCCGGCCTCGGGGTCGGCACGATCGACGTCGCGCTCGCGGGCAGCGGCGGGCACCCCGCGATGCCCGGCCAGCGCGGCGGCGGGGTGTGCACCGAGGACGCCGTCCAAGCCCTCGAACTCGCCGGCCACGGCACCGGCCTCGACCTCGCGGCGCTCGTCGAGACCGCGAACTGGCTCGACGCCCAGGGGGTCCCGGCCCTGGGCTTCCTGCGGCATGTGGGCCCGGTCCCCGGCGCCGCCGACACCGCGCAACCGCTGACCTTCGCCTGGTGAGGAGCTGAACTCATGGCCGTCTTCCTCGTGACCTTCGACCACCCGGACGAGGCCACCTGGCAGCAGTGGGTGCGTCCGCACGTCGACTGGATCAGACAGCAGGTCGACGACGGCGTCGTCGTCGCCTCCGGCCCGTCGGTCGGCACGCCCGTGCGGCACGGGCTGCTCGTGATGCGGGCCGACGACGAGACCGCGCTGCGGGAGATCATCCGCACCGACCCGTTCTGGCCGAACGGTGTCATCGAGAACCTGCGGATCACCGAGTGGGACCCGTTCTTCGGGGCGTTCAGTGAGCTGTCGTCCAACCCGGACGGACCGTCGTTGTGAACGCCACGGTGGTCGCGCTGTCCTCTTCCGCTGCGACGGCGGTCGGCGCTCACCTCGCACGGGGTCTGGTCGGGCGCGACGCCGAGGTCGTGCTCGCCCCGGGTTCAGTCGTGGAGTTCACGCGAGCTGACCTGCTCGTTGTCGCCGTGACGGTGTCCGGACGGCACGCGGATCCCGAGGTCATCCGCCTGCTGCGCGACGCCGACCTGGCCGGCGCCACTGCGTTCGTCGCCGCGGTCGGGGCCTGGCCGTCGGAGGTGCAGACCGCCGATCGCGACATCCGGCCCCTGCTGCTCCGAGCTGGTGCGACGTGCCTGGCCCCGGTCCTGCACGTGGTCGACGACTCCGCCGCGCCGATCGACCGCTTCTGCCGGTTCTGGAGTCCGGTCGTGCCCGGCCTCGTCGCCGGCCAGTTCGGACTCGCGTCATGACGGGCGCGACCCAGCTCCTGCGCCACGGGTTCGCACAGTTCCCCAGCGGGATCGTCGCAGTCTGCGGACAGGGGCCCGATGGGCGGCCGGTCGGGATGGCAGTGAGCACATTCGTTCCGGTGTCGCTGGACCCGCCACTGGTGGGGATCTGCCTGCAGGACACGTCCCGCACCTGGCGGGTGCTGCGCTCGCTACCGCGGCTCGGGGTCAGCATCCTCGCCGCCGAGCAGGACGCGGCGGCGCGATGCCTCGCGGCGAAGGACCGCGACCGGTTCTCGGGGGTCGACCACTCCATCCGTCTCGGCGGCGCCGTGGTGCTCGACGGTGCGTCCGGGTGGTTCGAGTGCTCGCTCGAGAGCGAGATGTCCGCAGGCGATCACGCCTTCGCCCTGCTCCGGGTGCACGAGTTCGAGACCACCGACACGCCGCCGCTCGTCTTCCACCGCAGCGGGTTCGACCGCCTGTACGCCCTGAGCCACTGAGGAGACCCATGGTTGCCCGACGCCGCGCAACACCGCTCTTCGCTCTCGTCGCATTCATCGGCTCGGCCGGGTGCGGGGCCGCACCCGCCGCCTCCGCCGACCCCGAACCCGTCGTCGCAGATGGCTACACCCTCGAACAGGTGCACGCCGGCGGCCCGCTCCGCGCCCCCAACGGCCTGGCGCTGCATCCCGACGGCACCATCCTGGTGGCGAGCCTCGCCGCCGACTCGATCACCCGATTCGACCCCGCGACCGGCAAGGCCTCCCCCGCGGTGCCGGCCCCCGAAAGCGAGTCCGATGACGTCGCGATCGGCGACGACGGGACGATCTACTGGACCAATCCCCCGCGCGGCACCGTCGGCTCGCAGAGCCCGGACGGGACTGTCCGGACCATCACCGACGGGATCCCGTGGGTGAACTCGATCGCCTTCGACCGGGCCGGCGAGCGGCTGTTCGTCGGCCAGACGTTCCGCGAGGACGGACTGTGGGAGATCGACCCGCGGGGCGAGAAACCCGACCGCCTCGTCGCGTCCGACCTGGGCCAGCCCAACGCCTTCGACTTCGGACCGGACGGTCAGATCTACGCCCCGCTCGGCAAGACCGGGCAGGTCGCGCGCATCGACCCGGAGACCGGCGAGAAGACGGTCGTGGTCGAGGGACTGCAGCAGCCGGTCTCGGTCCGGTTCGACTCGTCCGACCAGCTCTACGTGCTGGACAGCATCGGCGGCGCGCTCCTGCAGGTCGACATCTCCGCAGGCAGCACGCGGACAGTGGTCGAGCTCCCGATCGCCTCCGACAACATGGTGATCGCCGACGACGACCGGGCCTACGTCGCGAACATGGCCGACAGCGCCATCACCGAGGTGAACCTCGCCGACGGGACCCTGCGGGTGCTGACGTCGAGTCCGCTCGCGTTCCCGGTGGACATGGCCCGGCCGTCGGCGGACTCGGGTGAGATCTTCATCGCCGACAGCGTCGCGGTACGGGCGATCGCCCCGGAGAGCGGGGAATTGCGTGAGGTGGCTCGGCGGCACGCGTCGAAGATCGAGTTTCCGTCGGCGATCAGTGCGAACGCGGAGCACCTGGTGCTCGTGTCGGAGATGATCGGGTCGGTGCAGGTGACCGATCACGATGTGAAACCTGTCCGGCGGTTCGAGGGGTTCGTGGATCCGGCGGACGCGGTCGAGCTGGACGACGGGTCCGTCGTCGTCGCGGAGCCGGGGCTCGGGCGGTTGGTACGGGCCGACGGTGATGCGATCCGGCCGCTCGCAGAGGGGATCGGGACTCCGGTCGGGCTCGCGTCGGATGGTGACGGGCGGATTCTCGTGGCGGACGCGTCGGGTGGGCGGGTTCTCGTGGTCGATCCGGTGAGCGGTGGGGTGACGACGGTGGCGGAGGGGCTCGGGACGCCGCGCGCCGTGACGGTGGACGCCGGCGGGCAGGTCGTCGTGCTGGACACCGAAGGTGGCAGGGTGCTGCGGCTCGATACCGAACCGGCCGTGCTCGTGGAGGGCCTCTCGGTCGGGCAGCTCGACCAGCCCCACCCGCGGTCCGGTGGGATCGGGGTCGATTCGGACGGCAGCATCTACGTCACGGGAGATCGTGAAAGTGCGATCTTCCGCCTGCTCGCGGACTGAGGTGACTGCTCGACTCACACCCTGACAGCCCATGGCTCGAGCGGTCCAGGCGCCACGTCGGGGCGGACAACCCCGGGAGATCTCGACGACCTCTCCACAACGGGCACGGACCGGATGTCGTCCGCGGCGCCGACGAGTTCTCATTAGGCCAGGCCTCGAGCCCGTAATAGAGAGACAACTTGTTGCCGAGCACCGACGCCACCGCGCATACGAATAGCTGGCGGTGCCCGGCACACCACGAATAGTGGCCCGCGAACTCGCCATTAGTTGGAGATGGATGCTGGTCCGGGCGGTGGGCGCGGCAGGGCTCGAACCTGCGACCGCTGGTGTGTAAAGATCGTGCGATCCACCGCACGAGGCCTCTACGTGCAACGACGCTCCGCACCAGCTCCCCTCTGCCACCTGCTGAACCGATCGTAGCCGCCGTTTCGTGTCACGACACGTGTCACGCGTCGGCTGGGCGACCTCGGCAATTCATCCCGCGTCAAGACTGGCGAGCGCCGCAGCTCCGAGACGGAGCGACGCCACGTCGATGTTGTTCTCGAGATGATCGACCCTCGCCGTGCCCGGGATGAGGAGCACGTTCGGGCTCCTGCGCAGCAGCCAAGCCAGGCCGATCTGTGACGGCATCGCGCCGGTCTCCTCCGCGGCGGCGCGCACGGCCGGCTCGTCGACGACGCGCCGAGCACCCGCCAGCGCTCCGCCCAGAGGGTAGAACGGCACCCACGCGATGCCCTCGGCCGCGCACAGGTCGAGCAGGCCGTCGTCGCCGCGCTCGACGAGGCTGTACTCGTTCTGCACGCACGCGATGCCCGCCGGCATCGCCCGCCGCACGGTCTCCGGTTCCACGCTGCTCAACCCGATCCCACCGATCGTGCCCGCGTCACGCAGTGCAGTGAGCACATCGAGCTGATCGTCGAGGTCGACGGCCTGGTCGCCCTCGGCCCGGATCCGCGACGTGCCCTCCAGCCGGCGCAGGTTCACCAGCGGGAGATGGTCGACACCGAGGCTGCGAAGGTTGCTCTCGACGCTTGCGCGCAACTGATCGGGCCGCTGCGCAAGCCGCATCGGGAACGGTCCACCGGGATCGGGGTCGGCACCGACCTTGGTCGCCACGACCACCGCGTCCTCCGGCCGCAGCGCCTCCCGCAGGAGGTCGTTGACCATCCCGTCGCCGTAGAACTGCGCGGTGTCGACGTGGTTCACCCCGAGCTCGACGGCGCGACGAAGCACCGTGACCGCTGTGGTGCGGTCTTGGTCCAGGCGGGCCAGCTGGCTCGCGCCGTAGCCGATACGGGCCACGTCGTGCCCGACCAGCGGGAAGGTGCCGCCCGGCCGCGGGCGGTCGTCGACCGTCACGCCTGCTCACCGCCGATCCACACCCGACGCCGGTTGCGGGTCGCGCTGATGTTGGTCGTCGGGTCTCCGTCGACGAGCAGCAGATCCGCCCGCAGCCCGGGCGCGATCCGGCCCCGGTCGTCGAGTCCGAACCACAGCGCTGGGAGCGCGGTGGCCGCGCGCAGCGCCTCGACCGGCGAGTACCCGGTCCCGACCAGGAGTTCCAGCTCGTGGTGCAGGGTGACACCGAGCGGGATGGAGAACGGCACGCCGGGCTGCTCGACGGAGTCCGTCCCGGCGAGCACCGGGACCCCGGCCTCCCGCATCGCAGCCACCGAGGCTCGCGCGGGGTCGTAGCTCGCGCCGGGCATCATCGCGCTGAGCACCTCGGCGACGCTCAGGGTCGGGATTGCGATCCGGCCCTCGTCGACCATGCGGCGGGCGATCGTCGCCTCCACGGGCGTCCCGGTGGGGACGTGGGTCAGGACGTCGGCACCGGCGTCGAGGGCGAGGGTGAACGCGTCGATGTGGCTCGTGTGCGCGACCACCCGCCGTCCGGCCGCGTGCGCCGCCCGAACCACGGCCGCCACGACTTCGCTTGACGGCCCCCCGCGGCCGGGTGCCTCGACGACGACCTTGATGTAGTCCGAACCGTCCGCGATCCGGCGGGCGACACCGTCGGCCGCCGACCCGGGGTCGGTGACGATGGCGTACTCGGGCATGCCGAAGTGGGAGTGCGGCCCGGCCGGGCCGATGAACGGCACGCCCGCGCTGATCAGGCCCGCCGTCCCCGTCTCGGCACGCAGGGCCTCCGTGAGCGACACGGGCCAGGACGCCATGTCGAACGCGGTCGTCACCCCGTGCGCGCCGAGCGAGTCGAGGTCCTGCCGGCCGGACAGGTGTACGTGGGCGTCGATCAGGCCGGGCAGCAGCGTCGCACCGCTGCCGTCGACGACGGTGGCGTTATCAGGCACGACGGCGTCGGGTCCGACGTCGATGAGCGACCCGTCGGCGACGACGACGGTGCCGATCCCGCGCACCGTGTCGCCGTCGAAGATCCGGGCGCCGGTGATGGCGAACGTGCTCATCACAGGTCTCCTTCGGTATCGCGGAGCCAGTCCAGCGTGCGGGTGTAGTGGGCGTCGCGCTCATCGGGCCGGTCGTCGCCGAGCAGGTCGGCCCCGATCGTGTAGCCCCGCCGGTCGAGGTGCCAGGCGAGTACGGCGTACGCGGGCCGGAACCGGTCGAGCGCGCCGGCCCCGAGCGGCACCGTCTCCCCCGGCAGGACCGCGGTGATCGTGTCCCGTTCGTAGATGCAGTCGAGGGCGAGGATGCGCCACGCGCCGTCGCGCCGTTCGCAGCGGTACCCGATCCGGGTGCACGACGCGAGGTCGGCGAGGACACCGTCGACGTCGGTGCGGATCTCGATTACCGCCGGGACCTCGGCCCAGGCCCGTTCCCGCACCACCTGCACGGCCGGTGGGGAGAGCCGGTGCACACTCAGGTCACCGCACTCACTCATCGCCCGCGACGCGGCGACGAACCCGGGCCCGTCGCCGGTGTACCAGCTCAGGTCCACCTGCGAGTCCGGCCAGTAGGCGTCGGCCATGCGATCCCACCACCCGCGGTCGCGGGCCTGACGCTCCCCCACGACGAGCGCCGCGACGTCGGCGGCGCTCATCCGAGCAACCGTCGCGCATTGGCGGTGGTCAGCTCGCGCCAGCTGCGCCCGTCGGCGGCCGGGGGCGCGGAATCGAGCGACGCGACCTGAGCGTGCACGGCCGGGGCAGGCGTCCAGCAGAAGTCACTGCCGTAGACGAGCCGCTCCACGCCCAAGGTCCGTTCCAGGGTCGGGACCTGGTGCGGGAACGGCGTCCCGGCGGTGTCGAACCACAACGCCTGCAGCTGCGCCGCTACCGGGTCACCCTCCCCGGTCCCGAACGCGATGCGGAACAGCTCGATCCGGTCGGCGAGCAGCGGCAGCGCACCACCGCCGTGGGTGGCGACCCACCGGATTCTGGGGAAGCGGGCAAGTGTCCCGGACAGCACGAGGTCGGTGTAGGTCCGGGCGGTGTCGAACACGAACTCCAGCATCGGCCGCGGCCGGCCCGCGGTCAGCGCGGTCGCGTGCGGCGGTGAGGTGGGGTGCACGAACACCACCGCGCCGCGACTGTCCAGTTCGGACCACAGCGGTGTGAACGTGGGATCGCCGAGGTAGCGGCCTCCGGCGTTGGTCTCGACGGTGACGCCGTCGCTGCCGAGCTCGTCGAGCGCGTACGCGGCCTCGGCCAGAGCGCCGTCGACGTCGGGCAGCGGGAGCGAGGCGAGGTGTCCGAACCGTTCCGGCTGGTCGGCGTGCAGGGCCGCGCCGGCCTCGTTGACCTCGCGGGAGAGCCTGCGGGCGGCGGCGTCGTCGCCGAAGTGGGTGCCCGGCGACGAGATCGACAGCACCGATGTCGCGATGCCGCAGGCGTCCATCAGCTCGAGGTGGCGGCCCGGGTCCCAGTCCGGCCAGCCCGGCATCCCGTCCGGGTGGGTGTGCCCGGCGGCGCGGGCGGCGTCGACGTAGGAGGGGGTGACGAAGTGGGAGTGCAGGTCGATCAGGGTCATCGGGTCGCTCCGGTGGGGAGGAAGGCCGCCAGGGTGTCGGGTCGGTCGACGGCGCCGGGGCTCACGACGTCGGCGACGGCGCGGCCCTGCAGGATCTGTTTGATCGGGGTCTCCAGCTTCTTGCCGGTCATCGTGCGGGGTATGGCGGGTACGGCCTCGATCGTGTCGGGGACGTGGCGCGGGGAGAGCTGGGTGCGTAGGGCGGTGCGGACGCGGGCGCGCAGCGCGTCGTCGACCTCGGCTCCGGGGACGGGCACCAGGAACAGCAGCAGCCGTCCCGGGCCCCCTGCCGGATCCTCCAGGTGCACGACCAGGGAGTCGGCGATCTCGGAGAGCTCCTCGACGACGGCGTAGAACTCCGCGGTGCCCAGCCGCACGCCGCCGCGGTTGAGCGTCGCGTCGGAGCGGCCGGAGATCACGAACCCGCCGTGACGGGTGCGGGTCGCCCAATCGCCGTGCCGCCACACGCCGGGGTAGGTGTCGAAGTAGGACGCGCGATAGCGGCGATCGCCGTCGTCGTTCCAGAACCGGACCGGCATCGACGGCATCGGGCGACGCACCACCAGCTCGCCGATCTCGTCGACGATCTCGTGGCCGTCCGGGTCGAACACGGTGATGTCCACGCCGAGACACGGCCCGGCGAGCTCGCCGCGGCGCACGGGCAACCAGGGGTTGCCGGCGACGAAGCCGGAGCAGATGTCGGTGCCCCCGCTCATCGAGTTGATGATCACACGCTGCCCGAGCCGCTCGGCAGCCCAGTCGAAACCGTCGTCCGGCAGTGGAGCACCGGTGATGCCGAGCATCCTCAAGGAGGGCAGGGCCGGAAGCACGGTCGCCTCCTTCCGGCACGCCATGACGTAGCCGGGGCTCGTACCCAGGTGGCTCACACCGGCGTCGGCGGCGATCCGCCACTGCTCGCCGAGGTCGGGGAACATCGGGTTGCCGTCGACGAGGACGACTCCGGCGCCGCGCAGCAGCCCGGAGACGAGGATGTTCCACATCGTCCACGCCGTCGTGGTGAACCAGCAGAACCGGTCGCCGGGCCGCAGGTCGAGGTGCAGGGCGTGGGTCTTGAGGTGCTCGAGCAGGATCCCGCCGTGGCCGTGCACGATCGCTTTCGGCAGGCCTGTGGTCCCGGAGGAGAACAGCACGTAGAGCGGGTGGTGGAACTCGACCCGTTCGAATGTGAGCTCACCGGACGTGGCGAGCAGATCGGGCCAGTCGACGGCGCCGGGGACCTCGCCCGGTCCGTACGGGACCGCGACGACGTGGCGCAGTGTCGGGAGCCCGGCGCGGATCGCCGCGACCTCCGCGGTGCGGTCGATCTGCTTGTCGCCGTAGGTGTAGCCGGGCACGGTGAGCAGCACCGACGGCTCGAGTTGGGCGAACCGGTCGACCACGCTGCGCGCCCCGAACTCCGGGGCGCACGACGCCCACACCGCGCCCAGCGACGCACACGCCAGGAACGCGACCAGTGTCTCGGGGACGTTCGGCAGGTAGGCGACGACCCGGTCACCCCGGCCGACACCGAGGCGGACGAGCCCGGTACGGCACCGCGCCACCTGCTCCGCGAGGTCGGCACCGCTCACCTCGACCGTCGGGCGGGTCTGCGAGTACCCGATCACCACGGTCCCCTCGCCCTGCCCGCACGCACGCAGCAGATGTTCGGCGTAGTTCAGTGCGCTGCCGGGGAACCAGCGGGCCCCGGGCATCACCGGGTCGGCGAGCACCTCGTCGGACAGGCCGTCGACGCCGAAATGGTCCCGCACCGCCGCCCAGAACGCGGCCGGGTCGGCCACCGACCAGCGCCACAGCTCGTCGTAGGAGTCGAACCCGTGGCCGCGGGCGCGGAGCCACGTGACGAAGTCACCGATCGCCGTGGAGTCCAGGACGTCCGGGTCGGGCTCGCGCAGGATGGTCATGCTGCGTACTCCTTGCGGTAGGGGCGCCCCGGGGGTGCGCATAATCGGCGGAACGGACCGAAGGGGGCTCGATGACGAGGACCGTGCCCGGCCGCGAGTGGCTGCTCGGCCTCACGCCGTCGCGTGCGGACGTCGCGGTGGGCGATGCGGCCGGGACGCCCGGGAGCGTCGGCGACGCGGTGTCGCGGGTCGGCGCCGCGCCGGTGTCCTGGGCGATCGCGATCGGTCACGACATGGCCGCTCGGATCATCCGCGAGATTCCCGCGTTCGGCGGCGGCGACGCCCCGTTCGAGATGCTGCGCCGGGGCACCGAGTCCTCGGTCTTGCGGGCCCTGCTGCTGCTCGCCCAGCCCGACGCCGGACTCGCCACCATCACCGGCGAGTCGCTGGAGGGGATCCGCGAATTCGTGCAGCGTGGCATCTCCCTCGACGGGGTACTGCGCGGCATCCGTCTCGGGCATGCCGACATGGCCCGCGGGTTCCTGCGGGCCTGCGAGGCGCGCGTCGACCCGGCCCGGCTGCCCGACGAGATGCAAGCCATCACCGACGAACTGTTCGCCTTCGTCGACGGTTTCTCCGACGCCATGACCCGCGAGTACCTCGCCGAGTACGACCGTTGGACCACCAGCGCCGCCGCGACCCGCGCGGAGACCGTGCGGGCCGTGCTCGACGGCGGTGCCGACGGTCCCGACCCGGTGACGGCGTCGCGGACCCTGGACTACGACCTGTCTCGCACCCATCTCGGCGCTGTCGTGTGGGCACGATCGGTCAGGCCCGACGCCGGGCTCCACCGCGCGGCGACCGAGGCGCTGCAGGCCCGCGGCGCGACGACCACCCTGATCGTCCCGGTCGGCTCCGGGCAGCTCTGGGCATGGGGCACCGTCCGCCCCGGGCAGCCGGACATGCCGGCCCCGGTCACCCCCGGCGACGGGATCCGGGTCGCGTTCGGCACCCCGGCTCCCGGTCCGGACGGTTTCCGCCGCACCCACCGCGAGGCGCTGCGCGCGGAGCGCCTGCGCCGCATCGGCGGCGACGCCCACGACGGCACGACCGAGTACGACGACGTCGCCGTGCCAGCCCTGCTCGCCGGGGATCTCACGGCGGCGGGGGAGTTCGTCCGGCGTGAGCTGGGCGGGCTCGCCGCGCCGGGCGCACAGATGGCGGACCTGCGCACAACCCTGCTGCACTACCTCGCCGCCGAGCGCAGCCTGGTGACCGTGGCCGGGGAGCTGCACGTCGCGCGCGGCACCGTCGCCTACCGGGTCAAGCGGGCCGAGCAGATCCTCGACCGCCCGGCCGGCGACCGCCGGCTGGACCTGCATGTGGCGCTGCTGCTGGCCGACGAGCTCGGCGAGGCTGTGTTGCGGGCGGACTGAGCCTGCGCTCACGCCGGCACCGGGCCGAGCAGGTGTCCCAGGCGGTCTCGTTTGGAGGCCAGGTAGCCGACGCTGTCCTCGCTCGCTTGTGGGTGGGACGGCACCCGGTCGCGGACGTCGACCCCGTGCGCGCGCAGGCCGGTCATCTTCGCCGGGTTGTTGGTGATCAGGTCGACCTCGGTCACACCGAGATCGCGCAGGATCGCGGCCGCGGCGGCCCAGTCGCGGGCGTCGACCGGCAGCCCGAGCGCGGTGTTGGCGTCCACGGTGTCCAGGCCCTCGTCCTGTAACCGGTAGGCCCGCAGCTTCGCGCCGAGCCCGATACCGCGCCCCTCGTGGCCGCGCAGGTGCACCAAAACCCCGCGCCCGGCCGCGGCGATGCGGGCCAGTGCGTCGTGCAGCTGCGGGCCGCAGTCGCAGCGGGCCGAGCCGAGGACGTCGCCGGTGAAGCATTCGCTGTGTACCCGGCACAACACCGGGTCACCGTCGGCGAGCGCGGCGGGGTCGCCGAACACCAGTGCGACGTGCTCGACCCCGCTCACCCGGTCGGCGAACGCGACCGCCGTGCACTCCCCCGCCGATGTCGTGATCGGGGCGTCACCCGTGCACACCACCCGAGACGGGCCCGCGGCCCACAGGTGCTCGGCCAGCGCCCCGACCGTGATCACCGGCAGCCCGTGCTGCCGGGCGAACGCGACGGCGTCGGCGCCGCGGAGCATGTCGAGCCGGTCGGGCGTGACGAGCTCACAGATGACGGCGGCCGGTGCGAGCCCAGCGAGCCGGCACAGGTCGACCCCGGCCTCGGTGTGCCCGCGACGTGACCGCACCCCGCCGGGCCGGGCCCGCAACGGCAGGACATGACCGGGCCGGGCGAAGTCGGCGGGCCGGGTCGCGTCCGATGCCAGCGCCCGGCAGGTCGCGGCCCGGTCGGCCGCGCTGATCCCGGTCGTCGTGCCGACGCGGACGTCGACGGAGACGGTGAACGCGGTGCCGTGCGGGTCCCCGTTGTCGGTGACCATCGGCGTCAGCTCCAGTGCGTCGGCCCGCTCCGGAGCGAGCGCCACGCACAGGAACCCGGAGGTGTGGTCGAGGAACCGGGCCACGACCTGCGGGGTCGCGTACTGCGCGGCGACGACGAGGTCGGCTTCGTCCTCGCGGTCGGTGTCATCGAGGACGACGACTGTCCCGCCGTCCCGGATCGCCGCGACCGCGGCCCCGACGTGGTCGGTGGATCGCATGACTGCCTCCTGCTGCGTTCGGCGCTGAACTGCTTCCGGGCAGTCGACCAGTGCGGCACGGGGCCGCGCTTGTACTCCCGGCGCAGTGCCGTCGGGACCCGTTGGTCCCCGAATGCGATTCGCCGTGACCGCCGTCACCCCGGTTCAACGCGGTCGCCGCGGCTTGAACTCCGGGACCAAGCGGCCCGACCCGGTGCGGCGGTCTCCTGATCCGGCACCACCGACATCCGGCACGGGGCGAAGGAGCTTCAGGTGGACCGATCACCGACGATCGACCGGACCTCGTTCCGGGACCTCATGGGCGCGGTGTGCGCACCGGTCACGGTGGCCACCGTGCTGACCGAGGCCGGCCGTCCGCACGGGACGACCGTGTCGAGCCTCGCCTCGTTGTCGCTCGACCCGCCGCTGGTGTCGATCGCCCTCGACCACGGCTCGGCGCTGCTGGGGCACCTGCACGCCGGCGCCGTGCTCGGGGTCAATGTCCTGGCCGACGGGCAGGAGGGCCTCGCGCTGCATTTCGCCCGGCGCGGGGCCGACAAGTTCGCCGGCATCGACTGGAGCGCCGACGACGGCGCCCCGCGGCTGCCCGGCACGACCGCATGGCTGGCCGGGACGGTCCGGCAGAGGGTGCCCGCCGGTGACCACGACCTGCTCGTCGTCACCGTCCACACCGCCGCGACCGCCGAGGCCGCGCCCCTGGTCCACGCTCGCCGCACCTTCGGCACGCACTCCGCATTCGCACCGTGACCGGCACGCACTCATGACCCGCACGCACTCATGACAAGGAGCTCGACGATGAGCATCATCCTGGACCGACCCGGCGCCACAGACGCCGACCGCGAACGCCGAGCCGACCTCGTCGGCCGCGCCGCCAAGCTCGTCCCCCTGCTGGCCGGCAACGCCGCCACCACCGAGGCCGACCGCCGCGTCGTCGAGGAGAACATCACCGCCCTCGACGAGGCCGGCCTGCTGTCGATCATGCGTCCCACCCGGTTCGGCGGTCTGCAGACCGACTTCCGCACCAAGCTGGAGGTCTCCCGGGAACTCGCCCGGGGCTGCGCCTCGACGGCATGGGTCACGACCCTGATGAACGTCTGCGCGTGGTTCACCGGGCTGTGGCCCGAGCAGGCCCAGCGCGACGTCTGGGGAGAGAACCCGGACGCCCGGGTCGCCGGCGTGCTGGCCCCGACCGGCGCGGCCCGCCCGGTCGAGGGCGGCTGGATCGTCACCGGCCGTTGGGGCTGGGCGTCGGGCTCGGCGCATTCCGAGTGGGCGCTGGTCGGCCTCCCGCTGACCGACGCCGATGACACCCCGACCGACCAGGGCATGGTCCTGATCCCGATGTCCGATCTGACCGTCGAGGACACCTGGTTCGTCGCCGGCATGCGCGGCACCGCGTCCAACACCCTGGTCGCCGAGGAGGTGTTCGTCCCGACCCACCGCTACGTCTCGGTCGGGCCCGCCATCGTCGGCGCGAACGAGCTCGCCCACCCCGACGAGGCGCTCTACCGGTCCGCGTTCGTGCCGGTCGCGGCCCTGGTGCTGGCCGGACCGCAGCTGGGCATGGCGCAGGCCGCCCTGGACCTCGTGTGTGAGAAGGCCCCGAAGCGTTCGATCTCCTACACCTTCTACGACACCCAGGTCGGTGCGCCGACCGTGCAGCTCGCCGTCGCCAAGGCCGCGTCGCTGATCGACTCCGCGCACCTGCATGCCTACCGCGCCGCCGCCGATATCGACTCCTACGCCGCCCGCGGCGAGTACCCCGACTACGACACCCGGGCCCGGCTGCGGATGGACACCGGTGCCGCGGTCACCCACGCCCGCGAGGCGATCCGCATCCTCGTCTCCGCGCACGGCGCCTCGTCGTTCGCCGAATCCAGCCCGCTGCAGCGCATCTGGCGCGACTCCGAGACCGCCAGCCGCCACGCCGTCGTCAACCCCGAGATCGCGACCGAGGTCTACGGCAAGTCCCTGCTGGGGATCCGCGGCGACGTGACGGCCCTGGTCTGAGAGGAGTTCTGATGCGCTACGGAAACCTGGCGGGCCGCCTCGCCGTGTTCACCGACGGCGGCGCGGTCGACGCCGAAAAGGCATCGAACGGCCGATTCGGCCCGGACCCACAGAATGTCTACGACGACTGGGACGCCTTCACCACCTGGGCGTGCGCTGTGGACGGCGCCGACGCCGTCCCGTTCACCCACGGTGAGCTGGGCGCGCCGGTGCCCGCACCCGCGCAGGTGTTCGCGATCGGCCTGAACTACCGCGACCACGCCGCGGAGTCCAAGCTCGCCGTCCCGGACCGGTTCCCGCCGGTGTTCACCAAGTTCCGCTCGTCGCTGACCGGGCCGGTGACCACGGTGGAGCTGCCACCCGGCGGGAACACCGACTGGGAGGTCGAGCTCGTCGCCATCATCGGCCGGCGCGCCGACCGGATCCCCGCCGCAGACGCCTGGTCCCACGTGGCCGGGTTGACCGCAGGGCAGGACCTGTCCGAGCGGGTCGGGCAGCTGTCCGGCCCCGCCCCGCAGTTCAGCCTCGGCAAGTCCCACCGCGGATTCGCACCCACCGGCCCCTGGGTCGTGACCGTCGACGAGTTCGACGACCCCGCAACGCTCGCGCTGAGCTGCGCCGTCGACGGCGAGACCGTGCAGGACGGCACCACCGGCGACCTGCTCTTCGGGATCCCCGCGCTGATCGAGGGCCTGTCCGCGGTGACGCCGCTGCTTCCCGGCGACCTGCTGTTCACGGGAACCCCCGCCGGCGTCGGCGCCGGCCGGACCCCGCCCCGCTTCCTGCAGGCGGGCGAGGTCCTCACCAGCCGGATCTCCGGCATCGGCACCCTCACCCAGACCTTCGTCCCCGGGAGAACATCGTGAGCCTGCACCGCCTCGCCTCGGTCACCATCGGCGTACCCGACCTCGACGCCACCGCTCAGTACTACACCGATTTCGGCCTGGCCCCCGTCGAGGGCGGGTCCTCCGAAGAGCGCCGCTTCGCCACCACCGACGGTGGCGAGCAGCTCACCCTCGTCCGCACCGCCGTCCGCCGGCTCGTTGCGATCACCGTCGGCGCCGACGACCCGGACGACCTCGGCCGCGCCGCCGCCGGGCTGGCGTCGATGGGGGTGTTCTCGACCCGCGACGGCGACCGCCTGCACACCACCGAGCCCGCCAGCGGGGTCGACGTCCAGGTCGCCGTCACCCCGCGGATCGTGCAGCCCGAGGTGGCCCCGACGCCGTACAACGGGCCCGGCCGCATCGAGCGCGCCGGCGCCCGCGCGCCGGGAGTCCTGCGCGACGACCGGGTCCGCCCGCGCAAGCTGGGCCACGTCGTGCTCGGCAGCACCGACATCGCCACCACCGAGCGTTTCTTCCTCGACGGCATCGGGTTCAAGCTCTCCGACCGCGTCGCCGGCGCCGGGGCGTTCATGCGCTGCTCCACCGACCACCACAACGTGCTCGCGATGAACGCGCCGGTCAGCTTCCTGCACCACACCTCGTGGCAGGTCGACGACGTCGACGACGTCGGCCGCGGCGCGGCCGCGATGCTGGAGGCCGACCCCGACCGGCACGTGTGGGGCCTCGGCCGCCACCACGCCGGGTCGAACTTCTTCTGGTACCTCAAGGACCCGGCCGGGAACTTCTCCGAGTACTACTCCGACATGGACTCCGTCATCGACGACCAGCTGTGGACGCCGGAGACCCTGGAGGGGGCCAAGGGGCTGTTCTCCTGGGGGCCGCCACCCCCGCCGTCGTTCCTGCGGCCGGACGACCTGGCCGAACTGATGACCGGAGCCCACCTGCCCGGCTGACGGGGCATGCCGGGGCCGACCGGCCCTGGCTTCCCTCCCCCAACGGACTGGCCGCCACCTCACCGTCGTCGAGGTCCGCCCGCCCGAGTCGTGTCGCGCGACCGGTCACCCAGAGTCGAGGGTGCGACGCAGGCGAACCATGAACGTCGCCGACGGTGTGACGCGGCCGCTGGCATAGGTGGACAGCCGCGACGCCGAGGTGCCGAGCAGTGCGGCGAGCTGGGCGCGGGTCATGTTCGCTCGTTCGATGGCGCGACGAACCTCGGCGGCTACGGTCTCGCGTTCGGCGGCTACCGCGCGATCGCGCGCCCGAGCGATCACACGTTCCATGAGCTCGGCGACGCCGTAGGGCCGCGAGTGGGTGAGAACCTCCTCCACCTGACGGGCGGTCCGGCCCCACGGCTCCTGCCGGATCTCGGCGCTGAGCCGTTGCCAATGGCCGAGATCACCCCGTTCGAGGGCTGCCTGCACTGCCTCGGTCGGCCAGTCACGTACCGGATCGGACGGGTCGACCGTCAGGTTCCGAAAGGACAGGGTCACTACGTCACACCTCACCTTCAGCCATCTCGGCGGCTATCTCCCCGGATACCTCACGAACCTGCTCCCACTTGGTCCACCGGGCAGCGAGATTGCGGTACGCGTCGAGTTGTCCGGTGACAGAGACGTCCTTGGGCCGGGGGTCGGCCAGTTGCCGAGCAAGCTGTGCCGCCACACCGCGCCCCTCGCCACGCTGGTCCTGATAGTAGGAATCGAGCCGGGCAAGCACTGCGGCCGATGGGGCAATGCCGTAACGGTCGGCGAGGGCTGCGACATCCAGGTAGTCCCGAGTCTGATTTCGGCGGACGATCAGAAACCCCTTGATCCGGAGCGTCTCCTCGGCCGTAGGGACACGCAGCTCGCGCCCGGAGGCCAGCTGCACAGTCGCGGTCTCCAGTGGGCGTGCCCGGATCATCTGCCGGACACCCGCTTCGATGTCTCCCAACCGACCTAAAATGATCTTCCCCGGCCTCACACGGTTGGTGACCCAGCCGTCCTCCGACTCGATCGCCTCCAAGACCGTGTCGAACCGGTCGCGCAGATCAGCGAGGACATGGTCGTGATCGAACGAATCGCGATGCCCTGCATAGAGAGCGGCCGCGGATCCACCGACCAGAACCGCATCGGGCACGATCTCCTGTAGGCGGGCGGCGGACTCGAGCACAGCAGTCAGCTCGGGCCCTAGCTCGCCGAGCGAGTGCCGCGTGGGTGAATCACGTTCTCGGCCATCCACTGCGAGATCTTATCATATGTGATAACTACGATCGAAGCTACGACGACAATCGGTCTGGCCGCGCCGCCGCTTCAACGAGCTCGCCGCGGTAGGCCCGGACGATCAAGTTGCTCAGTGCCGCCGTGCACGGCGCGACCCCTTCGGACACTCGCGCAGGCGCTGACTCGCTCCACCGGAACTCGCTCAGATCTTCGGCTCGTCGGCGTCGACCACCGATCTCCGAGCCTGCCGCTGGTAGTCCGGCGAACGATCGCTATGTGGCGCTGACCGGGTCCGCTTCCGGGCTAAGCCCAGCTGCCGTGCGCTCTCTCGATCGGCAGGCCCGCACGGGCGCAGCCGACGGATCTCGACCCGGTCCTCCACCCTCGTCACCTCGCGCAGCTCGGCGGGAAGGGGCAAGCTTGAGGTACCCGTGCGGGCGCGATCCGACGACAGCTTTCGCTCGAAGGTCGTCCTGGACACCTCGTCGACAGCTCACCGACCGAGTGCGACCACACCCGACCGTGCGAGCACGTCGCGGTGTCCGGCGAGATGAGGGTGGCAGCCGAGCCGACCGCCGCGGTGCTGGCCGCGATCGTGAACCCGGTGCCGCCGCGCGGCGGCACGGACCTGGCCAGCACCCCGCCCACCACTGCCAGCGGTGGAGCCTGTTCGCGCAACAGGCGCAGTAGCTCGTCCAAGGCGCCTGCGGGGCCTTCGGCCTCGATCAGCACCCCGCGTTCGTCGTTACCGACGAAGCCGGACAGCCCCAGACCGGTCGCCGCCCGGTACACAAACGGTCGGAAGCCGACGCCCTGCACGATCCCGGTCACCCGGACGGTCCGGCGCTCGACAGTCCTGACCGTACCGGTCATCCGAGCCGCCCGATCGCCTCACCGACGTGCACCAGCACCCGGTCGCCGACCGCGGCCGAGACCAGAGCGATGCTCACCTGCTCATGAGTGCCGGCGCCGGTGTCGACCAACGCCATCTCGTCGTCGAGCAGCACCGCGACGGTGGCCTCGACCGCCGCGTCCGAGCAGGTGATGCACTCCGGACCGGAGCAGGATCGACCGTCAGGTTCACTCGATGTCGCGGCTGTGGGGGCGCAGGGTGGAGGCGACGGGTCGCCGTCGCGGGGGCTCGGAGCAGGCATGGGTCACCCCCTCGTGAGCGATCCCGTTCACCGCGGCGTAGCGGTCCAGGAACTCCTGCAGTGCCGCGTGCGCCTCCTCGAGATTCCGGACCTGGCCGTCCAGGTGAGCCTGGCCCGCGGCCGTCAAGTGGTAGGTGCGCCGGGCGGGCCCGACGGCCGAGGCGTGCCACTCGGATCGGACGAATCCGCGCTTCTCCATCCCGCGTAGGGCACGGTAGATCCCACCGGCGTCGCCCTCACCATCGTGCAGGCGGGCGCAACCGTCCGGCCAGCCCGTAGCCGTGGTCGTCCTGCTCGCGCAGGAGCAGCAGACACGGTGTCAGGAAGTTCCGCGGTTCCAGTTCAGCCATGGGTGGCCCCCAACGGTGGTGGACGGGGCCTCGTGCGACTCCGACTTTGCCAGGGAGTGACTTCACTCACAAGTCCTGCTCTCCGTTCCACGATGAGCAACAGATCAGCACCATGACCTCTGCCACCCCAGCGGGCCGGGCGGCAGTCCCGCGGGCGCTGCCACCACGAAGCGGGCACCCGGCTGCCGAGCCGACCAGCGGGCAGTGTTCAGCTGAGACACGGGGTCGAACTCCGAACCCGTGGGATCCACGGTGAAGGCCTTCGCGACAGATCCCCACGCGGAACCCCTGTCGTTGCGCTACGACCAGCCATGGGACAGACCTCCCGGCCTGCAATGACGGAGACCTACTCCGGACAGCACATCCAGCTGCCGGTCGATCGTCGGCAGCTCGCCGCGACCGGACACGGACACGGACACGGACTGCGTACCGCACGAGGCCCTGTTCACCGCCAGATCCGGACTGGACACCGAGCGGCGGTCGCCCACCCTCATCTGAGGGTGGGCGACCGCCGCTCGTCTCCCTACGGTCGTTGCCTGGAGATCGACGGGTCGCGGGCCCTCCCCTTCCACCTGCACCGCGCTGGTGGCGACGCCCTCGACACCGCGGTCACCGGCCCGCCGCGTGAGCGGCCCGAACCAGCCTGTCGCAGTTCACCGCCCCGATCTGCGGCCGCGCTCCCTGCCGACCCCGAGGAGTGGCATTGCGCCTGACCCGGTCCAAGCTGATCGTCTCCGTGAGCTGCGCCCTCGTCGCGTCCGGCATCGCGGTGTCCGGTGCCGTCGCCGACCCGACCGGCAACAACGCTGTCCGCCCGCTCGAGGTGAATCAGACCGAAGGCTTCGCCGAGGGACAGAACCAGGTCTTCACCTACGGGCAGAACTTCCACTGCACGATCGAGCCGTTCGACGACCTCGATGGCGTGGCGCGTGAGGGCGACGGTGTCCCGGCCGCAGCGGACCCCGACGAGATGTACGTGCCCGAATGCATCGCCGGAGAGACGGCCGGCGGTTCCGAACCCGTGATCAGTCCGGCCGGGATCCCTGCCGAGCAGGCCCGGCGGTTCTGGGCGATCGTCCCCACGTTCGACGCGAACGGGAACGGCGTCCCCGAAGGCCTAGACCCCACCCCCGCCGTCGATCTGCAGTGCCCGGAACCCGGACCGCCGGTCACGGCGAAGCGGCTCCCGTTCGGTTCGTGCACCATGCACCCCAGCGCCGTGCTGATCGACCCGATCGCGGGCGAGGCCGTCCGCAACATCGTCGGCGTCCCGGCGCCGGATCTGCCCGGCGCGCCCGGCCTCCCCGGCGAGCTGCCGGTGGACCCGCCGGCCGCGGTGCCGACGGTCGGGCCGGGCGTCGTGGTTCCACTACCGAGCCACAGTCATATCGCCGAGACCACGGAGGACGGCCAGGTCTGGTGGCAGGTCATCGTCGTCCTGGTCCGCGAACAGTCGGTCTGGCCTGACCGGGACGGCAACTGTTCCGCGGGCAGGGAGAAGTGCCTGACCTCGATCGACGCGCTGCGCTCCGCGCAGGCGGGCGGTGAAACGGTCGCGGGCCGAGACATCCCGACCAACCTGTGGCTGTTCTTCGCAAACGAGCCCGAGCAGGGGCCCGTCGGGGCGGACGCCCCCGTCGACCACCACGCCGGGATGAACCACGGATGACTCCGCACCTGCGGGTGGCCGTGCGATCCGGCCTCCGCACCGTACTCGTCCGGACTCTCGCCACCGGTGTTCTCGCCGCTGCCTGCGCCGCACCGGTCGCGGCCGGTACCGCCGAGGCGGCCGAGCGGGAGGTCGTCTCGGTGCTCGGCGCCGTCACACCGGCGCCGCCCGCGGGCAGCCTGGTCACCGTCATGGCGGACGGCGCCCTCGCAGCCGTCAACTCGACCGACGTCCCGCTCGTCCTGGCGGCACCCGACGGCCGGGACGTCGTCCGGGTCTCGGCCCGGGGTGTCGAGGTCGACGCCGCCCACCCCTTTACCTTCGAGTCCCGCAACCCGCCCGACGTCCCGACCCGCCTGCCCGACGGCGTCGCCCTCGGCGCACCGCCCCGGTGGACCGTGGTGTCGCAGGACGTGTCCTGGCGCTGGTATGACCCCCGCACCCGACCGGACGCGGTGCGAGCCCCGGGTGGTGGGCGCCCCGGCAGCTCGGAAGTCGTAGCCACCTGGTCGGTACCGATCAGGGTCGGCGGCGCTGCCCTGGACGTCAGCGGCCGGCTGGAGCTACGTCGGCCGGCCGGATGGTTCCGGGTGGAACCCGATCCCGCCCCGGAGGGCCTATCGATGACGGTCGCCCAGGGCCCACGGCCGAGCGTGATCCTCAGCGTCCCCGAGACCGGGCCGGTCTCGATCGCCGGGCTGGACGGCGAGCCCTTCCTCCGCCGCACCGCCGGGGGCGCCTGGGAGGCCGATCTCGCGAGCCGCACCTACCGCCTGAACCTCCTCGGGTCCGGCAGTCCCGTCCCGGCGGGCGAGGGCTGGCGTCCCTACGCGGCGCCGGGACCGGTCAGCTGGACCGACGCCCGGCTGGTCCCGCGGCCCGACGACGACACCCCCGCCCGGTGGGCCGTCCCGGTGCTGCTCGGCGACCGCGAGGTCCGGCTGACCGGCGGCGTCCGGCACGTGCCGCAGCCCGGTGAGAGCACCGGCCCGGGCACGGACGGAGTGCAGGCCGCCGCGCTGGCGGCGGTGATCGTCCTGCTCGGCGCCACCGCCGGAGCGCTCGCGCTGCGGAACCGCCGGCTCCACACGGAACGGGGCCTGGTGTCGTCACGCCCGTCATCGTCTCGACCACCAGGAGCGAACGCCCCATGATCTCGAACCGCACGATCCTCGCCGGCGTCGCCGGAGCCGTCACGGCCGTCGCCCTCACCGGCTGCGGCGGCCCGACGCCGGTCCCGACCGCGGCCGGGGCACCGCAGGCCACGACGAAGGCCGCTGCTCCGGCGGCACCCGCGGCACCACCCGAGCAGCGGGTGGAGCTGCGCGTCACCGGCGGCGAGGTCGAGGGCGGCCTCGCCAGGGTGGAGGTCGAGCGCGGTGCCCCGGTCGTGATCGTCGTGACGAGCGACCGCCCCGACGAGGCGCACCTGCACGGGTACGACCGTGCCGTCGAGCTCCAGGCGGGCCGGCCTGCCGAGCTGCGGTTCACCGCCGACGTCCCGGGCTCGTTCGAGTTCGAGCTGCACGAGAGCGGCGCCCAGCTCGCGAGGGTCGAGGTCCGGTGACGGTCCCCGCCCACGGGATCGGTACGCGAAGCGATCTCCCCGTCCCGATCGGGCCGGCCGCTGCCGCGGCGGCGGCGGCGCTCATCATCTCCTTCGTCGTGCTCGCTCTGCTCTGGCGGCGGCCGCGGGTCACGGGACCCGGCCGGCCGCTGCCGGCGCGCCTGGCCGCCGCGGTCGAGCACCCCGCCCTGCGTACCGTGCTGCGGGCGGTGACGCTGGCTGGAGTCGCCGTCGTCGTCCTCGTGGGGTTCCTCGGCCCGGCTGAGGCCTCCGACAACCTCGCACCGTGGGCCCTCTACGTGACCTTCTGGGCCGGCCTGGTCCCGGCGTCGCTGGTCGCGGGCCCTGTCGTCCGTCTCGTCAACCCGCTGCGGCTCCTGCACCCCCTGCTCGTCCGCCTGCTGCGGGTCCCACCGACCGGATTGCGACCGCTGCCCGGACGGCTCGGCTACTGGCCCGCGGCCGGCTCCCTGCTGGCCTTCGCCTGGCTCGAGCTCGTCGCACCCGGTCGTTCGGATCCCACGTGGGTGGCGGCGTTCGTCGCCGGGTACGCCGTCGTGCACGTGGGGGCCGCCGTCGTCTTCGGACGCACGTGGTTCGACCGTGGCGACGGCTTCGAGGTCTACTCGACCCTGCTCGGGTCGCTCGCGCCGATCGGCCGCTCGGTCGACGGGCGGCTCGGTGTCCGCAATCCGCTCGACGGGCTCGACCGCGTCGTCCCGGGACCCGGTCTGGTGGGCGTGCTGGTCGTTCTCGTCGGTTCGACCGGGTTCGACGGCCTCTCCCGGACACTGTGGTGGGCGAGGGCCGTGGACGAGGGCGTCGTCACCGGGACGCTGGGACTCGCCGCGACCGCCCTCGCCGTCGGCGTGATCTACCTGCTCGGCTGCGCGGCGATCACGCCGGAGCGCGCTCACGAGGGCCACCGGCCGGGACCGGCGGCCTTCGCGACGACGCTCGTCCCGATCGCGGCGGGCTACGCGCTCGCGCACTACTTCAGCCTGTTGCTGTTCGACGGCCAGCAGACCCTGATCCTCGCCGGCGACCCGTTCGGGACCGGTCTCGACCTCCTCGGCACCGCCGGTACGGCGATCGACTACGGCCTGCTCGGCACCAAGTCGATCATGGTCGTGCAGCTGCTCGCGATCGTCGCTGGCCACCTCGTCGCGTCGCTGGCCGCACACGACCGGGCCGTCCGGATGTACCCGACTGCCGACGCGCTGCGCACCCAGTACCCGATGCTGACCGCGATGGTCGCCCTGACGATCGGCGCGGTCGGGCTCCTCTTCGCCGCCTGACACCCTCGAACACACTCACGCATACTCCGCATATGCGGACTCTTTGGTGTGCAAACGGGTGAAGATGCGGACTTCTGGGAACTTTCGCTCGTTGGCCAGGTATGTGCGCAGTCAACGGCAACGTCGCCGCGGATCCGGACGCGGCGGTCACCGTCGAGCCGGTCGCGTCGTCGCAGCACCACCGGCGCGTTCCACACGCACCGTTCGGAACGCTCGCGGACCTGCGGAGGAGCCCGGTGCGCCGTCCGGTCGAGACCGGCGAGACCGCCGCCGAGACCGCGCGACGGCAGGCCGGCGCCGAACGCCAGCACCTCGCCGGGGCGCTGCACGACCAGATCGGGCCGTTGCTCTTCGCCATCGCGGCCGGCACCCAGCGGGCCCGGGCGCTCCACGGGGACGACGTCGTCGAGCTCCACCGGACCCTGGAGCGGATCTCCGAGCAGGTGCTCGAGGCCTCCGACCGGATGCGGGACATCCTGGCCGGATCGGCTCCGGCGGACCCGGGCGAGGCCGTCCCCTCCGCGATCGACCGCGATCTCACCGACCTGAGGACCCGCAGCTCCCTGGGCACGCAGCTCATCGTGCGGGGTTCCGCCCGCCGATTGACCGCACAGCAGGAGCGCGCGGTCCTCGCCTGCGCCCGGCAGGGGTTGCACAACGTCGAGAAGCACTCCGGGGCGACGCAGGTGGTGGTGACCCTGACCTACTCACCGGGCTCGGTCACGCTCGTGGTCCTCGACGACGGGCGCGGGATCGACCCGGGAACCGTCCTGGCCGCCGTCCCCGAGGGACGGAACCGGTGGGGCTTCGTCTCGATGGTCCGTGAGGCCGAGCAGAACGGCGGCGAGATCTCCTTGCGCGACGTCGACGGCGGCGCCGCACTGCGGCTACGCCTGCCGACCTGACGGCCGGCCGCGATGAGTGACCCCGGCGGCCCCGCCACGGTGCTGATCGTCGACGACCACCCGGTCGTCGTCGACGGCGTCGGCGCACTGCTGGAGGCCACCGCGGACCTGCGTGTGGCCGGGTGGGCGTCCGACCGCGCGACGGCGATCACCGAGGCCGGCCGTCTCTGCCCGACCGTCGTGCTGCTGGACCTGCGGATGCAGGGGACCTACGCGCCCGGGATGCCCGCCCGGATCACGTCCGTCGCTCCCGGGACCCGAGTGCTCCTCCACACGGCGACCGAGGAGCTCGAACCCGTCCGGGCGGCGCTGGCCGGAGGCGCCGACGGTGTCGTCTTCAAGGACAGCCGGCTGCTGGTCGAGGCGTTGCGCGCCGTCGTCGCCGGGCAGATCCCGTACGTGGACGCCCGGCTGCTCGCCCGCGAACGGGGACCCGAGGGCGGTCGTCCGGCCTCGCAGGTCCTCTCCCCCCGGGAGTACGAGCTCCTGTGTGCCGTCGCCACGGGGCAGTCGACGCGTGAGATCGCGCAGGCCCTCTTCCTGACCGAGAGCACGGTCCGCAGCTACCTGAAGTCCCTGTTCGTCAAGCTCGGGGTGCACAGCCGGATCGAGGCGCTCGCCGAGGCACGGCGCCAGTCCCTGATCTAGGGGTCGCCGCGGGACGGGCCGGGCGGCGGCCTGTGCCGTACCGCCGCCCGGCCCCCGATGCCCGACCGCGATCAGCGGTCGGCGCCGACCTCCCTGCGGTGGGAGCCCGGTGCCGGATGATCGTCCGGCCCGGCATCGTGTCCGGAGCGTCCGCGGCGCAGCCACCACCACAGCCCGGCGCCGACGAGCAGCAGCAGGACCGCCGACCCGCCGATCCACCACCAGGTGGCGTCCCCGCCCCGCTCCACGGGGGTGAACGTGGTGACTCCGGCGACGTCGACCCGCTGTCCGTCGATGACCATCGCGACGGACCAGTCCTTGACGTCGGCCGGGCCGGTCATCGCGTAGAGCTCCGCGGGAGCGAGATCGGGTTCGGCACCTCGGACGGTGAACGACGCCTGCGGGGTGCTCCCCATCCCGACCCACTGCGGCGCCGCCGCCGGGTCTCCGCCGGACGCGATCTGCCCGCTCTGCTGGGCCAACCACGTGGGGCTGAGCTCGTTGTGCTCGACCCCCTCTCCCGTCAGGCGCAGGAACGGCTCGCCGACCTCGCCGAGAACGATCACCTCCTGGTCACGCCGGTTCTCGACGGAGACACCCGGCACGGGGTTGCCGGGCAGTGCAGCCAGCCGGACTCCCGGAGCCGGCTCCAGGTTCTCCAGCGAGGGGACGAACGAGCCGAGCGGCGGCCGGTACTCGAAGTGCCCGTCGACGGTGCCCTGCCGGTCCCCGTAGCCGACGGGCACCGACCAGGCCCCGAAGGGCTCCAGCGTGTCCATCGAGTCCTTCTGGTCGTCGGTGAGCACGGCGTCGTGCAGGCGGTGGTCGAACCACCCCCAAGCCGGGTCCTGGCTGACCCGCACCCACACCGGCGTGCCGCGGTCGACCGCCCGCGGCGGGACCGTCACGTCACCTCCCACGAGCTTGGAGGTGTACCAGTCCGGCGAGCGGAAGTTCGCCAGAACGCCTTCCGGCCCGATCCGGAACAACGGGTCGCCGGCCGCCGACATCACCGTGGCCTCGGTCGGCGTCGGGTTCTCCAGCACGAACTGCGATCCGAGGGAGGTCGTCTGCACGGTGAGCGAGACGCCCGGCATGTCCAGCGCGACGCGGTCGAGCACCGCGGCGATCGACGGGTCGGCGGCCCCGTGGGCGGACGCCGAGGGTGCGACCACGATCCCCATGAGCCCGACGACGAGGGGGACGACGATCCAGCGGGCCGCACGCCTGAGGTGGGCCCGTGTGACGGCCGGGACGGATGTGACTGCGGGGCCGATGCGCCGAAGCGCCCGTCCGGTCCGGACGAGCGCTTCGGCGGTGCCCCGTGAGGAGCGGTGAGTCATGAGCGTGACCTCGGGATGCGTCGGTGGTCGTGGCCCCGCCGTCGCGGCTGTCTCCGCGTCTCGCTGCCGCCGAGCGGCAGCTTCGGCAGCAGCCCCTGATCGGGCTCGTTCTCCACACCGCCCGGCGGACCCTGCTCGGGCTCGGTGCCGTCCCCGTTCAGGTTGGGCTCGCCCTCACCGATCCCGCTCCCGGTCGTGTCCGGGATCGGGGTGGTGACACCGGGGACGCCCTGCGGGACACCCAGCGGGTCCTCCTGGCCCGGCACGGTCGGCGTCTCCAGCGGGTTCGGCGGGTTGCCGAGCAGCGTGTTCGCCTCGGTCCGGGTGGCCCCGTTGGGCTCGAAGCCCTCGACCGTCTCGGGGCCCATCGGCTGGATCGCCTCGCCCGTGTCGGACTCGTCCGACACCTTGACGATGCGCGCCACCGACGGGACCGAGCCGCCCTCGCCGTCCGCCCGGTTGATGAAGAGGTAGTAGTAGCCGGGAGGGGCTGCGACGCCGTCCTGCGGGGTGCTGGCCTGCAGCTTCCCGCCCTCCGACGCCGTGAACGGCAGTTCCAGGGTCCGGGTGTCGTTGTCCATCACGTGCTGCGGCGACGGCATCCGCATGAGCGTGACCTTCTCGACCGACTTCGCGTCGTCGGTGCGGATGTCGAAGTCCTCGCCCCAGGCGATGCCCTGCTGGACACCGTCGATGTTCGGACGGTCGCCCTTGTGCAGGTAGGGGGGCGAGAAGATCTCGAACGACGGGTCCTTGTCGTTGTTCCCGGTCACGCCCGGAACCGCGTCACGCTGGACGCTGTAGCCCAGCGAGATCGGCGAGTTGCCACCGACAAGGACCTGACCGTTGGGCAGCAGCAGCGCGTTGTTGTGGTAGGTCCGCGCACGCTCCGGCAGCGCCATCTCGGTGAAGGTGTTCGTCTCCGGGTCGTACATCTCGGGCTGCTTGACCGGCAGCTCGGCCCCCGGGAAGACGACCTCGTCGTTGCGGGCCCCGCTGGTCAGCAGCGTCTTGCCGTCCGGCAACGGGGTGGGCTGGCTGAACCAGCGCCCTTCCGCCATATTCGGTCCCGGCACGTTCGAGACGCCGCCGTCCTTGTCGACCGTGGTCAGCGTCGTGCTCGGGGTCGCGACGTAGGTTCCCGGCGGCGGGCCGAAGTTCCCGCCCGCCCGCAGGATCGTCATCGTGTCGTACGGCGCCTTCATCGGCAGGGCGACCGACGCCGGCGAGCTGCGCGGCAGGGTGATGCCGGTGTTCTCCCACTCCTTGGTCTCGGAGTTGAAGAAGCCCTGCTGGGCGAACAGCGCCTCGTCCACGGCCTGGCCGAAGGGCCCGAACATCTGGCCGTCGCCGCTGTAGAACAGCTTGCCGTTGGGCGTCAGGTACATCCGGGCGTTCTGCGGGAGCGTCTTCTCCGACGCCGGACCGCTGTAGTCCTCGGTCCACTGCTCGGTCGCCGGGTCGTAGGTCTCGGTCCGGCGGACCTGCGACCCCTGCGTGGACTTGATCAGCTTGACGGTGCCGCTGACCGCGGAGACCTTCCCGTCGGGCATCGTGGTGACCGAGGGGTACCAGCGGCCGAACTTCATCGGCGAGGTCGCGTCCCACCGGTCGGTCTTCGCGTCGAACGTGCGCGCGCTGCGCAGCCCCTCGAGCTCGATGACGCCGACGTTGAGCGGGTCGCCGTCCGCCTTCTCCAGGACCGACGGCTCGTTGTACCAGTCGGTGCCGCCGACCAGCAGGTTCCGGCCGTCCGGGAGCTGTGCGATGTCGGCGCAGAAGATGTCGCCGTCGTTCTCCGGGACGTCGTCCGGTGCGCAGGTCGGCTCGGCCGACGGGCCGCCGAGCTGCTCGTTGGCGGAGCCGACGAGCCCGTCGCCGCCACGTCCGGGGACGCCGGCCACGCCGAGCGGCGCGTCGGTGAGGCAGTCGTCGCTGGTCCGCCCCTCCTCGATCGTGGGGCTGGAGCCGTCGGTCGTCTCGTTCTCGGGATTCGTCCACGACGGCGTGCCGTCACGCAGGTCCAGCACCCGCGTCCGGCCGTCCCGTGCCTCGGCCGAGAGCGCCGGGACCACCGACTCCTCGGCGTTCTCCTCGCTCTCGATCCCGTTGCCGTACAGGATCCGGCCGTCGGGCAGGGCGGCCGTGGTGACGGCCGCGGGCTTGCACCGCAGGCGGTCCCGGTCGTCACCGGGGTTGTCGCTGGGCACGACCTCACACCGCGGGGTCGCCGCCCCGCCCTCCTCGAACGGGACCGACCAGGACCCTTCGGCGGCCGGGTCGCCGTCCGGAGCGGCGAGGACCATCGGGGCGGTGACCACGCCGCCTCCGGTCGCGAGGGCGGCAACCGTCGCGAAGGCGATCAACCGCCGTCCCGAGACTCTGGGACGTCTCATGAGCACTCCTCTCAACGCCCGCGACCTGGGGAGTCGACCGACCTCCGGGGAGCTGGAGTCGGAGGCACGGGCTCGAATGGAGTAAAGGGGCCCCTGCACTGGCGGCAATACCCTCATCTGGGGGCACGCAGGGTCGTGCCATGCGGGCTGGCCCCGATGGGCCCCGCACGGGCCACCCTCTGCGGTGACGGTGTGTGGCGACGCCGAGAACCGCCGTCTTGCATGTGGGGCGGTTCCTCAGCGCAGGAGGGCGCTCAGCCAGGTCCCGCGGTGTCGTTCGAGATGATCGGTGTTTCGCTTCCACACAACACCGTGCCCGGCCGCCCAGAGCGTTGCCCAGGGCTCGGTTCCTGTGTCCGCCCCTTCCTGCAGGAGCCGATACATCGCGCGGGTCCGGTCCGGGAGGAGGTCGACGAGCCGCCGACGGGCGTTCTCATCCAGCCCGTAGGCGTCGACGAGACAACGCAACCGCACCTCGGGGTCCGGTCGGGCCCAGCCGGGGTCTGCGCTGAGTGGGATGAGGCTGTGGGCGGCGTAGGCGAGATCCCAGAGCCGGGTGCCCGGAGCGGCGGTGTCCCAATCGATGAGATACCAGCCGTGTCTCGAACGCACGAGGTTCCAGGCAGCGAGGTCGTGGTGGACGATCAGCTCCGCACCCACGTCGGGGATCACGACCTGCCATCGTGCCTCGGCCGGTGGTGTGAACTCGGCTGATGCGTCGTGGAAGGCGCGGATCAGCTTCCCGATCTCGGTCAGGGCTCTGGGCGGGTCGAGCAGGTGGTCGTGCCCGGGATGGACGACGGCACCGGGCAGGTAGGTGAGAATCTCCCGCCCGTCGTCGTCGATGCCTAGCGGCCGCGGGACCCGGCCGAAGCCGACGTCGTGGAGATGCCGCAGGAATGCATGTACCGCCGGGGTGTGCGGACCGGCCGGGCGCCGCACCGTGTTCCCGGTCCTGACCACAGCCGGGCTGACGTTACCGCCACCCAACGGTTCCTCGTCGTTCATCGCTCTCTGGCCGTGTGACGACCTCGGCGAGGTCTCCGCCCGGGCGTCGGGACGAACCGGACACGACGAGACCGACGACGGTCGCCATGTCGGCGGGCCCGCCGACCGGCCAGCGTTTCCCCGGCGTCGGTGGCGTCGACCGCCTCCTCACCGCCGCTGATCGCTTCGGCCCGGCCGAGCGGCCGGCGGTGGTGGTGTCGCCTGGGCCGGATCGCTGTGGGGCACCTCGATGACCACGTCGGTCGACTTAACGATGGCGACAGCCATCGAGCCCGGCTCGAGCTGCAGGTCACGTGCCGCCTCGCTGCTGATCAGCGACACGACGCGGTGCGGGCCGCACTGCATCTCCACCTTGGCCATCACCAGGTCCGTGACGACCGAGGTGACGAGCCCGACCATGCGGTTGCGCGCGGACCGGCCGCCCGGCGACGGGTCGGTCACGGTGGCTCCGGGACGGTCCCGGGCGAAGCCGGCGAGCTCGGCCCCCTCGACGACCATCCGGTTGGACCGATCGCTCGTGGATGGCAGTTCCCCGGCACCGATCCACCGGCGGACGGCGTCCTCTCCGACCCCCATGATGCGAGCGGCGGTGATGACCCGGTACTGCGGCATACCGCCGGATTCTAGGCCCGCACGGCAGGGTGATCACCTCGTTCTGATCGGTGAGATTCATGCCCGCCGCCCGCCCGCAGCTCAGATGTCGAGGAGCTGCTCATGGAAGCCACCGAAGCCGCGGGCGGGATTCACGATGTGGATCTCCAGGATCCAGTGGCAGGCCTGGCCCGACGGAGCGGTCCGGCGCAGCGGTGACGTGTTGCCGTCGGTGATGTAGCTGGCACGTTGCTCGCCGTCGATGCGCTCGTGCGGGAACTCGCCGACGAGGTGCCCGGTGTGGGTCTCGGGGTGTTCCCAGCCGGAGTCGGCGATCCGGTCCAGTACGTATCGGTAGAGCTGCTCGCCGGTGATGTCGGGTTGCTCGCGGAACCGGTCGCGGCCGGCGTTCCACAGCCGCGGGAGGTCGGCGGCCAGCCGGTGGCGGGCTGGGTCGTCGCCCAGCACGTAGGTGCGCCCGAAGTCGGCTTCCCACTCCTGGAAGACCGGGCCGAAGTCGATGAACACGATGTCGTTGGCGGCGATGGTCAGGTTCGGCGGGTTCTCCCGGTAGGGCGCCATTGTGTTCCTGCCCGCTCGCACGATCCGCTTGTGCCAGAAGCGGCGGATCCCGTACATCTCATCCGCCAGGTCACGGATCCGATCCGACACGTCCTGCTCGGTCACCCCAGCGACGACGAATCCGCGCCGCAGCGCCTCCTCGAACAACGTCGCCGCCTTCGACTCGGCGCCCCGCAGGGACTCGACCCTCGCCCGCTCGGCCGTGCTCATCGCCATCTCGTCCCCGTCCTCCGGGTCGCCGCCACCGCTCCCGCGGCGGGAGCGGCTGTGATCGATACGTCCGATCGTCCCATCTGAGACCCGCATCGTCCCGCAATTGCGGTACGGATCGAGCAAGAGAACCGTGACTGCGGTACCTGCAGCACTCGAGGAGGAGTCATGGCCACGATTCTCTGCGTTCTCTACGACGACCCGGTCGAGGGCCGCCCGGCGATCTACGCCCGCGACGGGCTGCCGCACCTGGAGAACTACCCCGACGGGCAGACCCTGCCGACTCCGTCGGCGATCGACTTCACTCCTGGTGAGCTGCTCGGCAGCGTCTCCGGCGAGCTGGGTCTGCGCCGCTTCCTGGAGGACCGGGGCCACGCCCTGATCGTCACCTCCGACAAGGACGGGGCCGGCTCGGAGTTCGAGCGCAGGCTCCCCGAGGCCGACGTCGTCATCTCCCAGCCGTTCTGGCCCGCCTACCTGACCGCCGAGCGGATCGCGAAGGCACCGAACCTGAAGCTGGCCCTGACCGCGGGGATCGGTTCGGACCACGTCGATCTGGACGCCGCGATCGAGCACGGCGTCACCGTCGCCGAGGTCACCTACTGCAACTCCATCAGCGTCGCTGAACACGTTGTGATGATGATCCTCTCCCTGGTCCGCAACTACCTGCCCGCACACCAGTGGGTGCTGGACGGGGGCTGGAACATCGCCGACTGCGTCGCCCGCGCCTACGACGTCGAGGGCATGGACGTCGGCACGGTGGCCGCCGGCCGGATCGGGCTGGCCGTGCTGCGCCGACTGGCACCGTTCGACGTCCGGCTGCACTACACCGACCGCCACCGGCTCCCGGCGGAGGTCGAGCAGGAGCTGAACCTCACCTACCACCCGGACGCCCGGTCGATGGCTCCCCAGTGCGACGTCGTCACGATCAACGCTCCGCTGCACCATGAGACCCGCAACCTGTTCGACGACGACCTGCTCGCCTCCATGCGCCGCGGCGCCTACCTCATCAACACCGCCCGGGGGCTGATCGTCGACCGGGACGCGATCGTGCGGGCGCTGGAGAGCGGCCGGCTCGCCGGATACGCCGGGGACGTCTGGTATCCCCAGCCCGCACCTGCCGACCACCCCTGGCGGTCCATGCCACACCACGGCATGACACCGCACATCTCGGGATCGACCCTCTCCGCGCAGGCCCGCTACGCTGCCGGCACCCGCGAGATCCTCGAGGCCTTCCTCTCGGGCGGCCCGATCCGCGAGGAGTACCTGATCGTCGACGGCGGACGACTCGCCGGCACCGGCGCCCACTCCTACAGCGCGAAGGACGGAGACCGATGACCTCCAGGCTGGGCGCGCTGGGTTCCCTCCTCGCGGCGAAGAAGCGGCTCGGGCTGCGGTGGGCGACCATCGCGGAGACGCTGGGCCGATCCACCGAGTGGACGACTTCGGCGCTCCTCGGCCAGCAGACCCTGTCCGCGGAGCAGGCCGCGGCCGCCGGTGAGCTGCTGGAGCTCGACAGCACGGTGGTCGAGGCGCTCACGCTCCCGCCGGAGCGGGGCGCCGGCGCCGTGGACACCACCGACCCGCTCGTCTATCGGCTGGGCGAGGTCGTGCAGGTCTACGGCTCGACGATCTCCGAGCTGGTCCGTGAGGAGTTCGGGGACGGGATCGTCTCGGCGATCGACTTCGAGCTCGGTCTGGAGCGGGTCGCCGACCCGAAGGGCGACCGCGTGGTGATCACGCTCAACGGGAAGTTCCTTCCCTACCGCACCTGGTGACCGGGCGGCGGCTCGAAGTAGTACCCGTGGTGGAGCCGGCAACCCGGGTTGAACGGGGCCGAGCACCGGGGGCACCCGTCGGTATCGACATAGGTGTCGACGCTCATCTCGGTCCGGCACACCCCGCACAGCACCGCCGGTTCCGACCGCTCCGCCGCGGGCCATCGCCGCGCGGGGTGGTCGGCGTGCTCGGCGTGGCAGTGCAGGCACGGGTAGTACCGGTCGCAGCACCGGAACCGCATGGCGACGACGTCGAGCGGTCCGCGGTAGTGCGTGCAACGGGCCTCGTGGTCGACGACGGCCCCGTACACCCGCAGGTCGTTCCCGTCCGTCCCGTTCACGACCGACGCACCTGGGGACGCGCCCCGCTCCAGGCCGCCCAGAGGCGGGCGTAGTGTCCGTCGCCGGCAGCCAGCTCGTCGTGCGTCCCGGACTCGACGATCCAGCCGCCGTCCATGACCAGGATCCGGTCCGCGGTGACGGTCTGCCGCAGCCGGTGCGCCACCACGAGGCCGGTCCGTCCGGTGAGGACAGCTGCTGCCGCGTCCTCGAGCCGGATGGCGTCCCGGCTGCCTGCTTCGGCCGTCGCCTCGTCGAGCAGGACGACGGCCGGGTCGGCCAGCAGCGCACGAGCCAGCGCGACCTGGGCGACCTGCTCGGCGCCCAGGTGGTGGCCGAGCTCGCCCACGATCGTCCGCACGCCGTCGGGCAGCTCGGCGACCCAGTCCGCGCCGACCGCCTGCAGCGCGTGCACGACGTCGTCGTCGGTCGCGTCCGGCCGGGCGAGCCGCAGGTCCTCGGCCAGCGGGCCGGCGAACACGTGCGTCTCCTGGGTCACGAGCACGAGCGGCGTGTCCCGGTCCGATGGTGCCCCGGCCCAGGTCACCCGGCCCTGGCTCGGCGGGGCGAGACCGGCCAGCAGGACGGCGAGGGTGGACTTCCCGGCCCCGCTCGCCCCGACGAGCGCGACCGTCTCCCCCGCGCGCAGGTGGACGGACACGTCGGACAGGACCGGTGCCTTCGTCCCCGGATAGCGGTGGGTGACCGCGTCGGCGACGAGATCCCCGCAGCGCGACACCGGCGCACCGGCCGTGGGTGCCGGTGCCGCACCGATCACCCCGACGATCCGTTGCAGGCTCGCGAACGCCGACTGCACCTGGTCGAAGCTCGACACCAGCAGACCGAGCGGGTTGAACAACCGGTGGAAGTACAGCGCTGCCGCAGTCACTGCTCCGACCGACGCTGAGCCGGTCCGGACCAGGACGAAGCCGGTGACCACGATCGAGGCGAGGCCGACCAACTCGGCGATGTTTACCCACTTGCCCCAGGCCGTCGCGAACCACACGACCGCACGGGAGATGTCCCGTGCCCGACACGACGACTCCCCCACCAGCTCGACGTGGCGCTCCTCGGCCCCGTACGCGCGCAGCGTAGGCAGCCCCTCCAGGGAGGACACCAGCGCCTCGGCGCGGTCGCCGAACGCGGCGCGCTCCTGCGCGTAGCGGGCCGCGGCGCGCGGGAGGTACCAGCGCAGCGCGAACACGTAGACCGGGATCGAGAGCAACCCGGCGGCGGCGAGCCACGGATCGAGCGCGAACAGCCCCACCATCGTCAGCCCCACGGTGAGCACGGCACCGACCCACGGCGCGAGCAGCGCGGCGACGACCTCGCTGATCACGGCGACGTCGTCACCGACCCGGCTCAGCAGGTCACCGCGACCGGACTCCTCGATCTCGGCCGAGGGCATCCGCATCGCCGCCGCCACGGTGTCCTCCCGCATCCTGGCCAGCACCCGCTGCCCGATCCGGGCCACGAGCGCCCCGCTCACCGCGGTCAGGACCGCCGCCCCGACGCCCGAGCCGGCGACCAACGCGGTCAGACCGACGATCGTGCCGGCATCGCCGCCGGCGATCACGGCGTCGACCATCCGGCCGATCGCCCACGGCGCGACAAGACCTGCAAGCGAGGCCAGCACCGCCAGCGTCACCGTCGCGGCGGTGAGTCCCCGCCGATCACGCAGGTACCCGGTGACCGCCCGCCGAACCCGGACGGCGTCGGCGAGGGGAAGGCGTGCGGTCATCCGACGGTCCTCCTGCAGTAGTCGGGTTCGGCGTCGAGCAGCGCGGCGTGCGTCCCCGCGACGACCTCGCCGGAGGACCGCACGAACAACACCCGGTCGGTGCGGTCGAGCAGGACGGGACTTGTCGTGACCAGGATGGTCGTGCGAGGCCCAGCCTCCGGGCCGTGGCGCAGCGCGCGCAGGCCGTCCGCGACGGACTCCTCGGTCACCGGGTCGAGCGCGCTCGTCGGATCGGTGAGCACGAGTGCCTCCGGGTCGGTGTGCAGTGCGCGGGCCAGCGCGATCCGCTGGCGCTGACCACCGGACAGGCTCAGGCCCCGGTCGCGCAGCGAGGCACGCAGCCCCTCGAGCCGTCCGTCCACGAGGTCGGCGCCACCGGCCGCGACCAGCGCCGGTCGTAGGTCCTCCGGTTCGCCCGCCGGCCGCCCGAGGGCGAGGTTGTCGGCGAAGGTCCCGGCGAACAGGTGCGCGCGGACCGGTTCCACGTGCACGTTCCGCGGTGGCTCGCCGTCCCATCCGACGACGAGCCGCCCCGGCCCGTCGCCACGCAGGACCGCGAGCAGGTCCTCGACCACCGGCGGGTCGGCGACGACACCGGTGCACCCGTCGACAGGCAGCAGGAGCGTGACCCCCGGCTCGTCGGGGGCCGCCGCCGTCCGAGGCGCCACGGTCCCGTCGAGGACGCCGGCGACGCGCCCGGAGCTTGCGAGCGCCGCCGCCCCGAACTGCAGGTACATCCCTGCCGCCGACAGCGGCTCGGCGATGAACTGCGCCGCACCGACCGCGGCGACGAAGGCCCCAATCCCGATGGCACCCTGCACCGCCAGCAAGCCCGCCGAGAGCATCGACACGACCAGCACCACCGTCCCACCCAGCACCGTCGCCCCGAGCTGGACCGACTTCGCGGTGCCCGAACGGATCCCGGCTGCCTCGGCGGCCCGGCTGACCACGCGGTAGCGCTGCACCGCGGTCTCCTCGGCCCGGAGCCCGTGCACCACGCGCAGCCCGGTCACCAGGTCGGTGGCCAGCGCCGACGCGGCGGCCAGGCTCTCCTGCTGGCCCTCCACACGTCGGGCGAGCAGCGGGGACAGGGTGTTCAGCGCGACCGTCGTCACCACCGCCGTGGCGATCAGCAGCAGTCCGATACGGACATCGATCCCGAGCAGCACCACGCAGCTGACGGCCATCGCCGCCACCGCCCCGGCCAGACCCGCGATCCACACCACGGCCCGCGAGACCTGGTCCGCGTCCGACGACGCGATAGTGAGCAGCTCGCCACGGTGGCGGGCCGACATGAGGCCGCCGGGCCGCAGCAACCGTCCCGCCATCTCGATCCGCAGCGCGTGGGACTCGTCGACGACGGCGGTCCGCGCCAGCCGTGCGAACCACCGGTAGCAGACGTTCAGCGTCGCGAAGAGCAACACGAGCCCAGCCACGCACACCAGCAGTGCCGTGGCCTCTCCGGTTGCGACGGCCTGGTCGATTGCCACCCCGATCGCTACCGGCACCAGCGCCTCGCAGGTCTGGTGTCCCATCAGGAGCAGAGACGCCCCGATGACCCGGCCCCGCCGGCGCCGCAACACCCGTCGTCGGACCCACCCGTGGTGCACGATTCCGTCGATGACCGCCTCCTCCGTCGGGTGATGAGGATGCCCTTACCCGGCACCGGGCCCGGCAGGGGGAGCCCGTGACACCGGCGCGACCCGGCGACTAGTCTCATTGTGACTAGTGACGGGAGGTGGCGGTGCCCGGATCCGCAACCGCAGGCGCCGGTGGGTCGCTCCCGCTGGGGACTCTGGCCGATGGGACGCCGTTCCACGTCCCCATCGGCGTTGTCAACGTCGACGGCGAGCACGCCCGTTGCCACCTGTGCGGGCATTGGTTCCGCTCGGTCGGGGCCCACCTGCGTTCCCACGGCTGGGACCGTGCGGACTACCGCACGGCCTTCGGCCTCGAACGCGGCCAGTCGCTGGAGGGTCGCGCGACCCAGGAACGCCGGGCTCGTGCCTTCCGCCGGCGGCGTGCGCACGACGCCGCGGTCCGCGCGGGCTGCGAGACCGGCCGCCGGTGGGCGGCCTCCGGCGAGTTGACCCGCGCGGCGGCGGCGTCGGCACGCGGGCGGCGTCAGCCCGAGCAGCGGCGCCGCAAGACACTGCGCTCCCTCGCCTCCGTCCCACCCGGCGCCCGCGAGGCGGCGACCAGCCGGGCCTCGGTGGCCCGGCTGCGTGCCACCGCACAGCGGGTCGCCGACGACGCGGGCTACGGCTCGATCGGCGAGCTGGTGCGGGACCGTGTCGCCGCCGGCGAGAGCCTGGCGTCGCTGAGCCGGACCGCGGGGCTGCACAAGGACTGGTTCCACCGACACCTGCGCACCGTCGACCCGGGTGCCGCCCGCGACGTCGCCGAGCACGTGTCCGGGCCCCGTCCGCCCCGGCACGATCTCGCACTGGCCGCGCGGATCGGCGGGTCCGACGCCGTCGCGGCGTTCCTGCACCGGCGCCATCTCGTCGAGCACCGCTCGGTGCGGGCGATCGCGCAGGAGGTCGGTATGAGCCGGCACGCGATCCAGGCCGCGATGGCCCGGCACGGCGTCCCGCGGACCGCGCACGTCACCCTCCGGCAGCAGGCGAGCGAGCTCGCCGCCGGGGTCGCCACCAGCCACGGGTTCACCGATCTCGACGCCTACCTGCGCGACCGCCGGACGGCCGGCTGGACCTGGCGGCGCATCGCCGAGGAGAGCGGCCGGCCGCAGACCTGGCTGCGCCGCAACGCCGGACGGGACGTGCGATGACCGGGTACGTGTGCAGCAACGACCGGTGCCGCCGCGCCTGGTCACCGGCAGGCGGCCCGCCCCCACCGGCACCGGTCGTCGAACAGCGGCCGGGCGGTGACCGGCACTGGTACCCGTGTCCGTCCTGTCTGGACGACGACGCCGGCGCCGCCCTGCTCGTCCACCGGCTCCGCGAGCGGACCGCACTCGAGCTGTCGAGTCTCCTCGGAGGCTGACCCCCCCTCCGCCACAACCGGTTCAGCGGTGCTCGGGACCCGCGAGCAGACCGGTCCCGGGGACACAGCCGGCGTACTCGAACCACTGCTCGTGCGGTGCCGCCACGACGACCTCGTGGTAGAGGCGCAGCGCGCTCCGCCCACCCTGGTCCCGTACCGCTCGTCCGAACGCCCCGAAGATCGCCAGGTGCGACGGGTGCGACGCCGACCAGCGCTCGAGGTCGGCCATCGTCTGCCACCAGCCGAGGCCGTAGGTGCGCTCGGTGGGTGCTCCGTCCTCGTCGAGGACGGTGAGGTAGCGGTTGCTCAGGCACCCCGCACCGGCGCCGCCGGGCCCGGCGAGGAAGTCCATGCCCTCGCCCAGCAGCGGTTCAATCTCGCCGAGGTAGGTGTCGCGCTCGTCGTCCCGGGTGTCGGACCAGTCCTGGCCCGACCTGATCAGGCAGACGCTGCCGCGGCCGCGGATCCGGACCCGGCCCCCGTCGACCACCGTCTCCGGGGCGAGCGGGTCGTCCATGGCCTCGGTCGACGACGCTGCCATCCGGTCCCGCATGCTGCCCCAGTAGCCGTGCTCGACGACCTCCTCGGACATCTCGCCGGCGACGACCGCCAGCCCCTCGGGCCGGCGCCGGGAACCGAGGATCGTCTCGACCCGCCGCACCGACGGGCGGACCGCCTCGACCCAGCGACCACCGGCGCGGGGCGACAGCCAGGCGTCCCGGTGCGTGTCGAACCACCGCTCGAAGGCGAGCGGGTCCGTCCAGTACGCGGCGGTGACCGTCTCCTCCGGGCTGCCGACGCGCCCGACGGAGATGGCGCGGTCGTAGTGCCGTGGCCCGTCGCCGGCCGCGAGCGCGGCGTCGAGGTCGCCCGTCCCGGCGTCGCCCTGCGCACCGAGGAAGGCGATCACGACGTGCCGGACGTCCGGCGAGGTCCACGCGGCGAAGGACGGGTACGCCGGCCGGTAGCCGTCCGGGGTGGACGCCTCGCGGGTGCGGGGTTCCCGTAGGTGCGACGGGATCGCGGAGCTCTGCGACATCGTGCCTCCGTCGGTCGGTCGACGCCGTCGTCCGGACGGGACGGCCGCCGCCCGGCCCGCGGGCGGCGGCCGACCCGCTCACGGCGCCAGGTAGATCGACTTCAGTGCCTGGTAGGCCGTCAGCCCTTCCGGGCCGAGCTCGCGGCCGAGCCCGGACTGCTTGATCCCGCCGAACGGCGCCGCCGGGTCCGGGAGGTAGGCGTTGATGCCAATCGTGCCGGTCTGCACCCGGGCGGCCACGGACTCGCCACGCTCCGGGTCCGAGGTCCAGACGCTGCCGCCGAGGCCGAAGTCGGACTCGTTGGCGATGCGGACCGCGTCGTCGACGTCGGAGTAGGAGATGACCGACAGGACGGGACCGAAGATCTCCTCCTGGGCGATCGTGTGCCGGTTGTCGACGTCGGCGAACACCGTCGGCTCGACGAACCAGCCGCGGTCGAGGCCGGCCGGACGCCCGCCGCCCGTGGTGATCCGGGCCCCCTCGCCGGTCCCCTTGGCGATGTAGCCCTCGATCCTGCTGCGCTGCCGCTCCGAGGCGACCGGACCGACCTGGGTCCGCTCGTCGAGCGCGTCGCCGACCTGCAGGCTCTTCGCGAACCCGGTGAGGGTGTCGACGACCTCGGCGTAGCGCGACGCGGGCGCGAGCACCCGGGTCCCGAGGTAGCAGGTCTGGCCGTTGTTGAGCAGGGTCGCCCCGAACAGGCTCTCCAGGTTCGACGCGAGGTCGGCGTCGTCGAGCACGATCGCGGCCGACTTACCGCCCAGCTCCAGGGTCACCGGGCGCAGCAGCCGCGCACAGGTCTCGGCGACGGTCCGGCCGGCCGCCGTCGACCCGGTGAAGGCGACCTTGTCGACCTGCGGGTGCTCGATCAGGTACTGCCCGGTGTCCCGGCCGCCCTGCACGATGTTGACCACGCCCGCGGGCAGGCCGGCCGCAGCCGCCGCCTCGGCGAACAGCTGGGCGTCGAGGACGGTCTCCGGGCTGGGCTTGAGCACGATCGCGCAGCCCATGGCGAGCGCGGGCCCGAGCTTGAACGCGGCCAGGGTCTGCGGGTAGTTCCACGGCACGATCCCGGCGACGACGCCGATCGGCCTGCGGGTGACCCTGATCCGCCCGCCCATGAGCCCGTCGCGGACCTCGTCGAGCTCGGTGGCCCGGATCAGTCCGGCGTAGTACCGCAGCAGCACCTGCGGGAACACGCCCTCCAACTGGGTGGCGACCGAGATCGGCATGCCGTTCTGCGACGACACCCTGCGGGCCATCTCCGGGGCACGCGCGTCGAGCTCGTCGGCGAGGCGTTCCATCACCGTGGCCCGGTCGGCAGGCGACCAGGTCGCCCAGCCGGTGGGGTCGTCGAACGCGGCCCGGGCCGCGGCGACCGCGGCGTCGACGTCGCGGTCCACGGCCTCCGGCACCCGGCCGATCAGCTCCTCGGTGCTGGCCGAGACGACCTCGATGGTGCGCGACGACGACGGGGCGACCCACTCCCCGCCGATGAACAGGGACTCGTAGACGGTGCTCACGGCGACTCCTTTGTCGGGTGCGATGCACGACAGACGAGCGACGCCTGTGCGCGTTCTTGTCGACAATATAGCCGCATGTGCGGAGTTCTGAAGGTCTGCCCGGCCTACGTGCCGACGAACGCTTTCGCGCTCCCCGGCGCGGAGCTCATCGTCTGGTCCGCTCGAATGGGGTAGCGGAGCCGAAACAGACCATCATCACGCCGCGGTCCGGCCCAGCACGCCGCGAAATCGCGCCATGGACGTCAGGAGCACGCCACGACGCAGGACCGTGATCGGATCGGGCCACGTGTTCCTCGGAGTGGTCGGTACAGCAGCGCTCCGGTGGTTGTCCAGCACGTCCTCGCAAGCACCTGCGGCTGCTGCCCGTTCGGGCCGAGCAGTCCAGTGAGGCTGCCAGCCTTCCCGGGAGAGACGGTGTTGACGCGCGTCACGGACGGGGCGACCTCGCCGGACAGGCCCTACCGTAGGTCTGCAGTCCGCCTTCGCGGCATGTCCCAGGGTCGCATCGAAAGAACGGCATGGAGCACCACCGGATAGAGGTCGCCGGCACGATCGCGCCTGCGCCGCGTCGGATCATCCCGGGCAGCAGTCCACGATCGAGCCGGACCGCACTCAACAGATCGAGGTTCAAATCCTCAAGGCCGGTGGTCGTCGGCCAAGGCAGTGAGCCGTCCTGGAAAACATCGTCGGCAAGTGAGCCGATCCGATCGAGGCCGCATCCCCAGGGCCACCCTAGGAGCGAACGAGAGTTCCTCTACGGCTGGCGTTTCCGCGTACTGCAGGACCTTTGGGCCCGCGCTCGGAGGTCCTCTGCCCGCGCGGCCTCCACGCCCGCGACGGATGCAGCCGGCGTTCCAGGGACGTCCTCGATCTCCGCGCGCGGGCCTCACCGCATCGCCTCGCTGTCCCGACTTGGCGTTCGTGGCCGAGCTATGGTGAGCCGACCGCCTACGATGACCGGGTGCCCGATCCCGCATCCGCACTGCCGGCACTGCCTGGGCGCCCCCGCGATCCCGAGGCGACCGCACGGGTCCAGGCCGCAGCTCTGGAACTGTTCGCCGAAACCGGCTGGAACGGACTGACGATCGAGGCCGTCGCCCGCCAAGCCGGGGTCGGCAAGCCCACCGTCTACCGGCGGTGGAGCGACAAGGGCGCACTGATGGCCGACGCGTTGCGCCAGCTGCGCCGAAGCAACGCCGTCGACACCGGCTCGTTCGCCGGCGACCTGGACCTCTTCGCCCATCAGCTCATGGCCGAGTACCGCGGCCCCTACGGCGGCGCCCTCGTCCGCTTCGCCATCGAGGCCAAGTTCACCGACGAGGCGGGCCAGGACTACGCGTTGATGGTGCGTGACCGCATCGAGGAGACCACGTCCATCGTCCGACGCGCGATCGACCGTGGCGAGGTCTCCGCGGGCACCAAGGCTCGCCTGGTCATCTCGATGCTGCACGGAGCGATCATGGACTTCATCCTGTTCGACGACCGGCCCGATTCGCAGGAGACGTCGCAGCGCGTCGAGGGGTTCCTGTGCAAGCTGGTGGACGCGGTCCTGCACGGGGTCGCCACCCATCGGTGACACCCCCGGACATCGGTCAGAACCCCTGGCCCGCAGCCCTCTCCGGATCGATCTTTACGCGCACCGACGCCCAGGATAGTTTCGTTCCAGGACCGTTACGTAATCAGCGGGCGGGGTGGTGTCACCCGAGGCTCTCGTGGCGTTTGCCCAGGACTCGGAATCCCGTCTCATCGAGGGAGCAGACATGAACCCACCGGCGGTCACGCCGAGCACCGCCGAGGACCTGTCGGATCTGGCGGCGGCGGTCGGCGACTTCTGCACCGACCGCCTGGGCCCGCCGACACGGCTGCGCCCGGCTCCATCCGTGACTCATCGGAAGCCCGCGATGCTTGGCGCCGGGCCGGAGCGGAGGTCGGGATCGCGGGGCTACTCGTCCCCGAGTCCCTAGGAGGTTCGGGCGCGAGTCTCGTCGAGGCCGCCCGCGTCTCGGAGGTCCTCACTGCCAAACTCGCCACCCTGCCCTACCTCGGGACCGCGGTGATGGCTCCCTCGTTGCTCACGGCCGTCGACGCCCCACAGGCACACGGCCTGCTCGAGTCGATCGCCGACGGCACCCGCATCGCGACTGTGGGGTGGGCGGGGGCCGACCTGTCGCGCCCTCGACCGGACCGATGTCGCGGCGACGGACCCGGTACGCGGGTCTCCGGCACCTTCGACCATGTCGTCGACGCCGACCTCGCCGACATGCTGCTACTCGTCGATGACGGTGGGCAACGGATCGTGATGGTCCGGGCCGAAGACGTGGCGGTGCACGCCCACCGCACGTTCGACCTGATGCGGCCGCTGAGCACGGTCACCGCACATAACGCGGCGGGACTCCTCCTCGCCTCGGGGAGCGAGGCCCGCGCGGCCACCGAGGCAATGGTGGCAGCGGCGCGGCTCACCATCGCCTCCGAGTCAGCCGGCGGGGCCGAGGCGGCACTGACCGCGGCCGCGGAGTACGCCCGCGGTCGCATCCAGTTCGGCCGTCCCATCGGCGGCTTCCAGGCGATAAAGCACATGCTGGCAGACGCCTACGTTGCCTCGGAATCGGCTCTCTCGGTCGCCCGGGCCGCGGTGCGCAGCCACGTGCTCGCCGAACCGGACGCGGCCGAGCTCGTCGCCCTGGCCTGCTTCTACTGTCCCGAGTCCTTCGCCGCTGTTGCCGCCACGAACATCCAGGTACATGGCGGGCTGGGTTTCACCGCCGAGTGCCCGGCGCATCTGTTGAGGCGCCGGGCCGAGGCCGACCGCCAGCTTCTCGGTGAACCCGACACCCATCGCCGGGAGTACCTGGCGATCCTGGCCGGCGAGGAAGCCGACACATGAGCGTGCTCGACGAGGTCCGTGCCTTCCTGGCCGATCACCCCGCGAACGACGGCGACGACGCTGCTTTCCGCGAGGCGGCGACTGACGCGGGCTGGCTGGCGCCGACCTGGAGCAGGTCCTGGTACGGCCGCGAGCTGGACTCCCATGACGCCGCCGTGGTGGGTGAGGAGTTCACTCGCGCCGGCCGCAGCGGGCGGGCCGACCAGCGTCATCTGCATGCCCGGATCGTCTACTCGATGAGCACCGACGAGCTCAAGCAGACCTACCTGCGGGGCCTGCTGACCGGTGAGATGTCCGGGTGCCTGCTCTACAGCGAACCCGACGCCGGTTCGGATCTGGGCAGCTTGCGTACTCGCGCGGTCCGCGACGGGAGCTCGTGGCGTGTCGACGGGCAGAAGGTGTGGACCTCGGACGCAGGCCGGGCCGACTACGGGCTACTCGCCGCACGGACCAACGCCGACGTTCCCAAACACGAGGGCATCACCTTCTTCGTGCTACCGATGGGCCAGGACGGGGTCCGGGTCGAACCGATCGTGCAGATCACCGGCGACCGGCACTTCAACGAAGTCTTCCTGACCGGTGCAGTCGTCCCCGACAGTTTTCGGCTCAGTGATGTCGACGCCGGGTGGCCTGTGCTGATGGGTGCGCTCGGCATGGAGCGGTCGGTGATGGGCGACCGCGGACTTGGGTCGCGCGCCGCCGACCCGGAGTACGTCGGTACCGACGACGACCTGCTCGCCCTCGCTCAGCGGAACGGGAGATCGTCGGACCCGGCAACGCGCACCCAGCTCGCCGGCATCTACGCCGCGCGGGCCGCTGCCCGGCTGAACTCGGCACGCTACGCCGACGAGGGCCGGTCGAGGGATCCCGCAGCGATGTCGATGAGCAAGCTGGCCATGTCGGAGCTGCTGCACCGCACAGCGGCCCTGCGCCGCGAGGTGATCGGCGCGGCCTCGCTGCTCGACGAGCCGGGCGGGGACGGCGCGCGCGTCAACTTCTTCACCCTCGATGCCTACTTCACCTCGATCGGCGGCGGGACTGACCAGATCCAGCGCAACATCATCGCTGAACGACTCCTCGGTATGCCCAAGGAGGACGACCCGTCGAGGTCCATACCGTTCTCCCAGGTCCGCCGGTGACCAGACCAGTCATCGGCGCGCGTGAAGTACCGGTTTCGTCTCTACTCGACGGGGCCGTGTCCACGCGCTTCGCACGGTTCGTGTCCGCACCCGCGGCTCCGCGGCCGCATCCTGGTCTCGACACGTGCCGGGCTCGTGTGCGTCGGCCTTATCTGAGCACCGGCGAAGGGGCAGGGACCTGTGTCGTCCCTCGTGAACTGGAGCCGCACCATCGACGGTGGTCTCGATCCCCGAACCCCCGTGCTTGTGCTTGTCGGGGTCGGTCAGACCTCGGTGGCTCGTGGGGTGGCGCGTTGTCAGGTGCGGGAGCTGACGCTGATGGTGGTGCCGATCAACTTCCAGCGTCGCAACCTGCTCGCCGGGGTGACCTCCGCTTCGGCGGTGGAGCACTCGGCCAGCCTCGACAGATCGTTGGTGGATCTGCGCCGGGTGTGGTCGGGGCGGACCGAGCACGGCACCGACTGGCACCCGTCGCTCATCGGCGGTCACACGCTGGCCGCCGGGGCCACGGGGATGGGCGAGGCTCGCTGATGTGGGCGCCGCTGCTGTCGATCGCTCCGGCGATCCGGGGCGGCCTGGTGCGGGTGGCGCGGCCTGTCCGTGCCGCTCGCCCAACCGGCCCCCAACGCCGTCTCCCCGGCTGATCCTCGACGTTCGGGTCCTGTTCGGTGGGTCGGGGCGGCGAGCGGACGACTCCTCCGGCGAGGTGCACGACGGGGTCTGATCAGCACTTTGCACGCTGCCCGCGATGGTCGCGCAGGTGTGGCTGGGCCCCGGCTGTCACCGCCGTGGCCGGAGATCGGCCACAGAACAGTGGCCCCGGACCGGCGGTCCGGGGCCACTGTGTCGCGTGAACTGTGATCAGTCGACGCTGTCGCCGGCGCCGCCGGCCTGGGCGCAGTTGTCGGACTGGTCGGTGACCGAGTCGCCCGACTTGGCCTTGCCCTCACCGAGGATGCCCAGGGCGCCGGTGAGGCCGTTGCCCGCGGCGGCGTCCTCGACCGGGACCTGCACGCCCAGCACGTTGACCGGGACGTTGTTGTTGCAGGCCTGGACCGGCACGTCGACGTTGTTGCCGTTGAGCCCGGCGACCAGGCCCTCGGCGCTCTTGTCGATGCCGTCCCCGTGGCCGTGGTCGCCCTCCGATGCGAACGCCATCGGACTGACCGCCAGCAGCGACGCCGCGGATGCGGCGACGATCATTCCAGCCTTCTTCAGCACAGCAGATCTCCTGTTATGTCCCGGCCACACCCATGCAGCAATGACCGCCACTGTCGGCACATCGAACGGGTGGGAGCCCATGCCGACTACCCCATATCTTTCACCTGCCACGGACATCAATTCAATCTTTGCAATCCCATCGAGGGAACACATCACCCAGAGTTCCGATATTCCTCCGATACGGCCAATTTTCACGCCTCGCGATCCCGCCGCCGACAGCGCAGGGTCGCGCGTGCGCGTCGACCTGCATCCAGCAGGGGTACGCCGTCGGAGACCAGCCGGGAATTACTGTCGGTGAGCCAGTCGGATCGCCATGTCGGCAGCCAACAGACGGTCGTCGGGCCGGGTGAACGTCGCGGCGCGCAGCGCTTCGCGCAGAAAGCTCGGCACGGTCTCCGGAACGCGAGGCATCCGGTGCAGCCGAGCCACAGCCGACTCGATCGGCGTCCCCGGATACTCCCGCTCACCGGTGAGCGCTTCGATCAGCAGCAATCCGAGGGCGTAGACGTCGACGGCCGGGCTGACGGAGTCTCCGCTGGCCTGTTCGGGTGCGAGGTAGGCAGCTGTACCGAGGACGGCGCCGGTCTGGGTCAGCGAGGCGTAGCCCATCACGCGGGCGATGCCGAAATCGGTCAATCGCGCCTTACGAGTGCGTCGGCAGAGCATGATGTTGGAGGGCTTGACGTCGCGGTGCACGACTCCCCGGGCGTGAATGTGGGCAAGCCCGGTGGCGACGTCGGCGCCGAGCCGACACACCTCGTCGACGCTCAGCCGACCACGCGAGAACCGCTCGGCGAGGGTCTCGCCCTCGACCAGCTCCGAGACGAGGTAGGGACGGCCGCGGTCGACTCCGCCGCCGTGCAGCCGCACCAGTGACGGGTGGTGCAGATGGGACATCGCCCGCAGCTCCCGGCGCTGACGGTTCAAGCCAGTCACGTCGCAGCCGTTCACGAACAGCTTGACCGCTACCGACTGGTCTTGCTCGGGGTCCCACGCCCGGTAGACCGTCGCGGTGGAACCGATCCCGACGTGCGTCGCAAGAATGTAGCGTCCCGCGATCACATCGGTCTCGGGGACCGGTGAACGCAATGCCGTCATGGACCGACGGTTTCAGCAACCGCTGCGTCCCTGTCCAGAGCAGCAGGCGTACTTCACTCCTCCGAGAGCCACGGTGCCCTCCAACGAGACCGCCTTCCCCTCCCGCGCGCCCAGATAGTCTGCGCCACACGGCCTTGCGTATGCCGCCACATGGACGCATTCTCGGTACCCCAGTCCAGGGAGGCTCCATGCCGCATCCGCGCCCGCCCGCGCTCGACACCCCTTCGCTTGTGGACGGGCTTCCCGTTCTCGGGCCCGGCCGACACCAACGGCCCGAACACGGCGCGTGTGTCATGGAGTACGTCTCCGTGCTGACCGGTGGGCCGTTCACCGACCATCCATCGTGCACGCACTGGGCCCTCGCCGCACTGGCCCGCATCATCAACGACCGGGTCGACGACGACACCCGCGCCGCGCTGGCCCGCCGGGCGCCCGCGCTGGCCCGATACGGCCCCTCCACGCCCGCCGTGGCGGAGATCGTGATCGCCTCCGCGACCCACGCGATGCTGCGCTATCACCGCGACCACCGCACCTACAGTGATTCCCGGTCCCGGCTGCTGTGGACGTGGACGCTGCACCTGGCCCACAGGACCGCCGCAGTTCGCACGCGAGCCCGCGACGTGGCGCCACACCAATCGTTCTGCCAGGTCCTCACCTTGTTGCACCGGTTCGCACACAGCACCGACAGCGTGCGGCGCGGCGACACAGACCGCTACCTGCTCGCCGTGCTCGACGACACTCTCGGTGCGCTCGCCGGCAGAGCCGGGGCGCCTGACCCTCGACCGCGCAACATGCGACCAGCTCCCGGGCGGATCCGGCATATGCATAGGCACATGCGCGAACAGAATCTAGGCGTCACTATGCGGTCAGACACGGTGAGCCAACAAGGCGCACCACCTGCCCCACAGCATCGTTCATGCTGATGTGGAGTCGAACTCGGACAAGCATGATCAGGCCCGCACCGACCCGCCGCAGCTGATCGAGCCCGATCTCGGGCGAGGGAATCGACGCCTCCGTAGCGGCGCCAGCAGGCATCCGTCCGACCGACCTGTAACATTCTCCGGCCGCGCGACAGCGCTTGTCCTCGGCTGCTCGATGGCGCTGATACTGCTTGTCAGCGTGTGGGTGTGGATCTGAAGGCCCGGACTGGCCGCCTCGCACGCCGGTCCAGCCGGTGAGGCGAGGCCGACCAGGATCAGACGACCGGTGTCGAGGGCCCGCGAGCGACCGACCCGGCGCTCTCCTCAGCCTGTCGACACAAGCGGCGCAGCCGCCCGGCGACAGCGTCCTTGCTCAGTGGTGGCTCGGAAAGACGCCCCAGCTCGGACAACGACAGTGTCGGGAACTCCACGCGCATCCGGCCGATCGTCTGCAGGTGTTCCGGGGCATGATCACCGAGCACCTTCAGGGCCCACCGGGTCCGCGCCGCGGTCGCCTCGGCCGCTACTGTCGCTCGCTGCGCGTTGACGGATTGGAACGCCGGATTCACCGCCGGCGCCGGATTCGCCGCCACGACTGCCTCACGGACGGTATCGGCCACCGACGGGACTCCGATCGCGCGCAGGAGGGTGTCCACGCCCGTGGGTTGGCTGAGCACCGTGCGGTGACCGACGGAAGTGTCCTGCGCGACAGCAGTCACACCAAACGACCGTGCGGCACCGACCAGGGCCAGCGCCACCGGCGCTGTCGGGCAGGTGACATGGAGCCGGGGCAGCCCCTGCGATCCCACGACCCGCCCGCGGGCGAGCAGCGCGCCACGCCATATCCCCGAGGCGACAGCCGGTCCGCCGGCAATCACCGACGGCGGCAGTCCCACCACGGCGACTCCCCGCCGATCGATCAGACCCAGCACACGAGCCAGGTCACCGCCCGGCGCCGTCACCCGTACCAGGTAGCGCAACGAACATCCACTCGTCGTGATGATCTCCGAATCGACCGGCCGACGGTAGATCTCGGCGATCTGGCGACGCAGCTGGAAGGCCGCCTCCGGGTCGCGGAGCTCGACCCGCACGACGGTGTGGGTCCTGTCGATGCAGACCTCACCTGCAAGCCGCACCATCGTCGCGACCGCAGCGTGTCTGAGGGCCGGACGCTCCTCGCAGACACCGGCCAGCCCGCGATGCAGTTCTGCGGTCATGCGCTCGGAATCGAACACCTCTGCCCCCTTCTCACGACAGCGGACCAGCGACGAAACCGGCCAGGTGAGGCCATATCCCCCGACATGGCCCCACCCACCCGGGCGTGATGGTGCGGCCCCCAACTGCCCCGCACCATCGTGGTCATCACGTGGCCACCCATCGCCCACTCGGACTCACCCGAGCCGTCCCCGAGCCCAGCCTCAGGGCTGGTCGGTCCTCGTTCGCCCCCTCGTTCAGGCCTCGCCCGGTGCGCCCGCAGTGGCATGGAGCCGACACTGCGGGTCGATACACGGGTCCTGGTCGGCCCCGGCACGGTAGGCGGCGTTGGCCAGCACCGAACACACGCAACCCTGCGCCTTGGCCTCCGGCCCACCGGGCGCTGGACCGGGCCGACCCTGCGCCGGCCGACCACCGGCCCCCACCTGGTTCGTCGTCGCGGTCATGTTCCCCCTCTCGGCACAGACACCGGTCCCGATGGTCCATCAGAAAACCCAGCGCATGCACAGAACGTGACAAATGCCGAAGATCGACACCGCTACGACTACACAGCGTACGCCATACCGGCGGTAACACCTAGACCCACCTCGCCGCAGACGCCCACATGCGTGTCAAGGGCCTACCGCTCGGCCCAACTCGGCGCCAGGCAGTCACCCGGGCAACTTCTTCGCCCCCTGAGTTCACGGTGCTAGCGTGCAAAGTCCTGAACCCCGGGCTCACCCGGGCGGCACAGACACCGCTCCGCGACCGTGAGGATGCCCCATGGCGAGCCAGTCCGACACCGCCCCGGACGCGCTGGGGGAACCGGCGGTCGTGCACCAGGCCACCGGCATGATCTCGGCACACTTGCATATCCGCTGTAGCGAGGCACTGCTGAAGCTGCGCGGCTACGCCGCTGCCACCGACTCGGACCTGACCGCCACCGCACAGGCGGTCGTCGGCCGCCACCTTCACCCGGGGCGGCTCCGCCTCGTCCTCGGCGCCGCTGGATCCTGAGCCGGCATCTGCGGTGACCACAGCGCCGTGCACACGCGACGGGAGGGCACCGTGGCAGAGTCCGACTCGTCACCTCGCCGCGCACGGGACCGACGCACAGGCAGGCCGCCCCACACCAGCAGGGCCGCCCTGGTGGCCGCCGGATGGGCAGTGGGCATCGACCGACTCTCCATCGGAGATGTCACCGCCGTAGTCGGCATCAAGTACTCGACGTTCTACCGGTACTTTCCCCACCGCGACGCGCTGCTGACCGCGATGATCGAGCAGGCCTTCGTCCCCGAAATCATTGCGGGACCCGGGGCTACCGACCCGGGGGACCCGGATGCTGTGGCCGCGCTCGAGCGCGTTGCCCGACACCTGAATGCGGTTCTCGATCGCCACCCCGGGCTGGCGTCCACCCTGGTCACGATGTCGTGGCCGTCCGCCCCGATCGCCACGCTGCGCGACGGCCTCGTCGAGCGGCTGGGCGCGGCTGGAGTTGCCGAGCACACGGCAGCCGCAGCCGCCGACCTTCTGATCTCTAGCATCGTGTTCACCCATCACACGAGCACGTCGAGCACCGCACCACGAGAAAGCGTCTCGGACCTCACCCGGGAGCAGGTCGCTCTGATCACCACCGCGCTGGGCCACCAGCCATAGTCCGGCCCGGGAACAATCGGGCCGGGCACTGTCTCCGCCGCGCGCGAAGGCCGTTGCGTGTCCCTCGCCTCAAGATCGACTGGGCGACCTGCCAAGGCGTGGGCTGGACGGTCCGGGCGAGAGCCGCCAGACGACACCAAGTCACCTCTTGCGTGCCCGGGCCGCGAATCGCGTCCGCGAGCCGAGGTCAGCCAACGCCCCGCATCAGCGTCACCCCGAATCACCTTCGACCGGTGCCGGCCCCGCCACTGCTCCGAGCCACATCCAGACCGCGGTTCGCTACCGCGCCGCATCGGGCTCCTGTAGCTCCTCACCGCCCGCACCAGAGTCCGCTACAGCGACCGTAGGGCAGGTTGTTGTGGCCCCAGCGCGACACAGGCCGGAGCTCAACGACGTCTCGATGCACAGGCCCGGTTCGAGACTTCCCCGCAGAGCCTGACCCGAACGAAATCGACATGGCCACCGGCCGCCGCGTCCACTCAGCCTGCACGTTCGCTGCAGGATTCGCGACATGCGACGTCCACGCCGTGGCCGACTGCATCAGCGACGATCTCGCCTGGGAGCTCAACGGCCGGGAGGCCACATTCGACCACGCGGCGTTCGAGACCGTGCGCGAAGGCCACTCCCCCTAGCTGTACTGACCGGAGACGTTGGTCGAGTTCGTGTGATGAGACGACCTGACTGGTCTTGAACGGGGAGGACCTCCCGTGGTTGGTGTGGAGCTGTCTGACGGCATCCATCCCCGACCACCGGAGGTCCTCGTGGTCCACGCTAATGCCCCACTCACAGAACGGGGCCGATTGCGCCTGGCGCGCCTGATAGTCGAGGGCGGCGTGTCGGTCGCTCAGGCCGCTGCACGGTTCCAGGTCTCGTGGCCGACCGCGAAACGCTGGGCCGACCGTTACCGCCTCGACGGAGCGGCGGGTATGGCCGATCGGTCCAGCCGACCGCACCACTGCCCGCGGGCGACGCCGGCACCGGTCGTGCGCCGGATCGTGCACCTGCGCTGGAAGAAACGTCTGGGCCCGGTCCAGATCGCCGACCGCGTCGGAGCCGCCCCATCGACGGTGCACCGGGTGCTGGTGCGGTGTCGGATCAATCGCCTCGCTCATGTCGACCGGGCGACCGGGGAGCCGGTGCGCCGCTATGAGCACCCTGCACCCGGGGACCTGCTGCATGTGGATGTGAAGAAGTTGGGCAACATCCCCGACGGCGGTGGCTGGCGCTATGTCGGGCGCGCCCAGGGCGATCTGAACCGGGCGGCGACACCGGGCAAACCCCGCAACCGCCATCACAACCCGAGAATGGGCACGGCGTTCGTGCACACCGTCCTCGACGATCACTCCCGTCTGGCCTACGCCGAGATCCACGACGACGAGACCGCCGCCACCGCGATCGCCGTGCTGGGTCGCGCCGTCGACTGGTTCGCTGCCCGTGGTGTCACCGTCTGCCGGGTCCTGTCGGACAACGGATCGGCCTACCGCTCCCACGCCTGGCGCGACACCTGCCACGAGCTGGGGATCACCCCGAAACGCACCCGGCCCTACCGCCCTCAGACCAACGGCAAGATCGAACGGTTCCACCGCACCCTGGCCGACGGGTGGGCTTTCGCCCGGCTCTACACCGGCGAGTCGCAACGGCGGAAAGCGCTACCCGGCTGGCTGCACGAGTACAACCATCACCGACCCCACACCGCTATCGGCGGTCTCCCACCGATCCGCAGGTTGACCAACCTGTCCGGTCAGTACACCTAGCACCGTCGAGATCGCGATCGAGCAGCTGATCGAAGACGATGGCCTCCTCGTCGCCCTCAACCGCGGACGCTTCGTGCCCGACCGAGGCGAGACATCGGTGTTCGTCGCGGTCGAGCGCCTATACCTTCACCGACGACAAGATCAGCCGCGTGCAGACATGTCAGCCCGGGATGATCGGGCACGCCAGCAGCGATTCGACCAAGTCCACCCGGTGTACCGCGAGCAACCGGCGGCTCCTCGACGTGGCGATGAGCCCCGCCCGTCCACCACAGGCGGCGGCCACGAAACGCGGGGGCCGCCACGACCGCATCGCGGCGATTGCCTCCCGCGGCGGTTCTCCCCACATCGTCTGCGGGCTATCGTCGCCCTCCCCGCGAGATGCTTCGGGGAGGCGCGACATGGACAACGACACCGGCACGGCGGTCGTGCGCCGAGGGCTCTCCACCACCGACATCGAGGTGGCCGAGGAGTTCGTTCGCCGGGTCTACACCGGCACCAGCGATCTGACGATCACCGGTGCCACAGCCAACTTCTCGTTCACCCAATCCGCGCTGGCAGCGCCCGGTCTGTCGATCAACAGACTGCAGATCAGCGTCGGCACCAGCAACGACTCCCTCGCCCACACCGACGACCCGCTCACCGTTGCTCACCCCGTCGACGGCCACTTCGCCTACCTGCGAACCGACTACCCCGACGTACACGCCGACACCGGCGATGCCGTCCTGATGCCGCCGAGCGGGCCGATGCACGCAGTCGCTGGACGTCTCGACGTCGCCGCACTCCAACTGGACCGCTCCGCGGTGGCCGCCCACGCCGAAGCGATGACCGGAATTGCCGCCGACGACCTCGTCTTCGACCGCCTCACCCCTCTGACACCGGCGCTGAGCAGCTACTGGCTCGCCACCGTCACCCACGTGCGCGACGACGTCCTCGCCAACCCTTGGACAGCCGAAGAGCCGGTTGTGCTCGGTCAGGCCTTCCGCACCCTGGCCACGGCCTTGCTGACGACCTTTCCCAACACCGCACTCGCCCGCATCACCGACCCGGAGGACAGTCCGGCTCACCCCGAAGCATCGACGGCAACCCTGCGCGAGGCCCTCGACTACCTCGACTCGCACGCCGACCGGCCCCTCGGCCCTGTCGACATCACCACGCTGACCGGGCTACCGGCCGGCGACATCGTCGACGGCCTTCGTCAGCGACACCTGCGACACCCCACCGAGCTCCTGTGGAGGGCGCGACTCCGCGGAGTGCACCGAGACCTGCTCGAGGCCGATCCCACATCGACACAACTGGCGGCGCTCGCTGCACGGTGGGGGTTCGCCCATCTCGGCCGGTTCACGGTCGCCTACCTGCGTGCCTTCGACGAGACTCCAGAGCAGACGATGCGCCGGTGACACGTCCACGGGGAGTGCAGCTCACCTCGACGACAGCACAGCGACCGGGCCTCATCCGCCACCAGTGACACGGCGCTGTTGCCACCCGAGCACCGAGCGGGCCCTGTGCAGCCATCAGTCGTGCCTACCCGCACACCAGCGGGGCTCCAGGAGCACGGCCGCGACACCGGACAGCAGCAAGTCGCGAGCCGTTGTCGACAGTCACCACGTATCCCGGCCGAGCTGCGCGGCCACGACACCCGAACGTCGGCACCCGAGCGCGTCTGTGTCCCCAGGAATCAGGTGTAGTCCAACCGTGCCCGAGCCAGGCGTTCGAGAAGCTCAGGAAGGCTGGCCGGTGGGGCACCTGCCCGCTGCAGGTCGTTCCAGCTCTGCTCGACGACGTCGACGATGGCGTCTCGGTCGAGCCGGCCCGTCGAGATGCGCGGGAGGTTCTCCTCAGTCAGGCGGCGGATCGCCTCCTCTCGAGGACCGCTCGCGTCCCAGCCACTCCCTGCCGCCGGCGGGAGGGCAGATGTAGTCGTCGTCATGTCCTGCACCCGAGCTGTGGATCGTGGTGGGAAGCCGCGTCGTCCACCGACGGTGGGGTCGCGCCGCTGTGGTCGTGCGTAGGCGAGCTGTTGTGGACCAGTAGCTCACGTTTGAGGCGTTCGACCTCGGCGCAGGCGTCGGTGAGCCGGGACTCGCTGTCCGCCAGCGCGGTGCGGAGCTGATCGATCCACGACGCCGACTCGAGAGGGTGCCCGTCGTCGAGGAGCACCCGGAGTCGGGCAGCGTGTTCGAGCTGGTGGCGGGAGTATCGGCGGTGCCCACCGGCAGACCGGCCAGGATTGACCACACCGGCGCTGTCGAGACTGCGCAGGAAGGCCGGCTCGACATCGAGCAGATGCGCTGCCTGGCCCATCGCAACCGTCGGGTAGTCAGGATCATCAAGCCGGTCAAGGCTCATGCGATCGCCCTCCCTCGTCTGCACCACCGTCATCGCCCAGCGGGTTGCGATCCCACCCGTCGTCGGCCCGGACTCCCCAGCCGCGCGCGTAGCGGAGTTCACCGCTCCGGATCGAGAATACTACAGCCGTGACTAGACTATTGCGTCGAGCGCGGGTAGTCGGTGGATGCCGCAGCTACCGACCGGAGGGTGGACAGATGAGCGACAGCCACGTATAGAGCGACCAACCCCGGCCGGACGTCTACCGCGTGCGCATCGAGGGGCTGCTCGACTCGGTCGGTGGTCGCGTCCTTCGCCACGTCGATGCACACCTTCACTCGGTCAGCTCCAGCGCGGTCGACACCGAGCACCTGCTCGTCGATCTGACCGCAGCGACCAGCACGACCCGCGGTATGCGGATCCTGCCCCACCTGCAGCACACGGTGGCGAAGCAGCGACTGCGAGTCCACCTGGTCGGCATCGACGGTCTCGCACCGGCCCTCACGCGCCGTGAACGCGCTGCACTGGGCGGGCTGCCAGTACCCGACCGTCGATGCCGCGCTGAAGGACCTCCCACCCGTCCAGCCCGGTCGCAGTAGCTCCGCAGGGGCGCCCGAGCACCGACGTCGCGCCCTCTGCCACACCTCCCAGCGGCAACGACGGGTCGACCCCTGACCTCTGAGATCCATGCTGCGGTGAACGCCGTCTCCATGCGGGATAGACCAGCGTCACTTGAGGACACATCGTCGGGGCGGGTCAGAGCCCAGAGGTCGCCAGGCCGCCGCACCGACGGGCCTGCCCGGCAGGAGCGGGCAGACGCCAGTGACGATTCCCCTGGGGGACACAGCAGCGAGGCACTGCACGGTACAGCTGCCATGTCTGTCGATGACGACATCGTGACCGCCCCGCTTCGAGTCCGGTCGCTGATCGAAGACACTCTAATGTGGGTCGCCTGTGAGTGCGGGTCTGGTTCCCGCTCGGCGGCTGACGACGATGGCCTCGGCGCCGGCTACGTGCACACCGCCTCCGACGACGGCAGGATCAGAGCGCACATCCCGGCTCAGCGCTGACAATCAGGCTGCCGGTGGTCTCCCAGCACATCCGTGCTGCCCGCGTCCGCGCTCGGCTCGGGCCTGATCCCGCCGCCTGGCCGCTCCCGGCCCGCCGGCCGGCTTGCGGGGAGCAACGCTCACCGCTCGACGACGGGCGCTCCCCCTCCCCAGACGCCTCACCGTCAGAGTCCTGTGCTGTCGACCGCAGTCGCGCAGGGAACGTGCCACCGCAGCGTCGACCCGCGCGGCGAGCGCGCCACGAACACGAAACTCCCGCGTAGGTGACGTGCGCGCTGCGCCATCGCTGCCAGTCCGCGACCCTCGAGTGGCACATCAGGGGGACCGACACCATCGTCCTGGACGGAGAATCGCAGTTCGTCCGCTCGGATCTCCAGCCTGATCGCGATCCACGAGGCCTCGGCATGATGGACGGTATTCGCCACTGCCTCGGCGGCGACCGCGCGAAGGTGCCCGAGCACGGCCCGCGGGATCCGTTCGATGGGCCTGGTGATCGATACTTCGGGAGCGAAGCCCAAGAAGTGCTCGGCGTGCTCGGCGAGACTGCGCAGCAGGAAATCGGCCCCCAGTCCGCTGCCGTCCGAGCCCACATGGGTGAGCAGAGCCAAGCGGACCGCCTTGACAATCTCGTCGAGCTCTTCGATGCACCGCTGGATTCGTGTGGCGACAGGGCCATCACACCGGCTCTGCACAGCGGCGAGATCGAAACCGACCATCGATACGCGGGGGATCACGAGATCGTGCAGGTCGCGAATGATCGACTCGGACGATCTCGATTCATCGGGAACCGCTGGAAAATCCGTCACCGATACTTCCCTACCTGGTTCCTCCGCAGCCTTCAACATCTCGGCACGGGTGCCACAGCCCGACGGAGCAGCCACTCTGGAAGACGACACCGACGATGAGACCGGGACCGGTGGTCGTTGCACTCGCCAACATGCGCTCTCACCGATCCTGCCCGAGCCTTCGTACCCACGAGCCGATCACGTCGTCGGGTCGATGATCAGGCCCCGGCGGGCAGCAGGCCACGTCCCACCGACGATCACCAGACTGGGGACTTCCGACCTCTGTGCCACGACGGATACGCCCGAAATGGTGAACCCCGGACACTGCCGGGCCGGTGTTCAGAGCATCCGCGGTCCGACGTCCCGGCGAGAGGAGAAACAGGTCATGACAGCGGAGGAACGAGACGTCGCTGAAGTCGTCGTCGGCGTCGACGGGTCAGCTCCGGCGCTGGCCGCTGTGCGGTGGGCCGCGGTCGAGGCTGAGCGCCGCGCTGCACCGCTACGCCTGGTCGGAGTGATCGAGTGGTCGGCCTACCGGCCACCGGTCGCAGCGGGCGTGCTGAACGAACGTGAGAAGGACGTGCTGGTCGAGCACATACGCACGGAACTGACCGGCGCCGCGACACAGGCACACGTCCTGGCCCCCGAGCTGACGGTCTCCCACACCATCGTCGTTGGTTCACCGAAACGCGCGCTGCATACCGAGGCCCAGAACGCGCAACTGCTGGTCCTGGGCAGTCGTGGGCGAGGTGGGTTCACCGGACTGCTCCTCGGGTCGGTGTCGATGGCTCTGTCTGCCACTTCCCCCTGCCCGCTCGTCGTGGTCCGTGGACCCGGAGTCGACGACGGCCCGGTGGTGGTCGGCGTCGATGGCTCCGAGGCGGGTGCGCTGGCATTGCAGTACGCCGTCGGAGCTGCCGCCGCGCTCGACACCTCCGTGCTCGCCATCCGCGCCTGGAGCCACGACCGGATCGATCCCTTCGTGCTGGACCTTCTCGGGTGGCACGGAGTGGAAGACGACGAGCGCGACCACCTGGAGAAATCCGTCCAACCAGCACGCGTCACACACCCCGACGTGACCATCGATACCCAGCTGGTGCGCGGACACCCGGCCCAAGCGCTTCTCGACGCGGCCCTGGGCGCCCGGATGCTCGTGGTCGGCTCGCGCGGCAACGGCGGGCTGGCAGGTCTGCTAGTCGGCTCGATCAGCCGCACCGTCCTGCACCACGTGCACTGCCCCGTCGCCGTCCTCACTACCCCGTCGTCCACCGCCCCCTCGTCGCAGACAGGCTCCGACACCGGACCGTGACACCCACGGTGCAGGGCGTAACCCCGCATCGGCGGGGCGCGCCGCCCTGCGCGATCGGGCTACCAGCTGGCCGGGATCGAGCCCGGCCTTCAGCGACGTGGCGTCCGGATGCCTCGGTCCTGGGCGCCGACAACGACCGACAACGACCGACAAGAACCATGGTGGCGCGGTCCAGGGCGGGCAAGCGCGGAGAGCGCGAGGCCCCCGGCGGGATGGTGGATCAGTTCCCCGGCCACCGGTGATCGCGGCCATGCTCGGCGGAGCGCTGATCGCAGCGCAGCATGCTCGTTTGCACGACCACCGAGGCAGATCCCAAGCCCCGCACACCGAGCGAGCACCGGCCCGCTCGCATGCTGGCCGGCCCAGCCACTGACCGGCCGAGAACACGCCCTGCCCCCGGCTGCAGGACGATCTGGGGCACCGGGCTCCCCCACGATGCACCTCCTCGACCGCAGCAACGACTCGCTCACTCGCGGTGTCGCGGTGTCGCGGTGTGGGACGTCTCCGCTCCCCGCACGCGGAGCAGCTACTCATCGCGCACCGGCCACATCGTCGAGACCACGCCGGCTCACCCGCGGACGACGACAACCGTGCACCCCGCATGGACCACGCAGCTCAGGCTCACCGAGCCGATCAGCATGCTCCTGACCGCACCACGGCCACGATGCCCGACCACGAGCAACGTCGCTCCCCTCGAGAGCCGCTCCAGTACCGGGGCCGGCGGGCCGGAATGCACCTCGATCTCGATCGCCGGCACCGGCTCGCCCGCACATCTGCGCGCATCGACCACCGACTCGACCAGGCTCGCGGCCTCCTTGCGCGCGACCTCGTGCAGATCCGGCGCTGCGGGGGTGGCCACGCCTTCCCACAGGCTCGGCGCGTCGTTGGCCACCACGGCGTGGACCGGAACGGCGCGCCACGCCGCCTCGTCCATCGCGAACTCCAGCGCCCGCCTCGACCCTTCGGAACCATCGACGCCGACCACCACCGGGCCGGGACCGGATCGTCGCTCTCCGTCGGGCATGTGCTCGCTGCTCGCGTCGGTCTCATCGCCGGACATCGTCATGGCGTCATCCCCGCGGACATCCCCGCGGCCGCACGGACACCGATGACGGCGAGGGCACACGGTGAGCGGTACAACAGAGCCTGGCTGATCGAGCCGTGGAGCAGACCGTGCAGCCCCGCACGGCCCGACGACCCCACGACGAGGAGCTGCGCCGTCTCGGCCCACTCGAGCAGGGCATCGACCGCGCGGGTGTGTGCCACCAGTCGGGTGACGCAGACGTCGGGATGGCGTCGTTCGTATCCGGCCAGGCGACGGGCCAATGCGTGCTCGCCGGTGCCCGCCCCAGAACCGGCCCTCTCCCCGGTGTGGCTGCTGGGGTCGGCTGGTTCGTCCGGCCGGGCATGCACCGCTACCAGCTCCGCTCCGATACAGGAAGCGTGGTGGAAGGCGAATCCCAGTGCAGCGTCGCCGATCGCGGATCGGTCACGACCGTCGACACCGACCACGACGGGCCCGTGATCGCCTGGAAGGCGCCCTGGCAGGCGGGGGACGGCGACCACGGGACACCGTGCGGCCGCGGCGACCGTGGTGCTGTGGGTGAACGAGAAGCCCTCCAGCGGCCGCCCCGGATGCGGACCGAGAACAAGCATCCGGGCCGTGGCCGACTCCTCCACCAGCAGCTCGTCGATCGCCGCGGCACCGATCACGATCCGCGTCGGCACACCGGGATCGAGTTCTCGAGCCAGCTCCGCGGCCCGGCGGGCCTGGTCGAGAGCGGCCTGGTCAAGCAGGCGTGGGGTCGCGTGGACCACGCGCAACACCAGCCCGTGAGCGCGTGCCGCGCGAACCGCCCAGGAGAGCGCATAGCGGTCGCCCGGCGTGCCGTCCACCCCGACCGCGACGGCCGGAGGAGTCTCCGACTGTTCTGCGCAGGTATGGTCCCTTGTCCGGCTCGCCCGCCGCCGGGCCATCGTAGTTCCGCCCTCGGTCTCCCCGCCAGGCAGCGGCGCAGTCGTTGCGCTGGACTCGGCGGTCTCGACTGGGTACTCGCGATAGCCCGACATCGTCGGTTCCTCCACTCGGTCGTTAGCCCTGGGACCCACGTCGGTGACCGTTGCCGACGGGCCGGTGTCCGCGCCGGGGCCGACCGCACCAGATGAACGGGACTTTCGACCCGCCCGGTAGGGCGGCGAGCCCGGTTGGGCTGTGCCCCGGCGGCGCACAGCAGTCCGCGGGTCTCGGGGGGCCTGGTCCCGGTCGACCCCACCTGGGTCGGTGACAGCGACCCGGCAACCTGGCAACCCGACTCCGGCCCGAAGCCATCGCCCGGCACACCGAACCGCGAGCCACTCCGACACACACACTCGGCGCCATGGCCGGAGGACAGAGGCGGCTACGCGACCGACACACCATGCATGTGCCACGAACGGTGGTGGGAGGGTGTCGTCATGGGACAGACGGAGCACCAGTCGAGCAAGTTCCAACGACTTGTCGACGACTTCGCCGACACCTGCCGGGCCCGAGGTATCCAGGTCTCCCTCCCGGTGATCGAACACGGTCTGCGAGAGCGCATCGACGAAGTCGCCTACCACACCGGGGTCGACGCGACCGCCGCCCTGCGCGACTACTTCGCCGATTCCTGGGGCGCCCAGATGGCCGAGCGGTTCTGCGCCGACGTCGAAGCGGGCGAAGCCCGACTGGCCAGCATCCCGGACGCTGTCATCGCGGTAGGCCTGGTGGGGCGGCTGGTCGCCGCGCTCGGGCAAGCCCAGTTCTTCGCCGCCGTCAACACCGGCCCCGACGCGGCGACGACCACGCACCGCCGCCCCGCCGATCCCGACCACGAACCCGACTCGGGCCCGGCCACGTCAGGATCGCACGGCACGACGGGCCTCGCCCCGTGCTTCGACGTCCACACCGCTGCCGATGCCACCGCCGGTCTCGGGCTCGCCTTGAGTGACGCCTCCATCGGCCCGGACGTCGCCGTCGCCAAGATCGAAATCCCCGGACGGGTCCTGGCCCAAACCCGCGAGGTTCTCGAAGATCTTGTCCGGCGTCTGGAGCCCGGCCCGGGGCAGTGGCGGGCCTGCGGATGCCCCGGGCCCTGCGACGAGCAGGACATCCCCTCGCAAGTCCACGACGCGCTCCGAGACGACCTCGAGCAGCTCGACCTCGCACTCGACCAGAACCCCACGCACGGCGTGCAGGGACACCAGTACCCGAGTGGACAGACCAGCCACGGCGATGCCCAGGTGCTGCCCTTCACCCGTCCGGCCGACCGACATTGACGCCTCGTCCATCACCGCGCGGTGTGTCACCGATCTCGCGCCGGTGCCCCACCGCGGCAAGGTGGATGTCAGCCGGCGTCGGGGCACCACTCTGCGTCGGTCCGCCGCGCACCGCGACGACATCACCACAGACCGGTGAGTACCGACTCACCGAGCCACCGTCGTGCACTGCGCCCGTACCGCCCGTCGCCGACGGCGCCGGAAGCGACGTCGTCGTCGATATCTGCTCTGCTCAGGCCCGGTTCGGTCAGCACAGATCGGGTGTCGGCGCCGACGGAGTCCGGCTACGGATCGGCGCCGAAGGGGTCGGTGGCTCAGGAACCGGCGTACACCTCCCACAGCTCGCCGAGGAAGAACCGGCCGAACCGCGCCAGCGCGGCGGGACCGTCGGGGCCTGTGGTGGTGAACGTGGAAAGCTGCCGCAGCAGATCCGCCGCCCCCAGGCGCAGCACCCCCGCTCCGAGGATCCGGGCATCGCTCTCGTCCCCGAACTCGATGTAGCCGTCGTAGACGCGGGTGAACAGCGTGGTGGTGTCCGTCCATAGATCCACGCCCAGGTCGTCACGAATCTCTTTGCGCCCCTTGAGCGCTCGCGGGTTCCCCTCGCCGTCGGCGAAGTGCAGGTGGTAGTGCATGCGGCGCGCCCCACGCTCCTGGCCTCCGGCGAACAGCTCGAACGCTCCGCGCACCACGGTGAGGCGACCACCGAGCGCAGCACAGTCCACCCACCCCGCAACGTCGGCGACGTGGGCCGGTCCCTCGACGAACGCCGCGACGTCGGTGATGGAGATCGTCAGGTGCACCGTGAGCGGCCAGCTCCCCGACGCGCCGGTCACCGGATCCGTCTCGCCCGGTGCGAGGCGCCCTCGCATCTCCTCGGTGAACGACAAGCCGGTCACGGCGGTCATGAGCTCCTCCGAGGACGGGTGGCGGCGGCGGTGTCTGTGCGTCGACGCTCCAGGATCCGGGTGGACATCCGATCGGCGTGGGCGGCAATCGTCAACGACGGGTTCGTCCCGACAGGGCCTGGCATCGCGGACCCATCGGCGACATAGAGCCCTGGGTGACCGAACACCTCCCCGAAACCGTCACACACCCCTGTCGCGGGGTCCCGCCCCATCGGGGCCCCACCGAGCGGGTGCACTGTCACGACCCGCCGGAACATCCACAACGGGTTGTCACGCAGCCTCACGCCGAGCTCGTCGGCGAGCGCGGCCATCGTCTCCCGCACCCGGCCGAAGTACTCCCTGCTCGTCGTGGTCGTCCACTCCACTCCCAACCGTCCGTCCTCGCGCAACGCCAGCACCCCATCGGGTACATCACGGCCCATCCCCAGAAGTGGCAACGCCCCCGCCGAGAAGGAACCGTCCCCGATCAGCCGCGAGACTTCCTCGCTGAGCCGAGAGTCCCCCGACCGCCGCAGCCGCCGACCGAGCCAGTCGGCGACGAACGCCGCCGTCCGCAGCCCCTGTCGCGCCCGAACCGGCTCCACCATCCAGTCGACAAAACCCGGATAGCCACCGTCCTCGAGATAGAAACCCCGGCCACTGCCGCCGTCGACGGTGTCGTCGCCCCGGACCGCGCTGGTGATCACCGGGCCCCGGCTGGCGTGAAACACCCGCTCGTGTTCCCCCGGAGTCAGAAATGTGAGCAGGTCGCCGTTGCCGGAAAACCGTGTCCCGAGCGCAGACCCGATTCCCGGCAGGTTCGCGCGGTTGGACAACAGCAGATGGGCCGTTCCGAACGTGCCAGCAGCCAGAACGACGCGCGTGGCCGACATACGCCGTAGGACCGGCGCCGCCGACGGGTCATCCGCGTCGTGGCGCGCGTACTCCACGTCGTAGCCGCCGCCGTCGCGCGCGCCGATGCCACGGGCCTCCGACAAGGTGCGGATGTCGGCACCATGGTGGGCCGCCGCCGACAGGTAGGTGTGGTCGAGGCTGTTCTTTGCGCCCTCGTTGCAGCCGATGTCGCAGTCCCCACCCAGCCGGCAGGTGCGCCGGGGCACGCCGTGCAGGTTGCCGTAGTCAGCAGCATCGATCCTCGCCCCGACCTCCGGCGCGGCCCCTGGTCGCGACGCGAAGCTCACCGCCAGCGGTGGTAGCTGCCAGTCCAGGCCGAGCCGGTCTGCGGCCTGCTGCATGGCCCGAGTCTTGGGGGTGTCGGAGTAGGGCGCCGCGTCAAACGGGTAGGGCACCGGAGCGAGCATCTGCTCGACGGCGTCGTAGTGCGGGTCGAGGTCGGCCCGCGTCAGCGGCCACGTCTCGTACCCGCCGCCGGGCAACGGCTCCTCGCGGACGAACCACCTCTCGTCCTTGCGCAGCAGCACGTTCGCATAGATCAAGGACCCACCGCCGAGTCCACTGGAGACCAACGACTCGAAACCGTCGAAACTCCACACGTCGAACAGACCGTGCAACCCATCTTCCGGATCCCAGAACGCTCGGCCCATCTCACGCGGAGAGCGCGGAAAGCTGCCCGGTGGGTAGGCGCGGCCGCGCTCGAGCACCACGACCGAGAGCCCGGCCTCGGCCAACCGGAAGGCACTCACCGCACCACCGAAACCGGACCCGATCACCACGGCGTCGACGTGTTCGCCCGCTGCGGTGTCGCCAGTCGCCGACGAGGTTCGGACGCGCACGCACAACCCCCTCCCTCCGACCGGCCCTCACCGTGCCGGACCCCACTACCGGTCGACCATCGATTCGCTACCGAGCGTGCAGGCCCGCAGCGACCGGACCCCACCGGCCACACGCTGCGCCTGGCTTGCACGGCGATGTAGCGGGCGGGTAGCCCGCAGGTAGCGTCCGCGACGATCATCGCATTCCGGGCTGCAGCACCCGTCGAGAAGGACGCACGATGCCAGACGAGGACACTTCGACCCCGATCCCTCCGCACACGCTGAGCGGGGTACCCGACGCCGAGATCAGCGAACACCGTTTCCCCACCGCTGACGGCCTCGAGCTGAGCATGCTGCGCTTCACCCGCGACCGGGCAGGCGATGCCGTCCTGCTGGTGCACGGACACACCACCTCCACCGACATGTTCGTCATGCCCGAGCATCGCAACCTCGTCACCACCCTGCTCGACCACGGCTACGACGTGTGGAGCCTGGATTTCAGGTTGAGCAATCGTCATACCTACAACCGCTCCCCGGAGCGCTACACACTCGACGACTGCGCTCTCTACGACTTCCCACCTGCGCTGGATCTGCTCCGTACACACATCGGGGACCGGCCGCTGCACGTGGTCGCGCACTGCGTCGGTGCGCTGACCTTCTCGATGAGCCTCGCGGCCCGGCGGATCGGGGGGCTCACCAGCGCGGTGCTCAACAGCGTGTCACTGCTGCCCCGCGTACCACGATGGTCGGCGCTCAAGCTCGCTGCCGGGCCAACCCTGTTCTCACTCGCCGGTATCGAGTTGCTCGACCCACGATGGAGCACCCACAGCGGTTCGCTTCCCCACCGCCTCCTTGCCGGCGCCGTCTCACTCGCCCATCGCGAATGCGACGTCCGCGCCTGCCAGCTACTCAGCATGATGTGGGGGGCCGGGCGGCCCGCCATGTACCAGCACCACAATCTCGACCCGCAGACCCATCGTCGCGTAGCCGACCTGTTCGGTCCGACCAGCTTGCAGTTCTATCGGCACATGCACCAGATGGTGCGCGCCGAAGCGGCTGTCAAGTACCGGCCACACCGCGCATCCCACCGGATCCTGCCTGCCAACTACCTGCAGGCCGCCGCCTCTATCGAGATCCCGATCCTGTTCACCACCGGCACCTACAATCGGGTGTTCTGCGACTCCAACATCGCGTGCCACGAGCGGCTTCGTCGCCTCGGCGCACGCCAGCACGAGCTGGCGGTGTTCGACGGCTACGGCCACCAGGACGTCTTCATGGGTCGAGACGCCGCCCGGGATGTATTCGGCGACATCGTCGAGTTCCTGAGCAGGACGCGGTAGGGCCTCGGCCCCGAGCCACCGGGGTCGCCGGTAAGTTGACCCTCAAGGGAGAGCACCGACTCGTACGCAGGTCTCCCCGGTCAGGGGCAAGGATGGAATTTCGGCTGTTGGGCCCGGTCGAGGTGCGTGGGCCGCACCGCCCACTACGCCTGGGCGGAGTCAAACCCCGGACCCTGCTGGCTGTGCTGCTCCTCGACGCCGGACGCGTGGTCGGCAGCCAGCGGCTGGTGGACACCATCTGGCAGGATGCTCCCCCTGCGACGGCCGGAACCCAGATCCACGGCTATGTCTCTGCGCTGCGCAAACAGTTCGCCGACGCCGACCCGAGCCGGGTCGTGATCCACACCGAAACTGCCGGCTACCGCGTCGAACCACTGACCGGAGAGCTCGACCTCGAGGTCTTCGACCACCAGGTGCACGAGTCCGCCCGCGCACTCGCCGAAGGCCGGACCGCCGAGGCCGCCGCCGGCTACCGGGACGCGCTGAGGCTCTGGCGAGGTCCCGCGCTCGGCGGCGTCGCGGAGACGCTCGCGCCGGCCCGAGACCGGCTCACCGAGCGTCGCCTGACCGCGTTGGAGGGTCGCATCGAGGCCGACCTGCGCCTCGGCCGACACGACGACGTCATCCCCGAGCTGCGCGACGTCGTCGCCGAGCACCCTTTCCGGGAAGGCCCGCGCGGCCAGCTCATGCTCGCGCTGTACCGCGCCGGGCGCTCGGCCGAGGCACTCGAGGTATTCCGAGACTCGCGGGCCGTGCTCGCCGAGGAACTCGGTATCGACCCGGGACCAGAGCTGCAGCGCCTCGAACACGCCGTCCTCACCTCCGACCCCGCCCTGGAGCCCCCGCCGACGCCTCCACTCGACATCGTGGGCACCCCTGTACCGGCGCAGCTTCCACCCGACATGGTCGACTTCACCGGACGCGACGATCAGATCGCCCACATCCACGCCGCGCTGCAGTCCGATCGGCCGACCGCTGTGCCCGTTGTGGTGATCGCCGGACGCGCCGGCGTCGGCAAGACCTCGCTGGCCGTTCACACCGCACACCGGATCCGAGCCGATTACCCCGACGGCCAACTGCACGTGAACCTGCACGGAGCCCAGCCACGCCCCGCCGATCCGGCAGAGCTCCTCGGACGGTTCCTGCGCGCACTCGGAGTCGAACCCGGCCGAGTCCCGGAGACCCTAGAGGAACGCGCGGAACTCTTTCGCTCCCGCCTCGGCGGCAAGCGCGTGCTCGTCGTCCTCGACAACGTCGCCGACGAGCGCCAGATTCGACCGCTACTACCCGGTGAGCCCGGCTGCGCGGTGCTGGTCACCAGCCGTAGCCGGCTGTCCGGCCTCGAGGGCACCCAGCAGATCGATCTCGAGATCCTGGACCCGGACGCAGCCCTGGCCCTACTCGGGTCCGTAGCCGGGCCCGAACGGGTAGCCGGCGAGCGCCGGGCCGGCGAAGACATTGTCCGGCTCTGCGGCTACCTCCCGCTCGCCGTCCGCATCGCCGGTGCCAAACTCGCCGACCACCCCCACCGGGGTGCCCGAGAGCTCGCCGACCGTCTCGCGGACGAACGACACCGCCTCGACGAGCTCGCCATCGGCGACCTCGAGGTCCGTGCGAACGTCGCGCTCAGCTATGAGGGCCTACCCCCGGCCGAGCAGCAGGTGTTCCGCCGTCTCGGGCTGCTCGAGGCCCCCGACTTCGAGGCATGGGTACTGGCCGCGCTCATTGACGTCCCCCAGGCTCGGGCCGAGCAGCTCACCGACAGGCTCGTCGACGCACGGCTACTCGACATCGCGGTGGTCCCCGACACTGCCACCCCCGACCAGCGCGCCGTCCGCTACCGCTTCCACGACCTCATCCGCCTCTACGCCCGGGAGCTGGCACGGACAGATGAGCCCGGACCCGACCAGCTCACCGCACTGCGACGAGTACTGGACGGCTGGCAGCACGCGGCCGAGCTCGCCGCAGAACGGATCTCGAGCCCCTCGTTCGGTGTCGCGGTCGAACCGAACCAGGGTTGGCGACCTCAGGCACCGGCCCTCAGCGGCCTACTCAGCGATCCGCTCACCTGGTTCGCCACCGAGTGGCCTTCGCTCGTCGCCGCTGTGGACCAAGCCCACGACCTGGGCTGGGCCGACGTCGTCATCGGGCTCGGACGCCGACTCGCGCCATTCTTCGTCGTCGGCGGACGCTACGACGACTGGCGCCGCATCGCCGAGCTGACCCGCTCCGCAGCCCATCGACACCGTCACCCGGGCGGCGAAGCGGCCGCACTGCGCGGACTCGGAGAGCTGGCCCTTCTCCAGCACCGCATCGACGACGCCCGACAGAACATGTGCGAGGCCCGCGACCTCTTCCACACCGCCGGAGACCCGCACGGAGAAGCGTTGGCCATCTCCGGGCTGGGAGCTGTGCACGCCGAGTCCGGGGATCTCGAGGGTGCCCACCCGCTCCTGGAGCAAGCGCTGGATGCGCTACGCGTGTCCGGCGACCACCGAAGCGAGGCCTGGACCCTGCTACGGCTGGGAACGTTGGAAGCGCAGCGGCACCGCTACACCGCGGCCGCCGAACACCTCACCCACGCCCTCGACGCTATCGACGGCTACGGCGTCGCGCTCGACGAGGCCGCGATCTGCGAGCGTCTGGGCATGGTGCGCCTCGGCCAAGGGCAGGCCACCGACGCCCAGGCGCTGCTCGAGCGGGCGCTGCGGTTGCGCAGCGAAAGCCGGCACCGGTTCGGCGTGGCCCAAGCGCTGCTCGGCCTGGCCGAGGCCCACCGCGCCCAAGGCGCTCCCGCCTCGGCGCAGGAATGCCTCACCCGCGCTCTGCACCTCTGGCGCGAGCTGGGACTTCCGCACGAGCAGTACCGGACCACCGCTTTGATCCAGCAGCTCAGCACCGACAGCGACGCTCCCGGCGTGGCGAGCCCCGACCGCGCCGACGCGGACCCGCCGCAGCCTGCACCCGCCAACAGCGGATCTACAGCAGATTCGTAGCGCCATCGCCCAGCCTCGACGGTATGGCAGCGTCGGACGGCGCACAGGCCGCGAGGGTCACGGGGGCCGCGCCGACGAGCCCGCAAGGGGCCGTGGCAGACGCGCCCGCGCCCCACGCGCTGCCTGCTCGGCAGGGCCCACCTGACCGGGCGCCTGGCGGGGAGTCCCGCGGCGAGGCCGCACCGGCGGCCACGAGGGGTTGGCCGCCAGGCGGCGAGGGGGCCCGCCGCGGGACTCCCCGTCAGATGCTACGGAGCAGTTCCGCCGCAGGCTCCCCGACACCGGGCCCCGTCGGCAACGACACCTCGAGCGCACCCGGTGCCGATGCCCGTGGGTGGTCGACGCGCCCTGCAACCGGGCCTGACCATCAGCTCGCCCACGCCCGACTGCCCGAAGCGCTGGCCATCGTCCGCCGCCGGCCGTGGAGGGCGGCGCCAGAGACCGGGCGACACCGACACCCACATCCCCGACTGCGACAGCGATGACGCAGCCGCCACGAGGGGCACCGCGCATGACCCACGACCGCAGCTACGACGTCGTCGCCCTCGGCGTACCGATCGTCTACAACGATCACGGTGACCACGACCGGAACGGAACGATCTACGCGCTCGCCCGCGACGAGCCGCAGCTGCGCGCGATCGAGCACGACTGGCCCCAACCGTTCCCGGACCCGATCGATTCACCCGACGAGCTGCCCCACCCGCACCCGCTGGTGCGCCCGCTGGTCCTGCGGGCCCGGGTCGGGGAACGTGTGGTCATCCACTTCCGCAACGAGCTGCCCCGGCGGGCCGGCATCCATCCGCAAGGTGTCGGATACGACGTCGAACGCGCTGACGGCGGTGTCGTCGGCTTCAATCCTGACTCGGCGGCCGACCCCCACGGTGGACATCGCCGCTACGTCTGGGACTGTCGCAACGAAGGGGTCTTCCACTTCGGCGATCTGGCCGACCTGCGAGGCGGCGAGCACAGCTCTCAGCTACACGGGCTGTTCGGGGCGCTCGTGGTCGAACCGGCCGGCGCCACGTGGAGCGATCCCGTCACCGGCGCCCCGACAGACGGGGTCGACGCCGACGTCCACCTTCCCGGCCAACCCAGCTTCCGCGAATACGTCGTGTTCCTGCACGACCAGACACCCAACGACAACCCTCTCGACGCACCACAACGGTCCGCCCGGTGCGACCGCCCGGTCCCGCACACCCACGTCCCCGCCATCGGGGGTGACCTGCTCACGGCCGGATCGCCTTGCGACCACCACCACGACGACCACGACTCTCACCGAGACGGTCCAGCCGGACCTCGGCGCGCCCGGCGTCAGGCCCCGGATCCGACGGTGTCGACCATGTCGACCAGCTATCGAGCCGAGCCGGCTCGAGGGCGGTCGCTGGCCTACCGACGCCTGCTCGAAGCTGGAGCCCTGCACCCCGGATACGACGCGGTCGCCGACGAGGAGCAACACCACAGCTCCTGGTTGTTCGGCGACCCCGCCACCCCGCTCCTGCGCGCCTATCGCGGAGACCGCACACGAATCCGGCTGGTCCACGGCGGCGTGCGCGAGGCCCACACCTTCCACCTGCACTTCCACCAGTGGCACACGTCCCCGGGCGACGACCGCTCCCCCGTCGTCGACTCGATCACGATCGGCCCGCAGCAAGGCATCACGATCGAACCGATCGGCGGCGCAGGATCGACACAGCACGCGACCGGTGACGCACTCTGGCGGTACGCACCCCACGACCGCTCCGGGGCGTGGGGGATCTGGCGAGTGTTCGACGTCATGCAGGACGGGACCGGCCGCTACCCCGACAGCACCCCCATCCCCGCACTGCGCCCCCTGCCCGGCCACGAGCCGCCACCAGCACCGACAGCCCAACGGCCCGGCTTCCCCACCTTCGTCTCGGGTATCTACCCACAGCGATCCCCCCGCCCGCCACGCACTCCGGCGATGCCACCGGGGATGGGACGAGAACCGACCGCGCTGGAACGCGACGCCTTCTGCCCGAACCCACAGCCCGGCGAAGCCTTCACCAAGGTCACCTCCGACCCGCAGGCACCGGTACGCCGCTACGACCTGGTCGCGCTACAAGCCGACATCAGCTACTTCCGCGGGGCACGCAGCGAGTGGCACGACCCCCACGGCATGCTGTTCGTGCTGCAGAACGAGATCGACGAGGCGGGAGGAGTCGCGGCCTTCCGAGCGCAGCTCGAGTCCGGAGAGCGCGACGTCGCGCCGATCGCGATCCGCGCGGCCAAGGGTGAGATCGTCGAACTGACCCTGACCAACGCGCTGCCTCCCGGCCGTCACGCCGACACCGCACTCGACGCCGTGCTGGGCTTCCAACCCGAATGTGGGCTACACCCCCACCTGGTCAAGTTCGACCCGCTGGTCGGCGACGGCACGGCCGTCGGCTGGAACTACCTGTCCGCGGCCACCACCGCCGACGCCGGCGCCGAGGACCACCAGCGATACCGGACCTGGATCTACCGCTGGTACTGCGACGACGAGCTCGGGCCCGTCGTGTTCCACGACGGGGCACTGCCCGACCGACGACGCCGACACGGCCTGTTCGGGTGCCTGGTCGTCGAACCCACCGGCGCGCGGTGGAGCGAACCTGACACCCCAGGCCGAGAGGTCGGCAACGCCTCACAAGCCCTGATCGAGCTGCCCGACGGCACGGAGTTTCGTGAACAGGTACTCGGCGTCGCCGACAGTGTGCCGCTGCTCGAGCACCGGCCCGGCCCGGCCGGCGATCCGATCAATCCACCACCACCAGCACCAGCACCAGCACCAGAAGAGAGTGGCGCCCACGGAGCCATGGCGGTCGACTACCGCTGCGAGCCACTGCACGAGCGCCCCGGCGATCCCGCCGACTGGTTCTCCAGCAGCGTCCACGGCGACCCCGCCACACCCATCCTGCGCGCCTACCCGGGCGAACCGATCCGTGTCCGCCTGTACCAGGGGTCGCACACGCAGCACCACAGCTTCGTCACCCACGGGCTGCGGTGGCGCGCCCGACCCGACAGCCGGCACGCCCCAACAGTGCACAATCAGCAGACCCTCGGCCCCGATCAGGCCTTCACCCTCCACCTCGACCCGACCGTCGGCCCCGGCGATCACCTCTGGTCCCTGGCCGCCGCCGACGACACCTGGCTGGGTTGCTGGGGCCTCGTCCGGTTCCACGAGACTCACCTGCGCGAGCTGCCCGCATTGCCCACTGCGTTTCCACGCGTTGCGCCACCACCGTTCGACGCCAAGGCCGCCCGCCGCTACCACGTCCGGGTCCGAGCCCGCGAGGTCCGCTACAGCCAGGACCGGACCGATCCCCTCGGGTTGGAGTACCTCGTCGACCGAACCGACAAAGCCGACCGTCCCGGCGAAGCTCCTCCAGGCCCACTCGTACTACGCGCCCGCGCGGGCGAGTGGGTCCAGGTCACACTGGCCAACGAGCTGCCCGGGCCTCCACCGGCGAGCCCTTTCGACCCGCCGCTGCAGGGCGAAGACCGGCCCGGCGCTCGGGAGGTCTCCGGCCGGGTCTCGCTGCAGGCCGCTGCGCTGCGCTACGACCCGCGCGATTCCGACGGCGCGCACGTCGGAATCAACCCTGACACCACGGCCAAGCCAGGGCATTCGGTCACCTACCGCTGGTACGCCGAGCACCCCGGGGCGGTGCTGCTCACCGACCGGGCCGACATGCGCACACACCGACACCGCGGGCTCGCAGGGGCCCTGGTCGTGGAACCACCGGATGCCACACCTCACGATCCAGCAGGCCCGGCAGGCGGACAGTGCTGGACCGGCGAACAGGCCGTGCTGTGCCGGCCCGGACACCCACCCGAACATGAACTCGTGCTGCTGCTGACCGACGGCCACCGCCTGTTCCACGACAGCGACCCGACCCGCCCAGTGGCCGATCTCGGGACCGCGGCCGCTGGCCAAATGGCGATCAACCGCCGCAGCGCGCACCTCGCGCCGGACCGGCCATCGCTGGCCGATCCGCACCCACCGACGCCGGTGCTGAGCTGCGCTCCAGGCGAGCTCATACGGCTGCACCTGGTGATGGGCGTCGGACGCTCCCGCACGCACACCTTCACCGTCCACGGCCACGACTGGCCAGAGGGCGACCTCCTCGCCGGCCCCCGAACCGCGATGCTGGGAGCGCTGTCCTCCGGCAGCACCCGCACCCTGCTGCTCACTGCGGACAAACCCGGCGACTACGCCTACCGGGCCGGGGCGTTGCGCTGGGCGCTCACCGAGGGCCTGTGGGGGCTGATCCGCATCCGATAGGCGACCCGGGTAGGTCACGCAGTGGCGGCGTTTTGAAGGGGTGGGACACAAGGACCACAGGAACAGTTCAGAGTCGCGGCACTGGGCCTGTCGCGCAACGGTCCGAGATCCAACGATCTTGCCTCAGGTGTCGTCGTTGCGGTGCCGATCACCCCGGCCCACGACGCGCTCCGAAGGTTCCTCTTCTACACACGGCACGACCACTCGTATCTATCTGGGCGGGCAAACGTCCCTCGCCGGCACCGGAGATTCTCGTGCTCCGCATGTGCGCTGCCCTCGAGCCATCGCAGGCGGTCATCTCAGGGCAGGTACCGCAGCGACAGCGGGTCACATGCCTTATCGGTTTGGCGCAGCACCGTCGTCAGTAGTGGGCGGAGGGGGAGTCTCGCGGGGGCCTCGTGTCCGGGCGAGCCACTCTCGGGTGTCGAGTATTTTCTGCCGGGCTTCCTCGATCTTGGTCCGCGCGAGGCTGGTCTGCTCCTGGAGAGCCAGTGCGGGGTCCTCGTCGTGTTCGAGGTCAGCGGGGCGCACCAGCTCTCGCTCGAGGGCAGCCTGGCTCCGGTCCTGCAACGAGTGATCGCGATCGCGCCGGCAGGCTCGGCGATCGTCGGCGGCCGAGTCCCGGTCCCCTGCAGCGGCGAGACGTTCGTAGGCGGCTTCTTGCCGATCGCGTTGTTGCAGCCGGAACTCGTTGCGGATCTCGCTGAGCAACATCACGACAGCCGCCCGGTCAGACGCGGCAAGACGTTGTTGCTCCGCGAGGTAGGCGCGCAATCGCACGAGCGCGGCCGGGCTGATATCGGGCCACTCGCCCGGATCGATCGTGAGACCCTCTTTGCGGGTGACTCGCTCAAGTAGATCCCGACCGAGCTCGCCCAATCGGATGTCGAAGTCCGCACGGATCTCACCGGAGAACAGGTCACGCGCGTCGGCGGCGGCGTCTCGCCGCTCCGCGGCGTCATCACGTCGTTGCGACTCCAGATCCCGGGCGTGAGCGGCGTCGTCCCGGGTCGCGGCGGATGCCTCGTCATTCTCGGCCGAAGGCTCGAAACCGACCATCTCGGCTACCTCGTGAGTGGTGTGGGCGAACCTCGTCGCCCGTGCTCCTGTGCGATCGATGTGACAGTCGTACCAACGCACTGCGCAGGGTAGCGCAGACATCGTGCGGCAGGCGACGCCCGCGACGAGGGGTAGGGCCGCTGCCCGCAGGCAGAACCCCACCGGTCCGGCGCACGCGGCGCGGTCACCGCGACACCCGGCACTGGTCTCCTCAGCAGGTAGCAGTGGTGACGACCCAGACCTCACCTCCCCTCGGTCGACCCACTCGGTCGGCTCCCGGCGCACGCTCCTCGGGCCTGTTTCGCCCGGGGCGGGCAGCAGCGCCGCTCGACCACAGCCAGAATCGACCTGGCCCGGCGCCCGGTCGGCCCTTACTCGGTCGAGACAGCAGCTACCAGGGCTACCTCGGACACTGACGCCCCGACGATCTCCGCAGACTCGGCCAGAAACCCGAGCTGCTCGTCGCTCCCCCACCGGCCCGTCGGTCAAGGCACCCAGCTTCCTCCGACGCGTCCATTGACACAGGTCAACGAATGTGACGATTGCAGCACAAGGCCGGTTCCAGCGCGAAACCGCACCGGCACAGGGTATTCAATACCCTGACGGCGCTGCTCTGTCGCGTTTGGGCGACGGCGCCGTGGCCACGGGGCGGCTCTGCGTCGGGGGATTCAGGGCAAGCCGAGATCCGTGATGGTGGTGTCCTCGCCAGCTGGGGAGCGGGCGAGGACACCACACTGCCGCTGGGGAGCGGTAGCGCGTGGAGCCTAGTGCAGTGCCACGGTGACTGTCTGTCGCCCCCACAGCAACGAAGGCGACGTCACCGCCCGATCGAGGGGCACGTCGAGCGGCACGCTGCCAGTTCAGCACGACGGAGCACGCAGAGCGGTGTCCAGGTCATCGAAGAGCGCCAGCATCTCGTCGACCCGGGTCACCTGCAGCGGCCGACGCACCGCCCGCTGGTCGCGACCGGAGACCACCCGAAGTTGTTTACCCACCTCACGGGCATATCCCTCGGCGAACAACAGCTCCGAAACCCCTGCTGAACCGAGGAACGTGATGCGCGTCAGGTCGATGACGAGCAGGGTGGTCGGGCCGCCCAACGCCGTACCGACTGCTTCCCGCAGCTCTGGTCCGGTGTCGTAGTCGATGTCGCCACCGACGCTGACCACGACGCCGGAACCGACCTCACGCCACTCGATCGCCAACGATCCTGAGTGGAATGGTTCCTCGGTGCCCATGAGTCACGACGGTACGGGGCACATCGTGCCTACCGAGACCACCCACCCACCTTCTCGTCCCGGCTTTCCCAACAGACGGCGCCTCGCGACGATCCAGCTGCAACCGATCGACCACACCATGTGTCCACACCGCTCAAGAAGCCGCTATCGCCGGCTACGTCCGCTGGTCCGACCGCCGCGCCCGACCGAAACGCCGGTTCGCACCTGAGTCCAAGATCCGCAGACCGGACTACCTACCCAACGTTGCGTGACGAGGCACTAGAACCAGGGAGGCTTTCTGCTGCTCACGGGCTGGCGACGACCCGGAGAGTCATGTCGTATTTCTCTGAGAGGAAGCGGTCAGCCGCTCCAAGCAGCGCGCGCATGTCCTCACTCGCCTTCATCTTCGACATGCCAGGCTGAATAATTGCGACGGTCACGCGTAGTCGGCGAAAGCGGGCCTCCCGGACCACGGCTGCCAGAGTCTCGATATCTCCGGTGAGAATCCCGCTCCTCCCGGCTGCAACGCGCTCGTTCTCTCTGCGGAATAGGCGCTTGGTGAGCAGTTCCGGCATGGACTTCGCCCGGTTCATTTTCATGGCCTGACCGCAGACGTCATAGAGATCGCCGATACGGGCGCCCGGCTTCTCCTCGGAAGAGTACTTGCAGTGCGCGAGCAGCACTTCCAGTTCGTCGTCGACCCGACGCAGGAAGACTACGTCGGCTAGCTCACCGGTGCCGTCGTCGTCGACGATGAGTTCCCAGTCGGACTCCGTGGAGAAGATGTCAATGGCGCGGTGCTGGACAGTGCTGGGGTCCCGGTCCGGGCCTTGCGACTCACGTTTGATCTCGATTCCGGACCAGTCGAACACTTCGATCGAGTCGGTGGGGAACAGTCGACGCTCGCGGTCCGGCTGGAGAAGATAGCCTTGCTCGACCAGGACGAGCTCGTTCTCGAACGTGACCAATAGCCCGTGAGCTGTGAGGAACGCCGCGAGGCTGCCGCGCCCCGACGGTGTCGTGACGACTCCGTCCTCGCCGATCGGACGGATCCTCGGCGGCTCATTCTCGTCGAATTCGAACGCGAACTGGAGCGACCACTCCGGGGTTCGCAGCGCGAACTGCAACGGGCCGTCCGTCGTGTGGGCGATCAGCGTGAGCTCGGTGTCGAGCAGCGAGAACTCCGCATCGCTGTACAAGACTTTTCGATTCTCGCTCATGGTGGCGACGAGATGGTGTGGCCACTCGATCGATAGCGGCACGAGCGGTGGGCGCTCGGTGGCCGGCTTCGGGAGCAAGAAGCCCGACATCACGGTTTCCAGCGAGATCGACGTGTCGGTAATCACCGGGCCGACGCGCTTTGCCCACCGGACCCAGTCGTGGATGTCGCGCGCCCGCTCGTGGCTCCACACTCGTCCCTTCCGGGACGCCCCGAAGCTAACGGCTCGGCCGTCGGTGAATCCGTGTGCGAAGATGTTGGTCTTCATCTTCGTTCCGCCCTCGCCGCGCCAGGCGTGGAGGACGTCCTGCCCGACGTGCATGGAGAACCGTCTGTTCCGGCTGACCGAGTCGAGAAGACCGACGTTAGTGGGGATGCGACGCTGCACCTGCGCGAGGATTCGGTAGACGCTCTCTCCCCTCAGTAGAGTGACGCTGTCGCCGCAGACGGTCCTCGCGATGTCCTCGTGAAGCGAGTTGTTGTCGGTGCTGTTGATGTAGAGGAACCCGGCCGAGTCGTCGAGATGGGCCACATAGAGGTGGTGGACGAGTTCGTTGAAGCTCGCGAATTCTCCCCATCGGACGGGCGTGGGCTGGCGCGACACCCACCACACGACCTTGCCGCTGTTGTTGATACCTAGCTGTGTGGTCAGCAGTCGGTCCTCGAACAGGTCGTACACGCCCTCCGGCCGCCACCGCGGGGCGGTCGGGGTCTGGTAGACGACCGTGCTCATCTTGGGGTGGATGCTGCGCATCGCTATCTCGCGGGGCAGGGAACCGAAGCCCCGCTCGAAGTCGGATCGAGCCTTCTCTCGCCCGACGCCGCGCTCGGTCAGGTCCTGGATGACCTCGTTCCAGTCCGCGTCCTCGCCGTAGAGCTTGCGGAGTCGTTCGTCGACGCCGGTCACCTGCAGCGGCACGAATGCGGATGCCTCACCGAGGGTTCCGCTACCGGTGCGGGTGAAGCGCCCGATGAACTGCAGCGTTACGGCGAGGCTCTTCTGGGGATCGTGGACGGCTGCGATCTTGAGATTCGGCAGGTCGAAACCCTCGCCGAGCATGTTGACGCATACCACGATGCGACAGTCCTGCCCGAGCCTATCCTGGCGCTTACGGCGGGTCGAGCCCGCGAGCCCGGTGTCGATCCGCAGTGGATGCAGATCTGGAGCGAGCTCCTCGTACAGCGCGACAACCTGCTTCGCGCGTTCGACCGAGCTGACACGTGCCATCAGCAAGTGGTCGTAACCGGCATCCAGGTCCGCCCGCAGCTGTTCGACGGCGGCGGTCGCGACCGCGCGATCGGGGTCGGAAAGGTCGATGATGGACCGATAGTTGACTCGCGCGAAGTATCCGTGCTTTTGGGCTAGTCGCAACGGATATGCATAGGCGACGCGACCACCCAGATGTCGGCCGTCCTCACGGTAGGGCGTAGCGGTGAACTGGACTACCTCGCGATCGGAGAAAAGATCGACGATCTCCCGCCATGTCCGCGCGCCGACATGGTGCGCCTCGTCGACGAACAAGCGTGTGCAACCACCCGTGAGCCGCGTGCGAGCGGGCTCGGAGCATTTGTCGAGCGCCTGAGCCGTCGCCACGATGACGTTGGTGCCGTCGAGCAGCTCATCGGCCTCCTCCACCGTTGTCAAGCCGCTGCTGAGCACCAGTACGGCCGGGCATAGGAAGCCACCAATGACTGCCCCCACCTCTGCGAGCACGCCGAGGGTCACGAATTTCTCGGCGATCTGAGTACGCAGCGCGTCCGACGGAACGACGACCATCGTCCGCGACGGCTCGTAGCAGTACGCCGCGAGCATCGTCTCCGTCTTGCCGGTGCCAGTCGGCATCACAATGGTGATCGGCTCGGCCTCCTCGGTGGACCGGTGGGCGAGAACCGCGTGCAGGGCACCCAGCTGAGGCTTTCGCAGGCCGTGCGCCGAACTTGACTCCTCCACGAACCGGAAGCTTCCCGCCAGCGCATCCGCGACCACGTGGACGTCCTTCGGCTCCTGGCCGTGTGCCCCTGGGCCTTCGCGAAGCCACCATAGCTCCCCGCCGCTGACCACGCGACGCTTGATCTCCGTCAACTAGGGAACGCCTCCTCATGACAATCCACGCTGGCGGGCAATGGCGACTCCCTATCGGATCATCAGCATGAAGCGTTACCGCAGACGCAGAGCCATGAACGACTCCACGGGTACCGGCTGGCGCAGTGCGGTCACGGGCTGCAGACAGTCGACCCCGGTACCTTGATGTAGACAGCGTGGACGCTGCGTAGGATCCGGTCATGTCGGACGACACGCTCGATTGGCTCCCCGAGCGTCACCTCGGAGTCGCCGCGCCGCTCTCGCACACGGACGAGCTGATCAGCCAGATCTTCGACCTTCTGTTCGTGTCTCAGACCCAGGTCGACGATGTCATCGGGTTGGTTGAGGTGCCGGTAGGCAGGATCAGCCGAACCGTCGTAAGCCGCGTGGCTCCGATCCCGCGAAAGGTGCCACTCCTCGTGGCCGACGCGCTCGTGGCCCTGCGAGCAGTGCTTGAGCACGTGCTCAAGCCGTTGACGACGGCGGCGAGCACTCCCAGCCGATAGTTGTCGAAGGTGCGCTGCGTGGCACCGGGGCGGTTCGCGAGGACGACAGCTGCCATCGCGAGTCCCAGGGCATATCTCCGAAACTGACGGTTCGGGGCGCGCGATGCTTGAACGGTGCCGCGCACTGCCGTCCCGACCGATGCTCAGTGGATCCGTCTGGCGCCGCTGTTGCCCTCCTCCGATGGTCGTCGCGGGCGTCCGTTCCACGATGACCGTCGAGTGCTCGAGGGGATCATCTACCGGTACCGGTGCTGCCCTGGCGTGATGTCCCGCTGCGTTCAGGCCGTGGCAGACGTTGTGGAAACGGCACCGCCGCTACAGCGGCGACGGCACTTGGGACCACGTTCTCGCTGCTCTGCTGGTCGACGCCGACGCGGCCGAGTTGGTCAACTGGGCGGTGAGTGTGGACTCCACGATCATCCGCGCCCACCAGCACGCCGCCACCCTCAAACGCGACGCAGGGGGCCGGATCGAACTACACGAATCTGGGCGTCGAGCCGGGCGATCACGCGCTCGGCCGGTCCCGCGGCGGACTCGGAACGAAGATCCACCAGCTGGTTGACGGCCAGGGTCGGCCGCTGGTGGTGCTCCTCGGCCCCGGGCAGGGAGGGGACTCGCCGATGTTTCCGTACCTTATGGCGCACCTGAGCATCGCCCGACCGGGCTCGGGCCGCCCCGAACCCGGCCCGAACGCGTCGCGCGGGACCGACTCGCCGGTCGCCATACCGGTGTCCACAGCGGAACGGTCCTCCTCGACGAGACCGTCCGTGGCGATCTTCTCGCCTAGCCGGACGGTGAACAGCTCGCCGACCCGCAGCTCGCCCACCGGAACCGGACGGACCCACCGTCGCGCATGACCTCGACGTCCTTCGCGCCCCAGCCGAGCAGTGCACTCAACGCCGATCCTGCCGAACGTTTCGCATGTGCTTCGAAGTAGCGTCCCGCGAGCAGGAAGGTGATCACGACTGCCGCGACGTCGAGGTAGAGCGCGTCGTCGGTCCGGGTGAGGGCCGCCCACCCGGTGCCGAAGCCCGGCTCCGCCTCGCCCCCTCGAAGCATGATCCACAGCGACCAGCAGGTCGCCGCGAGCGTGCCGACCGATACCAGCGTGTCCATCGTCGCCCCGCCGCGGCGGGCCGCGATCCACGCGGCCCGATGGAACGGCCACCCGCACCAGAGCACCATCGGCAACGCCAGCCCGAGGAAGACCCACTCCCAGCCGGCGAAGCGCAGCTCGGGGAACAGGGAGAGCGCGAGCGACAGGTCAGCCAGCGGCATGGCGAGCACCGCCGCGACGGCGAGCCGGCGGCGGAGATCATGCGTCCGGGTCGCTGCGCCGCCACCAGCGAGATCCTGGGCGGGAGGCAGGGGCCGTGCGGTGTAACCGGCACGTTCGACGATCCTGGCGAGCGAGCGGGGATCGCTACCGGACGGAACGGCGACCCGGGCACGCTCGGTGGCGAGATTGACCGTCGCCACCACCCCGTCGACCTTGTTCAGCTTCCGTTCGACACGTCCAGCACACGCCGCACACGTCATCCCTCCGATCGCGAACACGTGGAACTCCACCGGACCGGCCGTGGCGTCGTCCCCGTCGATCGTCCCGAGCTCGCGCCCAGTGCCGGTGGAGTGACGATCTGTCACGCGACTCAGTTCTCCCTCGGGTCTTCGCTCGGCATGGACTCCTTGGCGATCTCCTTGGCCAGCACCTCCGTCAGGTGCGCCCTCCCGCCGACGTGCGCCTCCGCTCGTGCTCGCTGCACGATATGGGGGTAGTGGAGGTCGAACGCCGGACGCTCGGACCGGATCCGGGGCAGCTCGGTGAAGTTGTGCCGCGGCGGCGGGCAGGAGGTCGCCCACTCCAGCGAGTTGCCGAAGCCCCACGGGTCGTCGGACTGCACGACGCGACCGAACCGGTAGCTCTTGAACACGTTGTAGAAGAACGGCAGCGTCGACGCACCGAGCACGAACGCACCGATCGAGGAGATCATGTTCAGCGTCGTGAAGCCGTCCATCGGCAGGTAGTCGGCGTACCGGCGCGGGTAGCCCTCGTTGCCCAGCCAGTGCTGCACCAGGAACGTCAGGTGGAACCCGACGAAGGTCAGCCAGAAGTGGATCTTGCCGAGGGTCTCGTCGAGGAACCGCCCGGTCATCTTCGGGAACCAGAAGTAGATCCCGCCGAACGTCGCGAACACGATCGTGCCGTAGAGCACGTAGTGGAAGTGCGCGACGACGAAGTACGTGTCCGACACGTGGAAGTCCACCGGCGGCATCGCGAGCAGGATGCCGGTCAGGCCACCGAAGAGGAACGTGACGAGGAAGCCGACCGAGAACAGCATCGGCGTCTCGTAGGTGATCTTGCCCTTCCACAGGGTCCCGATCCAGTTGACGAACTTGACGCCCGTCGGGATCGCGATCAGGAACGTGGTGAAGGAGAAGAACGCCAGCATGACCGCGCCGGTGGCGTACATGTGGTGCGCCCACACCGCGACCGACAGCGCCGCGATCGCGATCGTCGCGAAGACGAGGCCCTTGTAGCCGAACAGCGGCTTGCGCGAGAAGACCGGGAAGATCTCCGACACGATGCCGAAGAACGGCAGCGCGACGATGTAGACCTCGGGATGGCCGAAGAACCAGAACAGGTGCTGCCAGAGCACCACACCGCCGTGCTCCGGGTTGAACACGTTCGCACCGAGGTGCCGGTCCGCGGCCAGGCCCAGCAGGGCCGCGGTCAGGATCGGGAACGCGATCAGGATCAGCAGCGCGGTGATGAAGATGTTCCAGGTGAAGACCGGCAGCCGGAACATCGTCATGCCCGGCGCGCGCATGCAGACGATCGTGGTGATGAAGTTGACGCCACCCAGGATCGTGCCCAGGCCGGAGACGACCAGGCCCATGATCCACAGGTCGCCACCGACGCCCGGCGAGCGGATCGCGTCGGACAGCGGGGTGTAGGCGAACCAGCCGAAGTCCGCGGCGCCGCCCGGGGTCAGGAACCCGGAGACGACGATGATCCCGCCGAACAGGTAGAGCCAGTACGAGAACGAGTTCAACCGGGGGAACGCCACGTCGGGCGCGCCGATCTGCAGCGGCACGATGTAGTTGGCGAAGCCGAACAGGATCGGCGTCGCGAACAGCAGCAGCATGATCGTGCCGTGCATCGTGAACAGTTGGTTGTACTGCTCGGTGGACAGGAACTGCAGCTCCGGTCGCGCGAGCTCGGCGCGGATCAGCAGCGCCATCACGCCGCCGACCGCGAAGAACGCGAACGACGTGCAGAGGTACAGGATCGCGATGTCCTTCGGATCCGTCGTCCTCAGCATCCTGAGAAACGTGGACCCCTTCCCGGTGGAGCGCGTCGGGTTCGGGCGAACCGTCACCGGTCGTGGACCGACCTGGGTCATCGTTGGAGTCCTTTCGGGTCCGTGCGGCGATCCGGGTCGTCGACGACGAGCCGGATCCGGGCGCGGAACAGAGCAGGGGCGGCGGTCGTCGAGACGACCGCCGCCGAGGGGCATCCACGCGGAGGACCGCGCGGGACGGCGACAGGCGAGGCGGGGCCTCGCGTGCGCATCTACGTCCGGGAGACGCAGATCCCGATCAGGAGACGTGTCCCCGCGAGCGCAGGCGGTTCTGCAGTGATCGGCGACCGAATAGCTGTTGCCCACCCGGCAGGGGACGTCGCCGCCATCGTGCCCACGAGCGTGGGCATCGGCCGATCGTCGTCACGGCTCGGCGACAGCGGCGCAGGGTGCCCGTCGGCGGGCGACTCCGGACACCCCACGACATGCCCGGCGCCGGCGTTGAGCGTCGACGACGCAGCTGCGGCGGAGGCGGGCTCCGCGGTCACCGCAGCCGGGTGCGGGGCCACTCCCGCGTACGCCGCCGACAACGGGTGCAGAGCCAGCAGACCCAGGAGCGCGCCGAGGACGGCCAGCACGACCGCACCCCGATTCGACATCACGTGACCAGCTCCACCGTCGGCTCCCTCGAACTCCGACACAGCGTAGAATATGCGGTTCCAGCGCACATCAGCTCGTCGCTCCCCCTGCATCACCGGCGACGGCCGGGGACCGAGGTACCCCGGTCGTCCGTGGCGGTGAACCGCAGGCAGGCCCAGGCAGCGACGACCGCGGAACTCAGCACGGCCAGTCCGGTCAGCACGGCAGGCACCGACGGGGTCGCCCGGCGACTAGCCTCAGCTCCCGGCGAGCGCATCGTCGAGGGCCCGGCGAAGATCGTCGAAGGTCTGAACCGTGACTCGCTCGCCGTTCACGAAGAACGTCGGTGTGCCCTGCACTCCGAGGCTCAGGCCGTCGTTCCGGTCGGCGTCGATACGATCCATGGTGGCCGGGTCGTTGTAGGCCACGTCGAAGCGAACCAGGTCCAGGCCCAGATCACGGGCGTAGCCGCGGAACCGGTCGTCCATCGGCACCTGCTGCTCCCCCCACTGGGCCTGTGTCTCGAACATCCGCTTGTACATCGGTTCGAGCGCGCCCTGCTGTGCAGCGGCCTCGACGGCGCGAGCGGCCCGCTCGGCGTTGGCGTGGCTCTGCACCGGGAAGTACCGGATGACGAAGTTGACACGGTCGCCGTACTCCTGGCGCAGCCGCTCGATCGCGGGGTAGGCGGCGCCGCACGCCTCGCATTCGAAGTCGAGGAACTCTACGAAGTCGACGGTGGCGCCTGGTGCACTCGACAGCCTCAGGCTGTTCTCGCGGACGGCGACCGCCGCAGCGTCCGACGTGTCGTCGGCGTTGAAGCGGCTGATGCCGAACAGGGTGCCGACTCCGACGACGAACACCACGACGATGATCAGGGAGAACGTCAGGTTGGACATCCCGCCCTTGGCGGGGAGCGAGGGCGTCGAACGCGTGCGGGTCTTGCGGGGCATGGGAGACCTCGGGCTCTGCGGCTGTGGGGCCGCGGGTGTCGGGACTGACATGACGGGCGGGCCGGTCGCGGGGGCGAACAGGCGCCGGCTCGTGCGGTCGTTCAGTTCCGGTCGACGCAGAGGACCGAGACCGGCGTGCGGACGGCGGGAAGGACGATCGGCTCGCCGCGTGGGACTGTGGCCGTCCCGGACTCCCCGCGGATCCCATCGACGCCCTGGGCCGATGGACACAGCAGATCGGACGGGGCCGGACCGGCCAGGCGGGGCGGGGCGTCGTCGGGGGCGTGGTCCTGCCCGGCATCGTGCGGACAGAGAGGCTGCAACGGGCAGCCGTCGTGATCCTGCTCTGCGGCGGTGGGCACCACCGCGGTCGCCGAGGCTCCGATGGCGGACGCCGCCGGACCTGCGGTGGCCTCGGGGCCCGGCAGACATCCCATCGCCACGGGCAGGAGGAGGGCGAGCAGCAGGACGCTCCACGGCAACCGCCTGCGACCGGGACCGTCCGGCACCCGTCCGGTGGTGGGCGGCGCCGTCATCGGGGGGACCTGTAGGGCGCGCCCGGTGCGGGCTGGACGGACCCGGGTGTCCCGGGTTCGGGGCGTTCCCCGGCGAGCACGGTCTCGAGAACACCGTCCAGCTGCCCCGTCGTCACCGGCCCGGTGATCTTTGCTGCGATCACGCCGTCGGGATCGAGGACGAAGGTCTCTGGGACTCCGAAGAGCCCGAAGTCCAGCGCGGCGCGCGATCCCGGGTCGCTGACGTAGAGATAGTTCGGGCCGCCGCGGCCGAGTTCGTCGAGGAACGCCCGGGCCGAGTCCGGCGAGTCCTGGTAGTCGACGCCGAGGAAGATCACCCCACGGTCCCGGTAGTCACGGGCCGCTTCCACGAGGACCGGATGCTCGCCACGGCACGCGACGCACCACGAGGCCCAGAAGTTGACGACGACCACGTCACCGCGGAGGTCGGCCAGTGAGACCGTGCCGCCGGCGTCCAGTTGCGGCAGGGCCGCTGCCGGGGCCGGGCGGCCGATCAGCGGGCTGTCGACGACCGTCGATCCTCCGACAAGGCGCCAACCGAACACGGCACCGACCCCGATCGCCACGACGACCACGGCGACCGCCGCTGCGCGGACCCCACTCCATCGACGAGTGCGCGTCGTCATTGCCCACCTCCTGGGTCGGTCAGTGCGCGGCGGCGCAGGTCCTCCACCTGGCTCCGGATGTCCGGGGTGAGGTCCGGACGGGCCAGCAGGCCGTCGAGGACACCGACGCCACCGGGCACGTCGCCGGTGCCGTCGATCAGCACATTCGCCCGGACCCAGGCCGCGTCAGGGGAGCCGGGGCTCAGGGCGAGTGCCCGGTCGGCGTTCTCGAGGGCCGGTCCGGTCTGCCCGATCGTCAGCAGCAGCCAGGCCAGCCGCGTGCGGACCTGCGGGTCGTCGGGGCGGAGGCGGACTGCCTCGAGGTAGTGGCGCATCGCGGCACCATGGTCGCCTGCCGCGACGTAGCGGTCCGCCAGGGCCAACCGCATCCCGATCACCTCGGGGTTCTCGGCGACCACCTGCTCCAGCTGTTCGTCGTCGACGGCGGCCGGGTCGACCACCGGGGCCTCACCGGGGGCGTCGGCCATCGGTTCGATCCCGGTGACCGCTCCACCTTCGGGGCGCTCCACGATCGACGCCGGGAGCACGATGATCCCGGCGACCAGCGCCACCGTGGCGCCCAGCACGTAGGCGAGTGTCCACGGACGGGGCGCACGACCTGCCGGGATCCGGGGGCCGGACGATCCGGTGTCGTCCGGCGAGGCCATCGCCTCGGCGGCGACGCAGACATAGTGCCGGCGCATCCGCCGGGCTCGTTCCTCGTCGATCTCGCCTCCGGCGACCTGCGCCTCGAGTTCCAGGATGTCCTGAAGCGCCTGGTCGGCGATCTCGTCATCCCGGCTCACGGCTCGAGCCCCCGCTGCGCCTGCGATTCGCGGCTCCGGTCGAGCGCCTGGTCGACTCGTGCCTGATCCGCCTCGGACGGTTCCGGCGCGTCGAGGCAGGCGCGCCGGAACCGGCGGGACAGCAGCAGTGCCGCACCTGCGACCGTCGCCGCGACGGGCAGCAGCCACAGGAGCAGCGTGCTGCCCGACTCGGGTGGGTCGATCACCGCCCAGTCGCCGTACCGGGCACGGAAGTAGGCCTCGATCTCGTCGTCCGACCGCCCCGCCGCCACTTGGTCCTCGATCACCTGCCGCATCGCGACAGCGGTGTCCGACGGCGACTCGGCGACCGACACGCTCGTGCAGACCGGGCAGCGCAACCGCTCGGCCAGTTCCTGCACCCGGTCCTGCTCCGCTGCGGGGGCCATGGCGAGCACCAGTGCGACGGCGACGGTCAGCAGGAGGGTCGTCCCGCCAATCACGACGGAGACCGCTCTCTCGCGCGGGCTAGGCATCACTGTTCACCGGTTCCCCGGACCGCGACATGCCAGGATCGACCGCGGTCCGCGCGGTCCGGCGCGGCCGGCCCAACGCCCAGAACCCGCCGGCCGCGACCATGCCCCCGCCGACCCACATCCAGACCATCAGCGGGTAGCGGAACAGGTTGAGCGTGACGCGCTCGGGCTCCAGGTTCCCGAGGGCGACGTAGACGTCCTGTGTCGGGGTCGTCCATACGTCGGGGTTGCCGACCGCCTGTGGCCTGCCGGGGAAGGAGTTCAGTAGCGGTGACATCTCCCGGACGACGCGCTCCCCGTCGGTGACGGTCAGGTGTGCGTCGGTGACCAGCCGGTCGGGCAGCTCGTGTTCGTCGACGTAGTCGAAGGTCAGCGTGTAGCCGGCGAACTCGACGGACTCTCCACGGTCGACGGTGACGGTGCTCCGTTCGGCCAGACCGGATGAGGTGGCGACGACCACGACGAAGAGAGCAACACCGAGGTGGGCCAGCTGCCCGCCCGAGTATCCGCGCTGCCCGCAGATTAGGCGCCACAGACCGGCGGGAGTCCGTGCGGGGGCGGTCATCAGGGCTTGGCGCACGGTGCTCGACGCGATCCCGGTAGCCAGGGCCACGACGGCCAGGACCCCCGGTGAGCGCACCCCGGCGAGGACCGCAGTCGTCGCGGCACAGGCCGCGAGGAGCAGCGGCACGCGCAGGCGTCTCCAGACCACCGCCGGCGACGCATGGCGGTACGGGGTGACCGGGCCGGCCCACATCGCGAGGAGCAGGGCGAACCCGAGCGGGACCGCCATCCGGTCGAAGAACGGCCGTCCGACCGACACCTGCTCGGCGGTGATCGCCTCGAGGACGACCGGGTAGAGGGTTCCGAGCAGCACCACGAACGCGAACAGACTCAGGAGCAGGTTGTTCAGCAGGAACATGCCCTCTCGGCTGGCCAGCGACTCGGGACCGCCCCGGGAGGCGATGCGCTCGGCACGCAGTGCGATGAGCACGAACCCGGTCACCACCACGACGACGAAGAACACCAGCAGCGGTGGGCCCACGTCGGACTGGCTGAAGCTGTGTACCGACTGGACGACCGCACTCCGGGTGAGGAACGTGCCCAGGACGGTGAGGGCGAATGCCGCCAGAACCAGGACGAAGTTCCAGGACTGCAACATCCCCCGCCGGACCTGTACCACGGCCGAGTGCAGGAAGGCGGTGGCGACGAGCCACGGAACCAGTGCGGCGTTCTCCACCGGGTCCCAGGCCCAGTAGCCGCCCCAGCCCAGGACCTCGTAGGACCACCAGGCGCCCACCACGAGACCCGCGGTGAGGAAGCTCCAGGCCGTCAGGTTCGCGCGGCGGGTGCGGCGCAGCCACTCCACTCCCGCAACGCTGCCGAGCAGTGCGGACATCGCGAACGCGAACGGCACCGTGAGACCGACGTAGCCCACATACAGCAAGGGCGGGTGGACGGCCATGAGCACGTGGTCGGCGAGGATCGGGTTCGGCCCGGGCCCGTCTGCTGGTACCTCGGCAAGAATCTCGAAAGGATTGCCCGCCAGCACGACCAGCCCGAAGAAGAAGGCGCCGACTGAACCCAGCACGCCGAGCGCCCCGGTGCCCAGCCGGTCATCGGTGTCGCGTACCCCGTGCATCACCGCTGCGGTGAATCCGGACAGGACGAGCACCCACAGGACCAGGCTGCCCTCGAGCGCCGCCCAGGCCCCGGTGATGCTGAAGAACGTCGAGGTGGCACGGGAGTGGTTCTCGGCGACGTAGGAAACGGCGAAGTTGTCGGTCAGCAGGGCGACCTGGAGCGCTGCCATCGCGAGCACCGAACCACCGAGCATGAAACCCGCCCCGACCAGCAGCTGCCTGCGACGCACGGCACCGGGCCGGTGCTGGGCGAGGAAGCCGAGGACCGCCAGCACCACCGACCCTGCGAGGCCGAGCATGAGGCCGGTCCACCCGGCGGAGGGCACCGCCGTCGTCATGCCGAACCCTCGTCGCCGGGCGGCTGGTAGTTCTCGTCGTGCTTCACCTTCATCGAGTCCGAGACGAAGGTGTCCCCCCGCCACTCCCCTTCGAGCACGACCCCGACGCCGGCGCCGAACAGCTGAGCCGGGGCGCCACTGAACTCCACGGGCACCCGGACACCGTCCGGCCCGGCCGAGGACGTCACCTCGAACTGCACCCGGCCTGGTTCTCCGACGACAGTGCCGTCCGCGACGAGGCCGCCGAGCTGGAACCGGGTGCCGTCGGACTGGCTCGTGCGCTGGGCCAGCGCCTCGTCGGGCTCGAGGTAGTAGACGAGGTTGCCGTTCAGGTTGCCGAACAGCAGCAGGCCGACCAGCACGGCCAGGACACCGGTCGCAGAAGCGCCGAGCAGGCGATAGCGCCGCACGACACGGCGTTCACGGGTGTGTGAGGTCGTCATCGCCTCTCCTCCGTTCTCTCGCCGATCCGGGCGGCGGCCCGCAGGAGCACCCCGAGATAGGCGACGGTCGCGGTCACGGTCACGCCGTACCCGAGAACCACCCAGGCCCACTGCGTCATCACTCGGTCTCCCCTCGGGGTGCGGTCACGGCATCACCGGCGACCGGCCGGTCGCCCGCGCTCTCAGCAGCGTCTGCGGCGTCCTCGGCGGCGGTGATCCGCATCCGGGTCCGGACGACCAGCACGTAGAGGACGGTGAAGGCCAGGACGGAAAGCAGCAGCGCTGCCAGCATCCCGCCGCCGATCGCCGGTGCAGCGGGACGCAGCAGCGACGGCGGCTGGTGCAGCGTGCGCCACCACAGCACCGAGAAGTGCACGAGCGGGACCATGGCGAAGGCGACGACGCCGAACACCGCCGACCGACGGGCCCGAGCGACCGGGTCGTCGATCGCGCGCCGCAGGGCGAGGTAGCCGAGGTAGACGAAGAACAGCAACGCCGTGGTCACGAGCCGGGCGTCCCACGTCCACCACACGCCCCAGGTAGGTCGACCCCAGATCGAGCCCAGGCCGATGGCGAGACCGGTGAAGAACACCCCGGCCTCCGCGCTCGATGCCGCCAGCCGATCCCAGACAGCGGTGCGCCGCCGCAACCAGACCAGGCCGGCTACGAGGGTCACGCCGTAGGCGAGGAACGCCGTCCACGCCGCGGGGACGTGCACGTACATCAGCCGTACGAGCTCACCCTGCAACCGGTCGGGCGGCGAGAGCAACGCGGCGCCCGCCGCGATGACGACGGCGGTCGCGACCGCGAGGGGCAACCGGCGGCCGAAGACGGTCCGCGGTGTCACCGCAGTCGTCCGGGTCAGATCAGGTTCGATCATGTTTGGTTCGGTCATGTCTGGTCCTCCAGGTGCCGGACGCACCACGCGGCCGACAACGCGACAGCGAGGTCGACGGCCAGCACGAGGACGAGCCACGGCCACGCCGGGCGCTCGTAGCGGGTGGCGTCGACGACTCCCACGGCGCCGAGCAGCAACGGCACCGCGATCGGGGTGACGAGCAGGGGACCGAGCGCGGTGCGCCCGGCGAGCCCCTCGGAGACGAGATCCGCGAACGCGCCGAGCGTGCCCAGGCCCGCAGCGACGAGGACGACCATCGGCAGCAACCACGGCCACCCACCCAGGTCCGGCGCGTAGAGCACGATCGCCACCGGAGCGATGACAAGCTGGAACCCCAACAGGAGTGCCGTGTTCCCGAGGGCGCGACCGGCCAGACGGACCCGGGGTGTCACCCCGGACAGATGCAGGAGCGCTCTATGGGCGGGGTTGTCGACCGCGCCGCCCCGCATGGTCACGAGAACTCCGAAGAGCAGCACGACCAACCAGAACAGCGCCGGTCCGACGGCGGTCAGCAGGGCGGTCTCGGCGCCCACACCCAACGGCACCAGGAACAGTGCGACCGCACCGAACGGCGCCACGACCCCGAAGACCTCACCGGCACGACGGTCGACAGACAGATCCTTGCGGGCGAGGACGACCGCCTGCGCCAGTGGAGACACCGACGGAGTCATCGACCTAGCACCGTCTCGACCCGACCGGAGCACAGACCGACAGTCCGGTCACAGAGGTCCGCAACCGTTCCGGCCTCGTGCGAGACGAGGACTCCTGCTCCCGCCCGGGCGCACACCTCTGCGAGAACCCGGCCCACCAACGGAGCGGCATCGTGATCGAGCCCGGTGTGCACCTCGTCCAGGAGCAGCAGGTCGGGCTCGGTGAGCATCACCCGGGCGAGCTCCGCCCGCCTACGCATTCCCTTCGAACAGGCGATCGCCGGCCGACCGGCCGCCCGAGCGAGACCGACATCGGCGAGCACCTCGGGCACCCGGCGACGCGGACGGCCGGTGAGGCGAGCGACCAGCCGCAGGTTCTCCTCGAGGGTGAGCTGGTCGTAGAGCGCCGCCGAGTGCCCGACGAGCGCGACGCGCAACCTCGCCGCGCGAGCGCTGGTGGCGTCGATCTGCCGGCCGAACAGCTCGACCGTTCCCGCGGTAGGGCGGACGAGCGTGGCGAGCACGGAGAGCAGCGTCGACTTACCCGAACCGTTGGCGCCCATCAGGCCGACGACCTCGCCAGGCTCGAGACACAGGTCCAGATCGCGCAGGACCGGGGCCCGGTGCAGGTCCACCCGTACTCCTGCGAGACGGGCCACCGGCGACGCATCGTTCACGAGGACTCCCAGACTTCTACAGACGGTAGAAGATGACATACTTCGCATACCAGGTCCACAGGGGCCCTGGTCGACCTCGGAGGTGTCGTGGAACTTCTGGCCATGACGGCGCTCGCACTCGTCGCCGGGGCCGTGTCGTTCAGCTCCCCGTGCGTCCTGCCGCTGCTGCCCGGCTACGTCTCCTTCGTCAGCCGCTCCGGTAGTCAGGACAGGGGGCGACCGCACCGGGGACCAGCGCTGTTCGTGGCCGGGTTCGGCGCGGTCTTCGTCGCCATGGGTCTCACGGCCTCGGCGGTCGGGCTCCTGCTGCGGCAGAACCTCGACGTCCTCACCCTGGTCGCCGGAGTGGTCGTCGTCGTTCTCGGGCTCGGGATGACCAGGGTCCTCCGAATTCCGCTGATCGCCCGCGAGTTCCGGCCCGGGCTGGCCCGGGCGACATCCGGCACGATCGGCTCGTTCGGCCTGGGAGCGGCGTTCGCGCTCGGCTGGACCCCGTGCGTCGGTCCGGTGCTCGCGACGATCCTCACCGTTGCCGCGACCTCGGGCCGGCTCATGACCGGTGTCGTGCTTCTCGCCGCGTACGCGCTCGGGCTCGGGGTTCCCTTCCTGCTGCTGGCACGGGCTCTGCTGCGTGGCCGCGACCGATTCGCCTGGCTCCGCCGCAACGCCCACCGTCTGGAGGTCGCCGGCGGCGTGATGCTGGTGGTCACCGGCGTCCTGATGCTCAGCGGGGTGTGGTCGGCCGTGATGGCTGATGCCGTCTCCGGCTATGCACGGTGGGGCTGGCCTCCGATCTGAGGCACCCCCGGCTTGCGTCGTCATCCGGTCAGCTCCAGACCGCGAGCTCTCAGCCATCCGACAGGGTCGACCTTCTCGCCCGACACCGAGCCCTGCCGGATCTCCAGGTGCAGGTGTGGCCCCGTCGACTGACCGCGATTGCCCACCTCGGCGATCCGGTCCCCGGCCACCACGCGCTCCCCTGCCGCGACGAACGCCTGGTTGATGTGGCCGTACACCGATCGGCTGCCGTCGGGGTGGCGGACGACCACCCACAGTCCGAATCCGTTCGCGGGACCGGACTTCTCCACGACACCGTCGGCGACGGCGAAGATCGGGGTCCCGATGCGGTTGGCGATGTCCAGGCCGTAGTGGGTGGAGCCCCAGCGCGGACCGGCCGTCGAGGTGATCCTGCCCCGGACGGGTTGCACGGTGACCTCACCGCCGTCCGCCGTCACGGCGGCCGGGGCCCCCTCGGCCCGGGCGGCCGAGAGCTGGTCGGCTCGCCGGGCGGACCCCTGTCCGATCCGGGTGCCCTTCGCCAGGGCGGCGAGATCGTCCGGATCGGCGGCGGCCGGGAGCTCGGACGCAGCGACGGGCGTGACGACCGCGGGACGGTCGGGAGCCGGGATCGCGGCCGGTTCGAGCGACAGCGCCGCGACCGGACGGACCTCGTCGTCGACCAGTTGGAGATCGAGTTCGTCGTAGGTGGCCTGAGCACCGGTGACCAGGGCTCCGGCCGCGAGCGCGACGACGGCCCCGGCCCCGGCGGGCGGCGGAGCAGGGAGGCAGGCGGACAGGGAAGTACAGGACGTCGACATACGGGTATCCCGAATCTGACAAGGGTCTGCGGGCGTGGGAGCGCGCAGCGGTGTCTAGATCCGGAAGACCTGTAGATCAGCTGTCGATACGCGTGCGGGAGCCGGCGGAGTGTCGTCCGGCACCGCCGAGCGGACCACTCCTGCGGGAACGGTTCGGACGCAGAGAACGGTGAGGTCGACGTTCGGCGCACTCGTCCCGTCGTCGGCGAGACGGACCGGACTTGCGGCGGCGTGCTCGATGTCCTGCAGCGGAGCACCGTGGCATCCGTGCGAGCGTTCCTGACCGACAGGGGCCGGGGGCTCGCCCGCCGTCGCGCCTCCCGCGCACAGGACACCGACCGCGAGCACGGTGAGTACGGCGACCGCGATGGCGCTTGTCCATCGAGCAATCCGCCGCACGTGCACTCCCTCCGTCATCGCCGAGGCTAGCGGTGCAGGGGTCGGCCACTCTCGACCACCCGGCCACGGGTCTCCAGGACGACCCCCAGGGTCACCCACCGCCAGATCCGACTCCGAAGCGTGACAACCTCGGTCACTCTCGAACGTCTCTCGTTACGGATGATGCCGAATCTCGTTACCCCGAGTGCGGTGACGCGACCCACGAACAGGAGTACCAGATGGGGAATCCGACGACCCGACGACCACGCCGCAGCCGGATCGTCGTCGCCGCGATCGTCGCCGCCGCCGGGATCGGCCTCGGTGGAACCGCGCTCGCCGACGTCGAGCAGGGCGACGTCGCGACCCGGGCCCACGCGGAGGCCGTCGCGCCGGGCACTCCGTGCTCGGTCTCGGCACGGGCGTGTGTCGATCTCGACACCCAACGCGCCTGGCTCCTGCGCGACGGCAAGGTCACCCGCGGTCCGGTTCCGATCGCGTCCGGCGGAGCCGGCCAGGAGACACCTCAGGGCCACTCGTTCCGGGTCTACCGCAAGAACAAGGACCACGTCAGCGGTGAGTTCACCGGCCCTGACGGCAACCCTGCGCCGATGCCGTGGTCGGTCTTCTTCGCCGACGGCGGTGTCGCCTTCCACGGCGGTGACCGGGCGAGAGCGTCCGCGGGATGCGTCAAGCTCGACACCGCCGAGGCCGAGGCATTCTTCAACGATCTCGTCGCGGGTGACAAGGTCCAGGTCGTGCGCGCATCGGCCGAGGAGAAGGCTCGTGGAGGCGGGGCGGCCCGCTGAGATCGGCCCGCCGCAAGTGGCGCCAGGTCGGCGTAACACGGCGACGGTTCGTACCGAGCCCACCCCTAGCGCAACCCCGCTGGTGGTCATCCGGGAAGAAGCAGGGGGCCGAATCGTGCCGGACAGCAGCGCCCCGCGTGTCGCGTGTCCGGGACGTCGAGCGGACCGGAGTGGTGCGGAGCCCACGAGCCGCGGGCCTCGCGGCTATGCCCCGACGTCGATCGTACTCTTGCTCCTGGCCACGGCCGGCGCCCTCGGCACCGGGCTGGCAGCAGATCTCGGTAGCGATCATCCAGTCCACATGCCGACCAACGCTCTCGGCGCGCTACTGATCGCATGGTTGTGGCGTCGGCTCGACACCGCACGCTCGGCCGCGGCACCTACTGCTCTGGCAGGCGCCCTCGCGGCACTGCCTCTTCTGCACGTGCCTGCGGGGCTGTCGTCGCTGTCCGGCCACCTGCCTGGTCCCGGGAACGATCTACGCCACCTGGTGACCGATGCGGCGCCGTCGGTCGCCACCCAGATCGCATTCCCCACTGTGCTGATGGGGATCACCGCCGTCTTCCACCTCCTGCGGCGGCACGTCCGATCTGTCCGCCCCCACATCAGGCCGCTGCCTGCCGCCGTCGAGTCGGCCCCGCGCATCACCCCGGTCGTCCGGCAAGCTCCGCGCCACTCGCTGATCGGGGAATGCGGATGGTCAATCGCCGTCCGACGAGGCCCGCCGCTCGGACGCCTGAGCGCAGTCTGACCACGGGCAGTTCCGCTCCTGCCACGAGCCCGATCCTGTCGTGCCCAGCTCGGCGGCGCGGCGCGCCTCTGCTCGGTCTGGGGCGCACCGAGGTGCTTCCCGCGCGCCGGTGTCCTCCATTCGATCGTGAACTCCGGACTGCCTGGATCCGTCGGACCGGCCGGGTCTCCGGAGAACTGTATTCAGCTCGCCCGTGACCACACCGTCACGACTCGATCCACGGTCGTCGGCGCTTCAGCGCGTCGGACTGAGGGTCCGAAGGGTGCGCGATGAACACCTGGAGTCACCCCGGCCTGCACAACGACACCGGCATGCGGGCGGATGCCCTGCGCAGGGCCGGCGTCGGCTCGGCCGCGCCTTCAGACCTCGCCCACGAGCGTCTGGAGCGGCTGTTCGAAACCCAGTGCGACCGGATGATGCAGCTCGGTCACGGCAACCGCACGGCCGTCGATACCGCCGACGGCATCCTCTCCTACGCGGCGCTCGAGGCCGGGGCCAATCAGCTCGCGCGCTACCTCCGTCTGCAGCGAGTTCGCGGAGGTGATCTGGTCGGGGTACTCCTCGATCACCCGGCCGACGTATGCGCCGCCATACTCGCGATCTCAAAGTGCGGGGCGACCGCCGTGCCCCTGGACCTCGCAGCGAGCTGCGACCACATCGGGGCGATCATCTCCGAATCCGGCGTCGCCGCGGTGATCACCACAGGACCTCTTGTCTCCAGACTTCCGGGGCCCGAGAGCCGGGCAGCGACCACGATCGTCACCGTAGATCTGGCCGGGGAGTTCATCAGCGCTCAGAGCCCGCGGCGCCTCACCGACGGCGAGCGACACGACGCGGGCGGTGTCGCCTATGTCGCCTATCGCATCGGCGCCGATGGACGCCCGATCGGTATCGCCGTCCACCACCCTCACGTGTGCGACTTCGCCCGTGTGGTCGTCGAGGGTTACGGCATCGGCCCCTACGACCGCGTTGTCCACACGCAGCTGGTGTACCCGCATCTCGAGGTGGAGCAGACCTGGATCCCGTGGCTCGCGGGCGCGACGCTGGTCGCCCCGCCGTCACGGCTACAGGGCCAGGCGCTCTGGCAGTTTCTCGGCCGCCACCGCGTGACGGTTCTGCGCGCCGATGCACGCACCCTGTCAGGACTGGACGAGCGGCTGCTCGAGCTCCGGCTGGTGGTCGTCACGGACCCGCCGTGCCCGCAGGACCCGATCGCACGCTGGCAACGGCCCGGACGACAAGTCCTCCGAGCACACGGCCATCCCGGCTCGGCTGTCGTCGCGACCGGCTCGGCGCACCGACCGCAGCAGATGTGCAGCGATCTGGCGAGGAACGGTACCGCTGGGCGGGCAACGGCCCTCGGCCATCTCGCGAGCGCGGATCCCACCCGAGCTGTCGGTGTCGGTTCCGCTGCCGGGACCCTCGGTGCAGCCGGGCCGACGATTCGTCGCGCGGACACCGATCGGTCGGCCCCCGATGACGTCGGGGACGCTCGCGCAGGGACCGCAGCGGCGCAAGCGCCGACGCAGCTCCCTCCACCACTGACGACGAGTTAGCCACCGCCCTGGCCGGCGTACTGGCCGGCGTCCTCGACCGCGGACAGGTTCGCGTTGACGCCCACGTCTTCGACGACCTCGGCGCCGATTCACTGACGATGGCCAAGTTCTGCGCTCGCGCCCGCGCTCGCGAGGACCTGCCCTCACCCTCGATCCAGGAGATCTACCACCACCCGACCCCTGCAGGAGCTCGCGGCAGCACTCGGACCGCCGGCACCGGCGACGACCGTGCCGTCCGACGTGATCGCCGCCCGGCTGGCGGCGGTCCTCGCGGATGTCCTTGGAAGGACGTCCCGTTGGATGCCGACGTGTTCGACGACCTCGGCGCCGATTCGCTGACGATGGCTAAGTTCTGTGCGCGGGTGCGCAAGGATCCGCAGCTACCGACGCTGGCCATAGCCGATGTGTACGCCTGCCCATCTGCCTCCGGGCTGGCCGAGCGCGTCACCGGACTCGTCGGCGCTGACGGGTCGGGGCCCACCACGAAGCCCCCGCTCGCCGTCGAGCGGAGGGATCCCGGACGACGTGTCGGAACCGGCGGAGTCGCACTGTGTGGCCTCGTCCAGATCGCTATGGTCCTGGGCTGGTCGTATCTGTTCTCCCTGGTGCTCTTCCTCGGCTACGAGTGGTTCGTCGCGTCACCGAGTCTGTTCGAGCTCTACCGGCGATCCTTCGTGATCGGCGCCGTCACTTTCGTATTCCTGTGCGTGTTCCCGGTCGTCGTCAAGTGGGTCGCGATCGGGCGCTGGAGTCCCCGGACGATCCGGATATGGAGTCTCGACTACGTCCGGTTCTGGCTCGTCAAGACGCTGACGAGGCTCAACCCACTGGTCATGTTCCGTGGGTCGCCTCTGTACGTGCTCTACCTGCGGGCACTCGGCGCACGGATCGGCCGGGACGTCGCGATCTTCTCTCAGGCCGTTCCGGTGTGCACCGACCTGCTCACAGTCGGCTCGGGAACGGTGATCCGCAAGGACTCTCTGCTCTCCTGCTATCGCGCCCGGGACGGAGTCATCGAGATCGGGCCGGTCTCGCTGGGTTCGAACGTCTTCGTCGGCGAGGCGACCGTCCTCGAGATCGGTACTCGCATCGGAGACGGAGGCCAGCTCGGTCACTCCTCGGCACTACCAGCCGGACAGGCTGTCCCGCCCGGCGAGCACTGGCACGGATCCCCTGCACGTCCGTGCAACGTCGACTACCAGCCGGCCGGAGCCGCCCGGTGCGGCCGGACACGCAAGATCGTCTACTCGGTGGTGCAGCTGACGCTCGTCTTCGGTGTCCTGATGCCGATCTCGTTCGGTGGTGTCGCTCTGCTCTTACGAGAGGTTCCGCAGTTGGCCTCCCTGCTGGCACCGGGCCCCGATGCTTTCCGGCACTGGTACTTCTACGCCGAGATCCTCGGCCTGAGCTTCGTGCTCTACGTCGGGTTCCTGCTCGTCGCCGTCCTGATCCAGACGACCGCTCTACGAGCCCTCGGACGGCTCCTGCGTCCCGACCGGACGTACCCGCTCTACGGAGTGCACTACTTCGTGCAGCGAGCCATTGCCCTCCTGAGCAACAGCATCAGACTCACGATGCTGCTCGGTGACAGCTCGGCGATTCCTCATTACCTGCGGGGTCTCGGCTACAGGCTGACGCCGCTGCTTCAGACCGGTAACAACTTCGGGATGCTCATCAAGCACGAGTCACCGTCGCTCGCCGGTGTCGGCACCGGAACGGTGGTGGCCGACGATCTCTCGATCGTCAACGCACACTTCACGAGCACATCCTTCTTCGTATCGAGGGCGGTGATCGGAGAGGGCAGCTTCCTCGGCAACCGGATCACCTACCCGTCGGGAGCGCGGGTGGGCGACGACTGCCTTCTGGGCACCAAGGTGATGGTGCCGATCGACGGACCGCTGCGCGAGGGCGTCGGGATCCTCGGCTCGCCGCCGTTCGAGATTCCGCGGACCGTGGCCCGCGATGCCCGTCTCTCCCCTGGGCACGTCGACCTGCGACAGGCACTGTGCAGGAAGAACCGCCACAACGTCGGCACGATGGCGCTGCACGTGCTGGTGCGGTGGCTCTACTTCTTCGGGATCGCCCTGATCATCCCGGCAGTGGCGCTGGTCGATGCGACTTTCGGTGCAGTGGAGATCGTCGTCGCGCAGGTGCTCATCGTGGTCTTCACCGTGGGGTGGTTCGCGCTAGTCGACCGGTTGGTGCGCCAGCTCCTGCTGCGGACACCGGGAGGCTGCTCGATCTATGCTCCCGTGTTCTGGGGCCACGAGCGCTACTGGAAGGTGCCGGCACCGGCCGTAGTCGCGTTGTTCAACGGCACCCCTATGAAAGGGATGGTCTGGCGCCTCAACGGCGTGAATGTCGGCGGCCGGTTGTTCGACGACGGAGCGTCGTTCATCGAGCGTCCGTTCACGACGATCGGCGACGACTGCATCTTCAACGAGCGCAGCGTGGTCCAGAACCACTCGCAGGAGGACGGCTCCTTCAAGTCGGATCACACTGTGCTCGGGTCGCGGGTCTCGATCGGCGTCGGCGCGTTCGTGCACTACGGCGTCACGATCGGCGACGACGTCGTGATCGAGGCCGACTCGTTCCTCATGAAGGGTGAGGAGATCATGGCAGGCGCGACGTGGGGCGGGAACCCGGCAAAGGAACTGAGCACCACTCCAGGGGCGGTCACCCCATGACCCGGCCGCGGGGGGCCCGCACGAGCGGTACTCCGCTCCCGTCCACAGACCTCCGGCTGGAGCGCCGGCCGGGCGCGCCGGCTCTTGTGCAGGTCGATCCCGAGGATCCGTTGCGGTGGATCTTCGAGTCCCGAGGGGCCCTGCGCTCGGCCGTGATCGAACACGGTGCGGTGCTCGTCCGTGGCCTCGGGCTCTACGACCCGGTCCTGGCCGGCGACGTCGTCCGCTTACTCGCCGACCGGCTGATGGCCGAGCGCGAGACCTTCGCACCTCGGACGACCTACGCCGACCGCGTCTACTCGTCGACCCGTTGGCCTCCGCAGATGCCGATGTGCCCGCACCACGAGCTGGCCTACTGCGATGTGTTCCCCACGCTGATGATGTTCGTCTGTCTCACACCACCGACATCCGGTGGGGTGACGGTGCTGGTCGACTCCACCGCGGTGCTGCGGTCCCTCCCGGCTGGATTGGTGCGCCGGTTCGAGCAGGACGGATGGCTACTTGTCCGCACCTACAACGACGAGATCGGCCCGTCGTGGGCAACGGCGTTCGGGACCGGCAGCAGGGAGGCTGTTGAGCACTACTGTCAGATGCACGCCATCGATCTCGAATGGCGTCCTGGAGGGAAACTGCGCACCTGGCAACGTCGGCCCGCCGTGCGCCGTCATCCCGTCACCGAGGAGCGGTGCTGGTTCAACGACATCGCCTACTACAGCGAATGGGTGTTCGGACCCGACTGCCGTCACGAGATCGCCGACCTGTGCGGAGCCGACGAGCTTCCAGTCACCACCTGCTTCGGTGACGGCACAGCGATCGGCTGGGACATCATCTCGAGAATGCGGAGGGCGTACAGCGATCACGCTGCGGGCGAGTCGTGGCAGAGCGGCGATCTGCTCGTGGTCGACAACATCCGTGTCGCCCACGGGCGCGCCCCGTACACGGGGTCACGAGAGTTGCTCGTAGCGATGGCCGACCCCCTCAACCTGCAAGGTGCAGCCTGGTGAATGTCCTCCTCGGACGATGCCGACCGACCGCACCGCATCACCACACCCTGCCCATGGCATCCATCAGGCGTCTTCAGTGGACGGCGCGCACCGATCATCGTCGCAGCCGTCCCGCCGGACCGGTGACCGGCGAACGCATATTTCAACGATGGCATGAAGTCGGGTGGTCAGAGCGGTAGACATGAGCCCATCCCGAATTACAGGGCAAGCATCCGAGGTCGCTCTCTGAAACTGGCAGATGGAGCCCGACGGCAACCCTGCACCGATGCCCTACTCGGTCTTCTCCGCCGACGGCGGCGTCGCCTTCAACGGAGGTGACCGAGCACGGGCATCGGCGGGTTGTGTGTCAAGATCGACCTCCCCGAGGCCGAGGCGTTCTTCAACGATCTCGTCGAGGGCAACAAGGTCCAGGTCGTCCGCGCCTCCGCCGAGCAGCAGCACGCGAGGCAGCGACCAGCTGACCCTGCCGGGCGCGGGCACCCCCGACTCGGGACGGTGCGGCCGGCGTTCGGCAGGTCCGGTCGCCGCACAACTCGACGACGCCTACGGCTCCTCCCGGCCACCAGCGCTGATAGAACCGACGGCCGGACCGCCACCCTCCGACATGTTGATGACGGAGCGTTATATTTCTGCAGTGAGGTCGCCACGATAGTTCCATGCATTACACCCGTATGAGCATGTCCTGGTCGCAGCGAGGTTCGTCACGGTGGTCGCGACAGCGAATCTCGCAGCGGGGCCGTTTCGACCCCGGACCAGGCAGAACAGCGCGGTCGGAGACCAATCTCCGGGTGATCTGCGGTGGACTGCACGACAGGATGCAGACGGCCACCTCGTCTGGCGCGCCGTTGCCGGGGCGCGAGACCAGCAGACGGACGCTGGTACAGTTCGGTAACTGTGAGCAACCCGAGCGGCGGACCGCCTCCGGCACCGAATCTCGGTTCCCGTCGCGCGCTGCTGCTCGTGGTCCTCTCCACGCTGATGCTGACGTCCGGTTGGCACGCGTTTTCCGTCCCACGGCGCGGAGCTGAATAGTGGGCAACCGGCGCAGGTAGTCGCACAGCCGGCGGCAATGAGCTCCTCATCAGGGCATCACCCGGGGATGTGGTCGAGGCCGAGAGCGACAGCCCGCCAACCCCACACTCGCACCACAACGAGCCGGTCTGCCATCAGGACGGCACCCAAGACGAGTCGGCGCTGACCGCTCGTGCCGACCGACCCGCGATCCCTGATATCTACGGTGGGGCGGGGATCCTCGCCGTCGTCGTGGCTGATCTGCAGTCACAGCCGTCGACAGACCGACGCGCCGCCAGCGGTCCGGCCCGGATCGAAGGCGGCCGCCAGCACCTGGTGCTGGCACAGATCTCGCGGACATAGAAGAGCCATCGGCGACCTGGATCGCCGTTCTCTGAGTCCCACTTCGCTGCTCCCCGGCGCGCGACCGCGCGCGTCTCAATGAGGTCTGTCGTGTCCACTCCCTCCGCCACCCTGCCCCCCAACCAGCCCGACCCGGTCCCGCGCCGCTGCTTCCACCTCAGCAACGTCGTCGGCGCCACACCGACGGTGTGGATCGACGCCCCGTTCGCCCCACCCGGGCGGGGGTTCTGGGCAAAGCTGGAAGGTTCCAACCCCGGCGGCATCAAGGACCGTCCCGCTCTGCACATGGTCGAGCGGGCTCGCGAACGCGGGGATCTGCGCCCCGGCGGCCGGATCGTCGAATCCACGAGCGGGACCCTCGGGCTCGGTCTGGCGCTGGCTGGAATCGCGTTCGGACACCCAGTGACGTTGGTGTCCGACCCAGGTATGGAACCACTGATGTACCGGCTCCTGCAGGCCTACGGCGCCGACGTCGTAACGGTCGAGCCCCCCGCGCGACTCGGCGGCTGGCAGCAGGCCCGCCGCGAACGCGTAGCGCAGCTGCTCGCCCAACACCCGGGCTCGTGGTGCCCGGACCAGTACAACAACCCCGACAACGTTGCCGCCTACGCCCCACTCGCCGACGAGCTACACAGCCAGCTCGGCCACATCGACGTGTTGGTCTGCTCGGTCGGCACCGGCGGCCACTCAGCCGGGATCACCCGGACCTTGCGCCAACACCTGCCCGACCTCGAGGTGGTAGGCGTCGACACGGTCGCGTCCACCATCTTCGGCCAGCCCGCCCGGCCACGGCTGATGCGCGGGCTCGGCTCGAGCATCCACCCCCGCAACGTCGATCACGACATCTTCTCCGAGGTGCACTGGGTCGGGGCGGACGAGGCGGTGTCGGCGTGCCGGGCGATGGCCAGCGGCAGCTACTCCAGCGGAGGCTGGAGCGTCGGTGCGGTCGGGACCGTAGCCGGATGGCTGGCACGGACCCGCCCGCCGGGCATCCGAATCGCGGCGATCTTCCCCGACGGCCCGCAACGCTACTTCGACACGGTCTACAACGACGACTTCTGCCAGGCCAAGGGAATCACCGTCGGCGAGCCGCCCTTGCACGACCCGGACGAGATCGAGCGACCCGACACCGCCGAAGTCCGCCGCTGGACCCGCTGCACCGCCGTGCTCCGCCCGACCGGGCGCGAGACCTGATGCAGGTCCTCGACAAGTACCGGTCGTTCGACCGGCCGGTCCAGCTGCTACTGCTCAACCAGCTGACGATCAACCTCGGCTTCTACATGCTCATCCCGTACCTGGCCGACCACCTGTCCCAAGGACTGGGGCTGTCGGTCCTGATGGTCGGGCTGATCCTCGGGGTCCGGAACTTCTCCCAGCAGGGAATGTTCCTGGTCGGGGGCAGCCTGGCCGACCGGTTCGGCTACAAACCGATGATCGTGGCCGGCTGTGCGTTGCGGACCGGCGGACTCGCCCTGATCGGGCTGGTCGACAACGTCCCGGCCCTGGTCGTCGCCTCGGCGGCGACCGGGTTCGCCGGTCGAGGAACGCGAGCTGTCCGGCGGCGAAGCAGGTGTAGTGCCAGCCGTCGCGTTCTTCCATCAGATCGAGCTGCGCGCCCAGCTGTGGGCGTTCCCGGCGGACGATCACCCGGATCCCGGGCGGGTAGCCCTCGAGGGCCGCGACGGGCAGCAGTCCGGTGAGCTCGGCCAGGCTGGCGCCGTCGCGGTGGCTGCCGTCGGCGTCAACCGCGTCGGCCCACACCTTCTTCGGATGGCGGCGATGGCGGTGTGTTCGCGGTCGGTGGTGGCCTAGCCGACGGAGAACTCGCAGACGGTCCTGCCGCGGCGGCTGCGGATGTGAGTGAGGAACGCTTTCGTGCAGCCGGCGGTGTCGGCCCGGACCAGGGCCGGGCGGCCGTGGCGGTGCTGATCCGGAATCTGAGCCAGGGCCTGGTCGAACACGTCGACGTGATCGGCGGCGGTTATCGCTCCGGCGTTGCCGCGGCACGCCACCCCGACGAGGAACTCGGAGGTGTTGTCGCAGAACGCCATCAGCGGACGGTAGTCGAAGGTCCGCTTGAACGTCGCCGCCGCCTGTTCCCTCTCCGAGTGGCAGACCACGATCGAGGCATCGAGGTCGATGACCAGCACGTCGAGGTCGTGGCCGGCCACCCGCGCCGGCGGAAACGCTCGGCCGTAGCGTTCGGCGTCCTGGTCCCAGACCACCTCCCGAGCCCTCGCCCGAGCCGCCACCACCTGGGCCAGCGCGGTGTCGTCAAGGGAGTCGAGCAGCCGCCAACACGTCGAGTCCGACGCCACCGACCCGAACAACTCGGCCTGGTCGCACAGCACGTCGATCTCGGAGATCGTCCTCGCACCGTCGGCGACGGCCACCTCGAGGTCCACCGGCCCGGATCATGTCGAGTCCCCGGCCGCCGCAACTCGTCCAACGCCTCCGCCAGCTCACCGGTCAAGGTCGTCCGGTCGGCGACATCGGCAAGCAACCTGGACCCGACGTGCGACACGACCCCAGCCCCGTCTGCGGTCACGCTGATCTTCGGACGGATGGTTGTAGCCTGCACTCGGAAAGTGCCTCCTCGACCGCGGCGGACATGGCCCTCGACAAGCCCTGTCTTACCTGGTCACGAGGCACTTTCTTCTTTCGGAGGTCAACTACCACCCAGCCTGCCGTGAAGAATCCGGACTAAGTGCTCGTTGATGCCACTGGAGCGGATGTGCACGAACGCGGGAACAGAACCAGTCAAACCGCATCCGCTACTTATAGCGCTCGGAAACGGTGCGGGAACGACCCAGGACAGTGCTCTGCCTGGCCTCTTCGGACCCTCTTAGCCCGATAATCCGGCACAGTCTAGCTCTGCCCTCTGATTATGGCCGGGTTCGGGCCGGGACCTGACAGGGGTGCTTACTAGAATAGCTCCGTCGGTTCACGGTACCCGTCGAACGCTTCACCATAAAGAGGAATTTGACGTCGTTCTAGATCGTCAATCAGTTCGAGGCCCTCCCGTGCCCACGCAATCTCGGTCTCAGCCTTCCTGACCTGGCCACGATAGGCGAACAGTTTGTAGGCAACAATCGCCTCGTGCTCGGCTTCCGGCCGACGCTCCAGCCGCTTGCGTAACAGCGGAACGCGTCGCTCCTCAATATCGGCGACAAACAATTGCGCATCGGTCAACCTCTTCGAGTAGTGGTTGAGATGTGCACCCAGTTGACGACGAGCGGATTCGTAGCTGGAAAGCTCCAAATGGGAGGCGCGTAGACGGTGGACGTCCCGTTCCGACTGGTAGACGGCGGGTTCGTCTAGCCACTTCTTGAACTCCGCGACCCCATTCGCATTGACGACGTACTCTCGTTTTGTTGCCCGCTCGCCGCGCGGGATCTCTCGGACATCAATGAGTCCGTCGGCCTCCATGCGCCGCAATTCGGGGTAGATCTGGCTGTGCGGTGCGCTCCAGACATTCGCCGTCGTGCCATCAAAGTACTTGACCAGCTCGTAGCCCGTCATGGGATCTGCGGTAAGGAGCGCCAGTAGCGCATGTCGAAGAGACATGGTCACCTCCCGAGGTCGCGCGGTACGTATACTAGACAGTATCGGTCGACTCATAAGCAGTGCAGAGTGGGACTACCGCGCGACCTCGTAGAGGTCAGACCTCAGTGCTCACCGGCAGCTGGAGTTCCCCGAGGCGGTCGATCCGCACGTGCACCAAGTCGCCCTCGACGATCGGGCCGACCCCGGGCGGGGCCCCCGTGAGAATGACGTCGCCGGGCTGAAGCTCCATGACGCTGGATGCGTAGGAGAGGATGCCGGGGATCGATACAAGCATCTTGGCGCAGGACACCTGCTGGCGCACCTGTCCGTTGACGCTGAGAGAGACGGACAGGTCACGCCAGTCGCCAGCGTCGTCTACAGTGGTCACCCACGGCCCGAGCGGGGTGAACGACGGGTAGCTCTTACGTCGGGAGCGGTCGCCATGACCGCGCACGGTCATGTCGAGCCCGATCGTGTAGCCGAGGACGTGATCCATGGCACCTGCCTCGGAGATCCGGTGTCCGCCACGGCCGATCACGATGGCCAGCTCACCTTCGTGATGGATCTCCTTGCCGTCGGCGACGACATCGTTGGGCAAGACGATCCGGTCACTGGGGCCGACGACCGAGGACGGGGCCTTGAGGAACACGTCGAAGTCCAGTAGCCACTCGGAGCCCGTCACGCCAGACGCCGGCAGCACAGTATCCCGCATCTCGGCGACGTGGTCGCCATAGTTGGAAGCGGCCGCTACCACCTTACCCGGGTTGAGCACCGGCGCCCGGAGCTGGACATCGGCGAGCGCGAGCGGCTCACCGATTACCGTGGGCACGCTGCCATCGGCGAGGTCTCGGCACGCACGTACCCACCAACCCGCCCCGAACGGGTCTGGGTCTTGGTGACCGAAGCCGATCGTGACCGGTGTGATGGTTCCGGCCTCCGGGTCGATGATGCCCGGGCGGTAGTCGTCGTAGAGCGCCAGTCTCATGAAGAACTCCTCGTCTCGGTACGCGTGGTGGTGTAGCTGTCGATCGCCTCGGGATTCCAGGCCACTCCGTGCCCGGGGCCACTCGGCACGTCGACGACGCCGTCGCGCGGTCGCAGGACCTCGAGGAGTAGCTCGTCGATCAGCGGGAAGTGCTCGACCCAGGTCGTCGCGCTGGCAGCCGCGGCCAGCTGCACATGGAACTACGGCAGGAAATGAGGAGACAGCGCAACACCGTGGGCCTCGGCGAGTACAGCGATTCTGAGGAACTCAGACACCCCGCCAGTCAATGGCGCGTCCGGCTGGAACACCCCCGAGATGCCGAGATAAGGCACGAACGCGGACGTGCCGAGCAGATGCTCACCTACAGCCAGCGGCACTGACGACCGCTCTGCCAGCGCACGGTGCCCGGCGACGTCACCTGCCGGCAACGGCTCCTCCAGCCAAAACACATCCAGCTCGCTCAACCGCGGCGCCAGCCACTGCGCCGTCGCGAGGTCGAGCCGCTCATTGCAATCGATCATGATCGTGACATTCGGCCCGACTGCGTCCCGTACTGCCGCTGTGCGAGCGAGATCCTCTGCCGGCGGGCGGACGCCTGCACGCAATTTGATCGCCGAGTAGCCCTCGTCGAGGTAGGCGCGCGCTCCCTCGACGAGCTCCTCGACGGACATCGCGTGCGTGGCTCGACCGCTTCCGTAGATCGGGATCGCGTCTCGCTGACTGCCCAGCAGGCGGTGCAGGGGCGTTCCCGCTCGTCGGGCCCGTAGGTCCCACACTGCGATGTCGACGGCCGACGTCGCCGGCAGCGCGACCCCCTCACCGAGCCGATGGGTCGTGGCGAGCACTCGATGGAAGGCACGGTCCCATTGCCACAGTGGAAGATCGGTAATCGCCGGTGCGTGCACTGCATCCACCATCGCGAGCACGGCCTCCGCCCCGCTGCCCAGCGCGTAGGTGAAGCCGGTTCCCGTAGCGCCGTCGCTGTCGGTGATCGTCAAGTGCACGAGCTGTAGCTGCGTGGCACCAGACCCGCCCCGTGCGGCACCGAGAGGGACGGTGACCAGTCGCGTCTCGATCCGGTCGATCGTGCTTTCGTCCGCGCCGGAGGGGCGCGGAGGCCCTGACCTCGTCGTCGCTGAGTCGTGCCGGGAAGACATCGATGAACACCCTTCGAGGTGTGCTGCAGGTCGGTTCGCAGGTGGTAGCCGCCCGGCCACAGACGCGTACCGATCGACTATCAGAACGTGAACCCGGACCGAGCCCGCCGCTTGACTTGGGTATGACGATACGTAAAACTAGATGCAATGCGGAGGGCGGGTCAAGCTTCGCCACCCCGTCGGCCTGGCCGTTCGAGTGACCGACCCGTCGATCCACCACCATCCGTTCCGGGCGCCCCAGGGGACGCTCGGGGACTTCCTTAGGTAGGTCACTGTGGACGTACTGACAGAGTCGGCTGCGCGCCGGTTCGACATCTTCGACGTGCCCGACGGCTACATCGACGACCCGTATCCCTGGTTGCGGGGCCTGCGTGAGGGCGATCCGATCCACGCGAACGCAGACGGGTCCGTACTCCTCACCCGCTACCGGGACGTACGAGCTGTGTGGCGTGACCCCACCGCATCGGTGGCTAAGGACGAGATGTTCCGCGAACGCTTCGGCGAGGGCCCGCTACTGGCGCACCACACCACCGGGATGCTGTTTCGCGACCCGCCCGACCACGACCGACTGCGCGAGATCGTCAATCCGTTCTTTACCCGGTCCAACATCGCGGGCTTCCAAGCCTTCCTCGAGGCTACCGTGGACCAGCTCCTCGATAACATGGCCGAATCCGGAACGTTCGATCTCGTCACCGACTTCGCCGAGCACATCCCGGCCTCGATGATCACCCGAATCCTGGGGGTGCCACCGGAGGACGCGCCGCTGCTGCGGCAGCTCGGGCTACAGGTGCTGTTCCCGCTCAACCCGCGAGTTCCCGACGAGATCATCGAGGCGGGGCACGCCGCGGCGGGCAAGTTCGTCGACTACATCACCGAGCGGCTGGCCGAGGTGCGCAGACGCGGCGTCGACGGGACTCCGTCGAGTGTGCTCGAAGCGGTGGTTGCCGCCGAGTCGGATGGTGCGGCCATCACGCCAGACGAGAGCGTTCACATGTGTTTGCTCGTCTTCAACGGCGGCCACGAAACGACCACCAACCTGATCGCCGTGGGCACCCACGGTCTGCTGCAGCACCCCACCGAGTTCGCCCGCCTGGCTGAGATCGACGACCGCGCCGTGAACGTCGCCGTCGAGGAGATCGTCCGCTACGTATCGCCGCTGCAGCTGCAGGGCAGACGGACCACCGCCCCCATCGAACTACCGTCCGGTTCGTTGCCGGCGGGAACCGAGGTCGTGCTGTGCCAGGCCTCGGCGAATCGTGACGAGCAGGAGTTCGCCGAGCCAGAGCGGCTAGATCTGAGCCGCAAACCCAATGGGCACCTCGCGTTCGGTTTCGGCGTACACACGTGCCTGGGGAACCAACTGGCCCGTTTGGAAGCCCGCGTTGTCCTGCCCCGGCTCGCCCGCCGACTGCCGGATCTGAAACTCGCCGGAGCCCCGGTTTTCAACCCCAACGTTCGTTTCCGAGGCCTTTCGAGCCTCCCCGTCCGTATCGGAGACGCCGCATGACTGCCCAGCTCGACAGCTACTACGACCGTCTCGCCGACCGACACTACGGGGCCTTGTGGCGAATGAGTGGTGCATTGACGAAGGCACCGTCCACCGCGATGGTGCCGTACCTGTGGCCGTACGCCGAGGCCCGCGAACTACTGACCGAGGCAGGCTCGCTGGTGACGCCGGAGGAGTCCGACCGGCGGGTCATCGCGTTCGACAATCCCGGCACTCGCCCTGGTCAGCTGGCTCGCTCGACCGACACGCTGTGGGCGGCGCTGCAGCTGGTGCTTCCCGGCGAGGCGGCGCCGCCGCACCGCCACACGCCGGCCGCGCTCCGGTTCATCATCGAAGGCGAGTCGGGCTGGACCGACGTCGACGGCACGCGCTACGAGATGGCCCCCGGTGACGTGATCCGTACCCCGAACTGGACCTGGCACGGCCACGGCCACTCGGCCGCAGCGACGGCACCGATGATCTGGTTGGACGGACTAGACCTTCCACTCATCCACGATCTGCCGGCTGTGTTCGCCGAGTTCACCGAGGGCGACGCATCAGTGCTGGCGCTGCCCTCACCCGCCGATGTCACGCCGCACGCGTTCCCCTTCGCACAGATGCGCTCCGAACTCGATGCCCGTCGCTCCGGACCGGGTGACCCGTTCGACGACATCATCGTCGAATACCGGGATCCAGAGACCTGTGGCCCGATCATGCCGACGCTTTCCGCGGCCATGCAGCTACTGCGGCCCGGCACCCAGACATCGGCGCACCGCCACTCGCACAGCGTCGTCTACCATGTCGTCTCCGGCTCCGGGGTGTCCACGGTCGGCAACCGTCGCTTGGCATGGAGCAAGGGCGACACCTTCGCAGTCCCGGTGTGGGCCGTTCACGACCACAGCAACACCACTACCAACGACGCGCTGCTGTTCTCGTTCTCCGATGCACCGGTCATCGACGCTCTCGGCCTGACTCTCGAAGAGCCCGTCACCGGCCGCGACTCGTCCTGAGGAGGTCACATTGACCACCGCCAGCGGCCTGGACCTGCTTGTCCAGCGGACCACGACGGAGGCAGTTGGTGTACTCGGGCTGCACCTCGTGCACCCAGACGGAGAGCTGCTGCCAGAATGGCAACCGGGAGCGCACATCGATGTGACCTTGCCGTCCGGTCGAATCCGCCAGTACTCGTTGTGCAGCAACCCTACCGACCGGACGCACTACCGCATCGGCGTCTTGCGAGAGGAGCACGGGCGAGGCGGCTCGCTCGAAGTGCATAACACGCACCTCACCGGGACGACGATGCGTGTCAGCGCGCCGCGCAACCGCTTCCCCCTTGTGCCGGCGGACCGCTATCTATTCATTGCGGGCGGTATCGGCATCACCCCGATCCTCGCAATGCTTGGCGATGTCACAGCTCCGTGGCAGCTGATCTACGGTGGACGCTCGCTGGACACGATGGCCTTCCGGCAGGAGATCGCCGACCTCCAAGGAGGTACGACCACCCTCGTACCGCAGGACATCGACGGCCTACTCGACCTGGAGGAGATCGTCGGCCATGCGGACAACGACACCGCCATCTACTGCTGCGGCCCCGACGGTCTCTTGCAAGCCGTGGAACAACACTGCGCGGCACGGCTCCCACCCGGGGCTTTACACTTGGAACGCTTCGGCGCGCCCCCAAACTCGCCACCACAAAACAGTGCGAACTGCGAGGACTCGGCATTCGAGGTGGAGCTTGCCCGCACCGGCGTCACCCTCTCCGTCCCACCAGACAAGACCGTGCTGGAGACGGTTCTGGAACGAGCACCACAGCTCGACTATTCTTGCGAGGAAGGCTACTGCGGCACCTGCGAAACCCGAGTCCTCGCCGGGGTTCCTCTGCACCGGGACACAGTACTCGACGATGCCGAACGCGACTCCGGAAACACCATGATGATCTGCGTCAGCAGATCGAAAACCCCAAAGATCACTCTCGACCTCTGATCACGCGAGCCCCTCCGCGGTAGCTGTCGAGCGTTCAGGACAACCTGACCTGAACTTCTCGCCCACCGCACTATCCCTGAAGTACCACTCTCGTACCCCCACCGCCGGGCTTGTTGCACCGCGGGGGCGATACATCCAGTGAAAGGTGGTCCCCGTGTCACTGTCGACCGGACCCGCGCGATCAGGACTTTCCGTGGTCGCCCTGTGCTTCCTCACCATCGTCTTCGACGGCTACGACCTGATCGTCTACGGATCCGCAGTGCCCAGCCTGCTGACCGAGCCCGGCTGGGACATGGGCCCCGCCCAAGCCGGCGCGATCGGCAGCTACGCCCTGATGGGCATGCTCATCGGAGCCCTCGCCGCCGGTGCGATCACCGACGTCATCGGCCGCCGCCGAACGATGCTCATCGGTATCACGGTGTTCTCGGTGCTCATGATCGCGTGTGCGCTGGCCCCGGACCCGACGACCCTCGGCATCGCACGGTTCCTGGCTGGTCTCGGCCTGGGCGGGGTCATCCCGTCAGCAGTCGCTCTGACGGTCGAGTACGCTCCACCCCGACGACGGCAGCTGTACAACGCGTTGATGTTCGCAGGCTACTCGGTCGGCGGTGTGCTGGCAGCCGTCCTTGCGCTTGCTTTCCTCGCCGAGCACGGTTGGCGACTGCTGTTCGCGATCGGCGCCGCCCCACTACTGATCATCCTCCCACTGGCCTGGAAGTTTCTTCCGGAATCGGTCGGATTCCTGCTCGCCAAGGGCCGCGACGACGAGGCAGCTGCACTGGCCGAACGCTACGGGCTCGATCTCGACGCCCTGCGCCTCGAACGCGCTTCGGCCGCCGGACCGTCAGGCCCCAGGGCCTTGTTTCGGCCCGGCTCTGCCAGCGCCACGCTCCTGTTTGGGACCACCAGCTTCTGTGGTCTGCTCCTGGTATACGGCCTCAACACGTGGCTGCCCCAGATCATGCGACAAGCTGGGTATCCACTGGGGTCGGCCCTGACGTTCCTGCTCGTCCTCAACCTCGGCGCGATCGTGGGCGGCATCGCCGCATCCCTGCTCGCCGACCGATTCGGGCCCAAGCCCGTCACTATCGCAGCCTTTCTGCTCGCCACGACCTGCCTGCTCGTGCTGAGTCAGCAGGTCGGCACCGGACTACTCATGGTCGCCGTCGCCGTGGCCGGACTCGGTAGTGTCGGCACCCAGATCCTGATCAACGGATTCGTCGCGGTCTATTACCCGGCTAGAATCCGAGCCACCGCTCTCGGTTGGTCGCTCGGAGTCGGCCGAATCGGAGCAATCATCGGCCCGCTCTTCGGGGGCTGGGTTCTGGCTGCCGGCATCGGATTCGAGTGGAACTTCTACGGGTTCGCCATACCCGCACTTCTCGGGGCGGTATTCATTGCACTCATTCCTCGCCGACGCACCTCGCATTCTCCGACGTCGAGCGCTACCGATAGTTCGTCCGCTACAAGCGCAAACAGTGAAGAAGCACCCGCTTGATGGCGCGAGCCGATCAACCGTACCTGATTCTGAGAACAGGTGTGGTGTCGAGTCGGGGAGTCGATCAGAAAGATTGCGGGCCAGCAGATCTAACCAGTGAACGGAGCCCTGCGTGAGTGGTGACGCCGATGTATGTCGACCAGGAGTAACGGACCGCGGAGATCGAGCAGTCGGGTCGTCAGCACAACGCAGGCCTGGCGAAACGGCAGTACCTACGACCTCGGGACCGCTCTGGTTGTGATGTTCGAAGATCAGTAGGCCGAGCGGAGGTCAGCATGCGCGCGGACCTCGCTGGCACGGCGGGCGCACTGTGAGGTCGCCGAGTCGCGAGCCCCGGCGGAACGCGCTGGCCGCCTGGCCGGCCGGACTCGGCCGGTCAGGCGGCGACGCGAATCCACGAGCTACTCAAACCGTGACGGCGCCGAAGGCCCGGACAACGCCAGAACGTGCAGCAGCCCGACCAGCGCGCCGGAGTTGCCGATCTTGCCGGTCGCAATCAGCCCTGGGACGTCCGCAAGCGGCACCCAACAGAGGATGCCCTCGTTGAGCTCCGTCGGATCGGCGACCCGCTCGGCGCCGCGCGCGAGGAAGACATGGTGCGAGCTGCGCACGGTCCCGGCCATAGGCTCGAACGTCACGAAATGCTCGACCGTCCGGGGCCGGTAGCCGGTCTCTTCCTCGACCTCGCGAGCCGCGGTCTCGGCAGGCGACTCGCCATCGTCGACCAGGCCACCGGGGAGTTCCCAGTTCCACAGATCCTGCACGAAGCGGTGCCGCCAGGACAGCAGGACATTGCGTCCGTCGTCGTCCAGGACGACCATCATGGCCGCCGCGGGAAGCGTGACGGTGTGATGCTCGAAGCGATCGCCGGACGGCTGAGAGATGTCGGCCAGGCCGACGGTGACCCACTCGTTGGCGTAGATCACGCGCTCGCCGTGCACATGCCAGACGTCCGGCGAGACGCCCTCCGGGCTCGTCATGGAGCGACCGTAGCGCCCTCGGTCAGGGCTCAGCAGGCCGCACGAATGCGCCGACCCCGTGCCGCACAACTACAGCCCCGGACTCAGCCAGCACCTTGAATGCTCGTCGTGCCGTGTTCCGGGAGACGTCGTACTGCTCCATCACGGTCGCCTCACTCGGCAACGGTGCACCCGGTCCAAGGACGCCGGCATGAATCTGCTCGGCGAAGTCGTGGGCGATACGGCTGTACGCGCTGGTCCGATCCACGCTGTGCCCGCCAGCAGCTCGCCGACTGACGCCCGGGACGACTTCGACCAAGCTCTCATCCACGAGTGCTACCAGGGCGACGCGCACAGTCCCCCGAGCAACGTCGCACTGCTCGGCTAGTTCTAGAACTGACGGTGAGGGTTGACACCTGGGTCTCTTGATCATTAGGAGACCTGTTCGTGAGTGATCCACTGCAGGACCGCCAGGTCCGTCGCCGCCTGGCGGTGCTGCGCCACGCCGAGGAAGTCAGCGGCAACGTCGCGATGACCTGCCGCTACTACGGCATCAGCCGCCAGTGCTACTACACCTGGCTACGCCGCTTCGAGGCCGACGGCCCCGAAGGGCTGCGCGAGCGCTCCCACCGCCCACACCACAGCCCGAACGCCACCCAAGCCGAGGTCGTCGACAAGATCGTGCACCTGCGCCGCACCTATCACTTCGGCCCCAGGAAGATCGTCATGTACCTGGCCCGCTACCACGACGTCACGATCAGCCCGTCCGGTGTGTGGCGGATCCTCAAGCGTCTCGACCTCAACCGTCTGCCGGCCTCGCAGCGCTACCAGCGCCGTGACCGCCGGTGGAAGCGCTATGAGAAGGCCCAGCCCGGCCACCGGGTCCAGATCGACGTCAAGTTCGTCGAAGCGATCCCGGCCGCGGCCGACAACAGCCCTGCCAGGTCGAAGTCCGCTCCCGCCGTGGAGGTCGGGAACCCGATGGGCGAGCCGACGAAGCTGGCCGGGCGGCGCCGGCGGCGCTTCTACCAGTTCACCGCGATCGACGACTGCACTCGGCTGCGGGTGCTCAAGATCTACCCGAAGGCCGACCAGAAGACCGCGGTCGCGTTCCTCGACCACGTGCTCGAACGCTTGCCGTTCAAGGTCGACGTGATCCAGACCGACAACGGTGCCGAGTTCCAGTCCGGGTTCCACTGGCACGCCCTCGACAAGGGCATCCAGCACGCCTACATCAAGCCCCGCACCCCGCGCCTGAACGGGAAGGTGGAGCGCTCGCACCGCATCGACGCCGAGGAGTTCTACCGACTCCTCGACGGCGTCGTCATCGACGACAGCAAGACCTTCGACGACAAGCTGCGCGAGTGGGAGGACTACTACAACTACCACCGCCCCCACGGAGGCCTCGGCGGGCAGACGCCCTATGAGAGGCTCCGGCAGAAGACCACCGGCGAGACCCAGGCGTAGTCGACCTCCGTCAGTCGCACACGCAACTCGTCCGCAATCCGACGTGACGTCCCGCGAGGGGCCACAGTGCACACGCTCCCGGATCGACACTTGTTGGACCAGCTTAGCTCTAACAGGACGATCACTCTGCTCACCCCGAGCGCCTGCCCTGAACGTCGACGCTCCACGGCGTCATCCCATCAACACGCTCGACCGCGGTACCGATCCCCGACAGCGTGGTCGATCGCCCAAGCGCACTCGGCGTGACAGCGTGACGATCGGGCACGGATCGAGCCCCACCCGTTAGCCCAGGGCTAGGGTGGCAAGCTGTTCGCGATCCTCGACGGGGACACCGAGCAACTTGCAGATCACCCGGACCGGGATCACCGACGCGTACGGGCCCACACCAAGTCCACCGTCTCGAATGCGGGGAGCTCGTCGAGCAGCTGCTGGGTGATCTGCGTTATCCGCGGCGCCAATTCGTTCATTCGCCGCACTGTGAATGATCGGCTGACCAGTTTGCGCAGCCGGGTGTGGTCTGGCGGATCCATTAGCAGCATCATCGGCATCGCCGCGGCTGCGTGGTCGGTGCGCTGCTCGGCGGGCAGGCTGTAGCGCCAGTCCTTGTTCTGTCGCGGTCGATGAGCGCTGCACGCACGTCCGCGTAGTGGGTCAGCAACCACGCCTTGCCGTCGGGCAGCGTGAGCTCACGCACCGACTTCTTCGCCCGTACTGCGGCGAGGACGACGTGCGGGTGGGAGAAGTCGTCGCCAGAGAACAGCTCGTCGGGGTCGTCGACGGTGAGGGTGGGGGCGTGCAGTGCGCCAGCTGTGGGTCGTCGTGCGTCGCGCTCACCGCGTTCCCTCCATGTGCGTCTGGTAGGCGGTGTGGTCAGTCAGGAGCGTGGTGAACGCGCGGAAACGGTCGATTCCCGCCTGCTCGGCCTGCCGCAGGACCTCGGGGAAGCGGAGCTGGTGTGCACGTGTCCTGGATTCCGCGAGAGCGATCAGGGGCAGCAGCGGGGTGAGTGGGGAAGGCGGGATCGCGAGGGCATCGGCGGCCTCGTCGCCGTGGTGGCGCCGTGCGACCGCGTGCAGCAGCTCGCGCCAGGCCTGTTCGTCCATCGGTGACTGCGGTGTGGCGGCGAGGCCGGTGGCGGCCGCGCCGTACAACGCTGCGACCAGCGCTCTGCTGTTCTCATCCGGCGGCGCGAGGGTCGAGTCGAACAGGTTGCACAGGGTGTCGGCCTGCTGGTGGCTCTCCACACCGACGAAGAACCGTTCGTCGAGGCCCAGCAGATGAGCCACTCGGTACCAGTAGCTGTATAGGCGGCGCTGCTCGACCTCAGTGAGCCGGTAACCAACGATCTCCAGGAGAGAGAAGGGGACCAGAGTGAAGTCCAGCCAGGTCCGGGCGATGTCGGCCTGGTTGATCGGTGCCCCCCACCGGGCGCTGTCCCAGCCGTGCGCGAGGGCCGAGGCGCGTACCCGCGCGTGCAGCAGCCGGACCTGCACCGTCTGCACGTAGCCGGGGGCACCGGTCAGCAGTCCCCCGGGCAGGACCACTGCGGCGTTCCACAGCCCGGTCTCGGCGATCCGTCGGGGCGCGGTGGAGGTCAGCCGTCCCGTACCCACCAGCAGCCGGGCGATCGTCGGAGAGCTGTAGGTGTGGGTCAGTGAGCCTGCGGAGAACGCGACCCGGTTCCACGGGTCCGGCACGGCCAGCGACACCTTGTCTCCCTGTGCCAGCAGCTCGGTGTCGACCCAGTCGGGCACGGTCTCGGCATCGGCGAGCAACGCGTCGACCTCGGGTGGCGCGTCGGGCACGCTGGCCCTGCCAGCAACGAGACCGTGTCGCAGAGCGTCCTTCGCGTCGTCGCCGAGTTCGTCGAACTCGGCGACGACGGCATCGGCCAGGGGGTCGCCCACCTGCACCGACTGCAGCAGCAGGTCGACCTGGTCTTCTTGGTGGTCGCGAGTGGCGGGGTCGACGACCCGTCCGCCGACCGGCCGGGTGTTTGGGGCTGTCATGGCGCTGTTCTAACCCGGCGCCGGCGACCACAACCAGGGCCCGCCGATCCCATGTTTCCCGTCATCCGCCGATGGTGAGGAACCCATCAAGGTGTTCGGATGAACCCGATCCGCTGGTGCACAAGCGCGCCGGGGGCGGTTACGTGCGGCGTGACCAGGGTCAGGCCGGTAGCTAGCCCTGACCCTCGTGCGGGGCCTTGCGAGTCACACGGTTTCGCCGTAGCCCCGGCGTTCCCATTCCGGCTCGGTCGCGACGAGAACGACGAACGAGCGACCCGCCGCCTCCATTGTCGCGGCGCAAGTCACCGGGTGACCGTCCCACAGCCGAAGTAGGTGCGCCTGCGTCCGCGCGAGCTTGGACCCGGCGATGCCGTTCCGGCCAGCGGTGAGTGGGAAACTGTCTCGACAGCATCTACCGACGAGTTCCGCGGCGGACGCTGTTACTTCGGCGCCCGGTCCGAGCTCCACGCCGACCGCAACGCGTTCCGGAAGATTTGCAACCGCCGAGCAACCTCACTGATCGACACACCGTCAGCCCGGTGCAGCCGGCAGATCTCCGCCCACTCCCTTCGCCTTGACGACCCTCTCACGATCTTGAGGGGGTCGTCACCTCCAGTCGTCGACACCTCTCCGATCTTACCGGTTCTCGACAACCGGTCACATCGACTACGAGTCGATCAGGGAACGCAGAGCCGAATCCCGGTAGGGATAAGCACATCGTGCCGGTGATTCCTGCCTTCGCTAGATCGGCGAGCGAGTCTATCCAGATCGCTGCACTCTAGGGTTCCTGTGTCCGGACAGGATGGCAACTCCGGCGCTACTTCGCCTAGGCTGGTCCGTTGTGAAACAAAGAGCGCTCAGGTCAGCTGGAGCGTGTCCTTGTCGGGTACCGGGGGCGCGCCGCGGCGCATGACGCGGCGGGCAGCGATGAGCGTGGTGACGACCAGCGTGGCGACCACCGGTCCGACGGCGATCTGCACGACGGCCAACCACGCCGGCTGGTCGGCCAGATACAGCACGATCCGGACGGTCAAGTTGGTGATATGGATGCCGATCCCGGCGAGCGTGGTGAGGACGTAGACCCGCATCAACCGAGGCCGAGTCCGCCAGTCGGTCGGGCCGCCGGCCAGACGATTCAGCAAGATGCCAGTCGCCGGTCGGCCAACGATGACCGACCCGACGAACAGGACCAGCAGGACCGCCGGGAGCAGGCTCGGGAGCAGGAAGAAGGCCCGTGCCTCACCAGTCGCCACAGCGACGAGCGCGCAGACCACGGCGACGCCGAGCCCGCCCAGGGGCCCCCGCAAGGACTTCCGCCGGGCCAGCCGCAGGCCCAGGACCACGACGGCGGTCACGCCGACGGCGGCTGCCGCCCAGCCCGGTCCGCTGAGGGCGTTCACCGCGACGAACGCGACGATCGGAGCGGCCGTGACGACGATGCCGGACACGCCTCCCGAGCGCTCGATCGCCTGCCGAGCGACGGAGCCGACGGTGACCGGCCGAGCGGGCTCGGTGTTCATCTCGGGTGGTGTTGGTCCTTCGGACGTCATGGTCGCTCCTCTGTTGTGACTGCGGGTCTTCCGCAGCCTGCAGCCACGCCTCCCGGGCCGCCACGGCCTCTCAATCCCCGGTTGACCGGACCGCTGCCGCACCCCGGCGGCCGCAACCGAGAGGGGGATCGACAGGCCGTGGCTGGGCCTCGAGGCAACCGGTACGAACGAACCATCACCGAACACCGCGGAGGACATCGTGATCGATCGTGCAGGGCTGGCGGCGTTCCTCCGTCACCGCCGCGAAGCACTCCAGCCCGAGGACGTCGGGCTCCCCCGCGGACAACGACGCAGAACCAACGGACTACGCAGAGAAGAAGTCGCCGCCCTCGGCCACATCTCTACCGACTACTACGCCCGCCTCGAGCGCGAACGGGGACCCCGACCCTCGACCCAGATGGTCGCCTCCATCGCCCAGGGACTGCACCTTTCCCTGCCCGAACGCGACCACCTTTTTCGCCTCGCCGGCCACCACCCTCCCTCCAGAGACATGGCCGGGGACCACATCAGCCCCGGTCTGCTACGGATCTTCGACCGGCTCGCCGACACTCCGGCCGAGATCGTCACTGAGCTCGGCGAGACGCTACGTCAGACTCCGGCCGCCACCGCCCTCAACGGTGACACCGCGACACTCACCGGCCCCGCCCGCAGCATCGGCTATCGCTGGTTCACCGACCCCGCCACACGAATGCTCTACGCCCCGGAGGACCACGCCTTCCTCGGCCGCCTGTATGTCGCAGGACTGCGCGAGATCATCACGCGGCGCGGCCCCGACTCGAGGGCCCGACAGTTGGCCGACCTCCTGCTGTCGTCCAGTTCCGAGTTCCGGGAGATCTGGGCCGCTCACGAGGTCGGACTCCGGCCGCCCGGGTCCAAACGCTTCGTCCACCCCGAAGTGGGTCCTCTGGAACTGGAGTGCCAAACGATGATCGACCCCGAGCAGGCACACAGCCTGCTGGTCTACACCGCCGCGCCGGGCAGCCCGAGCTACGACAAGCTCCGCCTGCTGTCCGTCCTCGGACTACAGGAATTCACCGAGAACGCGGCCGACGATCGGCGAACAGGATGATCTACCACATCAACCGCCTCACCCTGAGAGACGACGTCGACCAGGACCAGGCCGATGCCGTCATCGACATGTTGAACCGCTCGGGCAGCGACAACCACTTCGTCACGTCCCACACCGTCGGGCGAGACATCGGCGGCGACCACGACATCGGAGCCGTGTTCGCGCTCGCCGACCTCGACGCGTACTGGCAGTACCTCATACATCCCGCCCACACAGCCGCTACACGCGTCGGGATCCCGCTGATCGGGCAGTTCGAGACCTTCGATATCACCGACGCCCCGGACCCCGACATCCAGACCAAGCTTGTCGAACTGCAGCGACGATACCTACAGCACGAAACAGACATCACAGCAAAGATGTCCACCATCCCGAACAACATCAATCACGCCGCTTTGCCGCACCGGCATTCCGACTGAGCATCGGAGGCCCGACGTGCGGCGTCGAACTTCATCTATCGGGAGCCATCCATGACCATCACTCGTCCGACCACGATCACTGGGCCTCGGTCGGATCTCGACGTCTACGCCGACGCCGTCCTGCTCGACCCGTGGCCGACCTATCGTGAGCTGCGCGACGCCGGACCGGTCGTCTTCCTTGACCGCTACAACATGTACGCCGCAACTCGCTACGACGCCGTATCCCACATCCTGCGCACGCCCGAGATCTTCCCCTCCTTCGACGGCGTGATGATGAACGACGAGATGAACCAGGTGCTGCGGGGCAACACCCTCTGCAGCGACGGTGCCGCGCACCGCGTCTCACGAAGCGTGATCGCCGAGCCCCTGACACCGAAGGCCCTGCGCCCGCTGCAGGACAACATCCGCACACAGGCACGGGAACTCGTCGACCGTCTGACTACCCGTAGACGCTTCGACGCCGTCATTGACCTCGCCCAGTACCTACCGGTCACGATCGTTGCAGACCTGATCGGTCTGCCCGAGGACGGCCGGGAGCGGATGCTGGTCTGGGCCTCGGAGATGTTCAACTGCTTCGGGCCGATGAACGACCGCACCCGCAGCTCCTTCCCCGTCCTCGGCGAGATGATGGAGTACGCCACCACCCAGGCGGTACCCGGCAAGCTCAAGCCCGGCAGCTGGTCCGAGGCGATCCACGACGCCGCCGCCCGCGGAACCATCACCGCCGAGCAGTGCCCGGCCATGATGATCGATTACATGGGCCCCAGCCTGGACACGACGATCTCCGCCATCGCGAGTGCCGTCTCCTTGTTCGCCCGGCACCCCGATCAGTGGGATCTCGTCCGCCACGACCCCTCGCTCGTCGGATCGGCGATCAACGAGGTCCTCCGCATGGAGGCGCCGATCCAGGACTTCTCCCGCAGCGTGGCTGTGGATTGCGACATCGACGGCGTCCAGCTGCCCGCCGGCTCGCGAATCATCACCTTCTACGGCGCCGCGAACCGCGACGAACGCCGCTACCCCGACCCGGACCGGTTCGACGTGCGCCGCAACCCCACCGACCACCTGGGCTTCGGCGCCGGACCACACATCTGTGTCGGCATGAACCTCGCCCGACTGGAGATGGGGGCCCTCTTCGAGGCCCTCGCCGAGAAGGTCACCAGGTTCGAGCTCCACTCCGAGGAGCGCGCGCTGCACAATATCCTACGCGGATTCACTCGGCTGGATGTCACCGTCCATCTCTGACCGTCTGAATTTTCACGGCCACGTCACGATTCAGAGGATTCGCATGAGCAAGGCCGAACCATGGGGTTTCGACCTGTCCGACATCACCGGTTTCTGGTCCGAACCGCTCGAGACTCGTTCGGCCGCGTTCGCCGAGCTACGTGGGCGAGCCGAGCTCCCGTTCTTCGAAGCGCCGACCCGCCCAATCCCCGATCCGGGGGCCGGCTACTACGCGCTGACCCGCTACGACGACATTGTCGATGCGAGCCGGGCGCCGGGAATCTTCACCTCAGGCCTCGGTGCCACGACCCTGGCCGACCTGTCACCCCAACTGCGCACATTCCTCGACTCGATGATTCATACCGATGACCCGCGGCACGCCAGGCTAAGACGGATCGTCTCCCGGGGTTTCACCCGCAAACGACTGGCGGGGCTACAGGACAGCATCCAGCGAGCGGCCTCCTCAGCGGTCGACTCCCTCCTCCGGAGCAGGGAGTGCGATGCGGTCGAGACGATCGCCAGCAGGTTTCCCCTGACGATCATCTGCGACATGATGGGGATCCCCCAGGAGTTACACGAGTTCGTCCACCAACGCACCAACGTGCTGGCGGGGTCCGCTGATCCTGGCTATACCGAACGTCATGGCAGCGGCTTCGCAGCTCTGCTCGCCGCCGCGCGGGAGTTGACCGGACTCATGCACGGACTTGCCGAACAACGACGCGTGGAGCCCACCGACGATGTGACCTCGGCACTGATGCACGCCGAGATCGAGGGCGAGCGACTGAGCCCCGACGAGCTCGCCAGCTTCTTCATCCTGCTCCTCGCCGCCGGCAGCGAAACCACTCGCAATGCGATCAGCTGGGGCTTCTACCTACTCACCCGTCACCCCGACCAGCGCACCGTCTGGCTCGCCGACCCCGACGCCGTCACTGCGGCCGCAGTCGAGGAGATCATCCGCTGGTCCTCCCCGATCATCTTCATGCGCCGCACGCTGTCCACCGCAGCGACCATAGGTGGCAGCGTCGTCCCCGCCCGGGCCAAGGTCGCCATGTTCTACTGGTCGGCGAACCGGGACCCGTCCCACTTCGACCGGCCCGACGAGTTCGACGTCCGGCGCTTACGAAATAGGCACATCGGCTTTGGAGGGCCCGGCCCGCACTACTGCCTTGGCGCCCACCTCGCCCGCAACGAACTCGCCACCCTGTTTACGGAACTACTCAAGCGCGCACCACGCTTTGCCACCACGAGCGAACCATATCGCCTTCGATCCATGTTCATCAACGGCATCGTCCGGCTCCCTATCGTCGCCGACACCGGCGACACTGGTGCCCCAGCATCTCGCTGATCCAGGCCGAGCCGACGCCTACCGGACTGATCTCCACTCGATTTTCGGCCTTCATCCATTTCGGGGCCGGTTGACCTGCCAGACTCAACCGGTCCTTGCAACACCTCGTAGCGGAAGTGTCGGGTGGGACGAGAGCCAGGTTGGGCCACGAAAATGACCGGTCGTCCGGCGATGGTGTCGCCCGGGCGGCCGCTCGTCGGGCGCGTGGAGCGACGCCGCGTGTTCTGGGCGGCCGTCGCCCGGGGCGTGACGAGTACGGACGCGGGCGTGGAAGCGGGCGTGTCGGAAGTCGTGGGAAGCCGATGGTTCCGCGAACGTGGCGGTGTGACACCCCAAGCGATCTTCAAGACGCATTCGGGCCGCTACCTGTCGTTCGAGGAACGTGAGCTCATCGCGCTCTGGCACACCCAGAAAGTGAGAGTTCGCGAGATCGCGCGCCGTCTCGGTCGACACCCGTCCACGATATCTCGTGAGCTACGTCGAAACGCTGCCACACATGGGGGGTCCTTGTCTTATCGGGCGACGGTGGCACAGTGGCACCGAGATCGCCGAGCAGCACGTCCGAAGCCGGCGAAACTTGCAGAGAATGCACGCTTACGTCGCTATGTGGAAGAGCGTCTCTCGGGCCGTCTGGTCACCGAGGACGGCGTGACCGTTCCGGGTCCGGACATGGCGTTCACCGGCCGCAACCGTGCCCGACGGGCCGATCGCCGGTGGGGACGAGCCTGGAGCCCCGAGCAGATCGCGGAACGACTGCAGCACGACTACCCCGACGACCCGAGCATGCGGATCTCCCACGAGGCCATCTACCAGGCGCTCTACATCGACGGTCGCGGGGCACTGTCCCGCGAGCACGTCACCTGCTTGCGCACTGGTCAAGCCCTGCGGACCCCCCGATCACGCACTCGACGCCAGCAGCGCAACCAGCGAGGGTTCATCACCGCCGAGCACACCCTCGACCGGCGCCCTGCCGAGGTCCTCGACCGGGTCCAGCCCGGCCGCTGGGAGGGCGACCTGATCATCGGTCTGAACCGCTCAGCGATCGGGACACTCGTTGAACGGAGAACTCGCTTCACGCTGCTTCTACCACTCCCCAGAATGGAAGGATTCGACACAGATGCCCGCGTCAAGAACGGCGCCCAACTGGCCGGTCACGGCGCCCAAGCTGTCAAAGATGCGATCGTCGCGGCTGTCGCTTTCCTACCCGAGAAGATGCGCCGAACTCTGACCTGGGATCGCGGCACAGAGATGGCACTCCACACTCAGCTGACCGGGGACACCGGACTTTTCGTCTACTTCTGCGATCCGCACTCACCCTGGCAACGCGGCTCGAACGAGAACACTGTGAGTGTGTCGTTGCTGGCCCGGCTGGGCTGCTCGGCCAGGCTGGTGCCGGTGGTCCGGGGTGACTCGCGAGAATACTGGCCGTCTTCTGGCGTGCCTTGCGTTTGACCTGTCCCGTGGTCCACCGACGCCGGCCTGGCCCACTCGTCTTGGCTTGATCAGGAGCTTGTCCGCCCGCGGGCGTGACCCCTCACAGTGCTGCCGCGACCAGTGACCTCCATCCAGGCCGGCGCCGACGCGTTCGCCCTGGGTGAGAGGACAACCGCATGGTCATGCTGGCAGAGCAGTACCACTACGTCATCGGCGGCGACCCCGACCGCGACACCATCGACCTGGCCGTACTCGACACCGTCACCGGTGGCGTTCGCGCCCATCTTGCCGACACCGCAGACGGACCGGGCTACGAACGGATGCTGGCCTGGGCCAACGAGCACGCCCCGCAACAGCGGGTATGGGCTCTGGAGGGCACCGGCAGCTTCGCCGCCGGCTTGGCTCGATACCTGGTCGAGGCCGGGGAGACAGTTGTCGAGGTCGGTGCAGTCAAGCGTGCCCGCGGCGCGAAGAACGACCACATCGACGCCGTGCGCGCCGCCCGGGAAGCCCTCTCCCGGGAGTTCCAGGCCCTGCCCAGGGCCAGAGGGCTGCGCGCGGCATTGCGGATGGTCCTAGCAACCAGGGCCGGGGTCCTCGTGAGTCGGACGAAGGCGATCAACGAGCTCAAGAGCCTGATCGTCGTCGCTCCCGAGCACCTGCGGGCTCAGCTGCGTGGGCTGTCCCTGGCTCGCCAGCTCGTTCGCATCGAGGCACTGCAGACACCCGCGGCCGCAGAGATCGAGCATCGGGTGACGATCTCGACGCTGCGCTCGATAGCAGCCAGGATTCGGTTCCTCCAGCACCAGACCGATGAGCTAGATCCCGAGCTTGCCGCACTGGTCGCCCAGCACCCTGCCGGGTCGGCGCTGCTCGCCGAGCCAGGAGTCGGGCCCGTCGTCGCGGCGCAACTGCTGGTGTCCTGGTCGCACCGCGGTCGGGTCCGCGACGAAGCCGCCTTCGCAGCACTGGCCGGAGTCTCCCCGCTCGAGGCCAGCAGTGGACAACGCATCCGCCACCGGCTCAACCGTGGAGGCGACCGCGACCTCAACCGAGCGTTGCACACGGTGGCCATCACCCGCGTTCGATGCCACCCCGAAACCCGCGCCTATCACGCCGCAGCGACCGCTCGCGGCAAGACTCACCGCGACATCCGTCGGTCCCTCAAACGGGCCCTCGCACGCCGGCTCTATCGACGCATCCAGGCCGCCACCCGACCCACCACAGAGCCCGAGCGCCCTTGACAAACATAGGAGCGTCCAACGGCCTACTCCGCCAGTACTTTCCTAAGGGCACCGACTTGTCCCGGTACGGACCGACTGAACTGGCCGCTGTAGCACATTCGTTGAATACCCGACCGCGAAAGACGCTCATCTGGAATACCCCTCGCGAAGCACTCCACGAAGTGCTATATTCCGCCGACAGAAGCGGTGTTGCGACGATCGGTTGAATCCGCCCCTGGATCCGCCTAACCCTGAAACGCCTCACCGATCAGATCAGGCCGTTAACATTCTCCGCGTGATGCAGTGCTTGGTCGACGACGTCCCCGACTACCCAGCCCACCGGGCATGAACCGCGCACACCACAGAAGATCCGTCGACTTCTCGACCGTGGAGCGAGGAGCCGCAGTTGTGCGACACTTCCACCCCGCGGACGTCGCCCCCTGATCACCCGCGGACCGACCGGCTGACAATGAACGAACCGACAAGGACTGGCACACTCGTGGTCACCCGAAAAGTCGCCGCCTTTACAACACGCTTTTACAGCCGGCGCGAGGGGGCTGTCCGATCAACGGTGTAACTGGCGTGGATGGTGATCAGGTGGCGCTGGGGACGATACGGTCTTCGAAGGTGATCGCGAAGGCGTTCAGGGCGGGCTTCCAGCGCATCGCCCACCTCGTTCGACCCTTCCCCGTCGGGTCCAGCGAGCGGGTGACCAGGTAGAGACACTTGGGCGCGGCTGCTCAGTGGGGAAGTGCCCGCGGGCCTTGATCGCGCGGCGGTAGCGGGCGTTGAGCGACTCGATCGCGTTCGTGGAGCAGACGACGCGGCGGACCTCGACGTCGTAGTCGAGGAAGGGCACGAAACGCGTGGTCGGAGTTTGAGGCCGTCGCAGACCACACATCAGCGGCGCCGCGGTTCGGTGGGAGGAGCAGCAATCCCGGACTCGATCACCACCGTGTGGCCCCAGGCCCTGGTCCAGGCGTTGGTGAGACGGCGAGCCACCTACGCCCGGTCTAAGTTACACCGGAGATCGGGACAGTCCCGCGTCGCCGAATGCGCTGCAGGCCTACGCGATCGACCTGCGGGGCGTCTCTACCTGACTCGAGCAGTACGAGGTGGGGTCGAGGCGGCGTCCTCGGAGCGGCTTGCCGAGATTTCTTCTTCGCATGGCTACGGCGTTCCGCATGCTGCGCCGGCGCGGCTGTTCGTGCCCCGGTGCCGGTGTGGCGGCAGCGTCGACGTTGCAGCGCAAGCGTCGCGTCGTGCTCGGAGCCCAGGCGCGCTGCCAGACCCGCCGCGCGGTATGGCCCTGTGGGAGCCGCGCGGTCGGCCGCCAGCCAGGCCTCGATGATCGGTCTCCGCGGCTCGATCCCCGGCGGGGCGCGGGCTCGCCCAACACGGGGGCTGCGCCACGGCGACCGGGCTCGTCTAGCTGTACTGACCGGACAGGTTGGTCAACCTGCGGATCGGTGGGAGACCGCCGATAGCGGTGTGGGGTCGGTGATGGTTGTACTCGTGCAGCCAGCCGGGTAGCGCTTTCCGCCGTTGCGACTCGCCGGTGTAGAGCCGGGCGAAAGCCCACCCGTCGGCCAGGGTGCGGTGGAACCGTTCGATCTTGCCGTTGGTCTGAGGGCGGTAGGGCCGGGTGCGTTTCGGGGTGATCCCCAGCTCGTGGCAGGTGTCGCGCCAGGCGTGGGAGCGGTAGGCCGATCCGTTGTCCGACAGGACCCGGCAGACGGTGACACCACGGGCAGCGAACCAGTCGACGGCGCGACCCAGCACGGCGATCGCGGTGGCGGCGGTCTCGTCGTCGTGGATCTCGGCGTAGGCCAGACGGGAGTGATCGTCGAGGACGGTGTGCACGAACGCCGTGCCCATTCTCGGGTTGTGATGGCGGTTGCGGGGTTTGCCCGGTGTCGCCGCCCGGTTCAGATCGCCCTGGGCGCGCCCGACATAGCGCCAGCCACCGCCGTCGGGGATGTTGCCCAACTTCTTCACATCCACATGCAGCAGGTCCCCGGGTGCAGGGTGCTCATAGCGGCGCACCGGCTCCCCGGTCGCCCGGTCGACATGAGCGAGGCGATTGATCCGACACCGCACCAGCACCCGGTGCACCGTCGATGGGGCGGCTCCGACGCGGTCGGCGATCTGGACCGGGCCCAGACGTTTCTTCCAGCGCAGGTGCACGATCCGGCGCACGACCGGTGCCGGCGTCGCCCGCGGGCAGTGGTGCGGTCGGCTGGACCGATCGGCCATACCCGCCGCTCCGTCGAGGCGGTAACGGTCGGCCCAGCGTTTCGCGGTCGGCCACGAGACCTGGAACCGTGCAGCGGCCTGAGCGACCGACACGCCGCCCTCGACTATCAGGCGCGCCAGGCGCAATCGGCCCCGTTCTGTGAGTGGGGCATTAGCGTGGACCACGAGGACCTCCGGTGGTCGGGGATGGATGCCGTCAGACAGCTCCACACCAACCACGGGAGGTCCTCCCCGTTCAAGACCAGTCAGGTCGTCTCATCACACGAACTCGACCAACGTCTCCGGTCAGTACACCTGATATGGAGGCTCTTCCTGTCAAGTGGGCAGCACGAGCCCGCCTCGATGTCGGGCATCGTGACTGGTCAGAGCGTTATGGGTCCGGCGGGGCCGGGCTGCTGGAGGCATGTCGTGTCGACGCGCGGTCAGACTGATATGCGCGGGTTGGTTACCGCATGACCGGATATCCGTCGGGAGCAGTCCGCGACTCTAGAGTCGAGCGTGACCCCGCTCCGCGGTGATCACCACGGGCTGAGCTGCTCATAGGTGTATCGCGGGTCGCTCCTCGCACTCGCCTGCTCGCGCCCAGCCCCGCCGGGGTCTATGGAGTCGGCAAGTCAGCGTGGCGCGGCGTGCGGATCGTCGAGCACAGCCAAGCTCCAGCACCAGCCGGCCAGCTCACGAGCGACGGCGACCGCGGAGATCGTGGGCCGCTTGTTGCGCTGGTCGAATCGGGCCCACCGCTGATGCAGGCGCCGGTTCCCGGCCTCGGCGCGAGCCCGCACGACAACGGGTTGCCCCTGGCCACGTCGAGCTCGTTCCCGGCTGGGTCGTAACTGACGACGGTGATGCCAGGCGGCTTCGACCAGCAGCCGGCGGGCATGAGAGTTACCGGTCTTGGTGATCCCGCCCTGGACCCGACGCGCCCCCGACGAGGCTTCGGAGCCCACCAGGCCCAGGTAGGAACCGATCGTGGCGCCGGTGAACCGGTGCCAGTCGGCGACCTCGACACACAGCCCGACCGCGGTCAAGGTGGAGACCCCGCGCAGGCACCGCAGCCGCCCCACCGACCCGGCCAACGCAGCGGTCTCGGCCATGTCGACGATCGCGGCGTCGAGCCGGTCCCGGCGGGCCCCGATGGTGAACACCGCGTCCAGGGCCTCGTCGAAGGCCAGCGCCACTCCGCGGTGGTCGAACCGCTGGCCGCGCAGCCACTGCTCGTGCGCCCCGGTCCAGGCCGTGGCGTCCCAGACCAGCCCCTGGCGCAGCAGCAACTTCGACAGCCGATGCCGGGCCCGCATCACATCCGTGCGGACATCCTCGCGGGCCCGCACCAGATCCCGCGCAGCCTCCTCGGCCTCGGTCGGCACCCGCACCCCGGGCAGCTCCCCGATCCGCAACAACCGTGCCAGCCGCTCGGCGTCACGTCGATCGGTCTTGACCTTGTCACCGGCCGGGCGTTCCAGCTTCGACGGCGCCACCACCTCACAGGCGATCCCGGACGCGGCCAGAGCCCTGGCCAGGCCGAACTCGGTCGGGCCGGCCTCATAGCAGGCCATCACCGGGCCCGGGTGACTGCAGACCCACTCGGTGATCTGCGCGGTCCGCGGCCCGAGCCTTCTCGTACTGATCTCGCCGCTGGTCTCATCGATGGCCGAGCCGACCACCGAACGAGCGTGAACGTCGAGCCCGACCCACGTACCCTCTCCAGACACCGGCGCCTCCCGTAATTGCGGCACCGCCACCCGCTGACGGTGACCCGCGCCAACTTACGAGCGAGGCGCCGGCCTCCATACGGTCTAGCAGGTCGGCGTCACTCTGTTCGAGAGGTCGGGCCGGCGGCGTACTCATGACCGACGCCGGCCGCCTGCTGCACCGACACGGAGGAGCCCACCGGAAGCCGTCGCGCTGCTTCCGGCCCTCTCTCTGCCACCCGAGGACCCGGCCCGCGCCACGCGACGTGGCCGGGACCACCATCCGACGTCGGCTGGTGGTCGTCACTCGGAACGACCCCGCAGTGCCGGTACTCAGCCAACTCATGGCGACCGTCACCGGCGACGCCGTCTCGATCACCAGCGCGCGCGGATAGTATGACGTTATCGTGTACGCGTCACTGGGCAAGCACCACATCGACCGCACGACGAGGGAGGGAACCGTGACATCGACGCACCCCGCCACCAGCCGGACGCGTGATGACCTAGTGGAGGCGCGCAAGAGCGCTATTCTCGCCGCAGCCGAGAAGCTGGTCGCCGTCCACGGCTTCGACGCGCTCCGCTTGCGAGACGTCTCCGCGGCCGCCGGGGTGTCGATCGGCCTGATCCAGCACTACTTCACGACCCGCGACGAGCTGCTGCGCGAGACGATGCGCACCGCGAGCGTCCGGCGAGCGGCGCAGTGGGCGCAGCTCGCGCACGGCCACAACGAGGCGCCGGAGACGCTGCGGGCGCTGCTCGAGGGGTCAATCAGCGACCGGCATCGCTGCGTGGTCTGGCTCGAGACCTGCGCAGCCGCCACCCGGCACCAGGACCTGGTCGCCGACGTGCAGCGAAATCAGGAGGCCTGGCAGTCCGCGATCCGCGAGGTCGTCGACCAGGGCGTGGCCCGCGGCGACTTCTCTCCCGATATCCCGGTGGCCGACATCGTCGCTCTGCTCGTCAGCCTGATCGACGGCCTCATACTCGGGGCGGCCACTGAGCCTGAGGATGCGAAGAGATCCGCGTACCGGCGACAACTGCTCAGAGAGGTCGCCGAGCGGCTCCTGCCCCCGGGATCTGCGGTGGGCGCGCCCTGAGACTTTCAGGCCCTCACAACCGCATTTGCTGGACCTGGGAGGTCAGGGCGCCGTCGAGGACCCAGAGCTGACCACTGGCGTAGCGGGCCTCATCGGAGGCGAGCCACGTCGTCAGGTTGGCGACGTCCTCGGGCGCGCCGTAGCGCCGCGATGGGTGGATGTGGCGGACTTCCTCCTGCCATTCCTCGACGCCCCGACCGTCGGCGCCGCGGACGGACTCCCCCAGGGAGTTCAGCAGCATCGGGGTTTCGATGTAGCCAGGACAGATCGCGTTGACGCGGATGCCCTCGGGCCCGTGGTCGACGGCCATCGCCTTGGTCAGACCGTGTACGGCGCCCTTCGTCGCGCAGTAGGCCGCGAGCCTGGGGTCGGCGATGTAGCCCTCGTAGGAGCCGATATTGATGATGGCGCCGTCGCCCGTTCCTTCTGCGGCCGTCCTCAGCAGGGGCAGTGCGTCCCTCGACATCAAGAATGTGCCGGTGACGTTGACGGTGTAGCTGCTGTTCCACGCGGCGAGGGAGATCTCGGCCACCGTGCCCTCCACCTTCACGGCCGCCGCGTTGACCAGTATGTCGAGTCGACCGTCCTCGTCACGGATCCGGGCGTAGGCGGCGGCGACCGACGCCTCGTCTGCCACGTCGAGCTCGAGGAAGGTGCCGGGCTTGTCGGTGCTTTCGGACAGAGCCCCAGTGTGGGTCACGTCCGCGGCGTAGACCGTGGCACCCTCTTGCACAAACCGCTCGACGATGGCGCGTCCGATCCCGCCTCGTCCTCCGGTGACGAGCGCGACCTTTCCTTCGAGACGCATGCGTTGTTTCCTCGTGCTTTCGGTTGGTGGTTGCCACGATCCCAACGCCGTGCTGGGTTACTGCAGGTACTTGGCGAGGGCGGGCTCGAAGTCCGGGTTTGCATCGAGCCAGGCTGCGACCGCCTCTTCTTCGTTTCCTTGGCCGAAGTCGTTGACGATCATGTCCTCGAGTGTCCCGTACTGGTCGTCGGTCATCTCGAAGTTCGCGAACATCTCAGCAACCTTCGGGTAGTCCGCGGCGAAGCCCGCGCGGGCGATACTGTGCACATTCTCGGACTGTCCCATGGCACCCTCAGGGTCCTCAAGCGGGCGGATCGGATAGACCTGGTTGGCCCAGAACGGTGCCCACATCGTCACGACGATCTCCCTCTCTTCGTCAATAGCCTTCTGAAGCTCGGTGAGCATCGCGGTCGTGGACGAGAGCACCAGGTCGAAGTTCTCATCCAGCCCGTAGGCCGGAAACGCGTCGTCCTTGACAACCCCCGTCAGGCCGGCGCCAGGCTCGATCCCGATGATCTTGCCGTCGAACTCGGCGGCGTTGGCCGGCAGGTCGGCGATGGAGGTTACGTTTGAGTAGTCGGGCACGCCCAAGAAGAGGTTGGCGCCCGAGTACCAGGTGCCGAGATCCTCGAGGTCGTCCTTGTACTCCGCCCAGTACTGGGCGTGGGTGCGCTCCAGCCAGCAAGAGGGAAAGAGGTCAAGGTCGCCGTTCTGCAGGCCCGCGTAAATGGGGGCGTTGTCCGCGATCTCCTTGATCTCGACGGTGTAGCCGTTGTCCTCGAGAATGTTCTCGAACAGGTAGGCGGTGCTGGCCTGATCGGTCCACCCTTGGACGACCGGAATCGTGATCACCTCGTCGGTCCCGCCGCCGCTTGCGCTGTCGGAGCTGCGGGCACCGCAACCCGATGTAAGCAACGCGAGAGCGGCAGCGATCGCGCCGAGCCGAATGGTCAGGTTTCGTATGTTCATTGGTTTCCGCCCGGATGTCGGATGGTCGCGGGCTGCGCTATCCGCCGATGGTTGTCGTTTTGACACCTCGGTCGACGGCGTCGTCGGCCTCGGTGTCCTCTTGAACTGCCGTGCGGCTCCGCCGAGACAAGAGCCGTCGTGCCAGTCCGTGGCCGCCACTGACGGAGGCCGTGACGCGGTCGAGGTAGATCGCGAGGATCACCACCGACAGTCCGGCCTCGAAACCGAGCCCGAGGTTCAGCGTCGCGATAGCACCGGTGACTTGACCTCCTAGCCCTTCAGCGCCGACGAGACCCGCGATGACGGCCATCGACAGGGCGAGCATGATCACCTGGTTGATGCCGGCCATGATGGTGGGCATGGCTAGGGGAAGCTGAACCCCGAACAGGGTCTGCTGCGGGGTCGCGCCGAACGAGTTGGATGCCTCGACTATCTCCCCGTCCACGCCGCGGATCCCGAGCTCGGTCAGGCGTACGCCGGGCGGCAGGGCGAAGATGATCGTGGCCACCACGCCGGGTACGACGCCGATGCTGAAAAGCGTCACGACCGGCACCAGCCACACAAAGGCAGGCATTGTCTGCATCATGTCCAGCACGGGCTTGATGACGTTGCTCGCCCACCTACTGCGCGCCGCGAGGATGCCCAACGGTATGGCGATCACCAGCGCAATGACCGTGGCCACCAAGACCAGCGCCAGCGTCTGCATCGCCGCAGCCCACTGCTCCACACCGATGATGAAGAGCAAGCCGACGAAGGCTACGACAGCGAACTCCCACCCTCGCAGCAGGAGCCCGATTAGAGCGAAGAGCAGGGCGAATACCACGGGATCCGGTGCCTCGAGCACGCCGATAAGCCAGTCGACCGCTCCGCCGCCGCCGGTGTCGATCGCGTCGAAGAACGGGCCGAGGTTGTTGTTGAGCCAGTCGAAGGCCTCCTGGAGCCTGTCGCCGACGGGGATCCGCGGCACGTCGGGGACCAGGGCGAAGGTGCTCATCGCACCGACACCTCCGTGTGCGAGGGGTCGGCCGCTGGTCGTCGGCGGTACGGGGCGGCCTCGCTCCCTGGACTCGATCCCCGCTGCTGGCACAACGCCTGGAGGAGCGTGCCGCGAGACAAGACGCCGATGACCCGCTGCGCATCGTCTACCACCGCGAGGGCCTGCGGCGTGTGCGCGCTGAGGGCGAGCACGTCGGACAGATGCGTCTCCTGGGAGGTGCTGGCGACTGCCTCGTCGAACAGCCCGTCGAGCGAGTCGCTGCCGCGGGCGATCGCGGCGGCGACGGACTCCTCGTCGATGGCTCCGCGCAGAGTGTCGTCGGGACCGACCACGAAGAGTCGCGGGGTCTGGTGCTCGACCATGAGACTGCTCACCGTCCTCAGGCTCTGATCGGCACAGACCAGCGCTGCGGGCTTGGTCATCACTGCGCCGGCTGTCAGCACGCGCGCCCGGTCCACGTCCTGCACGAACTGGGCGACCGGCTCGTCGGCCGGCTGGTTGATGATCTGTCCCGCGGTGCCGATCTGGACCATGCGGCCGTCGCGCATCATCCCGATCCGATCACCCAGCCGCATCGCCTCGTTCAGGTCGTGGGTAATGAAGAGAATCGTCTTACCCAGCTTCTGCTGAAGCTCGACAAGCTCGTCCTGCATCTGTCGTTTGATCAGCGGGTCCAGGGCACTGAAGGCCTCGTCCATCAACAAGATGTCCGTTCCGGCTGCGAGCGCCCGGGCCAGGCCGACTCGCTGCCGCATGCCGCCAGAGAGCTGATCGGGCAGGGCCCCCTCCCACCCCTTGAGTCCGACCAAAGCGAGCGCCTCGTTGGCGCGTTTCTCATACTCTGACTTGGGGACACCCTTGACCTTTAAGCCGTACGCGGTGTTCTCGCCGATCGTCAGGTGAGGGAACAGAGCGAAGTGCTGGAAGACCATGCTGACCTTCTCGCGGCGGGTGCGGCGCAACTGCTTCTGGTTCATCTGCACGATGTCGTCCCCGTACAGCTCTAGCTGACCTGCGGTCGGCTCCCACAGCCCGTTGACCATCCGGATCAGAGTCGACTTGCCCGACCCCGACAGGCCCATGACGACGAAAGTCTCGCCCTCCTGCACGTCGAACGAGACGTCAATGACCGCCGCCGTCGTACCCTCCCTACGCAGCTCCTCACGAGTCGCGCCCTGACGCAGACGCTCGACGCCCCGCTCAGGACGCTTGCCGAAGATCTTGTACGTGCCGTGCGCCTCTACTGCGAGCATGCCGACACCTCACCTCGGCTGTCGTACGTCGTCTTCAGCGACGACGGGGTTCCGGATTGTGCCGATCCCGCGAATCGACACCTCGACCACGTCTCCGGCGGTGAGGAACCGTGGCGGATCCTGCTTGAACCCCACCCCGGCAGGGGTGCCGGTCGCGATCACGTCCCCCGGCACGAGCGTCATCATCGTGCTCAAGTCGGCGATTGTGTGGGCGACACTGAAAATCATCGCCTTTGTGCTGTCGTACTGCATGGTTTCGGAGTTCACGCGGGTCTCGATCATCAGGTCCTGCGGGTCCGGGACCAGTCCGGCTGGCACGAGCCCCGGCCCCATAGGCGCGAACGTGTCCAGCGCCTTACCTGCCGTCCACTGGCTGGTCCGGACCTGCAGGTCGCGGGCGGTGACGTCGTTGGTGACGGCGTAGCCGGCCACGTACGCGAGCGCATCGGCCTCGTCGACGTACTTGGCGGCGCGTCCGATCACGACGGCGAGCTCACCCTCGAAATCGACCTCGTGGCTGCTGCGGGGCAGCACGACCGGGTCGTGCGGACCCACCAGACTATTGCGGAACTTCGAGAAGATAATCGGCGCCGGAGGCGCCTCGAATCCGGTCTCGGTGGCGTGGTCGACGTAGTTGAGCCCGAGGCAGATGATCTTTTCTGGGCTCGACAGCGGCGACCCCAGCCTCACCTCGTCGAGCGGCGTGGGACGCGAACGGCTCTCGGGGCCGAGCACGCCACTACGCAGCCTATCCACGCCGTCCGGGGTGGCCGCGAGCAGGCACGCCTGGAGGACGTTGTCCGGGACGCCGTGCGCGTCGGCCAGCGGCCAGACCATCCTGTCGTGGATCATCCCGGCAGCGAACTCCTCCTGACCTCGGTGCTGGAAGGACACCAGCGTGAAGTCGACGAACTCTCCGGATGCGGTACTCATGAGGCGCCCTCCAGCTGCTGATCGGAGTCCGCAACCGACTTTGCGAGGAGCCGGTCGGGGCGGAAACGGGTGACGCGCGGGTCAGTCCGGCCTCCCGTGAGCTCGAGGGTCACGATGTCGGCCAGTGCGGGGGCCATGGTGATCGCCGCGTGGGCGAGAACGACGTACAGGCCGTTCAGACCCGGGACGGCGCCAACGACGGGCAGTCCGTCGGCCGGCAGTGCTCGTTGACACACGATCGCGGACAGGGGTGTCGCGCCGCGGAGAGTGGCCGCGTGCTCAGCGGCTGCCTCCACGACGCGGGCGACCAGACGCTCAATCGTCGCGGGATCAGCACTGGCTCCGCCCTCACGGGCCAGCTCCATGTCGACCGAGCCCGACCACACCATTGTGCGCCCCTCGCCTGCGGGCCGGTAGTTCATGTCGTCGACCGCGACGACCCGGCTGACCGGGGTCGGTCCTGCCGGCACCACGACCAACAGCCCCGGCACCGGGACTCCGCCCACGGGTTCGTGGGCCACCAGCGTCGGAGCGACGCCAGCCAGTGCGACCAGTTCGTCGGTCCAGCGGCCCACGCAGCTCACCAGCCAGTCAGCGGGCAGGCTCGTCCCCGAGCGCAGCCGGACCTCTCGCACCTGCCCGTTGTCGATCTCGACACCGGCCACCGCGTCGCCGGTCCGGACAACCACTCCGAGGGCGCGCAGGCGAGCCGCGAGGTCCTCCAGCATGACCGGCACGTCGACGTACCCCTCGTCCGGGAACACGCCGGCTGCGCCCACCTGGTCGACGTCCAACGCAGGTTCCAGCGCCGTCACCGGCCCCTCGACACGTTCGGCAGCGTGGCCAAGATCGTCTAGGCGCCGCAGGTGCGCATCGAACTCTGCTTCGTGCTGTTCGGACAGATGAACGGATAGGCAACCCGTGTCATGCAGCCACGGCGCGCCGCCAAGCTCGGCACGCAGCCGACGGTATCCGGCTACGCCGTCGCGCCGCAGCTCGACATAGTCCCAGTAGCCGGCGTAGCTCGCGTTCGCGTGAGCGAAGCTGCCGCCCGACGTGCCCGCGCCGAGGTCTCCCGCGTCGACAAGCGTCACCTCAGCGCCGGACAGCGCCAACCGGTAGGCCGTGAGCACGCCGACAACACCTGCACCTGCAACCACACAGCGCTGCTGCGGGTCGGCCTCTGCGATGGACGCGTTCAGCGCTCTTCACCCGCCTGGCTCCCGTTGAGGAAGCCCTTGTCGTCGAGACCCAAGGCGAGGGCCAGCACGGCCGCGAGATAGCCGTGGTGCAGCATCCCCTCGAAGACCCCCGTGGCGGTGTGAGAGAAGAGCGACTGCAGGTCGGGGCGGCCTGGGTTGGTGTTCTCCTTCCAGGTCGACACGTTGGCAAAGTGCACCTCCATGTAGGGCACCCCGGTATCGATCAGCGCGTCCCGGGTGGCTAGGCCGAACCAGGTGAGGCCGGCTGGGTTGATCAGGTAGCCGTCCACCGATGCGCCAGTCTCGTGGATGAAGTGCAGGATGTCCGACTCGGCGTCCGACTGGAAGTGGGTGACGCTGACGCCAATCTCGTCGGCAAACTCGTCAACCATCGCGTTCACGTCTGCCAGTGAAGACACCGCCCCGAAAACGGCGCCCTGCCGCTTGCCAAGCTGGCCCATGTTGGGGCCGTTGATGAAGGCGAAGTTCCACTTCGTCGTGCCCTCACGCAGTCGCATATCTCTCCTCAGGTATGGATGTCACGAGCTTGTGAAACGGGCGGGGAGGGCCTGAACTGGCAGCTGTGACAACTGATCGGGATGATGTGCTAGACGACAATAATGTCGTAATATCCCTGCGTCAAGATGGTCACTGCCCCGATCGTCAGCCCGCACTCACGCGTCGGGGGGTCGCGGGGCTGGCGGCCGCGGTCGGCGGTCCGGCCCGGCTCGGCGTCGGTCGGCAGCAAAGGGTCGTGGCCCCAGCCGATCCCGTGCCGGGGCCACGAGGCGGGCGAGTCGGCGTTCGCCAGCGCTGGCGGGTGGCTTGGGAACCGGGTTGGGGTAGCTCCTGTGGTCCGTGGTGCGTCCTGTCGAGGTCAGCTGCCGAGGGCCGCGCGGTTGGGGCTGCCACCCGGTCGTGCCATCACCACCGCGCTCGCCGCACGCAAGCTCACAGGTTACGGAGCCTGTGGTCAGCTTAGGTGCGGTTGAGCCGTTCCAGGATCTGGGTGTGAGCAGCGCCTGAGTCTGCTCGTTCGAGCGTTTCAGCGCGTCGAACCGGGCACCGGTGCGCTGCTCCAGCGTGTCGAACCGCGAGCTCTGCGCCTCGAACTGAGCGTTCGTACTCTCCGCGAGCTGGTCGACCTTCCCGTCCAGGCCGCTGATCCGCCGCCCAGGGCATCGATCTTTCCCTCGATCCGAGGCCCGTGGTGTCGCCGGTTGCGTCCAGCGACGTGGTGTACGACGTCGGCGCTGATCAACGGCGTGGCGTCGGGATGTGAGACGGCCACCGCGTGATCCTTCGAGTGCTCTGGTTCCCGAGGGCGCAGACGCGATGGCCGCGTCAGACAGTGTGAACGATGTGGCGGGCTAGCTCGATGACCGGCTCGCCGAGACAAGTCCGGATCTGCTCCGGTCGATGGTCAAGGGGTTCGCCGAGGCGTTGATGTCCGCGGACGCCGATGCGGCGTGCGGTGCCGGGTATCGCGAGCGCAGCGACGGGCGAATGAACTCACGCGGCGGGTATCGAGCCCGGGGCTGGGACACCCGTGCGGGAACGGTGGAGCTGGCGATCGGAGAAGCTGCGCACCGGGACGTACCTTCCAGAGTGGCTACTCGAACGGCGTCGCCGGGCTGAGCAGGCGCTGGTGTCGGTCGTGGCCACTAGCTACTTCGCCCTGAAGAAGGCGTCTTCGCGCTGATCGGTGTCGGGGTGGTGCTGCCGCCAGTGGGTGTTGATCTCTGTCGGTGGTCGATCAGGCGCTGAGGGCGGCGATCTTGACCAGGTTGTGCGCCAGGACCCCGTGTCCGGCCCAGGTCCGGGGCCCCGTCGAGGTGATCGAGGCGGGTTCGGTCCCATCCGTACTGCCGTTTGAGGGTGCTGATCCGGGCCTCGCTGCCGGTGCGCCACTTGATGCTTCGGCGGAACGCCGGGCGATGCTCGAATGCCTGGCGGGCTTGGCCGGGTCTGCCCTTGCGGGGGATCGCGGCGGTCCGGATGCCGAGCTCGTGCAGGCTGTTCTCGACGGGGGCTTCGCCGTAGCCGCGGTCGGCGGTGACCGTTCGGGGTCGGCGCCTGGTCCTGGCGATGACGCGGGTGACCGCGGGGACAAGTTGGGGGGCGTCGGCGGGGTTGCCTCGTTCGACGGTGTGGTCGAGAACGATCCCGTCGTCGTTGTCCATGACCTGGGCCTTGTAGCCGAACTCGATCGACTTGCCGAGCCGGCCCTTGGCGATCGGACGGGCGTCTTCGTCGTGCAGGCTCACCCGTCGTGTGGCCCCGGCCGGAACCTCGCCGGAGAGACGTTGCCGGGGCTGCGCCGCGATCCGGCGGGTGACCTCGACGAGCCCGGTCAGATCGTTGATCGCGTGATGCAGCCGTCCCCGGCGGCGCCTCGCCGTGGGATCGCCACCTCGCTGGCCTGCAGTCTTGAGCCGCTCCGCCGTATGTTGCGCGTGACGCAGGGCTCGACGGGCGTTGCGCAGCAGGTGCTCGGCATCGGCGGCGGCCCGCTCGGCGAGCCCGACCATCTCGCCGGTGATCCGACGGATCACGGCCTGGGACTCGTCACGCCCGGCGGCGGTGCGCAGCCGCAGCTTCGCCCTCGATCGTCCGCGCCCGAGCACCGGCGGAGCGGCTGCGATCGCGAACCCGGGTCCGGGTCGCCCCGCCAGCGGCCTGGACTCGTTGTCCCGCGGCGGCGATCCGCCGGGCCGCCTTGGCCAACAGCCCGGAGTCGGTCGGGTAGGCGACATCGGCCGGGAGCACGGTGGTGTCGGCGCGCACCCGATCGGTGCGCAGCAGCTTGGCCTGTGCGGCCTTGGCCAGCAACGCATCGTTGCAGCCGTCCACCGCCGCAGTGCCGCAGCGGGTCGTCAGCTTCATCAACGTCGTCGGGTGCGGCACCTTGCCGTCGAGTGGGATCCGGCAGAACCGCCGCCAGGTGATCGAGTCCGAGACTTCACGACACAGCGACTCGTAGCCGAGCCGGTAGCGGAACTTGAGGAACATCAACCGCAGGTAGACCTCCATCGGCGTGGAGGGCCGACCCAGCCGCGGGTCGAAGAACGGCACAAACGGGCGAAGAACACCGGGTCATCGAGCAGCGCATCAACCCGTGCGAGCTCCTCAGGCAGCCGCAGGACCTCTCCTCGGGAAGCACCGCCTCCCACACAAGCTCACCTCGACCGCGTGTGTCCGCAGCATCAGGACTCGTTTCCCCAGCTCACCGACCTACAAGGCCATTCTTCCGCGCGTTCCACCCTCGACGCTGAAGGCGCGCCGAGCATCTCCACAGGTCAGCGGCCTGATGCGCTGCTACTTCTTCAGGGCGAAGTAGCTAGTCCCGGATCGGGATGGAGTCGTGCTCGAATAGCGGTGCGCCACCGCCGGCCCGGGCGCGGTGCGCGCGGCGCGGACACCGCACAGATTGCGCTACGCAGGGTGGGCCGTAAGGAGCCCAGCCACACCATCGCGGGCGACGGCCCGCGAGAGCGGTCCGTCTTCCGAGGTGATCACCGGCTGGATATTGTTCCATACTCCCAAGTATGACCGTCTGTGACCGGCCCTCCCGGAGGGGATGAATACCACGTCTGCCGAGTACTGGACCTGCGCCGGTCAGCGGTCCGACGCCGGCACCGCCGAATCCAGTTCAACCGCCCAGGATTCGACGAGTATCGGGGCAACGGTGCCCTACGCCGCGGCCGGGCCCGGGTACGCCGGAGAGTGGGCGCTGTTCTGTGACTACACCACCGCCACCTGCCAGCCGACGCTGCCGACCACGGTCGCCGCGCTGACCGGGTTCCTCACGACGCTCCCGGCCCGACCGGCTACCGTGGCCCGCCGCGTGCGGGCCATCGCGGCCGCCCACCGCCGCGCCGGTCACCTCTTGCAGCGCCCTGATATCGGCCCGGCCGCGCCACCCATCCCGCCCCAGCAGCTGCCGCTGCTGGCTGACCCCGGGCCGATGATCGCCGCCTGCCCCACCCGCGGATGGCCACACGGGCTACACGGCCGCCGGGACGCCTTCCTGACCGTGCTCACCACCAGCCTCGCCTTGCCCTACCCCGTCGCGCGCACCCTGACCCCCACCGCGATCGTCACCGGTATCGCCGACGAATCGCTCACGGACTGCGACGTGGACGACGACACCGATTGCCTTGTCGCGATCGCGGGTCAGACGGTCGCCCAAGATGTGGATCCGCGCGAGTGTCCAGCATGCGCGGTCGTGCGCTGGCTCGACATCCTCGGCACCCTCGACGGCCTCGGGCGTGGCTCAGCCCGCATGGACCTCGTTACCGCCCACGCCCCGACCGCCGACACCCCGCACACCCACCGACCAAAATCCCCGCATCGGTGGCGCGACGCCGCGACCCTGCTCCCAGCCATCGACCAACACGGCTGGCTCGACGACTACCGCCCCATCACCACCCGGACCATGCGCACCCGCATGGCCCGCACTTCCGATCGTGCCGCCCAACCTGTCTCCGAAGGAGAACCCCCGCCCGGGACAGCGGGCGTCCCCTTTACCGCTCCCGCTGCGAGGCAATCGTTCGGGCCGACCGCACCCGCCCTGGACGAGGTGCTCACCGTGCTCGACGGCGTCGCTGACGACGTCGACGCTCTCAACGCCCGTATCCAAGCCTTGCTCAACGCCGATCACTGACCGCCGTCGCAATACCGCGACCTGCCTCCACGACCTCTCCATGTCCGCACGGTGCGCTGCAGGGTCGTGTCCGCCGGTGTCGGTCTACGCCGGCGAGACTAACGCGAGGCCGACGCCAGGCTGCTCCAGCGCAGTCCTCTGGTTGACCGACACCGCGGGTAAGGCGCAAATGATCTCCGAGACCACCACACATCAGCTCTTCTGGTTCATCAACCCATCGTTTGTTGAACACCTGGGCGCAGCGGGTCGCGGATCGCGTTCCTGCAGGACTGCAGTGTTCAGCAATGTGTTCAACAACTGCGCGTGTCCAGATACGCCTGGGTAGCCGTTTTCTGTACAGTCCGGCTGTGTCTGCCGCCGGGAGTCGCTCCCCGCCGGCCGACGATCGAACGCCGTGCTTGCTCCAACTCATGCGGGGGTCGTGATGACGCGCACCAACGATGGTGGACCGGTGGACCCGGTCGTGCCGCTGGACCCGGCGGCTTGCAGCCATCCCGGCGCCTATGTCGACGCGTTGGCCGGTGGCCACCCGCGTCCGCTGCCCGGTGTGGACGATCCGGAGCCGGTCACGTTCCGCGCCACGCCGAGCAGCGGTGGTCGTCGACGTCCCGGGGAGCAGTTCTCCGCCGCGCTGGGCGAATGCTCGGCCTGCGGGTCTCTGGTGGCGTCGATGGAGGTCTGGCACCCCGACGACGTCCGCGGCGAGAACGTCACGTCCTACCTGACCCCGTGGGTGGCGCTCTACCGCGGCGGCACGCCACCCGACCGCCCCGTCCCCGCCCGGGACACGACCACCGGGGCCGCTACTGATGTCGGCGACGGCGCGGACAGCCCGGCGCCCGCGCCCGCCGACTCGCCGGGGCGCGCTTCGTGAGTGCGCCCGAGGGCGAGCCCAGTCTGGTCCCGGAGCCGGCTGCGGCCTCGGGAACGCTGATCGGCTACGGCCGGGTCTCCACCGCCGGGCAGGTCCTCGACCGCCAGCTCACCGCGCTCGACGCTGCGGGCTGCACGAGGATCTTCACCGACGTCGGATCGGGTAGGGACCAGCAGCGCCCGCGGCTGATCGCGATGCTCGACTACGCCCGGCCCGGGGACCTGGTCGTGGTCACCGAACTGGCCCGCCTGGGCCGGTCCCTGTCGGACCTGATCGACATCGCCGGACGACTACGCACCCGTGGTGTCGGGTTGCGCTCACTCAAGGAGGCCATCGACACCTCCACCCCGGGTGGGCGGCTGGTGTTCCACATCTTCGCCTCGCTGGCCGAGTTCGTCCGTGAACTGATCGTCGAGGGCACCGTCGAGGGCCTGCAGGCGGCCCGCTCCCGCGGCGCCCGCCTCGGTCGCCCACCCGCCCTGACCCCGGACCAGGTCCACCACGCGCGGGCGATGCTGACCCGCCCCGAGCACTCCGTCGCCGCGATCGCGCGGCTGCTCGGCGTCTCACGCACCACCGTCTACAAGGCCGTCCCCGAGCTCGCCGCCGGCGGTGGCGGACGCCCCGCCCTGACCGCAGCAGTGACCCGCGACGCGCTCGCCCGCCACGACTCCCAGCAACTCCCCGGACAGGGCGCGTTCGACCACCTCGCACCCAGCCCCAGACAGGAGCCCGCCACGTGAGCGAGAGCCCCTCCGATCCCAGGGTCGACGAGCTGCTCGCGACCGTCACCGCGCTCGAACAGCAGGTCAGCCAGCTGCGTCAGTACAACCAGGAACAGGCTCACGTCCTGGCCGAGCTCCTGCCCCGCTTCGAGCGCCTCGCAGCAGCCGCAGACCACGACCCGGGGAACGGGGCTCGCTCCGCGGGAGCCGAGACGACACCGGATCCCGTGCTGTGGGCGCTGCTCTCCGCCGACGAGGCCGCAGCCGCGTGGGATGAGCTCGCACGCTGGGTCGACACCATCGCGATCCCGACCCTCGCACCGACCGCCCGACAAATCCCGCCCTGCTGGCCGATGCACACCTGGGGCCGCGAGACCCTGTCCTGGCTCCACCACGCCCACCTGCAGGCCTACGGCCCAGACGGCTCTGGCTTCCAGATCGCCGAGTGGCACACCCGCTGGGTCCCCACCGCCTATGCCGCGATCGATACCAAAGGCGCGGCGAGAGGCGGGCACTGTGGGATCAGCGAGCACCGGTCCGAGCGGGTCGAGGAGGGGATGCCACTGCGCACCGAGGATTGGGGCCCTTGGCTCGTCCGCGCTCGCGGCGTCGACGTCGAGTCCCGTCGTTGATCGCGCAGCGACGAACCCAAGGTTGACACGATGGCGTCAGCGCGACGGGTGGGCGCTCCCGTTGGGCGGCACTCAACGTGACTGTGCTGCGGCGAAGTTCCCCTCTGCTCTTTCGGCTGTCACGAATTCGTCGGCCACCCGCAGGAGCCACGACATGTCCTCGACTCGTGTTGCCGCATCGCTCACCGGGATCGGGCTAGGAACAGCAACCGGCGATTCGGCCCTATGGGCACGAAGGGCTGCACGGATTTGCGCGACCGCAACAGTGATCTCGTCACTTGACTCTAGCGTCGCTGCCCGCCGCGCCACCTCGGGGTCATAGTAGTTCTCAAGCAGCACCAGCCCGTCTCGGATCTCGACGTCTCGTCGGTAGAATTTTCCACCGATCCCGCGAGCTCCCCGGTAGGCGAGGTCCGTGAACTCGTCGGTGATTGCACTCCACAGAGGCTTCAGGCGGCGACAGTTCCGGTAGTGGTGCACCGACATCAGCGCTGCGGCCGCACTCCCGACTACCAGAGGAAGGATCGCTCCGATGTAGAACATGGAGTGCCCGACTCGGACTCCGGCGGTAATAGCTGGGCTGAACTTTTCAGCCAGCGGAAGGAAGTCGGGCTCAAGACGGGCCAGGATCTCGTTGGCGAGTTTCGAGACGTTCGACACCAAACGGGTAATTTCGCCGATTCCGATGACGACTACGCCGACCTGAAACGCCAGTCCCGCCACGACCTGACCAGTCCCTTGGCTCAGGTCTGGTCCGCCGCCGTGGGTGTGGACGACCTTGGGGCGCCGGCGGACCCAGGCCACGATCAGCTGGCGGGTCCAGTTGACCACCCGGGCCGCTACGACCGTGTAGTAGCCGATGAGGACTATCACGAAGGTGAAGGCTGCGTTGTCGTGCGCATAGCTTGGACCGGCCAGAGCACCACCTCGAGCCTCGGCCGGGGCCATCCACCAGGCGCAGATAGCGATCAGAGCGACCATGGCGGCCGCGACGTACTCGAATCGCAGCCGCGGCATTCGCTGACGGACGGCCTCGCCGAGCACGATCCGGAAGAAGCAGACCTTACAGAGGGCCGAGACTACAGTGAGCAGATTAGTGACAAGCACCAGCACATCAGGCTTGTCATCCATGCTGCTCAGCACCCGGTTCAGGGCAAACGCTACCAGACACGCTGCGAGGTACCGGAAAGCTCGGTCGTGGATAACTCGGCCGAGCATCACAAGTATCACGCCCGCGCCGAGCCAGGCAACGACTTCACCGGCGGATGTCCCGAGCGGGCCGTGCGCGATTTCCGCGGCCGCTGCGCTGGAGGTCACGTCAGCTCACATCCATCCACGCTGGTACGAAAGCGTTCGATACAGTGCCGAGGCTGGCCCCATCTCGCGAGCCAGATGTAAGGGCGCCTTACCGGGGATGATGGACCATTCCAGGAACGTTGTCGCGATGAATTCGACTGCTTGTTCTTGTGGGGTGTCGTAGCAGAGGCGCCGCCGAACGCCGCCGCGAGGACGGCGACCCTCGCCGAAGCGCGCGACGATTCGCGCAATGTCTTCGCTCTCCGCAGCGTCGTAGCTTCCGTAGCCTGCGTCGTCACCTTCGAGATGTCCGCAGAGAATGTGCCCGAGTTCGTGAGCCAGCGAGTGGTCAGCGTGCCAGACCGAGGTGTGCTCCCGCATCGCGACGACATCGAAGTCGTCCAGGGAGAAGCTGACAGCCAGCTCCTCGGTCAGCGGGTAGTCGACGAGCTCGATATGGCGCCCCCGGAGAGTGCTGATAGGCCCGACCAGCTCTCTCACTTCGAGTGGTGGGGTCACGTTCAGCGCCCGGAGCAGGCTACGACATGCGGAAAGCAGAGCCCGGTTTCGCGCTTTGCTCTTCATCACGTTGGCTGCCCTCTCCAGGTCGACATGGTTTCGGAACCGGGCACAGCCCACGCCTTGCAGTTCGGCGGGCGGTACCGTGACGCCCCGTGGTGGGAACCGTACCGTCTGAGACGCCCTGTGAACTGCTGCTGGTGACAGCCGGACGGGTGGTCACCGCACCTGGCCGGCCGATTATCGAGAACGGCGCAGTCCTGATCGCCGGCGACGGAACGATTGGTGACGTCGGCCCTGATCCAGCGGTATCGGCCCGCCACCCCCATGTGCGGAAGGTGTCGTTCCCCGACTCGACGATGCTCCCTGGACTCATCAACGCCCATGTCCACCTCGCCTTCGAGGCAACGGCGGACCCCGTCGCCGCGTTGAGGCGCGGGGACCACCCGGTCATCAGGGAGACGATCACCTCGCACGCTCGGGAGCTGCTCGACGCGGGTATCACGACGGTGCGCGATCTGGGTGACCGCGACGGCCTGGTGGGCCAGGTGCGGGATGAGATCGCGGCTGGCACTCGCGCTGGTCCGCGTGTGCTGAGTGCGTTCGCGCCCCTCACCTCGCCCCAGGGGCACTGCTGGTTTTTGGGCGGAGAAGTCTCGGGCGAACAGCAGATGCGCTCCGCGGTCAGCAGGCTGGCCGACAGTGGCGCCGACGTGATCAAGGTGATGGCCGGCGGTGGACGGCTGACGCCGAAGGCTGCACCCGTCTGGCAGAGCCAGTTCACCCTCGCCGAGGTCCGAGCCGCGGTCGACGCGGCACATGCCGCAGGACTTCCGGTTGCAGCGCACGCCCATGGCACCGACACGATGGCGCTGTGCGCCGAGGTGGGCGTCGACACCATCGAGCACGGAGGGTGGCTGACCGGTCCGACTGCCGACCCCCGCTGCTACGACCCGCGCAGTGACATCGCCGATCTCATCGCCGCCCGGGACATTGCTGTCTGCCCGACACGGTCCCGAGATTGGAAGGCCTGGCCCCCGGAGGCGGGCCTCGACGGTCTGTTGGAGCGACTGTCGTGGATGCGGTCGCGCGGCATCAGGCTGATCGCGGGGACTGATGCGGGCGTCGGCTCCGGCAAGTACGACGATCTCGTCGAGGCCCTGACCCTGTATGAGGCTGCCGGCTGGTCGACGAGCGAAGCCCTGGCGACAGCCACCACGACCGCCGCGGCAGCCCTTGGCCTGGGGCACGAGATCGGGGAGCTCACCGCGGGCTACTCGGCAGACGTGCTCGTCGTCGACGGCTCCCCGCTCGATGACCTCGAGGCACTGCGTGACGTGCGATGCGTGATCTCTGGCGGGCGTCTGCATTCCCTACCCCCTGCTGCGACCGCATAAAGGGACTGACGCCCAAGCAGAATCAGGGCGCCCTACGCCTGGTGAGGCTGGGCTAGTCGGCCTTGCCTCTTTCGTCGTCGGGGTGTCGGGAACCGGATTCGCTTGACTCGGCGAGGGTGTCGGCGATGGTGAGGATCTTCTTCTGTAGATCTGCGCTCATGGACCCGTATCGACTGGCGAAATGGCGCACGCCACGATCGGCGAGCTTGGCGCTCATCTCACGTTCCTCGGCCAACTGTCGCTCCAAGGCCTCGAGTCGAGTGGAGTCCTCCGCGTCACGCCACGGTTGGTCGACAGGGGTGCGCGGCTCGAAGTAGCTCAGCGTGATGGGGATCTGCAACTTCTGCGAGAAGTAGCTCGCCAAGGCTTGGAGGTGCTGGAACGACGGGTTGTTCCGAGCGCCGGTCCGCAGCTGCCACAGATACGGGGCAGACATCGATGGCCCGCCCTGCGAACGCATGTCTCGCGCGACCCACTCGTAGCTCGGCCCCCCGATGGCCACGAACAGAGCGTCCACCTTTTCACTTAGCTCCGGCACATCAGATCCCCCCGTCGTTGGGCGCGCCAGACGCCCCCGGCGTGACTCGATGTTGCATCGTACCTGCGGGTTCGTCAACCAGCTAACGCCAACAACCACTACTGCAGTTAATGGCCATCCTGACGCTACGTGCTACATACCTGCTGGTAGATGACCCTGGGCAGTGTCCACGCAGGACGGCGACACCTCTTCGGAGGGTCGGCGTTTACAACCGCTAATGGCCTTGGTAGAACCACAGGGCAGTGATCGAGGCCGAGCGAGTGCAAGTGGAGGGCGTGGATGAGTAGCGCTGTCGATGCAGCCGGGTCACCTCACTTCCGATGCGTAGTGTCCGACGACCGCGTCGACGCCCCCTCAGGTCCCGAGGCGACGCTGGAGCGCGCCGCGGCTGTGGCTGACTCTGGGAGCGCCGGGTCTCCCGCCCAGACTGGACACGAGTGCGGCTCAACCACACCGGCGATGATCGAGGTCCTGTTGGCCCGAGAGCAGGCTCGCCACCACGCCGAGCTGTCGGCGACCGAGGGACAGCTCCGTGAGGCAGCAGGCCGAGCACCCGCGTCGGTTGTCGAGCAGCTTCGGACGGATCTGTCCCTGACCGGAGCCGCCGTGATCACAGCGCTGGAACACCTCACACTGGCCACCGAGGCCGAGGAGCTCGGCCAGGAGATCGATGTCGCCGTCGAACGCACTGCACCCGCACTACGCACTGCGGCAGCTGCGCTGCACTCCGCCTTGACGTGCCACCTCTCTATGGAGGCCCGCCTGCATGCGCCTCGCGGTCAGGTCCGGTGATCAGGTTGTTCCGCAGAGTGCATCGCGCGCAGGTCGGCGATGACTCGATCCAGCGCTTGGCGCGTCTCCGGCCGAAGCTGCCCAACCGCACGAACAAGGTCCTGCACCCCAGCGTGCCGGATGATCAAGAGCAGCTCGTGCTCCTCGGGCGTCACCTGCGGATGAGGGTCATCGAGCAGGTAGGCCACCGATACGCCGTAGAAGCGGGCGATGTCTTCGAGTGTGGATTTCGACGGGTTGCTTCGCCGACCCAGATGCAGCGCGTTGAGGTTGGCTCGCGAGACCGCGCCACCGCAGGCTTTGATGCCGGCCACCGCCTCTTCGAGGGTGTAGGGACCGACGGTGTCATTGAGGTGCTTCAGCTTCTCAGCCAGCGTCCGCGCGGTCGCGCCGTCTGCCTCATGCTCCGTCACCGGTCGCCTCCCCTCCGTCCCGCCGACCACGACGCCGTCGATCAACGCGCTGTGACCGTATCGGCCCGACTTCGCCCGCAAAAATCGGCGCGCAGTACCCCCTACCCCCGGCGTGCCGACCCACCTGCCATGGAGGCGCCCGCCCCCTAAAGGCCATCGACGCAAGCACGAAGACCGGCCGGCCACCTTCGGAGCGCGTGGCAACTCTCCGTACAGATCCGTTGACGCTGACGCCTGCGCGACGGATAGTGACACCCAGATTTCTACTATTGCGGATTTTGCGGATGCGATGTCCTCACGAAGGGATGGATGCGCGGTGGCGAGCTGGACGACACGAGCACACAACCATCCGGGTCGGTGGGCCTGATGCCGATCAGGTCCCGCCCCGTCCCCCGGGCTGCTGCACCGGCTTGGCGTAGCGCCCCGGGGCGTGGAGACACCGAATCGCACAAGCCCGCTGAGCAAACACTGACTCCTGATCACAGCCCTACCGGCGGTCACCGCTCCGGCAACCTCGCCCGCTCCGCATCTCGCACCCCTCGCGGTGCTGACCTGGCCGAGTCGCCAGAGACCCAGGACCCGGCTGGACGCAGCGCCAGCGTGAATCAGAGCGAGCGGGGCCAGGTCGGTGACAGCCGCATCGGCGGTCCGCCGCGATCTCAGCCCGCAGCGAATCTCCACACCGCCCACCGGACAGGTACAGCCAGGCCGACCGAACCAGAGGTGGAGCTTGCCTCGCCCCGCGTGCGGCTCGACATTGAACTCCCCTCCGCTGGCGCTGAGACCAGCCGTTCCTCCCGCAACGATCGTCAAAGCCGCGCTGGGGGCACGCTTACCCGACCCACCCAGCCCCGACAGTCGTTCGCCCGCTCGGTCCTTTCGTTGGAGCCGATCTCCGATCACGAGGCGGCGGCGTTCGCCGGACGGTTCGCCGCGGACTTCCAGTCCTTCGACGAGGACGCCCCCACCCGTCGGGCAGAGGTACTCCGGTCTCTGCTCGCCGATCCCCAGGCGTGCACCTGGGGATGGTCGGGCGCGGGCAGGCAGCGCGCCGACTCACCACTCCCGGGACGGCTACACCGCGTCTCGGACACGGTGGTGTTCGTCGAGGTCGTCGTCCGCGCGACGACCTACGCGCGCGCCTGCCCGCAGCCCGAGGCCCCGGAACCCCGCGAGGCGGCCGGGAGCGACCCGGCCGGGGTGATCGGCCCGTCGTGTGCACCGTCGGAGTCCGATCCCGGCTGGGTCGCGGTCGAGGCGAGCTGGCTGCGGATGACCGTGCCGATCACCCGCGATCCCGATGACGGCCGCCTGGTCGTCGACCCGCACTTGGTCTCCGACCACTCCTCCTGACCCCCACCAGAGGACACCTTTCATGTCGACCAATCACGTCAAGCCCGACGACTCGACGCCGTCCTGGCTCACCGACACCAGCACCGCCTGGGCCGCAGGACCCTCCCCCTCATCCGGCCATGGCGAACCCGCCGCCCCGAGCCGCGCGCCGGCCAACCAGCACCCCACTGCGCCCGCGCCGACGGTGGCACCGGATCCTGAGCCCCGCGCGCCCGCGCCTACGCCGAGCGCCCCGGCTCCCCCAGCTCCGGTGCAGCCACCCACCACGCCGGTCACCGAACCGGCGCCCGCGGCGGCCGCCGCACCGCAGGAGTTCCGGCCGCCGTGGGACGACGAGAGTGGCGTGTTCTCCAACGCGGTACGGGTCCGCAAGTCCCCGCCGAAGCAGGGCTGGCGAGCCGCGGTCTACGCCCTGTCAGGCGGCCGCTGGAACCCCGGCCTGTCGGATGCCGAGGAGCGACTGCGCGAGCAACTGGGCAAGATCCGCACCCCACTGCCCGGCCCACACAGCGTGGTCGTGTCCAGCATCAAGGGCGGCGTCGGTAAGACCACCGTGACCGCGCTGCTCGGCCTCGCCCTGGCCGAGTACCGCGGCGACCGGGTCATCGCCATGGACGCCAACCCGGATGCGGGGACTCTCGGCGACCGCCTGGTCGGCGAGGAGCAGGCCTCGAAGACCACGGTCCGCGACCTGCTCGACAACCTCGACCAGATCCGCTCGTCGACCCAGCTCTCGGGCTACACCCACCTCGCCGGACGCCTGCAGGTCCTCACCAGCGAGCAGGAACCGGAGCTGTCGGAGATGTTCTCCGCCGACGACTACGAAGCAGTCCTGCGCACGCTAAGCAGATATTACGAAGCATTGCTAACTGATTCAGGGACTGGCGTGGTGCATTCGGCGATGCAGGGCAGCCTGCGTCACGCCGACTCCCTGGTCATCGTCGGTGCACCCACCCAGGACGGCGCCTCACGGGCCTCGCGCACCCTGCAGTGGCTCGCCACCCACGAAGACGCCCACGGCCGGTTCCCCTACCGCCAGCTCGCCCAGGACGCGGTCGTGGTGCTCTCGTGTGACCGGTCCTCGCCCTACGTCGACGAGTCGGTCATCCGCGAACACTTCCGGGCCCGCTGCCGCGCAGTGGTCGAGCTGCCCGCCGACCCGCACCTGTCGACCGGCGGCATCGTCGACCTCGATGCCCTGTCCCCTGCCGCCCGCGACGCGGCGCTGAACCTGGCCGCGACCGTCGCCGAGGGCTTCCAGGGCCGCCGCACCACCGGTCTGGCCGCGCACGGGTTCCGCGGCTGATGAGCTCGAACCTGCTGGTCGGGGCCGCGCTGGCGCTGACGACCTCGCTGGCTGCGTCCGGGCTGAGCCCGGCCGCTGCACCGCAGGACGGGGTCGACTGCGGTTTCCGGATCACCGTGGTCCACGTGCTCGCCGAGCTGTCCGGTGACACCTCGCCGAAGGCGGAGAAGCTGCGCCAGGACCTGATCGACATCGGCGCCGACCAGTCCGGGTTCGTCCCCGACGAGTGCTACGACGGCGGCTCGAACACCGGCGACGCCGGTTCCGGTACTGGATCCGGCAACGACACCGGCTCGGGCTCGGGCAACGGCTCAGGGACCGGTTCGGGGAGCGGGAACGGCTCAGGCTCGGGCAGCGGGTCCGGCTCCGGTGGCGGTGCAGGCAACGGTGCGGGTTCGGGTGCCGGTGGTTCCGGTGGTTCCGGGAGCAAGTGCACGACCACCGCGGCGGACAAGCTCGGCTGGGGATCACCGCAGGTCGAGGACGACTTCGACGGCACCGAGGTCTCCGGGGACTGGAACATGTACGACGGCCCCGGCCACGGCGGCAACGGCACCCGCACCCCGGACGCGATCAGCGTCGCCGACGGAATCCTGACCATCACCGGGTCGGAGAACGGCGACGCCGGCGGCATGGCCTGGTCCGCCAACAGCCAGCAGTTCGGCCGCTGGGAAGGCTGCGCCCAGTCCCCACCCGGCGCCTCTGACTTGCACACCTTGTTCCTGCTCTGGCCCACCGCCGAGGACTGGCCCGAGGGCGGCGAGGTCGACTTCATGGAGATCTCCGACCCCTCCCGCCAAGAGGTCGGCGGGTTCCTGCACTACGGCGCGGACAACTCCCAGACCGAGGGCACCACCCAGGTCGATGCCACCGAGTGGAACGCCTTCGCCGTCGAGTGGACCCCGGACAAGGTCACCTACCTGGTCAACGGCGAGCCGTGGTTCGAAGACACCGACCCCTCGCACAACCCGCCCGGCCCGATGCACCTGACCATCCAGCTCGACAACTTCGGCGGCGACCTCGCCGGCGGCGCGGAGATGCACGTCGACTGGGTCCGCCAGTACGCCGCCGAGAGCGGCGAGACCAGCGGCGGGGTGAGCGCGGGCGCGGACGTCTCGGCCGGTCAGGACGGTGTCGAGGCCGGGGTCGACGTCTCGACCGACGGTTCCGGGGAGTCGGACTCCGAGGGCTCTGAATCCGGCGACTCGGGCGGCGGCGGTTCGGACAGCGGTTCGGATGAGTGAGCCGCGCGCCCGCCCCGCTCTTCTTCCGGTGTCCGGTCGCTGCGACCGGCTCGTGCGACAGCCCCCGATCACACGACGAAGGACCTGACCATGCGTTTCTCGCGTAAGCCCCGCCCGGCCTGGGCCGACCATCTCCCGCAGTCCTCCCGCGGTCCGGTCGCGCGCCGTTCCGCGGTCGCGATCATGACCGCGGGCGCCCTGCTGGGCGGGACGGCGTTCACCCTGTCCCCGCTGCCCGCGCAGCTCGGGCTGGTCGCCGAGTCCTGCAACCAGGGCAAGGCCGTCCGCCAGCTCGCCGCGGCCCGCGAGACCCGCACCCAGACCCGCGCCCTGCTCACCGACCTCACCGTCTCCACCGACCCCGGCGCCCAAGCCCTGGCCCGCGAGATCTCCGGGCTCGGGTTCACCCCCGCCACCCAGCCCGCCGGGTGGCGGCAGAAGGCCGTCGACACCTCTGATCAGCTCAACCACCTCGCCAGCACCGACCCCCAGATCAGGGCCGTGGCCGCGCGGCTGGCCAAGGCCGGCCTCGGGCCGACCCCGGCCGACCTGCTTCCCAAGGAACCCCCGCCGTCGGATCCGGGGCCGCTCGGGGGGATCGGGCAGTCCCTCGGCGGCGCCGCCGACAGCGCGGTGGGCGCGGTCGAGTCCGCCGGAGAAGCGGTCGGCGAGGCCGTCGCGCCGCCGCCCGCGGCCGACAGCTCGTCGGGGAGCTCCTCATCTGGGCGCCCGGCCGCGTCGAACCCGAAACGCCAGGCCGAACCGGCCCTGCCGAAGACGTGCATGGACCAGGCCGAGGCCACCGCCGCACCTGCCGCGCAGAGCCCCGCCGCGGCCCCGGCACCACGCCAGCCCGCCCCGGAACCAGCCGCCGTTCCCCCAGCACCGGCGGCACCGGCGGCATCGGCGCAGGACAGCGACGAGCCGGACGAGCCCGAAGCCGCCGAACAGCCAGACGACAGCTCCACCAGCAGCGAACCACCCTCCGGCGACACCGAGGAGCCCACCGGCTCCGGGTCGAGCCCCACCGAGGATGACGACACCGGGGCCGACGGCGGCGACAGCTCCGACCCAGGTGACGACGCCAGCGGCGACACCAGCAGCGACGAGCCGACCTCCTCCGGCGGCAGCCCGTCCAAGGACAGCGCCGACAGCAGCAGCTCCAGCTCGGGATCGGCTGATGCCGGGTCTGGCTCGGGTGACTCGTCGAGCTCGAGCGGCACCGGGAGCGGGTCGGCCGAGGACCTCGACAAGGCCCAGGCCGCGATCGAGATGGTCGGCGAACTGATGCAGGCCCTCGGCGCCACCCCCGACGCCGGCGCAGGCGACTTGAAGAGCTCGGTCCTGCAGGTCCTCGACCGCGAGCAGCTGGAGAAGCTTGGCGCCGACTCCGCCGACCTGGACAAGCTCGACGAACTCCGCACCTCCGGCACCGGCTCCGGTAGCTCTGACACCGGGTCCTCCAGCACCGACACGTCCGACAGCAGCTCGTCGTCGAGCAGCGACAGCAGCTCCTCCGGCAGCGACAGTTCGGATTCGGGTTCCTCGGGTTCCGACGATTCGACGTCGGCCGAGCAGCCCAGCACCGACTCCGGCTCTTCGAGCACCCAGAGCACGGACTCGGGATCTGACTCCGGCTCGTCCTCGTCCGGTGCTGCCGACGATCCGGGCGAGAACAGCACCGGTGCAGGCAGCGAGTCGGGTACCGGCGCGAGTGCTGAGCCGGGGAGCCCGATCAGCCGTGGCGGTGGCGCCACCAGCGGTGATGGCTCCGGCAGCTCGAGCACGGACAGCTCGGCCGCCGGTGGCGATGCGGGCTCGGACGCTGAGCAGGCCAACAGCGATGCGGGTTCGTCGTCGGGTTCCGTGCAGCCCGCGGCCAACATCGACTCCACGGTGCAGAAGCTCACCGAGCAGGCCGAACAGGCCGCCGACACCGACCCGGTCGCCGAGCAGCTCCTCGACAAGCTCAACGACGCCGACCTCAGAGACGCCGGTGACCAGCAGGACTCGCCGAGCAGCAGCGACTCCAGCACCACCAACAGCTCTGACACGACCGACAGCACCGGCAGCTCGTCCACCCCCGACGACTCGGAGTCGACCGGCAGCTCCAGCGCAGGCGGCGATTCGGAGAGCACGGGCGGGCAGCCGGACTCGGGCAGCACCGACGACGCCGACCAGGACAGCTCCGAAACCGGCGGCGAGCAGCCCTCCGACCAGGGCGGCGGTGAGCAGCCCGAGGCTCAGGACGACGCGGCACCTGCCGGGGATGGCGAGGGTGAGCAGCCTCGTGATCCGGAGGGCGCCCAGGGCGACAGGGCGGTCGCTCCGGCCGGTGGGACCGACGCCGCCACCTGGGATCGGCTTGCCGAGTGCTCTGTTGACCGGACTAGCGGGTTGTGGGCCCGCGTGTCGTCACAGATGGCGGCGTTGCTCGGTGTAGCCGTTAGCGCTTCTGATCACGAAAGCGCGGAGGCTGCTGATGTCGAGGGAACGGGAGCTGCAGGACCTGGAGCTGGGCCGGTGGGGTCGCGTGACTGCGACTGATCACCTGCCGGGCTGGGAGGTACGCGGCCCGGACGGGTGCGCGATTGAGCCGGTGAACGAGTTCCTGGTCGAGCTCGCTGCCCGCGGGATGTCGGCGCACACGGTGCGCAGTTACGCCTATGACCTGCTGCGCTGGTGGCGGTTCTTGGCTGTAGTCGAGGTTCGTTGGGATCGGGCGTCGTCGGCGGAGGTCCGGGATCTGGTGCTGTGGCTGCGGCGCGCCACCAAGCCGGGCGCGTCGCGGCGGCGGGAGTCCGCGGTCACGGCGGGGACGGTGAACCCGGTGACGCGCAAGGCATATCCCGGAGATGGCTATGCGGCCCGGACGGTGCGCCACAGCAATGCGGTGTTGCGGGCGTTCTACGAGTTCTGGATCGACGAACGCGGCGGGGGGCCGCTGGTGAATCCCGTGCCGCGGGAGCGGGACCGGTCCGGTCAGCGTGCGGGCGCGCACCACAATCCGCTGGGCCCGTTCACACCGCGGCCGCGGCTGCGCTACAACCCGCGGCTGCCGCGGTCGCGGCCGCGGGCGATGCCCGATGAGCAGTGGGAGTCGCTTTTCGAGGCGCTGCGCTCGGACCGGGACCGGGCAATGGTGGCCATGGCGGTCAGCAGTGGCGCCCGGATCGGAGAGCTGCTTGGGGTCCGGGGCGCGGACCTGGACTGGGGCGAGCAGCTGGTCCGGGTCCATCGCAAGGGCAGCAACGCACAGCAGTGGCTGCCGGTCTCGGGCGAGACATTCGTGTGGTTGCGTCTCTACATCGAGCAACTCGGCGGCGAGGTGGGACCGGGCGAGCCGCTGTGGCAGACGCTGCGCCGGCGGCACCGTGGCCCAGTCTTGAGGGGGGTAGACGGGGCCACGGTCGATGGGACGCCGCCGAGCGGACCCATCACGGCGGTAACGATCAGCGGGGGCTCGGAGGTTCGGGGACGAAAGCCATTGAGCTATGACGCGTGGCGGGCGGTCATGCGGCGGGCGAACGCGGTGCTCGGCACGAACTGGTCGATGCACGACCTACGGCACACGTGTGCCCTCCGGATGATCCGGGACGACCGGCTGTCGTTGCGGGACGTGCAGACTGTGCTCGGGCACGCCCACTTGACCACGACGCAGCAGTACTTGTGTGACGACGAATCCGTGGTCCTAGGCCGGGTGCACGAGCACTTGGCCAGGCTCGGCGAACCAGCGCCGGTCGCGCCGGCCAGGGCCGCCGACTACGCCGCCGAGGATATGGCGATCTTGCTGGGGCCGTTCTCGGGTCAAGCCGGAGGGCAGCGATGAGCCCGGCGAAGACGGCCCGGTCGATGCCGGCGTCGGTGCCAAACGCTTCCCCGGCGGGGCCGCAGTCGGGAGCACCGCGCGGCATCGACGCAGCGGAATCGGCGGCGATGCAGGTCCCGTCACGCTCGGGCCCGGTCAACGACGTTGATCTGGACCAGGTGCTGGCACTACTGCCGGGGTTGCCGATCTGGCCACCGGCCGGGGGCGGGGAACGCCAGCATCGACTGCGGGGGGCCCGCCGGATCCTGGAGTGGTTGGAGTCATTCCCGGGCGATGGCTGGCAGCAGCGGTGGGTTCTCTCGGGAGCCGACACCGGGGTGGGGTGGCTCGAGGATCTTCGCCGCAAACCAGGCGTCAGAGACCGCTCGGACCTCACCAGCGGCCTGGGCTGTCTGCTGTCGGCGCGCGTGGTGCTGCCCAGCTATGACTTCCTCGCCGCCTACCGCGCCATGAACTTGTTCATCGACGCCCGGCGGTGTCTGAGCCCGACAGCTTTCACCCAGCTCGAGGAGACCGTGCAGGCCCGCAGGCTCGAGGGCCGGATACCTGCCGAGGCCGTGGTGATCTTGACCAAGCTGGTTCTGCACACCGGCCGGGAACTGGAGCAGATCACTGCGGAAGACTTCGCCGAGTTCCGCATCTGGTCCTACACCCACCGCGGCCGCGATCTGCGCGGCACGTTCGTGGCCTGGGACCTGCTCGCTACCGTCACCGAGCTGTCCGGGCCCCGCCCGGAGCCGTGGGAACGCGCCCGGCTCGGCCAACGCAGCCCGGCTGAACTGGTGGACCGCTACCGGATCCAGAACCGCTCGATCCGGGATCTGCTGGTGCGCTACTTGAGCGAATTGGAACAGCGCAGCGACCACAGCACGATGCTGAACCGGTCGAACCAGCTGGTTTCGCTGTTCTGGGTCGATCTGGAGGCCCACCACCCGGGACTGGACTCACTTCGCCTGTCACCGGACATGGTGTCGGCCTGGAAGCGACGGCTCGGTGAGCACAAGCGGGGTGGCAAACGCGCTGCTCTCGGAGTGCAACAGGTCTTGATCACCGTCCGTGCGTTCTACCTCGACCTGGCCGAGTGGGCGATCGAAGACCCCAGCTGGGCGCCATGGGTAGTGCCTTGTCCGATTCCGCGTCGCGACACCGCCAACATTCGGCCGCAAAAACAACGAGCTGCACTGACCGCGCGGATGCACCAGCGCGTCCGCGATCGGCTCCCGCACCTACTGACACTGGCCGAGACCGCGCAGAACTCCCACGCACACTGGGCCGCGGTCCTCACCGCGGCCCAATGCACGGAGATCGGCGCCGAGTTCAGCGTGTCCACCCCCGAGCCAGCCAGCGATTCCACCGAGCAGGACGGCGCGAGTGCCATACCGGGGACAGCGCCCCGCTATCGCCGGGTCGCGCGGCGCAGTCATACCGAGCGCGGCGGCCGATCCTGCGAGCAGTCTTCCGTGACTGTCCAACCCCTGCCCGGTCCTGCAACAGAAGGCCGAGACGAGGACCGGGACGAGCCTGGCGAGCGGATCGACGTAGTCCGGCGTGAGGATAAGACGTTCTGGGCCTGGGCGGTGATCGAAACATTGCGCCACACCGGGCTACGGGTCGAGGAACTACTCGAGCTGACCGAACTGGCGTTGTCGTCCTATCGGCTCCCCCCTACCGGCGAGGTGGTGCCGCTCCTGCAGGTCCTGCCGTCCAAAATCGACGAAGAACGGCTATTGCTGGTCAGCCCGGAACTGGCCAGCGTGCTGGCCAGCATCGTGAGCAGGCTGCGCGCCGACAACGATGGCCGCATACCGGTCGTGTCGCGCTGGGACCATCACGAGCGGGTCTACGGGCCGGTCCTGCCGCACCTATTCCAGCGGCGCGCGGGCCCCACTCGACAGCGGGCGCTGACCCGCGACATGGTGCACCGTCTGCTGCAAGGCACCGTCGACGCGGCTGGACTGCGCGGTCGCGACGGAGAGCCGCTGCGGTTCACCCCACACGACTTTCGGCGCATGTTCGCCACCGAGGCCGTCACAACGGGGCTGCCCGTCCACATCGCTGCCCGGCTGCTCGGCCATCACAGCCTCAACACCACCCAGTCCTACCTAGCGGTGTTCGACGAGGAGTTGATTCGCACCTACCGCACCTACCTCGACCGGCGGCGCGCGGTGCGCCCCAGCGCCGAGTATCGCGAACCCACCCCGGCTGAGTGGGCCGAGTTCGAGCAGCACTTCGAGCGCCGGGCTCTTGAACTGGGCAGCTGCGCGCGGCCCTACGGAACCCCGTGCTCGCACGAGCACGCCTGCCTGCGCTGTCCGATGCAGCGCGTCGACCCCCGCGCCCGCCAGCGACTGGTCACGATCCTTGCCAATCTCACCGACCGCATCGACGAAGCCCGCGTCCACGGCTGGCTCGGCGAACTCGAGGGCCTCGAACACACCCTGCGCGCCGGACAGGCAAAACTCGCCGCCCTCGATCGCTCCGCCCGCACTCACCGAGCGGCGGTCACCGATCTCGGAATGCCCACACCGACCTCGGCCTCGGAGCCAGCACCCGGCCGATCGACGCCCTCGAAGGAGACAGTTCGATGATCACCACACGCCCGAGTCGCGGCCGCAGTTTCACCCCCATCGGACAGCTAAATCGACCTACTCGCGCTGGGGCGGTCGCACCCACCGCGCTACTCCAGATAAGCGAGTCCGGTGGCGACTGGACGATCGATTCTGGCAACGGATACCAGGGTGTTATCCGAACAGATCCACTACAGGGTGATGCAGATCACTGCCCTGCGAGTGGGAGGAGTTGGGGCGCGCGGATGATGTCGTGGCTCGGTCTGGAGGGTTCGTCGTGACGCCCGGGCGCGCGGATTCGGCTGGGCGGTCAGATGTGCGGTGTCGGGGGCTGGCCGAGCTCGTCGAGGAGGGCGCGGAGCTTGGCAGCGATCCGTTGGTGTCGTTCGACTTCGCGGTCCCAGCCGCGGGTCCGGGCGTCGTCGATGAGTTGCTGTTCGACGTCGAGGCGGGCGTGCAGTCGGGGTGCGTAGTCGGGTGTGGTGAGGAACTTCGAGCAGGTCAGGTAGAGGTCGCATTCGCAGGGGCCCTCTTGGGGCAGGCGCAGGCAGCGGCCGAGTTCGAGTTCGGTCTTGTAGAAGTTCGTCGACAGCCAGTTCACCGCCTCGTCGGTGAGTTCGCCGCTGCGGATGGCCTCGGCCTGCGGGCCGGCCAGCACCGCGCCGGGAGTGAGGACGGCCTGGTAGTCGGCGAGCACGACCGGGTCGGACAGGCTGGTGTAGGTCATCGACATGCCGGCCGAGCTGTGCCCGAGGACCTTCATGATGGTCTGGATCTTCGCGCCGCGTTCGCCGAGCTGGGTGCCGATGGTGTGCCGGAACCGGTGTGGGTGGATCAGGGCCCGGCCCTTGTCGTCGACGAACCCGAGCTGTTCGCAGACCCGTTCCAGGCCGCGTTTGAACAGGTAGTCCGGGCTGGCCAGGCGTCCGTTGCGCAGGAACAGGTAGCGGATCTCGCGGCCGAGGTCCGGGTCGAACAGCGACCGGTCGGTCTGGGCGCGACGCTGCGCGATCAGTGCGCGGAGCGCGTCGGCGGCTTCAGGGTGGATCGGCGCTACTCGTTCCTTGCCGGACTTGCCGGCGGCCAACCGGAGCCGATGGGTCCCGTCGGGGTAGGTGTCGAGGCAATCCAGATCGAGCTTGTGGATCTCACCGCTGCGAGCGCCGCTCCAGCGGGCGAGCAGCAGCGCGCAGCGCTGCAGCTGGCAATCCAGCTCGCGGATGCCGTCCATCAGCGGTTCGAGCTGCTCGGCCGGGATGAATCGCGGGACCCGGTCGATGTTGCGCGGGACGTCAGCGGTGGTCAGCGGGGCCCGTGCAGGCATGGCGTCCCAGCCGTGGTTGGCGGCGTGTCGGAAGAACGCGACGACGTGTCTGATCACGTGCTGGCGATAGATGGCCGAGAGTGGCTGGTCGGGGTGTTTCCACTTGCGCTGGTGCGGCAGCCAAGCCAGGAACCCCAGCAGCGCCGGACGATCCAGCCCGGCCAAGCTGGTTTCCTCCGGCCGGGTCTCGATGTGCCAGGCGGCCAGGCGCAACAGCGCCGAGCGGGCCTGGGCGACGGTGCCGGGGCGGCGGGTGACCGCGAGCTCATCGACATAGCGGTCCATCACCGCGCCGACCCCGGGGACGGTGCTCAGCGCGCGGCGGCGTCGGGGGTGTTTGCGCAGTGGCAGGGTCTCGATGACCCCGGTGTGGAACAGCAGGACCCCGGTCTGGGTGGCGTGAGTCATCCAGTTCATCGGGAACCCGGAGCGCTGGTCGGTCGGCATATCGATCTGATCGTTCTCAGGCAGCGAGTGGATGTGGCGGATGCTGTCTCGCAGCTCGTCGATGTCGGCTGCGGTCAGGGTGTGCAGGTCCGGGTCAGCGCGGTGGAGCAGCAGCCGGGGGATGGCCCAGGAATGCTGCCAGTGCACTCCGCTCTTCTTTGCACCGAGCGCGACTGCCCGGTCCAGCAGCTCGGCCATCTGGGCGCGCAGCGCCAACCCGAGCCCGTCGGCGATCGGAAGGATCCGCAGGACCTTGACCCCGAACAGCCAGGTCCAGTCCAGCGGAAGCCGCCCGGTCAGGCTCAGATAGATCAGGTAGGGCCGCGCGTTCAGGCTGGCCCGCGCCGCCGCCGGGTCCACCAGCGCGCCGTGCGCTCGGCGGGGGATGTTGCCGGTCGGCCCCAGGCGTTCAGCGATCGGTCGGCGCATCCAGCGGGCCAGGCTCGGGTAGTGCGCGACGAACTCCGTGCGCGCATCGCGCAATGCCGGGCCCCAGTTCCTCGAGGCCCGCAGCCCGTCCCGGACGAACCGCTCGTACTCCTGCGCCGAGGCGTGCCACGGTTCCGAGAAATCACGGGGCCGGCGCGATGAGCCGCCCGGATCAGCAGCGCCGCTCGGCCCCGACCCGCTCACCGGCGGTCTCCCAGCTCCACGCCGATCTCGAGCGCCGCGCGGTACTCGTCTCGGACCTGGTGGTCAGTGACGCGGGTGTAGACCCTTGTCGAGTCCGGGCTCGCGTGCCCGAGCCGGCGCATCAACGTCAGTTCGCCCATCCCAAGTTCGAACATCCGTGTGGCGTGGGTGTGACGCAGGCTGTGTGGAGTCAGCCAGCTCTCCCGCAGTTCGGCCCGGACTGCGGCGCGCTGGAACATCCGCACCAGCCCGTCGTAGCTCAACGCCTCGCCCCGGCGCTGGCCGCGGCCGCCGACCAGGAACACCACCGAGGACTCGACGTCCGGTGGGCGTTCGAGCAGCAGATAGCGGTTCAGCACCGGCAACGCCCGGTCCTCGAGCAGATCCACCACCCGGTCGCGGCGGCTCTTCTGCCGCGCCCCTGCGGGGTGATCGCCGCGGTGACGGATGGTGACCCGCTTGCGACCGTAGGAGACGTCGTCCAGATGCAAGCCGAGCACCTCACCGGGGCGGAAACCGCCCTCTCGCATCAGCTCGACCAGCGCCCGGTCACGCAGCTTGGTCAGCTGTCCGAGCAGCGCGGTGAACGTCTCGTCCGGTACCGGGCGCGGAAGCGTGTCGACCGTCCGGACTCGCAGCGTGCGGCGGATAGGCCGTTGATCGGCGCTGGTCACCAGCGGCGCCCGGTGCCGCCCCAAGACTTGGGCCGAGACGTGGTCGGCCTCGCGCAAGATCGGATTACTTACACCGATATAGCCACCGCAGCTGATCAGGAACTCATAGAACGACGACACCGCTGCCAACGTGCGGTTGCACGTCCGCGCGGACAGACGCCGTCCCTGCGCGGTCACCAACCCCAGCTGGCTGCGCTGTGCACGGCCAGCCGAGGACTGCTGGCGAAGCCAGGCCAGAAAATCTGTGGCCAGCACCGGCGAGAAGTCGGCCAGCGGGCACCCTCGACCGTCGAGGAACATCAGCAGCTTCAACAGGTCGTAGGCATAGGCCCGCACCGTGTTCGGCGAGTACTCCCGCACCGCCAGCGACCGCAGGAACGCCGACACCTCCGGCACCGGCGAGCCCACGTCGTCGACCACAGCCAAAGCCGGTTCGCCTACTCGTTCTGGAACGCACTTCGCTACTCGCATGGCCCGGCACTAGATCACAAACCACAAGTCTCTGACCTGCAGAGACACCGCGGTCAGAAGTCAGGTGTCCAGATAAAAGGTGGCCTGCAGTTCTCGCCCGCTACGTGGCAGGCCTACGGCGGGCAAGGCAACGCGCACGAGGCCAGCCGTGAGGAGCAGATCGCGGTCGCGGAGAAGGTGCAGGCCGAGCAGGGCTGGGGTGCGTGGCCGGCCTGCACCAAGAAGCTGGGCCTGGCCTGATTTCCGATGCGTATGTCCAGGTGGAGCACGGTGTCAGTGGCCGCGGTGATGTCCGTGGCCCTGGCCGCCGTGCTGTGGTCCTCCGGCGCCCCGCAAGGGGGTCGGGTGGTGGGGCTCGGGTCGGTCGTGCCGTGGGGGTCGGCCGACCCGAGGTCCCCGCTCCAGGACCCGCCCCCGGTGCGAGGGCAGGCCGGACCGATCGTCGGCGGCCTCTCCGCCTCCTCGGTCGGGGTGCTCGTCGTCGACGGCGGCCGCCACCAGTGCTCAGCCACCGTCGTCGCCTCCAAATCCCGCCGGCTCCTCGCGACCGCAGCGCACTGTGTGTGGCTCGACGGCGGCTGGCGCGTCGACGGCGCGACGTTCATCCCCGGCTACGCCGCCGGCGAGGAACCCCACGGCCGCTGGGCCGTCGACACCGCCTACGTCCCCCCGGCCTGGCAGGACACCAACTCCCCGATCGAGGACGTCGCCGCCGACACCGACTTCGCCTTCGTCTCCCTACTCCCCCGCGACGGAGTGCTGCCCGAGCAGACCCTGGGTGCGCAGGGCATCCGATGGTCGACCCCCGACACCGTGCAGGTCGCCGCACTCGGCTACCCCTCGCTGGGCTCCTACGACGGACAGTCGCTGCGCGGCTGCACCGGCAACGCCGCTATCGAGCCGTTCGCCCGCGCCACCGCCCCGACACCGGGCGAGGTCCTGGCCCTGGAGTGCGACATGACCGAAGGCGCCTCCGGCGGCCCCTGGCTGACCGGACCCGACGCCGCGACCGGTCGCGGACAAGTCGTCGGTGTCGTCTCCGGCGGAGATGACACCGCCCTCGTCTCGCCCCGGTTCGGGCCGGTCGCGCGCGGGGTCTACGACGCCGCCGACTCCGCCTCCCAGATCACCACCCCACCCACTCCCGCCACACCAGACGCGAGAACTGCCCAGATCGCCCCACGAGGAGGCAGCCGATGACCACCGCCGAACAGCAGGACCGTGCCGGACCGCCCCGCACGCCGCGCACGCCGTTCGAACTCAACCACCGGCTCGGCGCCGCGGCACGCTCGCACGCCCCTCATCTGGGATCGGTCGACAACGAGGCCATCGTCGATGCCACCTCCGCGGCCGCCGCGGGCGGGCACGGCCCCGACTCTGCTGACACGGCAGCGGAGCTCGGCGCTGCGGCCGAGACGACACAGGAACGGGCTCGGCTCGAGTTCCCCGACACCCGCCCGGTGTCCTGGGCAGCGTTCGGCGCCCTTGTGCCGGTACTCGCCGGATCCGCCGGGGCCGGCGCCTCCTGCGTAGCGGCCGCGATCACCGACGCGCTGCAGGCCGATCAGCGGTGCGCGCTGCTCGTCGACGCCGACGACCCCGCCCGCTCCGGACTGGCCTGTGCGTCCTCGCAGGAAGGTCCCTGGCTGCGGCCGGTCAACGAGCATGTGTCGGTGCGCTACAGCTGGCGCGACGACGCCCTGGTGGCCCGCCTGGAGACCCCGCTCCCGGCGATCACCCCGGGGATGGTGCCGATCCCCCCGGACTGGCTGCCCGATCCGGCACCGGATCCGCTGCACACCACGGTGGTCGACCTCGGGCACGGTGGCTGGCGCGCGGCGGCCACCCCGATCTACGGCGCCGGGGGCTGGCTGCGGCGGGGCCTGCCGTCGCAGCGCCCGATCCTCGTTGTGCGTGCGACGAGGCCCTCGCTGCGTCAGGCCGAGCAGCTCCTCGCCCGCTTGGAGCCGTGGGTGCAGTGCGGCGTGGCCACCCCGGTCTTCCAGCTGGTGGTCAACGGCGCCCGCAAGTGGCCGGCCGGTGTCGCGGGTGCGGCTGGTCCGCGGGTCGCGGCGCTGATCGACGAGGCGTTGTTCGTCCCCCACGAACGCAGCTGGGAGATCGCCGGAGTCACCGACGCCCCCAGCCCCGACCGCGCCGTCGACGCCCTACGCCCCCTGCTCGCCTCATGGGGCCTGGTCACCTCCCCACGACGCCGCTGACCAGGCCCAACACCGACTAGCAACCCCCACCGCCTGCGGAGGCACACCCCATGTCTGTCCCCCACCTCCTTGCCGACTCACTCGCCCAGGTTCACGTGCTGCCTGCCCAGGACATCCCGAACCCCGGCCCGCAGGCCCCGCCCGGTGCCGGTGCGATCGAGAACGTCGTGAGCTACGTGCGCTGGATCGCCGGGATCTGCATCCTCGGCCTGTTCTTCGGCGGGATCGTCGCCGCGACCGCCGGACGGCTCTGGGATCACCACGGCTCCGGGCGCCTCGGCGCCCGCATGATCGTCGGCAGCCTCGCCCTGGCCGTGTTGTTCGGCCTCGGCTACACCCTGGTCTCCCAGTTCGCCGCCTCCGCCGCGTGATGGCCCGCCTGATGAACACCGACCGGACACCCGGCGGCGGCACTCGGCGCCGTGCGCTGCTGATCCTCGCCGGCGCCGCACTACTGGTGCTGGCGCTGCTGGTCGGCGTGGTCGTGTCGCTGACCAGCATGTTCAGCGCTGACGAGCCCAGTTCCACCTACCAGGGCCCGCCTGCCGCGACCGGCCCTGGCGCGGGCGGCGGCGGTGCCGGCGGCGGGAACGGCCCGGAGGCTGAGGCTGCGCTGGCACACGCACCGATGCTCGAGGTGCCCGGCCAGGCCGCGCTGCCGCACACGCTCTCGACACGCAGCGCAGGCCCTCCGATCACCCTGCCTCAGCCCGAGCAGGTCAGCGGCGTCCTGGTGCCCACCGGGTTCCCCGACACCGAACAGGGTGCGATCGCCCAGGCGGTCGAGCTGACCCGGGTCGGGTTCACCGGCGCGGACCCACAGGTCTGGGCACAGGCTTACGACTCCATGGCCGAGCCGGGGGCCGCACCCGCGGCCCAGACCCCGGCATCGCAAGACCTGGTCGCGTTCCGGCGCGCGGCGAACATGCCCCGCACCGGCGCAACCCAAGCCACCGTGACCTGGACTCCCACTTCGGCGCTGGTCAAGGGCAGCACCGACGACGGCAACTACGTCGTGACGTGTGTACTCGGGGAGCTCGTCACCGACTACAAGGGCCGCGTGGCCACCGGCGGGCTGGGCAACTGCCTACCGATGCGCCGCGTCGACGACCAGTGGCTGGTCGCCTCCGGCCCGCGCGCCTGGGTCGCCCCGGCAACCTGGCCGGGCAGCGACGAAGCCGTCTCGGTCGGCTACCGGGACATCATCCGATGACCAGCCTTCTCGCTTCCAGCTGGTACCTGCCTGCCCAGGACCCCGCTCCACCACCCGGCGGGGGCGGGGGCGGGGGCGGAGACGGCGGCAGCCTGATCGGCGACTTCGCCGGATCCATCGCCGAGTCGGCGTTCAGCTCCGCGATGCAGGCGGTGTGGGACTCGGCGATCTGGCTGCTCAAGGGCGGCTTCGACATCGCCGACACCGTCTCGCGGGTCGAACCGGGCGCGATCACCGGCAACGACGCCGACAACCCCGACCCCATCAGCGGGGCCACTCCCCCACCGGCACCGCCGGAAGGCGCCGAAAGTGCGGTGGATCTGGGCTCGTTGTGGTCGACGATGATCTGGCTGGCCGCCCTGATCGCACTGGGGTTGTTCTTCTACCAACTCGCTTCGGTCGCCGTGCGCGGCGGGCGGGGCATGTTCCGCGCGGTCACCGGCCCGGTCCAGTTCGGGATCGCCCTCGCAGTGACCACCGGCGCCGTCGCGGTGCTGCTGACCGGCGCGGACGGGCTCACCACCCTGTTTCTGTCCAACCTGGGTGAGCAGGGCAGCTTCACCGCGATCCTGGACAACCCCGCCGTCGCCGACCGGTTCGGCGATAACCCCGACCTGGGTGCCGATGCCGAGGACGGGGTCCGGTCGATGATCCTGGGCATCGCCGCCCTGTTCGGGGTCATCCCGGCCGCGATCGGCTTCGCCCTGGCCATGATCTTCCGCGCGGCAGCGATCATGGTGCTGATCGCGACCATCCCCATCGCCGCAGCCTGCCTGATCTCCGACTCCACGGCGTCGATGTTCTGGCGAGTGGTGCGCTGGCTGCTGGCCGCGGTGCTGATGAAACCCGCACTCGCCCTGGTGGTGGTGATCGGGGTCAACATCATGTCCCGCACCGAGGGTGTGGCCGGGCTGCTGGCCGGCACCGCGGTGCTGTTGATCAGCCTGTTCTGCCCGATGGTGTTCTACCGGCTACTGGCCTTCGTCGACCCCGGCACCGGGGCCGGGATGGCCGTGCGCTCCGCCGGTGGATCACGTTCCTCGGGTGAGCCGGGTGGTGACAACGGCACCAGCGAGATGATCAACAACGCGCGGGCCACGCAGAAGGCCTACGACGTCGGCGGCGGCGGCGGCTCCAGCAGTGGTGCCGCGGGCGGGGAGCTCGGCGGCAGCACCGCCGCGACCGGAGGCGCCTCCAGCGGCGCAGGAGCCGGTGCAGGCGCGGGTGCGGGTGCTGCTGCGGGGGGTGGGGCTGGTGGCGGCGCGGCTGCTGGTGGCGGCGCTGCCAGTGGTGGAGCGGCTGCTGCTGGTGCCGGGGTGGCCGGTGGTGCGGTCGCCGCGGCAGTGGTCGGCGGCTACCTGGCCACCAAGGCCGCCGGACAGGCGGCGGGGGGCTACGGGTCCTCGCAGATGGCCCAGACCGGCATCGGCCACCCCGGACCCGCGCCCGCCGGCGGGGCGAGCGGAGGGCAGATCAGCTCCGCTGCCGGTGGCGCCTACAGCGCGACGTCGAACCGGATCGCCCAGAGCTCGGGCGACGACAGCGGCCCAGGCGAATCCGGTAGCGGTGGTGATGGTCCGGAGCCGCCACCGGTCGATCCGGGCCCGCCCGATTCCGGCCCACCCGGCGGTGGCGGTGGGCCGCAGGACCCTCCTGAGCCCCCTCCGGGCAACGCCGGCACGGCCGGGGCCACCACCACTGCGCCGGCCCCCCAACTCGAGCGTCCGGCCCAGCCCGGCTCCGACCGAGAGGACGACCGCTGATGCCTACCAACGTCGTCGTCGGCACGACGACTACGACTACCCGTGCCCTCACACAGCCCGGAGGTGATCTCCGATGACCACCACCTCCTCCCCCGGCCCACGGGTGTATCGGGGCCTCAACCACAAGGAAGGCATCGGCTGGATCGCCGGGATGACACCGGTCCAGGCGTTCCTGCTGATCGGAGTCTGCGCCCCCGCGCTGATCGCGATGTCACGCAACCAGTGGTCGGCCGCCCTGTCGTGGGCGGTGTTCGCCGCGATCGTCGCCGTGCTGATCCTCATCCCGATCCACGGCCGCCCCGCCTTCCGGTGGCTGGCCGACCTGGTCATGTTCCAGACAGGAGTCCTCATGCGCTGGTCACCCTGGCAGTCCCGCGCCGCCGCCGGCCTGGCCGGTGACCGCACCGAACCCGACCTCCCCGGCGTCCTGGCCCGCCTGGAGTTCCCCGACGGCCCGGAGTTCCACGGCTCGCGGATCTGCCTGATCCACGACACCGCCGAAGGCCGCTGGGGCGCCACCGCCAAACTCACCCACTCCGGGGTCGGGATGCTCTCCGACGACGACTGCGAACGCCTCGCCTCCCGCCTCGGCTCAATGCTGGTCGGCCTCGGGCACCGCGAGGTCGTCGACCGAGTCTCGCTGCTGGTGCGCACCGTCCCGGACGACGGCACCGAGTACACGGTGTGGCGCGAGCGCCACCAACGCCCCGATGCCCCGGCCTTGGCGCGGCAGGTGACCGCGGAGATCGACCGCGACGTCGCCTCCGTGTCCGTGCGAACCGAGTTGTTCGTGACCGTGTCGGGCACCGAGGAGGCGCTGCGCCGCCCGGCGAAGGCCGCCGGTGGCGGGATCGCGGGACGGGCGTATGCGCTGTACCGGCTTCTCGAGGGCGTCGCTGACGGGTTGCGTGGGCTGGGGGTGCAGTCGGTGACCTGGCTGTCTTCCACCGGGGTGGCGGAGGCGATCAAGACCGGGTTCAACCCCGCCGCCGCAGCCGGGCTGTCGTTCCGGCACCTGACCAGCCCGGACCCCGACGGCACCGTCGGGCTCCCGATCTCCCAGGCCGGGCCCGCCCTCGCCCCGACACCGGCCGCGCGGGCGTATCACCACGACGGCTACTCCTCGGTCGCCTACGCCGTGCAGCCACCCGAGTCCGGGACGATCTTCGGCTCCCTGGGCCCGCTGCTCGCGGTTCGGACTGCTGGGGAGCGGCGCACGCTGCAGATCCACTACGAGATCCTCTCCGCCGCCGCCGGCGCGCGGGTCGTGAAGTCGGATCGGTTCCGCAACAACGTCCTGGTCGAGGCGAAGGCGCAGCGCGGGTTCAACACCACCGCGATCGACTCGCGGCGCCAGCGCGGGGCCCGCGATCAGGAAGCCGCCGTCGCCGCCGGACACGCCGTCGTCCGGTTCACCGTCGCCTCGGCCATCACCGTGCCCGCGGACTGGAACGTCGAAGACCACGCCGCCCGCCTGGAAAACGACGCGTCAGGCCGGTTCCACCTGCTGCGCCTCGAACTCGCCCAGGACTCCGCGTTCGTCGCTGCCGCCCTGCCGGTCGGGATCGGGCTGCCGCGGGAGAAGAGGGCCTTCGACTCATGAGCCGACTGTTCAGCCCCTTCGGTGCCTCACGGCGCCGCCGCGCCGAGCCCCGCAGCACCAGTCAGCTGCTGTCGCAGTTCACCGACCTCGACGGCATCCCCACCAACACTCCCGTCCCGAAACCCGACCCGACCGACGCGGCCCCGCGAGGCCGGGCGAGGAAGCGGGTCAACCAGGCCACCGCACCCCGCCAAGGCCCCCGCGAACCCGGCCGCGGCTGGGCCGCGGTCGATGCCGCCCGCCGGGCGCCGGTCTACAAGGCCACCACCGCCGAGGTCGGCGGGCTGTTCCCGCTGCTGGCCTCCAACGGCGTCCCCGCGATCGGGGCGCGGCTGGGCTACGACACCCAGTCCGGCGGCGCGTTCTACGTCCACCCCACCGAGTGGGTGCTGCGCGGGATGGTCACCAACCCGAACCTGGTGGTGTTCGGTGAACCCGGCCGCGGGAAGTCGAGCACGGTCGTGGCGCTGATGCTGCGGATGATGCTCTTCGGCGTCCGCTCCCTGATCTCCGGCGATGTGAAGGGCGAGTACACGCCGCTGCTGCGCTCACTGGGCATCACCCCGATCGCGCTCGGCCGGGGCAGCCCGCACCGGCTCAACGCCCTCGACCTGGGCCCGCTGCGCGCCCGCTGGAGCACCTGGGGCGCCGAGCGCCAGAACGAGGAGCTCACCGGGATCCTGGCCCGCTGGACCCGGCTACTCACCGCCCTGGCCGAGGCCCAGGGCTACCCGCCGACGGTGACCGATGAGCTGGTGATCTCCACCGTCCTGCGCCGCCTGGTCGGCGCCGCCGACGGCTACTCCGAGCTGCGGCCGATCACCATCCCGCAGGTCGTGGCCCAGCTCGCCGATCCCGACGACGACCTGTGGCAGGCCACGCGGTTTGCCTCCCACCGGCAGTTCGTCGATCACACCCGCCAGATCACCGACGCCCTCTCGAACCTGGTCGTCGGTCCCCTGAGTGGCCTGTTCGACGAGCCCACCAACTTCGACCTCGACTGGGACGCGCCGGTCCAGTCGATGGACCTGTCGCTGCTGCGCTCGCGTGGGGACCAGGCGATCGCAGTGGCGCTGACCTGCCTCGGGTCCTGGTCGTCGATGATCACCGACCTCCAAGACGACGGCGACGTGCGCATCGTCGTGCGAGACGAGGTCTGGCGCCAGATGCGCCTGGGCCTGCGCGCGGTCCAGGCCGTCGACTCCGACCTGCGCCTGTCCCGCGCGGAACGCAAGATCCAGCTCCTGGTCATGCACAAGCCCTCCGACCTGCTCTCCGTCGGCGCCGCCGGCTCCCAGGAGGTCTCCATCGCCAAGGACCTCCTCGCGCTGTGCTCCTCGCGGATCCTGCTCGGCCAGTCCACCCGCGTCGGCGACGAGCTCGCCGAAGAACTCGGCCTGTCCGAACGCGAACAGGCGGTGATCACCGGCTGGGCGATGGAAGGGCCAGGCCGCGCGCTGTGGAAGATGGAGAACGCACCCGGGATGAAGATCCAGACCGTGCTCTCCGCCACCGAGCGCGCCATCTTCGACACCAACGCCGGACTCCGCGGCCCCGACGAGGCCCCGCACCCGGCCACCAGTGGAACGAGCCGACGCCTTGCCTCGGTCCCCGAGCTCGCCGGGTCCGCTGCGGCCGCGGTGGAGTCCGAGGCAGCGCTGGCCGAGGCCACCGGCCCGGCGCGGCGCAACGGCGCGGCCGCCCACCGGTGACTTGAGCCGTGGACCAGCAGAAGGGCACCGTCGTCGTCGCGGCAGCGGCGGTGGTGATGACGTTCCTGGCCGCGGTACTCAGCATGGGCATCGCCATGTTCTCCGCCGTCACCGACGGCCCCCTGGCCGGGGGCTGTGGCGGGGACGGCGGCATCGGCGGCGGATCGCAGTCGATCGGCGGTACCGACTGGAACGCCGAGCAGACCGAGAACGCCGCCACCATCGTCAACCGCGTCGTCGAACGCCAACTCCCCCGCCGAGCGGCGGTCATCGCGATCTCCACGACCATCGTGGAATCACGGCTGGTCAACGTCGGCTACGGCGACCGCGACTCCCTCGGCCTCTACCAACAACGCCCCTCCCAGGGCTGGGACACACCAGCGCAGGTGCTCAACCCGGTCGGGGCCACCGACACCTTCCTCGACCGTCTCATCGAGCTCCCGGGCTGGGCGACCATGGCACCGGGCGAGGCGGCCCAGGCGGTGCAGCGCTCGGCGTTTCCCGACCGCTACGCCCCCGAGGAGGCACCGGCCGCAGCGCTGGTCGAGCAGTTCTGGGTCGGACCCGACAACCCCGTCCCCGCCCCGGCCGTGCCCGGTGGTCCGAACGTGCAGCTGGCGTCGTCGGTGTTCGCCTGCCCTGACCAGGGCGGGGCCGGAGTGCCTCTGGCTCCGTCGAACATCGACCCCAAGCAGTTGCCGCCGGGGTTCACTCCGCCCACCGATCCGGCGCAGCGGGCCGCGGTCACCTATGCCCTGGCTCAGCTCGGCAAACCGTATGTCTGGGGTGCGAAGGGCCCCGACGGGTTCGACTGCTCCGGGCTCATGCTCGCCGCCTGGGCCTCAGCAGGGGTCCCGATCCCTGCCGGGACAGTCAACCAGAAGAACGCCGGCACCCCGGCCAGCCCGGCGAACATCGCCCCCGGCGATCTGGTGTTCATCCCCGGCTCGCTCGGCTCCCCGGACAACCCCCGCCACGTGGGGATGTATGTCGGCCAGGGCCTGGTGGTCAACGCCTACGACTCCTCCACCGGTGTCGTGCTGCAGCCGCTGTCGGACTGGGCCGCCGAGATCACCCACGTCCGCCACATCGCCGGCCCCGCAGGCCAGCCCGCACCGGCCACCGCGCTCGCCGAGGCCGCCCCATGACCACCCCCACCAGCGGTCGCGGTGCCGACCTATATGAGGTGCTCGGCGTCGGCCCGGACGCCGACCGGACCCAGGTCCGGCGCGCGTACCGCCGCCAGGCTCTGGCACTACATCCCGACCGCAACCCCGATCCAAGCGCCCCCGAGCGGTTCCGGGCTGTCGCCGAGGCCTACGCGGTCCTGGCCGACCCGGTGCGTCGCGACGCTTACGACACCAGGCACAGCACGGGCGGACCTGAACCTGACCGTCCCTTCTCGCCGCCATCTGCGGCGGAGGGGCCCGCACACACCACCAGTGGCGCTTCAGCGGACTACACCCCGGCCGGGGAGCCGGTCGCTCACACCGACTACGCCCCGACCAGCGGCTATGCGCCCCCTCCCCCGCCGCCCGGTGGCCGGGCTGCGGATCAGGGTGACCTGCTGCCGGCCGGGTGGCCGGTCGGGCGGATCGACCACCGCCGGCTGGCCGGACGGCTCCTGCTCGGGGTGTGGCGCCTGGCCCCGCTCCCGGCGGGTCGGATCGCCGCAGGGGCGGTCGTAGTGGCCACCCTCGCTGCCGCGGCGCTCGCGGTGACCTCCCGCGACGAGATGCCGCTGGAATCGCGGGTGATCGGCTTCCTCGCCGCCCTCGCGCTGGCCTGCTGGACCGTCCGTGCCCTGACCTTCGCCGTTCTGCACGCCCGCCACCGAGCCACCGAGAGGACACGCTGATGGGGTTCCTTGCCCGCCGCACCACACCACCCGTCCCCGCCCCGGCGCCCGCGGCGTCCCCGCCTGCTCCGGCGGCTCCGGAGCAGACCGCACGGATTCGCTGGCACCAGAGCGAGCAGGTCGGCTGGAACAAGCTCCCCGCACCGGCACGCGACGCCCTGACCCGCGCCGGGCACACCACCGGTGCGGCGCTCGCGGCCGGGACCTGGGCGCCGACCACCCGCCGCGACCCGGCCGGGCGGTACTGGCGCGACACCGACGCCTGGTGGATCGAGGCCACCCAACTGCTCATCGTGCGGGCCCGCGGAGCCCTGGTCCACCACGGCACCAGCGGTGACGGGCGGCCACAGCTGCGGCGTAGCCGGGGCGGGCAGGTGCAGGTCACCGCGCACCGGCTGAGTGGGCCCGCGCCCACCGGGCAGCGTTGGAGCCGCCCCCCGATCCCGCCGGGTTCCGCCGCACCGAGCGGGCCGTCTGGGGCGCGGCTCACCGAGCGCGTCGTCGACGTGTTGCCGCGCGCGGTGCAGGCCGAGCTCGGGTCTCCGACCGGGCATCGCGATCCGCCGCCATCCCGCCCACGGCGGTTATCACGACCAGGTCCTGGCCTTCCGACGCATCTCGCCCACCGAGCTGATCGCCGTCGCCGCGGTCCGGGAGGCCGGCGCCTACCCCGACCCCGACACCGCGATCGCCGCCGCGGACTGGCACATCACCACCTACCGCCCTCAGATCGGATCGCCCACCTCCACGGAGCTGCAGATGTGACCGCGGCCCCGAAGCTCAACGACCGTCGCTCGTCTGCCGCGTTCTCGGAGACCACCTTGGGCATCACCGGTATCACCCGGCGCTCGCTCCTCGTTCGCACCAGCCAGGCCGGGCTCGGCATCGCCCTGACCGGATCCCTGCACGCTCTCCTGGGCCCCCCGCGGCCGCAGCTCAACCGCCTGAGGGTTCACCGGCTACGGACCGCTGGTCGACGACCCCGACGGCAGGCTCGCGCTGCCCGAGGGATTCTCCTACCGAGTGGTCATCGAGGCCACGAGGACCCGCACCTATGTAGGAGACCCGTCCCCTGGCATCTGCGACGGTGTTGCCGTCGCCCAACCCCCTTACGGCGAGCACGGAGGGTGTTGCGTCGACCCCGGCGGGCTCCCGTTCGACATCACTGGCGATGCCATCGAGCCCTACGGCACCGTCTGCCGCTCAATTCCACCCGCGGGCTTTGCGAAGCCAGTGATGCCATCAACCGGCTCGATGCCGACGGGGATCTCATCGACGACCTCGACCAAGCCGGCGGTGTCGGCCTCCCGCCTACGCCGACGCCCTGCCGGATCCCGTCTGACGGTGCATTTCCGTCGTGACCCGCTCGATCGCCGGTCGGGCAGCCTTGTCGCCCCATCAGCAGTGAGGTGCCAACTGAGATGAACCGCTCCCGAAGTACTCGCCCGTGACACGAGGACCTGGCCCTACCTGCCACGGCGGTGGCACTGGCCGCGTTCGTCCTGCTCGTCGTGGAGGTCGCCGCGATGGTTACCGGGCTGGTGTCCGGTTCCGGGCGACTGTTGCTGGTCGGGTTCGACGACATGGGCGAGCTGCTGCGTTCGTCTCTCGGCGGACCGATCCCTCCCGATGGTGCGATCGCGCAGCTCACCGAGCACTCTGCGCTGTTCGTGGGGTGCTTGTTCGGGATAGCGATGATCCTCGTTGTCGCTGCGGGGGTGCTCGGGACGTGGGGCTGGCGCACGTGGGGTCCGACCCGGCCTGGCCACGCCACTCGTGGACAGATCCGCAGGGAACTGTCGGTTCGCGCGTGCCGTACCCGTGCCGAACGGCTGAGGCCGTCGATGACGCCGGCCGAGCGGCGCGCCGCGGAACCGGGAGAGATCGGGATTCCGCTTCCGCAGGGCCCGACCGGGCCGTTGTGGGCGCCGCTGGAGAACCCGACGGGCACGCTGGCGCCGACTCAGACCGGTAAGTCCCGGCGCTGGCTGACGCCCCTGTGTATCGAGGCCCCGGGTGCGCTGTTGTGCTCGACCACTAAGCCCGACTTGCTGATGCTCACCGCACTCACCCGGTCCCGTAGGCGTATGCCCGGCCCGATCCTGGTCTTCGACGTGACCGACACCGTCGCCTGGCCGGCCGGATTGCGCTGGTCGCCTCTGCATGGGTGTGAGGACCCGGCTCGGGCCTGGCGCCGCGCCCGCACTCTGGTCGAAGCCGCCGCAGTCACCGTCGAGACCGGTGACGGCCGCGGCGCCGGGAACGATCGCGTGTTCCGCCAGCGCGCCGTCGGCGTTGTGGGCGCCTACCTGCTCGCGGCCGCGATCACCGGGGCCGATCTGTCCCGGCTGTCGGACTGGGCCAGCGACCGCACCGCCCGCGGTCCGGTCGCCGCGCTGCGCGCGCACGACCATCTCGCCTCGTATGCCGCCGACCTCGAGGCCGAGATGAACATGGTCCCCCAGACCGCCGACGCGGTCTGGCTCTCGGTTCGGCGGGCGCTGGCCCCCTTCGCCGACCGCCGGATCCGCGAGCTGTGCAGCTCTCCTTCCCAGTCCTACGACGTCGAGCGGTTCATCGCCGCCGGAGGGTCGCTGTATCTGATCGCCGGGCAGAACGACGATCTCGCCGCCGCACCGATCCTGACCACGATCGTCGCCGAGTGGATCGAGGCCGCCCGGTCCATGTCCACCCGCTACCCGCAGGAACGTCTCGACCCACCTGCCACCGCGGTGCTCGACGAGCTCCCGTCGGCGACCCCGGTACCGGATCTGCCCACCAGCCTCGCCGACTCCGCCGGTCGCGGCGTCCTGATCCACTGGGCTGCCCAGTCGAAGGCGCAGCTCGACATCACCTACGGCGCCGACAAGGCGACCACGCTGCTCGACAACAGCACGCTGATGGGCATCTGGGGCGGGCTCAAGGACCACACCACCCTGCAGTGGCTGTCCACCATCCTCGGCGAGCACGAACGTATGCGCCTGCAGGAACCCGCGGGCGGGCTCTGGAGCGGCGCGCGTGGCGCGACGCGCAGCCACGAACGCGTCCACACCTACCAACCCGCCGACGTCCGGACCCTCGAGCGTGGCGAGGTCCTGCTGGTCTTCCGCCATCTGCAGGCCGTCCTCGCCCGGAGCGTCGACGCCCTCGACCGACCCGACGGCGCCCAGCTCAGCCGTGATGTCGAGACGATCCGCTCTCGGCAGATCCCGATCGACGTCGAGGGCTACCCCGCCAGCGGCACGCACCGCCCGGCGCCCGAGGCCACACCGAGTCCCTACCCCGACGCTAGACCGGCGCACAGGCGGTGACCAAGTGCGCCGGCCATCGCGGTCTGTCCACAGGCAACAAGAGAAACCCGTGGTGGACCGAGGTTGTCCCGTAGAATTGCGACTGGATCCGCCCAGTGCGCCCGACGGAATGGAATATCCATGCCTGTTCGTTTCCTGCCCCCGCGATCCGACCACAACGGGCCCAGCCCCGAGCCCGAGCCGGGGCGCATCGCAGTCGCCGACATCGAAGAACTGGTCGCCGCAGGCGAAGCAATCGCGCTCATGCCCGAGTTCGACGTCGGACCTACCTGGTACCGGGACATGTGGTGGATCGTGCCGACCGGCGAATGGGACCGCGGGTTCGCTGTGGCCTCAGAGCAGGACCAGGCCGAGTTCTCCCGAATGTTTCTGAAGCTGCACCGCTCGCAGCAACTGGTGAGCGAGCGCCTTCACTGGCAGGAGAAGCTCAGCGACCCCGATGCGTTGACCGACGACGAGCGGGCCGCGCTCCGCGAGGCCGACAGGATCGCCGACCGCAGCTTGCGCGAGCAAGGTCGTGGGCGGTTCGCGCGCTGGAAGCGTAGGTCCGGCCGGTGACTGCCGACGATCTGCCCGCTCAGGCGGCAGGACGAGTCGAGTTCAGCGAGTTTGAGGCGACGGAGGCAGGCCTGAGCGTGCTCGCTCGCAAGCTCCGTGCCGAGATGGCCCTCGCCCTGCTCGAGAGCTTCGTCAGAGGGGAACGCAGTGGGCGGTCCATGCTGGCTGAGTTCGAGCACATCCAAGAGCAGTTCCGAGCCGGTCTGAGCGACGACGACGGCGGTTCCTCCGCGCCGGCAGGATCGGATCACGGTCCGCAGGCACCGGAGTGGGAGCGATTGCGTCTGCAGGCAGGCGACCGAGGCAGCCCGATCGCGTTGTGGGAGGTGTTCCACGGACTCGACCAGCTGGCCCAACGCAATCGCGAGGGCGCCCTGCAGAACGTGTCTGTCGACGACGTCGAGAGGGCCATGGATCTCAGTGGAAGCATGGGCGAGACCTGGTCGCTGCACGACGAGGTGAAGGCCGCGAAGACCAAGCTCGGCGAGCAGCACGCCCCGGCCGACGCGGGCACGCTGGCGGGCATGCTCCAGCGGGTCGACGCCGCGCGCACCCTGCTCAAGCAAGGGCATTTCGAGGTCGGGATCCGCCCCATGCCGCAGACGCACGCCCCGACACAGGTGATGAGCGAGGCAATGATGCGCCGGATGGAGGCGCAGATCGACCCTGTCACGACCCGGCAGATGACCAAACAGGCTGCTCTCGGCTTGGTCCAACGGGGTGCTCATACGCCCGAGCTGCGCACCGACGTCTCACGGGCCATGCGGGCCGGTGAATCGAGGGCTCTGGCCGAGAGAGCCCAGAACGCTGCGCACGCCGCCCGCACCCGCGCGACCGAGCTACGTTCCGGGCGGCTCTCGGCACGATCGACGCTGATCTGGGCGGCCACCGCCGATAGCGGAGTGGCGATCACCGGTGCGAGCCTCGCCGGCCAGACCAGCCTCGCTCTGCAGACCACGATCGGTTTGAGCCTGACAGCGCTCGGCGCCACGGCGAACCTGATGAAGGACTGGCGCACCAACAGAGAGACGCTCTGGGCGCCGTACAAGGCCTTCGGTGCGGAGAAGTTCGCGAACATGGCGACGCGGCTGGCTGACCGGGACCGTCACGATCTTGACCAGAACACCCCACTCAACGTGCTGCGCCGGGCGCGCGACGTCTCGCGATCGGCGCAGTTGGGCTTCGCCCGGCGGGCCGTCAAACGACTCGACCGTGCACCCGATGCGTCGTCGACATCCGGCACCTCGAACGGCGCGAGTCGCGAGCAGTCCGACCGCGGACAGGGGCAGTCCATGTAGGCAGCACCTGCCGCTGTCGTGTGGCCGACACCGAGACCAGTAGATGCCGGAGATGCCATCGGCCGGCCGGTCGTCAGGGAGGGAGAGCAGGTGCAGGGTCTACAACGCGTGGCGAGGCAGCTGGCAACCAACAAGGCAGTGCCGCTGTTCGTCCACCCCGACGAGGAGCCCCCGGTCGGAGCGCTCGACCTTCAGGTCTCGGTAGCGCCGACGCTGTCGTTGCTCTTCGACCGGTTCGTCGAGCGCGGCGAGACCGACGACCTCGACCTGCTCCGACGCGCGGTGTCGAGCGCGGTCGAGCGGACCGTGACGCAGACTCAACTCCTCGGTGGCTATGCCGCTCGGGACGGACGAGCATGGCCCTGTCATCTCGAGATCACCCCGATCATCCATTCGGTACTGCCTGGCCAGACCGGGTCCTGGCTGCACGCCCACCTCATGGTCGGGGCCACGGCGCGAGTGGCCGGCGAGAGTGCCCGGTGCGAGCTCGACCGCGGCTCCCTCCAGGACGTCCTCGATGACCTGTACTCCACGTTCCGCAGCTCGATCGAGTACCGCACGACCGACGCGTTCCGGCATCTGGAGCTGCACTGGGGACCGCCCCGCGCCTCGGCACCGTTCGAGATCCTGATCCCGCCGCTGCACCAGGAACTTGCGACCACCGAGCATTTCCGCGCGCCCTGCACCGAGTTGTGGGAGCAGCAGCACGAGATCTGGCTGCTGCCCACACCCGAACATCGTGCTGAGACCCTGCGTCGCGAGCAGCGGGCGGCGCAGCGCCCGTGGGCCGGCCCTACCCCTCCCGATGAGCGGATCTATCCCTTCGGCTGAGCCGAACCCACGCACCGAGACCGTTCGCTCGGCGACGTCCGGCGACAGAGCCGCCGACGACGACCACTACAGACTCTCACCCTCAGTCAGCCTGACCCAACCCCTCAGACTGGTCTCGATGAGCGTCGCGGTCCCGATCATGACGGTCGCGTCGTGCCGCCTCCTCGGCACGCGCCTGGGTGGTCGAACGCGACGCGTCGCGCCCGGCTATATCTCGGGACTGCTCGGTGCGGACTCGGCTCGTCTGCCGAGCACGGCGTAGCGCCGCCCGCCGGTCCGCGGCGGCAGTGTTCGCGCCGACCCAGGAAGACTCAGTGGTCGGAGGGCTCTCGCGCTGGTCGGAGGGCTGCTGTCCGTCGTCGCGACCGGTCGCCTCGTCGTCGTCGGGAGCCGGCCCGGTGCTGGCGCCTCGGTCCCGGTGCGGGGGCAGCTGCTCGGGTTCGGGATCGACGCGCCAGTCACGGCCCCGACGCCGTAGTTCCTCGGCGGCGAACCGCGCGTCGTCGGCGACCTCGCGCACCTCGGCGTACCAGTCGGCGCGGCGGGTGTGGGCGGCCGACCAGCCGGCGACCTGCTCGCGGGCGACACGGACCATCGTCTCTGCTCCTTCGGCGCTGACTCCGCTGAGCTCGCGCTCGACCTCCGATGCTCGAGTGTTGTCACGCTGTGCGCCGGTAAGGACCGCCAATACCTGCGCCTCGTGCAGCCGGGTGTGTGCGGCGGCCAGGGTGTCGGCGGCGTAGACCGGCGCGACGGCGCGGGTGCGTTCCCAGGTGCGGATCTTCTCGGCGAGCTGGGCGTCGGACAGCGCATGGTGCCGCGGCATCGCCGACTCACCGCCCAGTGCGACCACGGCGCGGGTCCACCAGGCTCGGGCGTGTACGTCGTCGGCGGCAGGTGCCGGGCCCAGGGTCAGCGACTCGGCTGCGAGGCCGGCGTACTCCCGATAGCCGGCCGCGACGCCGGCGCGCTGTACCCAGTCCTCGTAGCTCTGCGGCTCCTGCTCGGGGTCCGGTCCGGCGCCTAGGTGTTCGACCGCCCATGCCGCCTGCTCGGCCGCGGCCTGTTCGCCGAGTTCGCGTAGGCGGGAGGTGATCAGCGGGGCGAGCCGGTTCTGCTGACGGGCCGCGGTGTCGTCCCCGTCGACGGTCCAGGTAGTGAGTCGCTGTGCGGCCGAAGGGTCGTCGGGGACTCGTTGTGGCAGCGCGTGCGCGATCCGCCACCGCAGCACGTCGGAGACGTTCTCGGCGGTGCCGAGCTCGCGGCGGCGGGCGACCTCCTGCAGGAGGGCCTCCGGGTCGTGTCCGTCCAGCTCGGCCTCGGCCAGCACCGTCAACAACGAACCGCGCCCGGGTTCACGTTCGACCCGCGCGGCGTTCGTGGCGCCGAGCGCGCGCTCGAGCATCGGGGGGTCACTGTGGTGTCGACGGGCCTGGGCGAGGTCGATCCAGTCCCCTGCCAAGGTGACCAGTGACCGTGCTTGGTGCTCGCCCTCTTCGCGGGTCGCCAGGGCTGACAGCTCCCCGCCGGAGTACTCCACGACCTCGGAGAACCGGCTGCGCGCGGTCTCCCGCAGCGCTTGTTGGTGGTGTTCGTCGGCGTCGCGCTGCGACACCATCCAGACGTGGTTGGACTCCCGTCCTCGGGTGATGCCGGGGTAGGCGGACGCCCGACTGGTGCCCTCGTCGGCGAGGTAGTGGCCGGTGTCGACAGTCAACGACTGTGACGCGTGCACGGTCACCGCGTAGGCGAGGGTGAGGTGTTCCTCGGCGTAGTCGGTCGGGAAGTGCGCGATCGCGCCGTGCCGGTCGCGGCCCAGCAGCGTCCCGTCTGCGCGCGCCGCGACGATCGTGTAGACCTCGCGGTTGGTGACCGGCTGGACCGTTCCAGAGCGGCCGTCGGCCCGGAGCGCCGCCTCGACCCGCAGCCGGCGGTCGTTGCGCCGTGCCTGCACCCGGTCACCGAACGACACGAGCTGGTCGCCCTGGATTCGTCCCAGCGATCGGTCGTCCACGCGGCCTAAACGAACGAGCTCGCGACGCAAGGTCTTTGACAGCTCGACCGCGTGCTCGTTGGTGCCCACGATCAGCAGCGACTGCTTCCCGGCCAGGGTGTCGGCCAGCCACGCCTCACCGGCCTGCTGCTGCATCTGTTCGAGGGTCCCGGCGCGCAGCCGCCCGCGGGTGAGGTACTCCGCCACCGCCGCGGTGTCTCCGGACCGCACCAACAGCGACGCAGCCCGCTCCCACGGCTCCTCGAACCGGTGCACGACCACCAGCTCCGCCACGCTCGGCGCGTGGCGGGTCAGGTACTCGAACAGTCCGCCGGCCTCGACCGCGGACAGCTGCTCGTGGTCCCCGGAGAGCACGACTTTCGCGCCCGCCGCGGCGGCCAGGCGCGTGATCAGGTGCAGGTCCGCGGTCGACGACATCCCCGCCTCGTCGACGACCAGCAGGTCCCCGCGACGCAGATTCTGGCGGACCCGCCCGTCGTGGTCGGGGGTGAACCGCTTCTCGAAGACCGTGGTGTTGATCGCGGGGATGCCGTCGCCGCGCAGGTTCTCCGCGGCCACCTGGGAGGTCGCCAACCCCAACACCCGTCCGCCGACCTCCCGCTCCCAGACGTCGGCCAGCGCACCCACGGTGCGGGATTTCCCGGCGCCCGCCGGTCCGACCAACACATCCCCAGCCATGCGCGACGACAGGATCGTCGTGATCGCCTCGACCTGGTCGTGGCTCAGCCCCCGCCCGGCCAGCTCCTCGCGAACCGCCGCCGCCTGACCGGCGGCCAGACCCACCTCCAGCGGAGCACAGACGCGGGCGACGACGGTCTCCTCGCGCCCCAGGTGCGCCGCCGAGGCGTAGCGCTCACGGTGCGCACCGCGCAGCACATACCCGCCGTCGCCGGTGGCAGCGACAGCGCCGCCCCGGCGCAGTCCGTCAGGCACCTCGACCGGTTCGGTCATCGACACGCGCACCACATCGGAGCGGCGGCCCGCATCTCGAGCGAGCCCGTCGAGTGCTGCCGCGCGGTGCGCCGGCGTCGCCTGCCCCAGGCCCAACCCGGACCACCGGTCCCCCACCTCGGCCTTGATCGCCAGTGTCAGGTTCCCGATGTCCCAAACCGCGTACCGTCCCGCGACCCGCTCGATCGCCGCAGCCAGCAGCTCGTCCCGGTCGACCTGCTCCCCTGGCCCGCTCGTGGCCGGTCTGCCCGCCACCGCGGCCTCGGACGCATCCGACAGTGAGGCCTGCAGCTCGCGCGAATGCGCGCGCACCCACCGCTGAAGGGCCTGCGGACCAGCGTCTGCGGACTTCGGGCCCCGGGTGTCGAGCACCGCCATCCGTGCGATCCGGTGCATCGCCGCCGCGCTCGGCGCCCTGCCCGTACGCGCCCGGAACTCCCGGACCAGCGCATCGACGCGCGCGTCGACCTGCCCGGTGCGGGTCGATGCCGCGTCCATCAACCCCTGGTCGATGCCGGCGATCTCGCGCGCGTGCCCGTCCGCGCGGTCCCGCCACCCCACCCCCGTCGCGGCGGTGACCAGCTGCTCCAACGCCTGCTGGTACACCGCGTCGACAGCCTGCTTGATCCCGCGGAACGAGGCCCCGTCCACGGCCGTGATCCGACCGTCGGCGGTCGCGGTCCGGTTCAGCAACGCCGCATGGGTGTGCAGCTGCGGCTCGTCCTCCCGGTTGGTCGAGTGCCCCCACAGCGTCCAGGTCGTTCCCCGGCCCTGCTCGAAGGTGCCCATCCCCGCCCGTGACCGCGGCCCGCAATGCCGCCCGGTCCGCGTGACCGCCACGCGCGCGTCGGCGAAGCGCACTGCGGTCTCGACGGCTTCGTCGTGTGCTCGGCGCACGCCCGTGGCCTCGTCCGAGGCTCCGGCCGCGAGCAGCGCCGTGTAGTAGACGCTCACGGATTTCGGCGCACTGAACGTCCAGTCGTAGTAGGCGACACTGCGTCTGGTGTCGGACTCGGCCGCGCGACGGATCTCTTCGACTCGTTCCTCGGACGGTGCACCGGGCTCGCGTTCGATCGCCCGCTGTGCGCGCTCCTCCGGTGACCGGTACTTGCGTGGCTTGCTGCCCAGGTAGACCGGGTCCTCCTCCGTGGACTCCGGACGACGCAGCTGCCCGAACACGGCACGGACGTCGTCGGGGCGGACGACCTCACCGGAGTCGACGGGCAGGCCCAGAGCCTCCAGGCCTGATCCGAACCAGCGACCTTCCGGTTCGCCGCGGCTCACAGCCGAGGCGAAGTACTCGGAGCCGTCCGCCTCCACGTCAGCGTCGATTGATCGGTCGAGGCTCGCGTCGTCACCCCGGTGAGCGGTGCACCCCGAACCGCGAAGCAGATACTCGACCGCTCCGGCTCCGACGGTGTTGATCCGCAGCACGAGGCCGAGCGTAAACGTTCCGCCAGAAATCATCAATTGATGCATAGGTCTGTGGCGACTTCGACTGAGGGCGACAGGTCACGGGGCGTGCATCGCCGTTGTCGACGAATGGTGGAGGACGGTCGGAAAGAGCGGACTGCGGCGAGGACGTGACGGTCGCAGGATAGGGCGGGATACGGCCATAAAAGGGCTGGAATGGGTGTCCGGCGGTTCTGTGGATGAGGAAATTGTCGGCGCCACAATGGCGACGGGCAGGGGTAGCGCGTATCGACCGTTCGCTCTGGAGTGAAGTCATCACGTGGTGACCTCCGGACGCCGCTCACAGGTCACGGGCCGGTGGCCCTCGGCATTCGCCGAGGGGTCGCGGTCGTCGCCCCTGATGGCTGGGTGGTGCTCGGCACCGGTTCCGGGTTGGACCGGTGAACGTGGAAGAGGCGCCCCGCTGATGGCGGGGCGCCTCTGGGTTGGTGGGTGTCTAGCTGGGCTGGCGGGTGTGCCAGTCGGCGATGGTGAAGCGGTCTGCGGTGCGGAGGCAGCGCCAGTCGCGGTTGAGCCGGGCGTTGCGTTCGGCGGTGGTGTGGGATGTGGCGGCGATGTAGTCGCACCGGGCGGCCAGGACGTCGGCGCGGGTGGCGGTGGCGGGCAGGATGGGGACGCCCGAAGTGCCGCTGTCGCGGCAGTCCTCGCACAGCCCGTCGTCGCGGGTGCGCTGCTGGTCGCGCGTCGGGCGTTCCACCCCGCAGGCCACGCAGGGCAGGCCACGCATCGGGGGCACGGCCGCGCGGTCGTAGTCGAGCTGTTCGTAGTCGGTCTGGTCGTCGGTGTCCTCGGTCGGGTCGACGCGTCCGGCGAAGTAGCGGCGTGCGGCGGCGTCCTGGTCCGTGGTGTGCTGGCTGCGGCGCTGGCGCGGGATGCCCTGGCGGGTGACCAGATCGCGGGGTTTGCGGCGCTCGTAGTCGCGGCGCTCCGCGCGGGTTGCGCGTACCGCGCGGGCGGTCTGGGTCGCTGCCTCGGCCCGTCGTTCCGGTCGTGGAGCGCATGCTTCGATGAGTTCGCGCCCGAGTGCGTTGTGGCATTTCCACAGCTTCCGCAGCTCGTCGAGCATGACCGACGGCGGGTTCTCGAGGGCGGTCAGGATCTCGGCCAGTAGGGCGCGGGTGTCGGGGTCGGCGGCGTCGGCGATGCGGCCGGTTCGGCGTCGCGCCTCGCGGGTCGCGCCCGCCGCGATGAGGTCGGCCACCTGTCGGAGTTGCTGGGCTGTGTCGGTGCTCGTCGCGTCGGTGGTGGTGTCCATGCCGAGTGCGCCTCCGTGCTGGCCGGTGGTCAGAGGTGGGTGGGCCTGTCGGCCCGTGAGGGGCAGCGGGCGTCGTCCCCGCTGCCGCTTCGCGGCGGTTGCACGGCCTCCGAGGCTCGAGGTCAAGGGCAGACCGGAGGGCTGTCGCCGCAGGCGACGCGGAGCGCCAGCGGAGCGCCCTTGAGGTTGAGTGAGGCCGTGCTCAGCTCTAGGGCCGTCAGGCCCAGCCGCCCCGCCGCCAGGCGGGTCCAACAGGGTTCTCGGCCGGCCGCGGCCTTGAGCGGCCCTACGTCACCGGCCGGCCGCCGTACCCGGCCCGACCACCCTTGAATGCCGGCAGGTGCATCGATGGATGCCGGCAGCGAGCATCGGCACGGCGACACGTGTGGCCGGGCCCCGCCGGCGGCGGGGCCCGTGACCGGAGGGCTGCCTCAGAAGGGCGGCTCCTCGTCGCCCAGGTCGATCTCCCACTCGGCGACCGGGGCCGGGCCGGTGTTCTCCCAGTCGTCGCTGAGGAACTCGTCGACGATCAGGGCGTCGCGCTCGGTGTAGCCGTCGACGATGTCGTAGGTGGGCGCGCTCATCTGTGGCCTCCGGTGGTCGGTGCGGCTGGAACGCGGCGCAGCCTCAGCACGGCCGTGCCGGGGTCCCGAAGGGACGGCGGGGAGCCGCCGCTGGCCCGTGCGGGTGACACCGCCGGCCGGCCCGGGCATCCTGGACCGGCACCCCGGGTCGGGGGCCGAGACCGGTGGCCGGGGACCAGCAACGGTGACCATCCGGCCGGTCGAGCCCGCTGCCTCGGCCGCACTGCAGCGCAGCCGACCTGCATCTCGGGCGATGGCTATGGGGCGGTCTCACCCGCACGGGCCAGCGGCGGCTCATCGGTGCTTGCCCCGGCGCGGGTGTGCTGACCTTCGGGCGATCCAGCCGTGCCGAGCACCGGAGGCCACCCCCGCACCGCTCCCGGCACCGCCGACCACCGACGGTGCCCGCCGGCACCGAGCGGGTGACCGGGCCCTGCCCACTGGCACCAGGCAGGTGACCAGGCCCTACCCGCCGGCGCCGGGCAGGTGACCGGGCACTGCCTACCGGCACCGGCCTGGTGACCTCGCATTCATGACCGGCACCGAGCTGGTGACGCCCTGCTGCGCACCGGCACCATGGCTCCTGCCTTCACGGTTTCGCGGATCAGGGCCAGGCCGCGGCGCTCGTGGCGGCGAGGCGCCCGTGTTCGGCGAGCGCGGCGAGCACGTCGGCTCCGCTGGTGACCAGCGTGGCTCGCTGTCGGATCAGCTGGTGGGTCCCGGCCGAGCACACTGAGGTGACCGGGCCGGGCACGGCCATGACCGGGCGGCCGAGCTCCCGTGCGGCGGCGGCGACCTGCAGCGTCCCGGAGCGGGCCGCGGCCTCGACGACCACGGTCGCGTGTCCGAGCGCGGCGAGCACCCGCGCACGGCCGAGTACCCGGAGACGGCTGGGGGTCGTACCGGGTGGCTGCGTGGAGACGAGCAGCCCGCTCTGGGCGATCCGTGCGAGGAGGTTCTCGTGCGCGGTCGGGTAGCTCCGGTCGATGCCGCAGTTCAGCACGGCCACGGTCGGGGCGTGTGCGGCCAGGGCGCCGCGGTGTGCGGCAGCGTCGATCCCGAACCCGGCCCCGGAGATGACCGTGTGCCCGGCGGTGGCGAGCTCGGCGGCGAAGTCGGAGGCCACGTGGGTGCCGTAGCCGGTGGCGGCGCGGGCCCCGGTCAGGGTCACCGACGGCGCGGACAGGATCTCCAGGTCGGCGGCGCCCGCGGACCCACAGCCCGACCGTGCCGCCCAGCGACGAGGTGGTGGGCCACTGGGGGTCTTCGGGGATCAGAAGTCGTGCCCCGTATCGGGTGGCGGCCTCGCCGTCGCCGGCGGCCCGGGCCGCGGCGGTCCGCACCCGCTCCGGGGTCAGGTGCCCGCTGAGGGGGTCGGGGATTTCGCCGTCGCGGAGCTGCTCGGCCACGGCGCGGGGCCCTGCCGAGACGATGAGCTGTTCCAGCTCCGGGCAGGACCGGTCGGTCAGCCGCAGCAGGAACGCGCGCGCGGCGCGCACGTCGGCCAGTGGGTCCCGACCGGGTGTCGGGGCGGGGATCGGGCAGGGGGCGGTGTGGGTGAGCATCCGGGGCACCTCGTGGGGCAGCAGGAACGGAGGAAAGGGGTGTGCCCCGGGGTGATGTCTCACCGCCGGGGCACACCGGGTGTGGCCGCTGGGCTTGATCAGAGGTCGGGCTCGTGCTCGGCCGGCTCGCGCAGGCCCAGACTGGTGTGCAGGAGCAGCTCGTCGTCGGCCATCCGACGGCGGGGATCCCTGCCGGAGCACAGCTCGCCGGCGGCCTCGCGTTGCTCGGCCTCGGCGAGGGCCTGCTCGGCGCGGTGCACGGCCACGTTGGCGTGACAGACCGCGTTCAATGCCGGCAGTGACCGGTCGCCGTGGTGGTCGCGGTTGTCGCGGGCGGCCATCAGGTCGTGGCGGGCGTCGTCGAGCGAGGCCGCCGCGAGCCCGACGGCCGGGGCGCGGAAGGATCCGTCGGGCATCAGCCCGAGGTCACGTACGGCGTTCTCGTCGTACCACTCGCCGGGCATGATGTCGCCGTAGTAGTAGCCCGCCCCGGGACGGCTCTCCTCCGACCCGGCGATCCCGAGTTCGCGCAGGCGGGCGTCGATCGACTTCTGGTGGCGGTCGCGCCACTCCGTGATGTCGAGCATGAGGTGCCTCCTGGTTGTTCGTGGTTGCGCCCGGTCGGTGAGGGGTGGTCAGGCTTCGGGATCGTCGTCCGGTTCGGTGGCGTCGACCCGACGGTCGTCTTCGGTGATGGCCCACTCGGCGGCGAGCTCGGCGTCGGAGGGCTCCCAGCCGTCCATGTCGACGGTGGGCTCACCGGTATCGGGTTCGTCGGCGTACTCGATCCGGTAGGTGTCGCTCCACGCCAGCGCGCCCTGGGCGAATGCCGTGAAGTGATCGTGTGAGGCGGCTGCTGGCGGGTCGGCGAACGCGGTCCCGTGGTGCTCGACGGGGCGTTGCCACGGGTCGTGGTTCTCTGGCATCGCTGTAGCTCCTGCTCGTCGTGGGCGGCGGTGAGCTCGGCGACCTCGTAGCTGGTCAGGCGTCGGGCTCAGCGGCCGGGGCGGGCTCGGCCTGGGTGATGGTGATGTTGTGCGCGGTCGGGATCACCAGGGCGCCGGCGATGCGGTGCTCGCTGGTGCAGTCCGGGCACGGCACGACCTCCCCGGCCTCGTGCGCGCCGGGGATGAGGCTGTGCTCGTCGGTGCACCCGTCGGTGAACCGGACGATCGTCTGGTCGTCACTGAGCAACAGCCCGTTCTCGATGCGGAACTTCTCGGTCATCTCGAAGACCTCCGGGTGCTCGGTCGGTGCGGCTGGAACGCGGCGCAGCCTCAGCACGGCCCGGGGTGGGGCCCGCAGGGCCGGCGGGAACCCGGTGCTGACCCGACCGGTGTGAGCCCGCCGCCGCGACCACGACCCACCCCGTCCCGCGGAACCGGCCGCACACCCGATCCGACCGGCACCGGACGCGAGCGAGGACAACCGTTCCATCGACACGCCCGCTCGAGTCGGGCACGGACACGCCGGCACCGCGCCGAAGTCTGCGGATCAGCGGCGGCATTCACCCGGGCGGGTCGGCGGCGGGTTATCGGCGCGTAGCCCACCCCGGGGTGTGCTGACCTTCGGGCGGTCCAGTCGCACCGACCGAGCACCCGAAGCCCAGCCGCGCACCGCTCCCGATCCTGCAGCGCAGTGGCCGGTTGATCACGGTGACGGCGGCAGGGCGGCGCACTCGGCGATCGCAGTCCGGTGGGCGAGGCGGCGGAACGCCTCCCTGCCCTGTTCGACTATGTCCGGGGGCGCCGACCAGCACTGTTTCTGGCTCGGGGACGGGCCGGTCCAGGTTGCTTGGCGGGCGGGGTAGAGCGCTACCTGGCGTATCCGCCACCGGTCATCGGGGTCCAGGCAGGCGTAGCCGAGCAGCTGGCGGCGCCCGCTGCGATCCGGGCGAGCTGCTCGATCTCCTGTGATCGGTGAGCCGCCCGAGAGGCCTGGTTCAGGACGGGACCCTGCGCCAGACCGCGGCGGCGTCGACGAGGTCGATGGCCACCGAGTCGCCCCATCCTTGGGCGATCCGCAACGCGAACAGCGCATGGTGCTGGCCGGCGGTGCCGACGCGGCCAGCGAGGTGATCGAACAGTTCGGCGACGTCGACGTGGCCGACATCGGCGGTGCTCACGATCTCGACCGGACCGTTGCGCAGGCCGCGGCGCAGCCGCCACACCTCGACGGTGGCCTGCGCGGTCGAGCGCAGCGCACCGCGTCGCCAGTCGGCGTTGCCGGGATGAAGTGCACGGCTCGCCCAGTACCGCCAGATCCGCATCGTCGAGGGAAGCTTCATGAGCAGCCCGCGCGCCGTGTAGGGCACCGCGACGCCGCCCCCGCCGGCGCAGGCGTCCTGGTCGTCGGCCGGGGCGGGGTCGAGGAGGTCCTGGCCGGGGCAGAACGGCTGCCGGCAGGGCTCGCCGCGTGTGGCGCCGCAGTCGTCGCAGCCAGCGGGCAGTGGTGCGATGCCGAGCACCGCTACGGGGGCATGGGCGGTGTCGGTGGGGTCGAGACGGCCGTAGCGCCCGCACTGCGGGCAGGTCACGGTCTGGTGGGTGTCCCAGTCAGGGTCGGACATGATCCGGCCGCGGCGATCGGCCGGGCGCAACGCCGCGGCCTCGGTCGCGCAGGGGCACCGATGCAGGGTGACCCGGCCATCCGGGAGGAACCGGCCCAGCTCGCCGGTGTCGCCGGTGCTGTCCTCGGTGGTGGAGTGGTGATCGGTCATGGTGGTCTCCTGGTCGAGTCGTACCGGTGGGTGACAGCACCTGTCTGGGCGCGCCCGGGTGGGCTCGGGCGGGGGTTCGCTGCTGGCCCGTCCGGCGTGGGATCACCACTGCCCGGCAGCAACCGCATGCTGGGAACCGGCTGCAGGTGATCTCGCCCGGATGGCGTCAGCGAGCGGTTCATCGCACCGGTGCCCGCACGGGCGGGCAGGGTGCGGCGGTCATCCCCGGCCGCCGACCTTCTGACGGCCCCGGTCGCTCGGTCCGGTCGCCGGGTTGCGGGTGCAAGGTCGTCGCGGCTGCCGTCGGGCCTGGAGAGGTGCGCGAGTCGGGTGGAGCGCCCGTGTGGGTTCGCTGTGGTTCAGGTGGTGTCGCTTTCCGAGGGCCCCACCGAGGGCGGGAAACGCCCTGACCCGGCGCTGGAGAGATGACGGCGAACATCATCGCCAGCGCGTCGCGGTACGAGCGGTGGCTGATCGGCCGGCGCACCCGCGAGTGGGCTGGCTGCGAAGCGTGCCGCCGGTGCTCGGCGGGGCCGCCCGACCCGGTGTCGGACGACGTCGTGCGCCAGATCCTGGCCGACCACGACCGTGGGGAGACGCAGGCCGCGATTGGCGCGGCATTGACCGCAGAGGGCGTGCCGACCGCCCGCGGCGGGCCCCACTGGTGCCCGTCGACGGTGTGCGCTGTGTTGCAGGGCCAGGACGCGGCCCAGCTGGCGGGGTGAGAAGGTCTGCCTCGATCGCATGACAAGCCTTACCTACCTGTAACCGGCGACGCGTGTCGCCCGTTGATGACAGAGAGCCTGGTCATGCGCCATAATCGAACGCATGTTCGGCATGTGCTCGTGACGACCAGAGGGAGGTGAACAGCCAGGTGTCAGGACTCGCTGATAGCTCTACTCTCGGACCGGTGTGGGATGACGCGGAACGTGCGGCGCTCGTTGCACTGCTGCGCAACCGCCCGAAGCGGATGACCTACGCCGACGTCGTCGCCGAGGTCGGCCCGCGTGAGAGTGCCCTCGACCTATGGCACACCCACAATCCCGCCGGTCTGTACGGCGAGGCGGAGGAGTTGACGGCAGCCCGCCGGGACATCGAGGCCTGGCAGGCCGCCGGTCTTGGGTTCCTGACCTTCCTCGACGACGCGTATCCGGAGCAGTTTCGCGCTGTCCACGACCTCCCGCCGGTGCTGTTCCACCGCGGCCGTCTGGTCAGCGACGAAGTGTCGGTGTCCGTCGTCGGCTCCCGGACCGCGTCTGAGCGCGGGCTGTCCATCGCACGGTCGGTAGCCCTGGGCCTGGTCGAGCGTGGTGTCACCGTCGTGTCCGGGCTGGCGAAGGGGATCGACGCCGCCGCACACACCGCCACGCTGGAGGCGGGCGGTCGCGCGGTCGCCGTCATCGGCACGGGGATCAACCGCTACTACCCGGCGGAGAACCGCAAGCTGCAGGACGCGGTCGCCCGCGAAGGGCTACTGCTGTCGCAGTTCTGGCCCGACGCCCCGCCCGGCAAGCACACCTTCCCGATGCGCAACTCCGTAATGTCCGGCTACGGTCGGGCGACGGTCGTCGTCGAGGCAGGCGAGTACAGCGGCGCGCGGATCCAGGCGCGCGCAGGAGTCGCCCACGGGCGTCCCGTCATCCTCACCGAACTGGTCGTCGCTGCCAACCAGTGGGCCCAGAAGCTGGTCGGCCAGCCGGGGGTGCACGTTGCCGACAGCACGGCGACGGTGATGCGCATTGTCGAGGACATCGTCAAGGAGCCCGGCAAGATCGACGCCTTCCTCGCCCCGGCGGCGTCGGGCTGGGGATGACCGAACCGCACGACCCCCCGCCCGCCGAACGCGACCGCGTTGCACGACTCGTCAGAGACCGGGTGGGCGCGATCTTCGGGACACTGCAGCGCGGCGCGGGAATCTGTGAGGCGTGTGCTGGGCCCGCGTCGGCCGCGCTGTGCGATACGTGCGCTGGGCATAGGCGCACCTTCGGCGTCGAGCGTCTCGCCGACCACGTCGTGCCGCTGTCCTATGCGGTGAAGGGCCAGCAGTCCGGCCACCACATGCACGGATACAAGGGTGATCGTGGCTCGTCCGCCGACAACCTCCGCGACGTCAAGTTTCTGGCCCGGGGGGCGGCGTTCCTGCACCGCAATTGCATCATCGCAACGGTCGGACGTCCCTGGGCGGCCGTCACGTTCGTGTGTTCGGCGACCAGGCCCGGGACCCAGCACCCGGTGTCGCTGCTTGGCGACCAGGTCGTGATCTACGACGACCCGTCCGTCCTCAAGTTCCAGATCAAGACGGGGCCGAGTATCGAGGTCGATCGTCGCGACGGCCCGCTGCCGGACCGGTTTGTCATCCCGGACCGGTGGACGGACCGAGTTCACGGGAAGCACGTGCTGGTCGTCGACGACACGTGGGTGGCCGGTCGGAACTCGCAGTCCGTGTCTATTGCTCTGAAAGATGCGGGAGCGAGTGAGGTCACCGTCGTCTGCGTCGCGCGCTGGCTCGACCGCTACTACGACGGGCACGGCGCTCTGATCGACAGCCTTCCGGATCTGTTCGATCCGTTGCTCTGCCCGGTGACGGGTGGGGCCTGCCCGTCCTGACAAAGGTCAGTCTCGCGGTGGCGCCAGCGGCCCCCTCGCCGCCCGACGCTCGGGCGCCCGACCCCGGGAACGGTGCCCCACCGAGGCCGTCGTGGGTGAACGAGCCGAGCGCGGCGCGCTCGCCTCGCATCCACAGCAGTGGCGCCGCCCGGTCGGGGCTGCCGCCACTCGAGGCGCTGGGAAAAGTGGCGTCGGGGTGGCCGTTGGAGGTGATGGTCATGCGGTGTCTCCCTAAGGTCGTAGGTGTTCGGGGTTGGTGCCCCGGATGCCCGGGACGACGGGGTGTGGCTGATGAGGTGTTGTCGCTTCGGTGGCTCGGAAGGAATGGCCGCCCCGTCGTGCTGGACAGGCCTGGCCACTGATTCGGATCTGTGCGGACCGTCGCTGATTAGGGACCTGATGGCGGGTTGTCCACGGGCGTGACCTGCAACGACAGGAGCCTGCGCGTGGCGCAACGGCCAGTGATCTGGATCGGGATCGACGTCGGGAAGAGGACGCACCATGCGTGCGCGATCGATACCGACGGCAAGGTGGTGTTCTCCCGCAAGGTCAGCAACGACCAGGCCGCGATCGAGGCGTTGCTGGCCCGCGCTGCGGAAGCGGCCCAGGACGTGCGGTGGGCCATCGACCTGACCTGCAGCTATGCGGCGCTGCTGCAGGTGGTCCTCACCGCGGCCGACCAGCAGGTGGTCTATGTCCCCGGTCGGGTCGTCGACCGGATGAGCGGCGTGTTCCGGGGCGAGGCCAAGACCGACGCCCGTGACGCGAAGGTCATCGCCGAGACCGCCCGCATGCGCGGCGCCGACCTCACCACGGTCACCGCCACTGATGAGACCACTGCCGAACTGGCCCGGCTCGTGGCCCATCGCGAGGACCTGATGGCCGACTGGGTGCGCGGGGTCAACCGGCTGCGTGACCTGCTCGGGTCGATCTTTCCCGGTCTCGAGGCGGCATTCGACTATTCCACCCGCAGCGCTCTGGTGCTGGTCACCGGGTTCCAGACACCCCAGGCCCTCCGGGACGCCGGCGAGGCAGGGGTGATCGAGTACCTGCGTGCCCATCGGGCGTGGGCACCGGGTATTGCTGCGATGGCCGCCACCGCGGTCGAGGTCGCCCACGCCCAGACCGTGGCACTGCCCAGCGAGACGCGGACCGCGATCCTTGTTGCCGGCCTGGCCCGACGACTGCTGGAACTCGACCGGGAGATCAAGGACACCGACAAGCTGATCACCACCGTGTTCCGCTCCCACCCGGACGCGGCGATCATCGAGTCGCTGCCCGGTCTCGGACCCATCCTGGGCGCGGAGTTCCTCACCGCCACCCACGGCGGTGTCGGCCCTGAACTGGGCGGATTCACCTCTCCAGGGCGGCTGGCCTCCTACGCCGGACTCGTCCCGGTGCCCCAGGACTCCGGCCGGATCAGCGGGAACCTGCGTCGCCCACGACGCTACAACCGCCGCCTGCGGCGAGTGTTCTACATGGCCGCACTGTCCAGCCTCAAGGTCAATGGCCCGTCCCGGGCCTTCTACCAGCGCAAACGCAGCGAAAGAATGCTTCATACCCAGGCTCTGCTCGCCTTGGCCAGACGCCTGGTCGACGTCCTGTGGGCCCTGCTGCGTGACCGGAGGATGTTCACCATCACCGCACCACAACCCGCTATCGCGGCTTGACACGGTCATTCGGATTCCTCCCGCCGGACGGACGCAGCCTCGCGCCGGCGCAGCGTCGGGTTCGCGTAGCTGGATCAGTGGTGTGAAGCGCAGCGTGGAGGTGGGCTCGCAGACTAGGCAGTCGTCGAGGCGTAGCCAGGCGTGCAACCTGATCCGATCCGCGGCGATCCGGTGGCACCACCCAGCTCGCCGGCCGCTCGGGCCAGGGCGAGTATCGCCGCGGCGGTGTCCTCCAAGCATGCTGTCCGAAACGGAGACGCGCGTCCGATGACGCGCACAGCGTCCAGGACCGTCACGGCCTGGGTGTTGCGCGGCGGCGGCTGGCCCGCGCTCTCGGGCCCGACCCCGAAGTCATCGGGTCAGCTCGGACAGAGCTGCTCCCCCAGCGCGGTGCGGTCGTATCTCCGGTCCGGCTCAGCGGCGGTGAAGGGTGTGGAGGCGGTCCACGTCGGCGAATCCGGCTCGGCGGTACAGCGCGGCTGCCGCGGAGCGGTCACGTGCACCGCCTGGGTCGTCGTCGTCGACGTAGAGCAGCGCACGCCGGGCCCCGGCGTGGTGCGCGCGCTCGAGGCCGGCTCGTAGCAGGGTTCGTCCCAGCCCTGCGCCTGTGCGGCCGGGGTGACCTCGAGCCAGGCGATGCGGGTGGTGCCCTGCAGCGGGTGGTCGATCTCGATCTCGCCGAGCACGTCGTCGGCGCGGTGGATCAGCAGGCGCCAGCCCAGCCTGCGCTGCTCGACCTCGATCGTCGGGGCGGGTGTGGGTGCGGTCTCGGCGAGGAAAGCGGTCATCGCCTCGTCGGGCAGGACCATGTAGCTCCACAGGACTGTGCCGGTGAACCCGGCGACGGTCAGCGCGGTCACGGTGCCGGATCGGTGGGTCACCGGGAGCGCTTCGAGCCCGAGGTCGAGCGCGGTGGCGAGCCGAAGGCCTCTACCGCGACGGAGGAGAACCGCTGCAGTGCTGTGTCGAGTAGGGCCTGCACGACAGCGGGGTCCTCGCCGGCGTGTAGCCACGGCAGGACCGCGGTGGTGTCGCGCTCCCGCCATCCGGTGGCGATGACGCCCACGCCATGACCGTGGTCGTCGATGGCCACGTGGTGACGCAGGTCGGTGAGTTCAGCCCAGAGGCCGGCGTCGATGGGCGAGCGCCCGGCGAGGGCGTCGGCCAACGCGGCTCGGGTGGGCACGGGTTGGCCGGGCAGCAGGTCGGCGCCGATCAGAGCGAGCACTGCGGGGTGGTCGGCGCGGCGCAGCGGGCGCACGGTGCTCGTGGCGGGTCGGGTCACGGCGGTCGCACCTGCATGTCGCCAGGATGGCGCGCGGGTGGGCCTCGGTCGAGTCGGAGGGTGGGTCACGGGTTCACTCCTGGGAGTCGGGCACCGCGGGCCAGCGCGGCCCGTAGCCACGTCTCGGTCGCGGTCAGCGTCATCGACACCGCGGTGTCGGCGGTGGCGAGCCGGGTGGGGTCGATCAGCCCGGCGGCGGCGAGCAGTTGTGGCTGGCACGGTTCGACCAGGGCGCCCAGCGCGGTCTGGAAGTACTGCTTGGCCGGGGGAAGCATCGACCGGTGGTGGGGTTCGAACAGCGAGACGACCGCTGTCTTGTTGCGCTGGTAGGCAGTGGGAAGGGTCGGGTCGTAGCGTGCTGCCGGGTCGAGCGCGGCCGCGGCGGCGAGAACCTCGGGATCGAGGAAGGGGGCTTGCTCGGGGACTGTGCCGGCGTCGAGCACTGCTGCATGCGGCCAGATCGCGTCGTGGGTGAACATCGCCGCCCACGAGTGGGTTGTGCCGTGCTGACCGCGGTGCTGGGTTCGCCATCGCTCGGTCCAGTCCTGTATTCGGGGGCGGAACCGGGTGGTGACCACGTCGGGAACCGGTGCGCCGAGGGTGGTGGCCCAGGTCGCGGTCCAGTACATCCGGTGTCCTGCCCGGCGGGACAGCATCGGCGCGAGGGCGGATGCCGCTTCGTCGATCAGGGCGCTGCCGCGTCCGCGGTCGGCGAGATACCGCAGTGCGGCCCGCGGCCCGCGGGTGGTGAGCAGCTCGGTGGTGGCGAACCGGGCACCTCGAGGGTCTCGTCAGCTCCGTCGCCCGACAGCAGAACCTCGCAGCCGGCCGCGGCCGCGCGGTGGGCGACGGCGGCGTTGAGCTGGGGCAGGGCGTCGAGTCGGGGCCCGATCGGCGACCATGCCACCTTCCTACGGTCGGTGGTGTCCACGATCTGCAGCTCGCAGGTCAGTCCGAGTCGCGTGATCAGTGCGGTGGCCGTGTCGGAGGCTAAGCGGCCGCGGTCGTCGACGAGATCGATCGTGAACGCCACGACGCGGCGGCCGCGGGCCTGGCGACAGGCCTCGGCCAGGACCGCGAGGCTGTCCATACCGCCGGAGAAACTCACCCCGATCACCGCCGCGTCGTCGACCGCGCGTGCGACCGCACGGCGAAACGCCGGGCCCAGACCCGGCTCCCGGCCGGGAGAACCGGCAGGGAGCTCGGCGAGCGAGGCGCCCTGCCACGGATAGAACTCGCTGTAAAGAGCGGGCGGCGCGAACAGCAATGCCACCGCGTCCATGTCGATGGTCGGCCGTGCGGCTCCGCGCAGCCAGGGCCCGATCTCGGTGCAGAACGCCTCGCTCATCGCTTACCGCGCCCCGAACAGCAGGGCACGCACCAATGCGACCACCCGCGCCGAGGCACTCACGGTGGCGCTGTCTCCGCGGATGCCGCGGCCGTGGGAACCATCTCCGGGAGAGGACTTCGCAGCCATGACTGGACCTTTCGTTCATCGGTGCCGACCCCGGCCGGGGTTGACGCCGCGTCCGGGACCGGCGCGGGTCGACCGGTCGGTCGGACGCGTTCGCCCGACCGGTGTGGGATCGGCTGCCAGGCCGACGAGCGCAGCGAGCTCGTACCACCCGGTCGGTGCGGGCAAGCGGCCGATCGAGCGCAGCGACCCGGCCGGTCACAGTGGCCACGCCCACCACCGCAGCCGAGACCGGCGCCGGATTGCGGGTCGGTCACGGCCTCGGCTACCGCGTGCTGCCGTCCCGTGTTCGATCGCGCCGTCGGCGCCGCACCAGATCCGGGCCCTGCCGACACTTCGGATCGGTCACAGACGAGGCTCGGCGCCGAGCAGGTCCAGCAGCTCGTCGGCGGGATCGGCGCTGGCCCGGGCCAAGTGGTCGATCGCTGCATGTTGGTTGTGGACGGATTCGCGCTGCGCGTCGGCGACGTAGACCGGCTCCGAGACCTCGCCGGCTCTCGCCTGCAGGCGACGGGCACCGGAGACGTCGGGGTTGACCACGTGTCCCGTGCCGGGTGACTGGGTAGCGGCCGTGCTTGCGATACGACCGCGGGGCCGTTCTCCTCGACGCGCGCCGGTGGCAGACCTGGACATCGCGGGCATCGGTGGACGTCCGGGCTGGAGCTCGGCGGGCAATGCTGCGCCCTGGCGTGCTCCGCAGCAGGTCGTAATGCCTCGTTTCGTCGGGGTGAGCCGGTAACCTGTGAGGTGCTCAGGAGGTGGGCCGCTGACCAGCCGCCCGGAGGGCGACCTGTCGATCGACCAGGTACGCGCGCACCGCAAGACCATGATCGACGTCGGCCGGAGGTTGCCTGGGAGTTCACTGGCCGAGACCGCGGCGCAGCTGCGCACTGCGGAGCTGGCGGAGCCGCTGACCAGGGCCCCGATCGTCGTCGACACCGATCTGGGTGGGGACGCCGACGACGCCCTGGCGCTGGTCGCGGCCCCCCGGCACCAGCCCGACCTCGCGTTGGTGCTGACCGCGGACGAGACCGGGCCCACGCAGGGCTACGGACAGCGGGCACGGTTCGCCCGCCACCTGTTCGACACCGTCGGGCGCCACGACGTCGCGGTCGCCGCCGGCGCGACTACGGGATGCACCGACTACTTCTGCGTCGCCGACCTCATCCCCGCCACCATCCTGGCGATTCACGGCGGCCGTGACGCGGTCCTGGCTGCCGTAGCCGAGCTCGCCGGGCAGTCGGAGGGTCCGATCCGTTGGGTCGGGATGGCGCCGCTGTCGAACCTAACCGGCCGCCGTGCACCAGGGTTCCCAGCGGGATGCGCTCGCCCGCACGCTCGACGAAGGCGTGCGGCATCGGGTGCCCGGGCGCGGTGCCGGGCTGGTAGAGCCGGACCGGGTCGAGCGGCACGTGCTCCGCGCTGCCGTCGGGCACGACGGCGGAGGAGTCGTAGCGGTAGCCGAACTCCACGTTGTGATGGCGGAACTCCATGGTCTGCGCGCCGGTCGCCCGGTTGAGGGCGTGCCGCCCTCGCGGAGTCGATCAAGTCCGGCGACCTCGCCTGGGAGTCCGCCGTCCTCGCCACGCACCACACGCTGGCCGGCACCCGGATGATGACGGCGGACGGACACGTCGCCCCGGACTTCACCGTCGCGCACCGGACCTTCCACAACACCCTGCTCGCGGGCTGTGGCTCCGCACGGCTCGAGAGGATCGCGACCGGTCTGCGCGACTGCGCCGAGCTCTACCGGCACTGGTCCAGGATTTCGCCCACGAGGCCGACCGCGACATCGCCGCCGAGCACCGGGCCATCTCCGAGCTCACCGTCGCACGGGACGAGGAGGGTGCGACCCGGGCGCTGCGCGACCACATCGAACGCACGACCCGCCCTGGTCCGCTACGTCGAGCGGACCGGCCCGGCCCCGACGTCGGCCTACCCGGCCTGACGCAACCCCCGCAGGACGAGTTCGACCTGTTCGTGGCGTAGGGCCTGCGGGGTCACCTCGCCGCGCAGCGCCCAGCCCTTGAACGACGGCATGTGCCCCAGGAACACGATGTCTGTCGCCACCACGGTGGCGTCGACCGGGCGGAACACGCCCTTGGCTCGGCCGGCGCGGACGAGGTCGGCGAACACGTCGGCGATCGCCTGCTCACGAGACATGAAGAAGCGCTGCGCGTCCTCGGGCAGCCGGCGGTACTCCCGGTAGACCATCGCGATCTGCGCCTGCCGGTTCTCGCACTCGCGCAGGTAGACCTCGATCGCGGCGCGCAGCTTCTCCTCGTGTGGCCCGTCGCCCGCGGCGATCTCGCCGAGCTGCTCGCGCACCCCGTCGTAGATACTCCGGCAGACCATGACCAGCAGGTCGGTCTTGGTCGTGATGTAGCGGTACATGCCACCGACGCTCAGCCCGGCCGCCTCGGCCAGGTCGCTGACCGACAGGTTGTCGAAACCGTGCTTCGTGATCTCGACCGAGGCAGTCCTGGTGATCAGTTCGAGGCGTTCCGCCGAGCGTCGGTTCGGCCCCCGCCTGGTCGCCATTGTGTCGGGCCCCTCGCTCATCGTCCCCGCTGCGCCGGCAACGGTAGCAACGCCGCGATCACCCCCGATGGTCGATCACACGCCGGGCCTTGAAGACCTGAGGCTCGAAGGTCCCCTCCGGTACGAACCGCACGCCGGTCCGGACCATCAGCCGGTCCTTCAGCCGTGCCTCCAGATCGGCTCGCGCGGCGTCGGCGACCGTCCCGTCGGTCTCCAGCTCGACCCGCAGCTCGTCCAGATCGCCCCGGCGCTCGACGACGATCCGGTACTCGCTGCCACCGGCCTCGTGGTCCCGCAGGACGGCCTCGACCGCGCTCGGGTACACGTTCGCTCCACGGACGAGCAGCATGTCGTCCAGCCGTCCGTACACCCCGCGCGGCAGCCGCGGGTAGGTGCGTCCGCAGGCGCACGGGGAGTCGTCCAGCACCCCCTCGTCGCCCAGCCAGAACCGGATCATGGGCTGGGACTCCCGCCACAGGTGGGTGGCGACGACGGCGCCGCTGGTTCCCACCGGCACCGCGACGTTGGGATCGTCCCGGTCGACGACCTCAGTGTAGTTCTCGTCCTGCACGAGGTGCACGCCGGCGGGGGTGTGCCGGCATCCCACGTTCGCGTAGAAGGGATGCATCTCCGAGGAGGCCCCTGCACCCAGGTCGATCACGAACGGGCCACCGAGGTCCCGCGAGATCACGTCCCGCACCTCGGGCGTACTCCCACCCGGCTCACCCGCCACGATCACGGTGCGCAGGGCGGAGGAGCGCATGTCCAGTCCCAGCTCGACGGCACGCCTGCCCAGGTGCAGGGCGTAGGACGGGGTGGCGACGAGGGCGTCGATCCGCAGGTTGAGCATCTGGCCGAGTTGCTGGTCGGTCGGCATCAGGCTGCCGACCGGGAAGGCCCCCGCGCCGAGGAACTCGCAGGCCTGCAGCAGCCCCCAGCCACCGAGGAACAGCCCGAACGGGAAGGAGATTTGCACGATGTCGCGCGGGCGCACCCCCGCGGACCAGAGCGCGATCTTGCAGACCTCTTCGCTGCGGAGCCAGTCGGTCCGGGATATCCCGTAGAGCGTGGGGGCCCCGGACGTCCCGGATGAGCCGTGCACGCGGGCGATGTCGGCCCGGTCGACCCCTGCGTAGGAGCCGAACGGGGGATTCGCCTGCTGGTCGGCGACCAGCATCTTCTTGGTGACGACCGGGACCCTCGTGGTGAAGTCCGCTAGTGACCGCACCTGGTCCGGATGGAAGCCGTGCCGCTCGTAGTGAGCCCGGTAGAACGGGATCTCGGTGTATGCGTACCGGAGCTGCGCCTGCACGCGGTCGAGGATCAGCTTCTCCCGCTCGGCGGGCGGCATGGTCTCCCGGACGGGATCCCAGAACTCGTCGGCCCGGCCGGCACCCTCGCTGCCGGGGACGGTGACCTGTGTCGTCATGGTGTTCCTCCCTGCCGCCTGCGGTGCCGTCCGACGCTCAGTACCGGTAGCCGGACGTCGTCGCGAGGGCGTCGAGCTCGCTCTCGGGGTGTCCGCACAGCTCGGCGATGAAGGACATCGGGATGCGGGTTCCGTTGTCGAGAGCCGACTTGTGCAGCCGCAGCGCCTCCACCCTGGACAGCGCCCGGAAGTGCGCGACCAGCCCCTCGGACAGGTCGTCGATGCCGCGGGAGTAGAACTCGCCGATCTTGAGCCGCAGCCACGGGACCGACGCCTCGATGCTCTCCGAGTCCGCCACCACGTCGATCACGGCGACCTTTCCGGAGTCCAGCGCACGACGCAGCGCGGGGCGCAGGTCGGCCGCGTCCTCGACGTGCTCGACGTGGGCCCCGAACGGCGCGAACACCTCGTCGTAGCGCAGCCCGGGGGTCATGTCCCAGGACCCGATGTCCGGCTGCATGTCCTCGCGCATCAGCGAGTTGCCGCCCCAGGAGCTGTTATTTAGCACGACGAGCACGGCCGGCACGTCGTAGCGGGTCAGTGTCTCGATGTCCATGCCAGCCAGACCGATGCCACCGTCGCCGATCAGGCTGATCACCTGGCCGCCCGGACGTGCGATCCCGGCGCCGAACGCCATCCCGACCCCCTGGCCGAGTGCCACGCGGGGGCCGGCGTCGAGGATCTGGGCCGGCCGCAGGGCCTTCACGGCATCGGTGAGGTAGAGCGAGCCCTGGTAGGAGTCGTAGATGATCGTGGCGTCGGGGTCGGCCTCGTCGGCGATCGCCTGCGCGAGCTCCCAGGTGTGGATCGGGGTGCGGTCCCGCACCACCTCGAGATGGGCCGCCCGGTTCTCGGCGAACGCGGCCCGCGCGGCGTCCAACTCGGCGATCCACTCCGGACGCGAGACCGGGTCGGCGGTCCCCCGCCGTTCGCGGACCGCGTCCAGCAGCTGGCCCAGCACCAGACGGCTGGAACCGATCAGGTCGACCTCGGAGTCCAGCCCCCACCACAGGTCCGCGGCGGTCTCCTGGATCTGGACGTAGCAGGTCGCACCGGGCGCGGGCCAGTCCGGCGGTTCGAACCACGACTCGAGCTCACCGGCCCGCAGCCCCACCAGCAGCACCACGTCCGCGGCACGCAGCAGCCGGCCGCGGTATCCCGACGTCAGTGCGAGCGGGTGTTCCTCGCTGATCGCTCCGCGCGCGGTGCGTCGGGCACCGGTCGGGCGTCGAGGTACTCGGCGAGCTCCACCAGCTCCGCCGACCCGTCCGACCAGTACACCCCGTCGCCGGCCACGACCACCGGTCGCTCGGCGCCCGCCAGGATCGCTGCTGCCTCCTCGACCCGGACGGGGTCGGCCTGGGTCTGCGGTACGACCGGGGTCCCGCCGTCGCCCGGCACGTACTTGCGTTGCACCGCGTCGCCCTGCGCCCACTGATTGTTCAGCGGGAACTCCAGCACCACAGGCCCGGCCGGGTAGCTGACCGAGTCCGTGATCGCCTTGTGCACCCAGTAGGAGTTGAGTTCCCAGTCGGTCATGCGGTGTGTCCACTTGGCGACGGTCGTGAAGGACTCCGCCGCGTAGCCCTCCTGCAGGATTCCGAGGTGGTCACCGGCGGTGCCGTGCTGGCCGACCAGGAGCAGGATCGGGCTGCGGGTGCCGATGCCCTGGGACAGCGACGAGAGCGCGTTGGCCATGCCCGCCGAGGCCGACACGAAGAAGACGCCCGGCTTGCGCGTGATCCGGCCGTACGCCTCCGCGGCGAAGCCGGCGGCCTGCTCGTGGCGGAAGTGCCACATGCGGGCGCCGAGGCGCACGGCCTCCTCGATCACCGGGTTGATGTAGCCGTGGATCCCGAAGAGGTCCGTCACCCCGTTCTCGACGAGTGCCTGAGCAGCCTCCCGGGCACCGGTCCGGTGCTCGTGCCTCCCGAAGGCGGGCGCGAGGCCGGCTGGTTCGCGGTCGAGGGCAGTCATGGGTTCTCCGTTTCGCGTCTCGCACGGCATCCACCGATGCCGACGACAATAAGAGCGTTCGTTCGCAGTTGGATGCTGAGCAGTTAGCAGTTCAGAACCCTCTTGACTAGCAAATGCGAACGATCCTTCGCAGTTGCTCGTGGACCAAGGCTGGCGCGGGGTGCGGTGGGTCGTCGCGTCCGGCGCCGTGAACAGCTGCTCCACCTCCTGCCAGCCCCCGGGAGGGCTCGATCGACGCGGGCGATGTTTGCACCGCGGCGAAGGGCGGGCGGGGCACCGCCTAAGGGGTGACTGGTGCCCCGCCCGGTGGCCGACCGGGGGTCAGTCGGCCGTCTGGGTAGCGGTGGTCGAGCCGGCTCGCTCGCGTCCGGGCTGGCGGGTCACCGTCGCCGTCGCGCGGCGCAGGTCGGCGGCGATGGTCTGGGCCCGCAGCTCGGTGCGCCGGACCGGGTAGTCGGCCCCGGCGGGGGTGAAGGAGTTGTCGGCGAGCTTGCCGATCACGATCACGGCGTCCCCGGCGTGCAGCGACTCGGCGGTGTTCTGGGCGAGCTCGCGGAAGGCGACCACGTCGGTCCAGACCGGGGGGTTCTCGCGCCACTCGCCGCTTTTGCGGTCGAAGTAGCGGTCGTTCTGGGCGATGGAGAACCGCAGGACCGCGTCTCCGGTGTGCTCGCTGTAGAGCAGCTCGGGCTCCTTGCCGATGTTGCCGGTCAGGGTGATCTCGTTCATGGGGTGCCTCCCGAGGTGTCGGGCTGGTTGGTGACGCGGCCCTGTCTCAGCGCGGCGGTGCGGGGCCCGTCAGGGGTGGCGGGGGTTCGGTGCTGGCCCGAGCGGGTGGGAGCCCGCGAAGCGGGCCCGAACGCAGTGAGGCGCCGTCCCACCCGCTCGGCGTCGGCATCGGTTCATCGCCGCGTACCTCGCGCCGGGGTGCTGACCTCCGGGCGTCTCCACACCTGGGCACCGACACCGCGACAGGCGTCCCGACCCGTACGGGCACCCGTTCTCGGCCAACGGGGCGCGACGGACGCCCACGGCCGACGTCAGCAGACAGGCACGGTTCTCGGGCCGATACGACGTCGCCCTGGTGGGCTCGCATGCAGAGCGCGACCTCGCTCAGGACTGCGAGCCGGTCCTGCAGCCACCCGGTGCGCCCGCGGTCGAGCATCGCGCTGTTGCGGTACTCGGTGCCGGGGATGCCGGCATCGTCGGGTGTCAGCGCCAGGGTCGGTTCGACCCGGCCGAGCTTCAGCTGCGGCCGGCGTCCTGCCGGGGGTCCGGAGCGATCCGGTCGGGCCCCGCCGAGTATGCGGGTCGTCGGCGCTGATTTCCGGGCGCAGGACCAGGGCACGCAGCTGGGTGCGCGCGTGGACTCTGGCCACGTTGATGTGTGGTGGGTCGTCGGCGCTGTCGCGCTCGACGGCATAGCCCGCGCGGTCGCCCCACGAGGGGCTGTGTAGGACAGGTCGTGTTGGGCTGGGCCAGCGGTCGCGGCGGTGTCCTCGCGGAACCATCGCCGGTCCTGGCAAGGGGTCGGCGGGGCAGTGGAGACACGCGCATCGTAGGAAGTCTGGGCGGGGCGACGGTGACGGCCGGTTCCCTGCTGCCGGGTTCAGGAGAGCCGCCCACCGTGGTGGATCCGTAGAGGTCACTGAGGTGCTCGCAGACGACGGCCGACCGGCCCACGGTGATCATCGGGAGGTACTGGCGGGTTTATGGCTGATGCCCTCGACGAGCGCCTCGTCGTCAGGGCGGCCGTTCGCACGGCTGTGCCCTCGCCGGGGGCCCGCTCGCACGGCCTGGAACGCGACCGGATCATCCCCGGCAAGTCCAGGTCGGCCTCGAGCTCGACCGCGCCGGTGTGGCCTGAGGCGATCAGCGAGTGCTTGGTGCGGCGGCAGGGAATCCGGGAACGGCCTCAGAGGGTCAGGCCGGGCTCGGGAGGGATCCACCATTGAGGTGGCCGGAGTGGTCATCGCGGGCACTCTTGGCTCGTGTCGGTCTTGGGCGGAGCCAGTGGCTGTGGCGAGCGGCGGTCGGAGTGTGGGAGCTCCCGTCCTCGTGGCCGCAGGTGGTCAGATCGCGTGGTTCATGACGCGCCCGGCGATGAGGACGTTGTGGTAGGCGGCGAGGGCATCGCCGCTGGTGCGGCCGTCGTCCTGGGCGTTCTGCGCCGCGCGGGCCGCGGCGCGGACAAGGTCGGGCAGGACCGGTTCGATCACGAGATCGACGACGGCGTCGGCGAGGGCGCCTTCGTGGTCGGCGAGCACGTGCAGGGGAACTCCGGCGCGGTGCAGCGCGGCGCCGATCAGGCACATCGGGCGGAGGCCATCGGCGCTGACGTAGCGGCACGAGAGCAGCCCGTGCTCGCTGGTGTTCTCGGCGAACAGCGGGTGGTGATCTTGGGGGTCGAGGTAAGCCTCGGGGGTCTGTGTCGAGGTCGGGGCAGGTCCAGTTCAGACCGCGCTCGGCGACCACGGCGTACAGCGCGGCGGTGAGCTGGTCCTCGGTGACGGCGAAGATGGGCATGACGAATGACCCCAATATAGGAAGTGGGAGGCGGGAGGAGACATGGCGAGCCCCGACCCGGCGGGCCAGGGCTCGCCGGTGCTCAGTGGTTGAGCAGGTCGCGGTGGTAGCCGGCCAGGGCCACGATCACGGGGCCGAGGTCGTCGGCGTCGAGGATCGGCCGAATATCGCGGGCCAGGGCGTCGTCGGCGAGCGTGTCGGGGTAACAGACCCCGACGGCGAACTCGTCGCCGGTAAGTTCGCAGTCCTCGTCCAATTCCTCGGCACGCCGGTCCGGGCACAGCGGGTGGACCGAGTGCAGCGTGACCGAGAGACCGTCCACCCCCGCGCACGTCGCCCACGGTGCTGCGAGCCAGCACATCTCCACCGCGCCGTCGCAGTCGGAGACGACCAGCCGGATCCAGTGCGGATCGGGCGCGAAATGGACCCGCAGGCCGCGCGCTGCGTTACTTCACCCTCGACGGCAGCGACTACCTCTCCCACGCCGCTCAGGAAGCCGCGATCGCCGGCTACATCCGCTGGGCCAACCGCCACGCCCGACCCAAGCGTCAGTTCGCGCCCGAGTCCAAGATCCGCAGACCGGATTACCTACCGTACGTTGCTTGACGAGGCACTAGCTGTCCGAGTCACTGGGTGATCACTGCTGTCGAGACTGGGTAAGTTGACCGGCCCGCCGCCTGTGCGCCGGCCGAGCCGTTCGCCCGGATCACGCCGTTCGGTCACGAACCCGAGAGCATTGTCCGTCGCCTGATTGCTGGATGGCGAGGCTCGTCGCCGCGGAGCAGCTGCGCTGGGCAGGCGGTGGGGTGAGTCGCTGCCGATACCTCACGAGCGGGCGGCTCGACCCACGGTCCTGAATTGTGGTCGGGCTCTTGCTGGTTCTGGTATCGTTGAATCAGTTGGGTCGGACCGATTCAGGGGGGCAAGATGACCACAGCTCAGCGGGTGGAGTCCGCCCTGCAGGCGGCCGGCATGTCGCAGCGCGAGGTCGCGGAGATCTCGGGGCTGTCGCAGGCGATGATCAGCCGCATCGTCAGCGGACAGCGGGTGGCGAAGGTGCCCGAACTGATCGTGATCGCGTTGGCCACCGGTACGCCGCCCGAGTGGCTTCTGGGATCCAGTGCGGTAGCCGAACGTGCTGAATCCGCTGCGCGCAGCACCGGAAGCGGTAGCGACGCTATGCGCAACCGTCTGCTGCACTTCCTCGAACTCGACGCCTACCTCGACGACCAGGCAGTGTTCTCCCAGTCGTGAACGGTCCGCAGAGGCTCACACCCCTCGAGGTCGCTGCGCGCGACGAGGCGCAGCGATTCCGTGCCGAGCACCACCTTGGTGCGCAGCCCATGGGCGATCTGGTCACGCTCATCGAGCAGCACACCGGCGTGGACGTGCTCGTGATGGAGGCAGGGGAGGACGAGCACGGCCTGACGATGCGCGATCCTCAGCGTGGGGCGATGTTCATTGCGGTCGCACGCACTCGTAGACCGATGCGGCAGCGCAGCTGCCTGGCACACGAGCTGGGTCATATGCTATTCGACGACTACCATCCCGGGCCTGCCACGGTGGGGCCTCGATGGAAAGAGACGCGTGCTGACGCGTTCGCCCGGCATCTGTTGCTGCCTCACGAGGGCCTCGATCTGCTCGTGGACGGGCGCCCGGGGGACGGGCCTGCGACTCTGTCGTCGGTTGTCCAGCGCTTCTTGGTCTCCCCAGCGATCGCGGCGATCGCCATGGCCCAGCGCGGTCACATCAGCGAGACGACCAAACAGCAGTGGATGGCGACGTTTACGGCGCCCACCTTGGCGACGCGCTTCGGCTGGCGGGATCTCTACGCCTCGTTGGCCCTCGAGTCCGACCGCAGCAGAGCTCCGCAGAAGTTGCTGGCCAGGACCCTCGCCGGCTACCGGGCAGGGGTCATCTCGGCCCGAACGTTGGCCAACATCAGGGGGCTGGGTGTCGAGGAGCTGCTCGCGGAGCTCGACGCCGCCGGCGTGGCCGTCGATGCCCCCCAGGCCCTGGAAGGCTCAGCGTTGCCCGCAACGACGTTGAAAACGTCGTTGCCGCGCCCGAAGTTCTCGGTCGAGGAACTCGACGAGCTCCTCGGAAGCGTCGATGACGATCCACACGACGTACCCGGTAGCTCGTGAACAGCCAGGTAGTTCTCGATGCTGGCCCGGCGTTGAACTTCTTCTCTCTCCGCAAGGAGCGTCTGCTGTTCGCGGTGTTCGCGCCCATCGCGATGCCGGAGACGGTGCATGCGGAGGTGCTGCGCAAAGCTGCCCGCGACGCCCGTTTCGAAGCCAGCGCGACAGTGCTCAACCGACTACCGGAGCGGCTACTCGAGGTCCTCGACGACGATGCGGTACCCCCGCTCAGCGATGTGGCTGCGCGGATCGCCCGGATGCCCCTCGCCGAGAGGATGCGCCAAGGCCAGGATCTCGGTGAACTCATGGTCATCGCCCACGGCGTCGTCGCGGCCGAGGCCGGCGCAGAAGTCGTCGTGATCATCGACGAACGTACGGGGAGGAGCACCGCGCAGGCCGAAGCACGCCGACTCGACCGGATCCGAGCGACAGCACGGGCGTGTGGAACCGTGCAGGTCATCGGCACCCGGGACATCCTCACCGCGTTGGCCGGGTCGGATCATGTCCCCGATCGGCACGCGATGCGAAACCTCTACGACCTGTTGCGCGGTTGCGATGATGGTCTGCCTCCCATCGACATGACCGACCTGCTGTCGGCATCGACGTGGAACACCTGACCTACTCAGCGGGCGTCGGACCGCGGCCTGAGCCCAGCGGTCCGGGCTCTGCCACGGTTCGCCCAACACTGAGTCGGGCCGGTCCGGGTGACGTAACCGACATCTCACGAGCCGCGGTTCTGCTCAGGTGGTGTCCGCCAGATCGGCGATACGCACCTCGACTCCCGGCAACGACACGCCGATGGAGCCGGGTACCGGCGGCGCGTGCAGGGCGTGGGTGGTGCCGAGACCGGAGATCTCGGTCATCCCCCACAGCTCGATCAGCGGGGCCCCGCTGCGTTCCTGCCAGCGCTCGATCGTCGAGTTCGGGATCGTCTGTCCTCCGACCGTGCAACGGGTCAGCGAGGACAGGTCGGCCCGCTCGAGATCGGAGTGGGCCAGCAGCATCGCGTACATCGCCGGGACCCCCTCGAACAGCGTCGCGTGGTGGGTCTCGATCAGTGTCAGTGCCTGCGACGGGTCGAACCGCTCCATCAGCACCACGGTCCCGCCGGCCAGGAACGTCCCATTGATGACGACGTTGCCGTAGACGTGCGGCGCGGGCAGCGCCGACACGACGAGGTCGTGCTCGCTGCGCCCGTGCATGGTCGCGGTCAGCGCGCAGTTCAGCAGCACGGCGCGGTGGCTCTGGACCGCGCCCTTCGGATGTCCGGTTGTGCCGGAGGTGTAACCGATCGTGCTGGGTGCGCCCGGGTCGACGGCGACCGGCTCGAACGGACCGCCGTGGACGTCGAGCAGAGTCGCGAAGTCGACGGCACCACTGTCGCCGGGTGGGTCGAACGACACGACGGTGTGCAGGTCGGGGAGCTCACGGGTCAGCTCGACGACCGTGGCGGCCTGTCCGCCGCCGGTCATGACGACCGCGGCCGAGCAGTCGCGCAGCACGAACGCCAGCTCCTCGGGGGTGAGCATGACGTTCACCGGGTTCACCACGGCCCCTGCCTTGAGCGCCGCGTGGTGGGCGACGATCCACTCCCAGCGATTCTGCGCGTAGAGCGACACCGGCCGGTCCGGTCCGACGCCGCAAGCGCGCAGCGCGACCGCAACCCGGTTGCTCAGCCGGTCGAGCTCGGTGAAGGAGAACCGGCGTCGCCCGCAGATCAGCGCGGTCCGGTCGCCGAACCGGGCCGCCGCGCGGGGCAGGATGTCTCCGAGACCGTTCATCGGCTGCCTCCCGTCGTCGTCGCGCTTCCGGCGGGCGTCACCCAGGCCGGTGACCGCTTCTCCGCGAATGCCCGCATCCCCTCCTGGGCCTCCCTACCCGCGAAGTACGACGCGGACAGCGCGGCGGTCTCGGCGAGGTCACGGGTCATCGACTCCGGGCGCCGGCGGCGCAGCAGTGCCTTGGTACCGGCCAGTGCCCCGGGGGCGCCGAGCCGGAGCATCCCCGTGTACCGCTCGACCTCGGCGTCGAGATCGGCGAGCGGTACAGCGCGGTTGACCAGACCGATCTCGGCGGCCCGCCGGGCGTCGAACGTCTCCCCCGTCAGGAACAGCTCGTGCGCGGCCCGCGCCTGCAGCCGGGGCAGCGCCGTGACCGAGATGACGGCGGGGACGACCCCGATCCGAACCTCGGAGAACGCGAACGTCGCGGCCTCGGCGGCAACTGCCACGTCGCAGGCGGCGACGAGCCCGACGCCGCCCGCCCGGGCGGGGCCGGCGAGCCGCGCGATCACCGGGGTCGGGGAAGTCCACAGCGTCTCCAGGATGCGAGGGAACCCGTTCACGCCCTGGTCGGCGGCATCGGCGCCGCGGGACTCCTTGAGATCCATCCCGGCGCAGAACACCGGCCCGGTGTGGGTCAGGACGATCGCCCGCACGGCCGGGTCGGCGATCGCGTCGTCGAGGGCGTCGGCCAGCGCCACGCGCAGCCGCGCCGAGAGGGCGTTGCGGTTGGCCGGGGATTCCAGGGTGACCGTCGCCACGCCGTCGCGGCAGTCCGTCCGGACGACGCTCACCGGTCGGCCTCGGCCGCTGTCCGCAGCGGGGCGCCTGTGGCCGCCCGCACCTCGTCTTCCTCCACACCGGGGGCGGTCTCCGCCAGCACCAGGCCGTCCGGGGTCACGTCGATCACGGCGAGATCGGTGATGATCCGGTCCACCACGCCGAGTCCCGTGTGGGGCAGAGTATTCTCGCGCAGGATCTTCGGTGAACCGTCGCGGGCGCTGTGCTCCATCAGGACGATGACCCGGCGGGCGCCGTGGACGAGGTCCATCGCCCCGCCCATCCCCTTGATCATCTTCCCTGGGACGGCCCAGTTCGACAGGTCGCCGTGCTCGGAGACCTGCATGGCACCGAGCACGGCGACGTCGAGGTGCCGTCCGCGGATGACGCCGAACGACAGCGCGGAGTCGAAGAACGACGCGCCGGGGCGCACCGTGACGGTCTCCTTGCCCGCGTTGATCAGATCCGGATCGATCGCGTCCGGTGCCGGGTAGGCGCCGGTGCCGAGGATGCCGTTCTCGCTGTGCAGGACCACGTGCACGTCGGCGGCCAGGAAGCCGGGGATCAGGGTCGGCAGTCCGATGCCGAGGTTGACGTACTCACCGTCGCGGAGCTCAGCCGCAGCGCGTGCCGCCATCTCGTTGCGGGTCAGGCTCATGCCGGCACCTCCGTCACGGTCCGCTTCTCGATCCGCTTCTCCGGGTCCGGGGCGTGCACGACGTAGTGCACGAACACCCCGGGCAGATGGACCTGCTGCGGGTCGATCTCGCCGGGCTCGACGAGTTCGGCGACCTCGACGACGGTGACCGTCCCGGCCATCGCGCACAGCGGGTTGAAGTTCGCCGTGGTCTTGTCGAACACCAGGTTGCCGTGGCGGTCCCCCACCGAGGCGGCGACCAGCGAACAGCAGAAGATCCTCCCGATCGTGCGCCGGCAGCTACGTGCCGACGAAGGCCGCGCCCCCGAACCCATCGCGGGGATCATCGACTCCCAGTCCGTGAAGGGCACCGACACCGTCGGGCAGGACGTCGCGGCTACGACGCAGGGAAGAAGATCAACGGCCGGAAGCGGTTCGTCGTGCCGACAACCTGGGTCTGCTACTGACCACGATGGTGTGCTCGGCGTCGGTACAGGACCGTGACGGCGCCAAGTCGATCCTGCTCGATCTCTACCTACGCACGAGAGTGCGGTTCGTCTACGCCGACGCCGGGTTCGCCGGACGGCTCCTTGACTGGGCGAAACGCAATCCTGCACACCCTCGTCGAGGTCGTGCGTAAATCGCCTGACCAGCGCGGATTCGCTGTCCTCCCGCGGCGGTGGGTGGTCGAGCGGACCCTGGCCTGGCTCACCGCACACCGACGCCTGGCCCGGGACTACGAGCGCCACCCCGCCACATCCGAGGCCATGATCCGCTGGGCCACGATCAACACCATCACCCGACGCATCGCCCGCGGCAAGCCGGCCGCCCGCCAGCAGAAGTACACCTTCATTCCCACAACTTGATCTTCTCAAACACGCTCAGAGTTCGCCTCGTCCCGCGCAGCGGGGTCGTGTGCGTCGCATCCCAGGTGCTCGCTAATCTCCGCTTCCAACGCGTCTCGAGCATCGTCTTGGTCACCTCCGCGAGCATCCCGCCCGGCCCGACAAGCTCGACTCCTTGCTGTCGGGCGGTGTCGATGAACTGCTGGGCAAGTTGCTGCTGATCAATCCGATCCGGCACAGGCTCACGGAATCTCCTTACGCTCCGAATTGAGTCCGCTCGACTGGAGCTGGATGCCCTGCGCGACCACCGCAGCAAGCTGAGCGGGTAATTCCGGTTCCAGCGGTTGCTGGAGGACCAGTACCCGCCAATGGATCGGCGCGACGAGCATCTCCACGACGAAGCGTCCGTCCGTGTCCGGTCGCGCTTCGCCGCGGTCGACTGCGCGCTGGACGGCGGCTGCCGCGGCGGCGATGCGCTCGTGCCAGATCTCGGCCCGGGTCGTTTCGAGTTCTGGGTCGGTACTGGGTGTGGAGAGCAATCGGGCCACGGCGAGGCCCAGTGGGCTGGACATGTAGCGACACAGTTCCTCGGCCAGACCGGTGAGGTCCTCCACGAGTGAGCCGCGGTCGGGGACGGGGAGCTCGGTCTCGCTGAGGCTGAGGATCGCGTCGAGCATGAGCTTCTCGCGGGTGCCCCACCGTCGGTAGATCGACGTCTCGTGCACGCCGGCCTGAGCAGCGACCGCGGCGATGCTGAGCGCGTCGACGCCCTCTTCCGCGAGCAGCCGCAGCGTGGAGTTAAGGACCGACCGGCGCACACGGGCCGATCGCCCGTTCGTGCGGCGTCGAACCGCGGCCTCCTCCACACGTCGAACCTACCCGCTGCCCCTTGCGCCCTGCGCCACACTGCCGCTAATTTATCGCAGGGCAACTTGCATTAAGTTGCCGGACTCGCGAACGACACGACGTTCCACCGGACCTGTCGCGGCGCCTTTCGCGCGCGATCGGGCAGCACGCCGGTCGGGGCGACGCCCACAGCGCCGACACCTGTCGGTGCTGCGCCCTGGGTCTGCCACCACTAAGAGAGGGAGACGACATGCCCTACCGATGGCCGATCGCAGTGGACGACATGTTCACCGCGCGGTATGCGCAGATGGTGAACTTCGGTGTCCCCGCCTCGGATGTCGACGAGGTGCGTGCCGCTGTGACGGACATGTGGCTGGATGGACCCGGCGGTTGGAGCCACGAGTGGTCGCAGCTCGGAGCTCGCTACTCCGCCGACAACGAGCCGACCCTCGCGGCGCTGGCCTACGGCTACGCCAAGTTCCCCGTCCTGGCCGACGACGTGCGCCGGACAGCGCTGCAGAAGCAGGTCGAGCAGTACCTGCTGGCCGCCCCGTCGTTCCCGGTCGACTTCGAACGCCGTGAGCTGGATGTGCCCTACCAGGGCGGGACCACACGGGTGGCGGTGCACATCTTCGCGGCCCGAGGCCTTCCGCTCGACGCGCCGGTGGTCCTCGCCTCCGGCGGCGCAGACGGGCACAAGATGGACGTCCACCACATGTTCACCGGGTTCGCCCTGGGCACCGGTGCACGGGTGGTGGCGTTCGACATCCCGGGCACCGGCGAATCCGAGATCCCGATGATCCCCGAGAGCCGTGAGGTCGTCGACGGGCTCGTTACGTTCTGCCGCGAGCTCGGGAACGGCAGGGTGGTGCACTTCGGGCTGTCGATGGGCGGCTACTTCGCGGCCTACTCGGGCCTGGCGGGCATCGTCGACGCGGCCGTCAACTGCGGAGGGCCCGTGGAGGCGAGCTTCGCCGCAGGCAAGCCGTGGGCCGAGGGCGCCAGCGGCATCATTGGGAACCTCTTCGGTTTCGACCACCAGCCGACCCAGCAGGAGCTGGACGCCGCGGTGGCCGCACACTCCCTGCGGCCGCTGCTCGACAAAGACGACAACACGCCGATGCTCGTCATCAACGGCACTGCCGACGCGCTCGTCCCGATCGAGGACAGCCTCGTGTTCACCGGTCGGCGCGACACCCTCGTGGTCATGGCGCAGGACGAGACCCACTGCGTGGTCACGAAGTTCGACGACGCGGTCGCTCTCATCACCGGCTGGCTCGCCCGACAGGTGGCTTGAGATGGACCTGGGACTCTCCGGCCGCGTCGCGTTGGTGACCGGTGCGTCGAGCGGCATCGGCGAAGCCTGCGCCACAGCGCTCGCGGACGAGGGCTGCCGCGTCGTCGGCACTGACATCGCCGCCACCGGGATCGAGGAGCGCGCGCAGACCGATCCCGAGCGCTTCGGTGCCGTGGTCGCCGATCTCGCTGATCCCGACGGCCCTACCGGCGCCGTCGCCCACACCATCGAGCGGTTCGGTCGCCTCGACGTCCTCGTCTGTGCCGGAGGTGTGTTCGGCACTGCCCGCGGCGGGATCCTCGCCGCCGCGGCCGGCGAACCTGCCAGCGAGATCACTCCGAACGAGTGGGACCGCACCCTCACGATCAACCTGCGCGGCTCGTTCCTCGCCGCCCAAGCGGCGATCGCCTACATGAGCACGGCCGGTTGGGGCCGGGTCATCGTCGTAGGCTCGGTGTCGGGGCAGATGGGCGGCTTCGGGGCCGGCGCGGACTACGCAGCATCGAAGGCGGCGCTCGGTGGGATGGTGCGGTCGATGGCGGTAACCGCAGGTCCTTTAGGGGTGACGGTCAACTGCGTCAACCCCGGCATGATCCAGACACCAATGCTCGCCGGCAACCACGACTCCGCGGCCACTACAACCATCGCTCGTCAGGCCGCGATGCGGCGCCTCGGCCGCCGTGACGAGCTCGCCGCTCTCGTCACGATGCTCGCCTCGGACCAGGCCGGCTACGTCACCGGCGCCCACCTCGACGTCAACGGAGGGTTCTACTGTGGCTGAACTCCAGCCCGACCCCAGGGCCCACCGGCCCAACCCGCTCGATGGCTTCTCCCTGACCGGCGACGACATCGACCACGTCGGCTTCGACTTGCAGCGCCCCGAGTGCATCCTCGCCGAACCCGACGGCACGCTGTGGTCGGCCGACGCGCGGGGCGGGGTGATGCGCATAGACCCCAGTGGCGAACAGCGACTGATCACGCAGGCCGACTTCGCCGAGAGTGCGCTCACAGAGAACAACGTCGCACACCGGCTGATCGACGGAACTCTGCCCAACGGCCTGGCCTTCGATCGCGACGGTAGCTTCCTGATCTCCAACTTCGGCACCGACCGACTCGAGCGCATGACCCGCGACGGCACCACCACCGTGATTGCCGACAGCCTCGACGGCGCACCCATCGGCAAGGTCAACTTCGTCTGCCGCGACAGCGAGGACCGGGTCTGGGTCACCGTGTCCACCAAGGCGCACGACTGGGGCGCGACGATGACCCCCGACATCGCCGACGGCCAGCTGCTGCTCCACGACGGGAAGCGGTTGCGCGCCGTCGCCGACGGGCTCGCCTTCGCCAACGAGTGCAAGCTCGACGCGGACGAGACCCACATCTACGTCGTCCAGACGTGCGGCCGCAACGTCCTCAGGTTCCCGATCAACGACGACGGCACTCTGGGTGAGCGCGAGATCTACGGACCCGCCGACCACGGTCGCTTCATCGACGGGATCGCCTTCGACGCGTTCGGGAACCTCTGGGGCACCTACATCTTCACCGACGGGATCTTCGCGATCACCCCGGAGCGAGAGGTCCGTCTCATCCTCGACGACTCGACACCGGAGGAAGTCGCCCGCTTCGACGACCGGTTCCAGCGCGGAGCGATCGACATGGAGTTCCTCCTCGGCACCGGCGGCCCGGTTGCCACCTGGTGCGCATCGGTGACCTTCGGCGGCCCCGACCTGCGCGAGGTCTACCTCGGTAACCTTCGACAGTCCCGGATCCCCCACTTCCGCTCACCGGTCGCCGGGCTGCCGCTCGTCCACTGGTCCGAGACCATCGCGAGGTAGACCTCCATGCGCTGGGCGACCTTTCGCACGACGACCGGGACGACCCCCCTCGCCGGTCTGGTTCGCAACCGCACCATCCACGCACTGCCCCCGACCGTGACCCTCGTCGACGTCATCGCCGGCGGCGACGACGGCCAGGCCGCGGCCGCCGAACGCGCCCTGACCCGGCCGTTCGGCGTGTTCCAGCTCGACGCCGTGTCGCTCCTCGCTCCGATCCCCCGGCCTCCATCGGTGCGGGACTTCATGGCGTTCGAGAACCACTACGTCACGTCGATGGCCGCGCTCGGCGTGCCGACCAACCCCCTTTACTACCGGCAGCCCGTCTTCTACTTCAGCAACCCCGCTGCGATCCAGGGACCCCACGACGACGTCCGCATCGCCCCGGGCAGCCGCAGCCTCGACTACGAGCTCGAGGTCGCCGCCGTGATCGGCCGCGGCGGCAGCAACATCAGCCCTGACCGCGCCGCGGACCACATCGCCGGCTACACCATGCTCTGCGACTGGAGCGCTCGCGACCTGCAAGAAGCGGAGATGACCTTCGCGATCGGACCCGCCAAGGCAAAGGACACCGCGACCAGCCTCGGGCCCTACCTCGTCTCCCCCGACGAGCTCGCACCCCATACCGCCGGCAACGGCTTCGACCTGGCCATGACCGCCACTGTGAACCGTACGCAGTACAGCAGCGGTAACTGGTCGTCGCTGTACTGGCCTTTCGCCGATCTCATCGCCTACGCCTCCCGCGGCACCACCTTGCTGCCCGGCGACGTCATCGGCGCCGGTACCGTCGGCACCGGCTGCATCCTCGAGCTCTCCCGGGTCCACGGGCCCGACGCCTACCCGTACCTAGTCGAGAACGACCATGTGGAGCTCAAGGTCGCCCAGCTCGGCAGTATCCGGGCGACTGTGCGACCCGGCGAGGAACTCGTCCCGCTCCGCACCGCCGCCGCCCGGCCACCGGCATGAAGGCCGCCGTGGTGACCGAGCTCGATGCCACACCGCACGTGGCCGACGTGGAGATCCCCCGACCCCGGCCCGGCGAGCAGCTGGTCACCGTCGAGGCAGCCGGGATGAACCCCGTCGACATCAACATCTCGCGTGGGCTCGCGTTCGACCCGCCACTGCCCTATACCGTCGGCATGGAAGGGATCGGTCGCACGCAAGACGGCCGACGAGTCTACTTCGACCTGGCCACGCAACCCTTCGGGTCCTTCGCCGAGCACTGCATCGTCGCAGAGAACGACCTGATCGGGATACCCGACGACGTGGACGCCGCGGCGGTGTTGCCGTTCGGGATCGCCGGCCTCGCGGCCTGGACCGGCCTAACATGGAAGGGTGGGCTGGGCGCCGGCGAGACAGTCCTCATCCTCGGCGCGAGCAGCATCGTCGGGCAGATCGGCGTCCAGCTCGCCGCCCAGCTCGGGGCGGGTCAAGTCGTAGCCGCAGCCCGCGATCAGGGCTTCCTCGCACGGGCCGGCGCGCTCGGCGCCGACGCCACCGTACGACTCGGCGGGGACCCCGCTAACCTGGTCGTCGATCTGAAGAACGCGGCGCCGCGGGGCTACGACCTCGTGCTGGACATGCTCTGGGGTCGACCAGTGGAAGCCGTCGCCACGGCTATGGCACCGCTCGGACGCATCGTGCAGGTCGGCGCGTCGGCTGGCCCGACCGCCGAGCTTCCGGCGCGGCCGTTGCGAACGTCGGGAATCTCCATCCTGACCCACACCAATTTCCACACGTCGATCAATGTTCGCGCAGCCGGGTTCAGGACGATGTGCGAGATGCACGCGGCCGGTCGGCTGAGCGTGCCCTACGAGGAAATACCACTCGACCGCGTCGCGGACGCCTGGCAGCGGCAGCAGACCGGGCAGCATGTCAAACTCATCATCCGCAGTGACTTGGAGCGGCGATGACAAGCAGTACCGAGATCTACCGGGAGGCTCGTGACCTGCTCCAGGACCTGAGCCGCGACTACGCGAAGGCGGTCGAGGAGTTCGTCTGGCCGGAGTTCGGCGAGCGCTTCAACTGGGCGGTCGACTGGTTCGACGCGAACGCTCGCGGCAACGACGGCGTCGCGCTGTGGATCGTCGAGGAGGACGGTTCGGAGGCGAGGTTCTCCTTCGACGAGATGGCGCGCCGCTCCGACCAGGTCGCCGCGCTGCTGGCCGCGAACGGGGTCGGGAAGAGCGAGCACGTGCTCCTGATGCTGGACAACCAGTTCGAGCTGTGGGAGACCATGCTCGCGGTGATGAAGCTCGGCGCGGTGATCCTGCCGACCACCACGGGGGCTGGGCCCGAACGACCTCGTCGGCCGAATCGAGCGCGGCGGCGCCCACTACTTCGTGGTGAATACCGCCGACGCGGGCAAGTTCGACGAGGTCCCCGGCGAGTACGTGCGGTTCGTTGTCGGTGACGCCCCCGACGGGACGGTCGCCTATCACGACGCCTACGACCGAGACGTGCCTCCCGCCGAGCACCCGGGCACCGCGCCGTCGGACCCGCAGCTGCTCTACTTCACCTCCGGCACCACGAACAAGCCGAAGCTGGTCGAGCACACCCAGGTCTCCTACCCCGTCGGGCACCTCGCCACGTCGTTCTGGGTCGCAGCCAAGGCCGGCGATGTGCACCTCAACATCTCCTCGCCCGGCTGGGCTAAGCACGCGTGGAGTTGCTTCTTCGCGCCGTGGATCGCGCAGGCCACGATCTTCGTCTACAACTACGCCCGCTTCGACGCCGCCAAGCTGCTCGACCAGCTCCGCCTCGCCCAGGTGACCACGTTCTGCGCGCCGCCGACAGTGTGGCGGATGCTGATCAAGGCCGACCTCTCCGGGGGCAGGGGCTCGCTGCGGGAGCTGCTCTCGGCGGGCGAGCCGCTCAATCCCGAGGTCATAGATCAGGTGCAGAAGGCGTGGGGTCTGACCATCCGCGACGGCTACGGGCAGACCGAGCTGCCACTGGCCGTCGGGAACGTGCCGGGAATGCCGGTGAAGCCGGGATCGATGGGGCTGCCGCTGCCGGGCGTGCCTATCGTGCTGGTCGACCCCCTAACCGGGGAGTGCGCCGAGGAGGGCGAGGTCTGCGTAGACCTCGTGCAGCGGCCCATGTCGTTGATGACGGGCTACCAGGGCGATCCGGAGCGCAATGCCAAGGCGATGGCGGGCGGCTTTTACCACACCGGAGACGTCGCCTCCCGCGACAGCGACGGCTACATCTTCTACATCGGCCGCACCGACGACGTGTTCAAGGCCTCGGACTACAAGATCAGCACGTTCGAGCTGGAGTCGGTCCTGATCGAGCACTCCGCCGTCGCTGAGGCCGCGATCGTGCCCGCGCCCGACGCGGTGCGCCTCGCCGTGCCGAAGGCGTACGTGGCGATCGCGCCGGGCTACGAGCCGAACGAACAGACGGCGTTCGAGATCCTCAAGCATGCGCGCGAGAACCTGGCGCCGTTCCAGCGGATCCGCCGCGTCGACCTGCGCGTGCGTGAGGAGGTCGCCGCCGGCACCACCAGCGTCATCGAATGGCGCGACGACCAGTTCCCCGAGCTAAATGGCTCCTGAGCGGGACGCAGATATTGCTGCCGGTCAGGAGATCAACCTGGCGTCCATGTCGCGCTCGCCCGCGATCACAATGTGCGGAGGGCCTCCCGCGCAGACACGCCGACCCTTCTCAAACACACTCTGAGTTCCTCGCCCGCTGGGACGCTGGTGACTATGCCGACGTCGATGTCGACGAGCTCGACGGACTCGCCGAGGTCATCGGTGCACTGCCGTTCGTCCGCTGAGTAGTAGCCGAGCGCGCTGAATCCTGCATGCCTGGACGGACCGAGCAACACGCGGTGAACAATTTCCTCGAGCCACTCCGCAAGGCGATCTACGTCCTTGCTGGACACAGCCAGATCACCGTCAGCCGAGGCGGCCGCTACCGGAAGGGCGTTCGCAACGCCTGGGAGCTGAACGGCGGTGACGGGATGACTTGGCCAGGGATCGGGACGTTCACCGCGAGTATGAACTTCGAGATCGTCGACACCGATCCGGCACGCCACGACGCCAGCGAGGGCCCGTTCCGGGTCACGACACGCGGCTACTGGTACACCTTCCGCGGACCGGACGGGATTCTCCTGCGGCGGATGCACTGGCGCCCTGAGGGCAGCAGCTACGTCACTGGCCCGCATCTGCACTTGCCCCCGGATCTGAAGCAGCACTGGCCGACTCCTCGGCTCTCGCTTGAAACCGCGATCGCTTGGTGCACGACCTCTGGGCCCCGACATCCTGCGACGCTGCGGAAGCGTCCAACTGGCTCACCGAGTCGGAATCGGCCTACAAGCTGTTCGGTTCGTGGCAGCAGACGTCCGACCCCGGGTACCCGTATCCGGCACAGCCGTCGGTCGGGTAACGGCGGCTGCTTCGCGTCGCTCTCGAGGGCTCCCTCCTCCGCTTCTGCCATGACCGACGTGAGCAGGAGCGAGGCCACCACGACGCCATCCTGGGAGCGATCACGAGCCCTTCGGCCTCGGCTACGGGGCCACCGAACAGCGCCATCGGGCATCTCGCGGGGGGCATACGCCCTGAGCACCAGGCCTGTCGACGGTCTCTGAACCTTGATCCCCCTGCGGGACGCTGAAATCTAACCCCGGGGAGGTGGTCGAGCTCTTCTGCTTGGCGTGCTGAGGGTCCGTGGCCGAGCCGCGGCCAGCGCGTTGCCTCAGGGCTGCGGCGGCAGCCGCTAGGGTGACGCCTCCGTCCATGGCCCGGGCTGAAGGAGCTGTCGTATGTCGTTCTCGGCCGAGGAGATTGCCTATCTGAGCTCGAACGGCATGGGCCGCATCGCGACAGTGGACAGTCTCGGTCAGCCGGACGTTGTTCCCGTCGCGGTGGAGTTCGACGGTGACGTGTTCTGGGTCGGTGGCGGCGCGCCCGTCACCGCCACCCGCAAGTTCCGCAACCTCGCTGCCGGCAATCAGAAGGTCGCGCTGGTCATCGACGACATACCCTCGTTCGAGCCGTTCATCGCCCGCGGAATCCGCGTCTATGGCCATGCCGACGGCCCCGTCAACCGCGTCGGGATGGTCGGGCCGGGAATCTATATGCGGATCACTCCGTCCGTCTCCTGGAGTTGGAACCTGGCAGGTCTGCCCATCGGCGACCAAGGGTTCGAGCCCACTCGCACTCGCCATGGCCTGTCGGGCTGATCGGGCACCGCTGCTCACTCGTGGTGGCTGCGGTCTTTCGCGAGGAGCTCGCGGCGTGGTGGACCAGGCGGTCGATCATGGCCGCGGCGACGACGTCGTCGGAGAACGTCTCGCCCCACCGCACGAAACGCCCAAGCCGTCCGAGCTCGATGTCTTCGTCGCGGTGGGCCGGTTCCCGTTCGTAGCGGGGCTGGTGCTGGTGGGGCTCATGACGGTGTGGCCTCCGCGGAGTCGGCGGTGAAGTGGAATCAAGATCGGGTGTGGGGTCGAAGTCGACGCCGAACAGGGCGTCGTAGTTCGGCGGGGCCCCGCAGGACCACGGTGTGGCAGTCAGCGTGCTGGCGAGCGGTGCGGGCGCCGGCATCACGGCGTGCGGCGAACTCGCGGCGCAGGACCTGGGAGGGGTCCAGGCGGGCGGGATCGTCGACGACCGGGCGCTGTGCCCAGCAATGCTGGAGACGGGCGGCGACCTCGCCGTCGCAGACGACTGTCACCGTGGGGAGAGAGGCAGAGACCTCGACGAACCGGCTGATCACCCGCGGGTCGACCGAGTAGTCACACGTGTCGATACGGATGCAGTGGTCGCAGGCCAGCCGAGTTCGGTGGCGCAGCCCGACAGGTGGTGCGACCGGCGGAAGCGTCAGCATCGCGGCGTGGTCGGTGTCGAACGGCTCGGTCGGGCGGCTGCCGACCGAGCGGACCGTGCGCTGGTTCGCTCGGGCCAACCAGCCGTCGAGCTGCTCGGTGAAGGTCCGTGGGTGAGGTGAACGAGCGCCCGGGCAGGAACGAGGTCTCCTGATAGCCGTTGGCGCGCTCCACGCTGCCGCTGAACTCCGGATCCCGCGGTGGGGCGAGCTGGAGCCGGGTGGCCAGGGTGCCGGCGAACGCCGCGACCGGCGCATTTGCCCGCCCCCTGATCGCGATCCCGGCCTCGCGGTCCCAGACCAACGTCTTCGGCACCCGCCCCAGCCCGGTGGTCAGCTGCCACATACCGGAGAGCAGGTTACCGGTCTGGCACGAGGGCAGCATCGTCGCCGATAGGAACCTCGAGTAGCCGCCCTGGGCCATCACCAGCACCGGCAGGATCCGCGCCTGCCCGGGCCCGATGGGGATCTTCGTTGGCGGAACCACAGGTCGCACTGCGCGAGCTCATCCGGCCGGTAGGTGGTGCGGCTGACCGGGTCGACGCCGAGTACTTGGGCCGGATCTTGGCCAGGCGCTTCTTCAACGGCCCCTCGGAGTAGGGCCAGTCGATGCGCTGCGCGATCGCCGGGCTCGGCATCCGCGGCCACGTCGCGCGCTTGTGGGCGACAGGTGGCTGTCGGCTGGTCGGCCAGGACGGGCGGTGATTCCACGGGAGGTACCGCGGCACGCCGTCTTCGACCTCATGTCGAGCCTGGACAGCGTGTGGTTCACGCTCGCCGACAGGACGGTGGGCCGAGGTCGGGCTGCGGATCCTGGATCAGGATCGGCTCGCTGGACGGTGCGGCGTGCAGCAGCAGGTTTGCGCGACTCACCCGTGGACGCTGTTGATCCGGTAGATCAGCTGACGGAAGAACCTCATGCTTCGACCCGCTGCGAGGACGTGGTGGCGCGACGCCGATACGAGACCTTGACTTTCCTGCTGACGAGACAGATGGTCGCCATCGTCCATTATTCTGGCTACCGTGGTGCGGCGGTGTGATTGCTCGCCGTCGGGGAAGGGAGCAGAGGTGGCTACGGACAGGACACGACGTTCGCGTCGGGTGCGTGATGACGTGGCGGCGATGCATGCCAAGCGTGATCAGCTCGACCGCGATCAGGAGGAGCAGCGGCGTCTGGAGGAGTCGGCGTTCGAACGCTATGCCCGGGCCCAGGAGCGCATCGCCGAGGTCGAGCACACCCGCGACGAGACTCTCGCCGAGCTGGACCGGCGGCGTGAGCAGGCGGTGGCCGACGCTGAGCAGGAGCTCGCGTCGATCGGGGTCGAGCAGTGCGCGGTGATGGCCGAGCTGCACGGCAGGCGACGCAATGCCGAGGATCTGGCGGCGATGTTCGGGGTGCCGGTCAAGCGGGTGCGCACGATGCTGCGTCGCACGCGCGACGGTGCTCCCTCCCCCACCGACGGCTCGGGGCACAGTTCCGAGGCCGTCACGCCCGCCGCCGATGGGCACCACGACCCAGGGCCGCGCGAGCAGTACCTCGCGAGCGGTTCCGACGGCGAGAAGTCGGAGACACCGGCGGCGCGGGCGGTGGGAGCGGTCCCCGCGGCGACGCCGGGATGAGTGGGTGCGACGGCCCGAGGTGGCCGGCGCGCACGCATGGCCGGAATGGTCGTGTCGTCTCGGGCGTGACGGCGGGCGCCGGGCATTCCCGCGTTCGCCGCGGTCCGCCTGCGGCGCTGCGGTGCGCGCTCGCTTCACGGGATCGATGTGGTGATGTAGTCGTGCGTCCCTCCGGCGGTGATCTCGTGTGCTGTGGTGCACCCTCTTGCTGGCCAAGTGGCGGCTTGGCCGGGTACGGCGGTCGGGAGTGCGGCGGGGCTATGGTCGGCGTTTCCGGTGGGCGCGTGGGCGTGGGGTACGCCCGTCGGTGTTCCCGGGTCCGGCTGCCTGCGACCGTGGGGGCGACGGGGTGAGTGCGGCCGTCGAGCGGGGCGGGCGGCGCCGGCGACCGGTGGCACCGGGTGCGCGAGTGCGGTTGGCGGGGCGATCGGTGTCGTTGGCGTGGTTCCGACGTGATCCGTGGGCGTATCGGGTGTGGGCGGAGCGAGCCCGGGTCGTGGACGGGTGCGGGTGGTGTCTGTGCACGGATCCGGCACCGCGGTTGGTGATCCGCTGCCGGGCCGGGGTGTTCTCGTTGGCGTGCTGGCCGGGCGGCAGTGCGGAGCATGATCTGCGGTGCGCGTTCCGCAACGACGGCAGCGCTGGTCCGGGCGGGCACCGGCGGCGGGTCCGCGCACTGCGCGAGGAGGGTCCCGGCCTGGTGTCGGTGCGGTTGACGGTGCCATTGCAGGCGCGGGCCGGCGAGGGTGGTGGCGGTACCGACTGGTCGGTGACCGGCGGAGCCGGGCACGACGGGATGAGTCTGCTCGGGTTTCTGCAGTATCTGTGGGAGCGGGCCGGGCTGACAGTGGCCCCGCAGGGCGAGCGTCGGCGCTGGGCCGACTGTCACAGGGTCCTGCAGGACGTGGTGTCTCGGGTCGCGATCTCCGGGGGCGCCGCGGGTGAGGGGTGCTATGTGGTTCCGCCGTTCGACGTCTCGGCACCGGATCGGCATCGGGCCGCGTTCGCGCGGTTCATCGACGGGTTGGGTGACCGGGAGGGCATGAGTCGTCGAAGGTTACTGCTCGGTGCGGTGCGGTCCTGGTCGGACACTCCCTACGGCCAGCGGCTGGATCTCCGCCATCACCCGGTGCCGGTGTTCGTGTCGCACGCGGTGGGTGCCCGGCTGCGACGAGGCGCTCCGTCGGTGTTCGCACGGGCACGTCCCACCGGGAGCGAGCAGGTGGTGGTGGCGGCGGTGACGCGCAGCGATGCAGGGAACCTGTCGGTGGTGGCGGCGGCGGTGATGCTGACCGGGTGCGGATTTGTTCCGGCCGATTCCTCGCACGAGGTCGTGATGGCTGACGCGCTGTACGGCGCGGGCCGGGAGTTCTACAAGCCGCTGCGCTACGACGGCAGCGAGGACACCTTGCCGGATTTCGTGCTGACCGACACCGATCCGCCGACCGCGGTGGAGGTGTGGGGTATGGGCGAGCAGGAGCAGTACGCGCTGCGTCGGGACCGTAAGCGGCAGTTGTATCGGCTGCGGCGGACTCCGTTGATCGAGTGGGATCCCGGAGATCGGCTGCCGGATCTGACGCGGCGTTGAGGACCAGGGGCGAGGTGACGGCTTCAACGCGGGCACGGCTGACGGTGGCGTCGCGGTCGGCAGGCGGCCGCTGCCTGGACCGGAGGTAACTGTCGTGCGAGCGGGTTTGTGGCTCTTACTAGCGAGACGTGTGCCAGGATTTTGGGACGACTGACCCTATGTCACTTGCGCCAAAGTGCTCTCAAAGCTCGACGGTGACGTCGTCGTCTGGTGCGTCGCGTTCCGACACGAGCGCTCAGCTTCGGGGGCGCTGCGGGTCTGAAGGTCCCGGCAGGGTCGGTGCTGCAGCGTCGGGGTGGCGGGGTCCTGACGAGATCGTGCGCCGCATCGTCACCGACTGTTGCCGCAGGAGGACCCGCATGGGTTCCGGTCCGGGTGGTCCCGTGCGAGCCTGCGTCAGCCGGTGCGGATGCGAGCCGTGCGGGATGACCGGTCGCTGCAGGGTTCGCTGACCGGTGCACGGAAGGCTTAGCTGGCCGAGCACGAAGGCACCTGTGCGGCGGTCAGCGGCCGGTGGGGGTGTCGGCGTCACGGTGTACCTGCTGCTGAGCGGGGATGCTCTCCGCGACCCGCCGCGGTGCGTCGGTAATCGCCGCATTCGGCGCAGACAGAGCTGATCCGACGGCCAGCACGGCTTCGGCGAGAAGGGCCACGCGCTGGTCGAGCGTGCTGGCGTCGAGGGTGCCGCCCTGTTCGATTACGCGCCGCTGCTCGATCCAGCGGCGGATCAGCGCGGTGGGCGTGATGCCCTCCGCCGAGGCAACAGCGAGCCCGACGTGGACACCGCATTCTTCGCGGTCTCCTGAGGGAGGGGACCTTCGCGCCGGGCTCCCTGTCGTCGAGCGCCGATCCCTGGCGCGTGGTGTCCGATCCGCTGCCACGCTGGGGTCACACTCACCAGGCTAAGATCGCTCGTCTGCGGGAACCGGACCGAGGCAGCGGCTGGGGGTCCGTGGTGCAGCGGTTGTAGGCCAGCGTCCAATGGGGTGGTGACAGGGACGGAGACTCCACTCGGATGGCCGGTTGTCGGCGCGGTCGTTCTGTTGACCTTGGTTGCCGCCGTGAGCGCTCGCCTGGGTTCGAGGGGACATCCCGCGCGGCTGCCCGCGCGGTGGTCCAGCTGTCGGTGGTCGCGATTGTCATCGTGGTGGTCATCATGCACTGGTGGGCGACTGTCACGTTCGTCTTGGTCATGATCGCGGCGGCCACGGTGACCTCGGGCCGGCGAATGACTAGACATCCTCGCGGCCTGCTGGCAGGCGCAGCTATCTGTGCCGGCACGGCACCGGTACTGGCAATCGTGCTCGCCACCGGCGCCGTCCCCTTGACGGGAGTCGCGGTCGTCCCCGTCGCGGGAATCGTGATCGGAGGGGCTATGTCGGCGACCTCGCTGGCCGGTCGATACGCTTTGCGCCAGCTTGCGGACCGGCACGGCGAGTACGAGGCGGCATTGGCCCTCGGGCTCCTACCTCGGGACGCAGCACTGCTGGTCGTGCGCGACGCGGCGCACGACGCGCTCGTCCCGGCGCTCGACCAGACCCGCACCGTGGGTCTGGTGACCCTGCCGGGTGCGTTCGTCGGCGTCCTTCTCGGCAGTGGCGATCCGATACAGGCCGCGACAGCTCAGGTCCTCGTCCTGGTTGGGCTGCTGGCGGCGGAGACTGTCACGGCGCTGGTGACCGTCGAGCTGGTCGCCCGCCGGGCGATCGTGCGCGAGGAGGATCCGTCCGCCGTGTGAGCGGCGCGCACGCCGTCGATGGGGTCCGGCCCCGGCGCGGAGAAACGCGAAGGCAGCGGCGTGATGGGCACGGTGCGATGGCAGCGGTGCGATCGCGCGTGACGAAGAGGCGGTAGTGTCGCGGCCCCCGAACGGATCGGTCTGATTGTCTTGCTCGGTTGGCGGGTGAAGGACGCGAGCGGTGGGGCGTCGGTCCGTCGCCCTTTCAGCGAGGAACAGGCAGGGTCAGGGTGATCATGGTGCCCCTGCCCGCCGTGGAGTCGATATCGACCTGCCCGCCATTGTCTCGTGCGACGTCTGCCACGAGACGAAGCCCGATGTGGCCGTGGAACGGCCGGACCTCGCGGGCGTCGAAGCCCATCCCGTTGTCGCGGACCTTGAGCAGGAGCTGGCCCTCGGTCGGCTCCGAAACGTGGAGCCACAGGTGGGACGCGTTCGCGTGACGAACCGCGTTGCGGGCGAGCTCGCCGGCGATCTCGCCGATCACTGCGACGAACTGTGGTCCTGGCTCGCTTGTGGTCTCGTCGTGGACTGTGGCCACCGGTGCGTCGGCGTGTCCCGCCCGTGCGTGCTCTACGACGCGGGCCAGGACGTCGGTGAGTGACGGTGACTCCGGCGGCGCCACATCGGACAGGATCGCCCGCAGCTCGCCGATCTCGGAGACCAGCAGCTGGTGGGCGTTGCTCAGTAGGTCGTGGGCCTGCGCTGTGCTGTCCGGCCCGGTTCGTGCGGCGTCGACCAGCAGCCCAGCGCTGGCCAGATCGGGAATGATGTCGTGGTGGAGCCGCCGAGCGAGCACGTGCCGCGCGGACTCCGCGGCGGTGAGTCCGTAGCGCCGCAGGGCTCTGCGCTCGGCGTTCTCCCGCTCGATGCGGCGCGCGAGTCGCGCCGAGAGCGGAATGGTTGCTGCGCCGAGCAGCACCAGGCTTCCGAGTGCGGCGGGCAGGACGATGGTCGCGGTCTCGCGAACCGTTCCCGCCGTGTCGACCGGGACGTAGACCTCGAGTCGGGCGGCACGGTCAGAGGCGTCGCGGAAGCCTGCGAAGACCTCGAGCAGCACTGCGCTCTGTCCCGATTCGAAACGGTGTTCGTCGTCGTCGGGGACCGGGAGGGTCACCAGCATTCCCCGATCGACCTGCTCGACCACCTCCTCAGGCAGCGGCTGGCCCCGTTCTCCTTCGAGGACCGACTTGTCGGAGTACGCGATGGCTGCGTCGCCCGAGCCGTCTGGGTCCACCGTCCAGACCTTGACGCGCCGGATCATCCCGTTCGTGAGGTACGGGGCGATCGCCTGGTCGACCTCGACCCGTCGGTTCTCGGAGAGCGGCTCGGCGAAGCGCTGCCCGGACAGCGGCCCGATCAGCGCGACTCCGACTTGCTCGGCAACTCGCTCAGCGGTCCGGTAGGCGTCGTCGCGTGCGAACATGAGCAAGCCGACCGACATCGATGTGCCGACCACGACCACGACGAGCGCGACGAGCGCCACATGCTGGAGCAACAGCCGGCGGATCGGGCGGTCGCGTCGAGTCCGGTACACGTCAGATGCGCGATCCGACGGAGATCAGGCCCTGTCGCCCCGCCGCGATTACGGCAGCGAGCAGGCTGTGCACGCCCAGCTTCGCCTTGATCGACTTGATGTGATCGCGTGTGGTGTGCAGCGAGATGCGAAGATCTGCGGCGATCGTCGCCGGGTCGAGCCCCTGTCCGAGTAGGCCCAGGACCTGGTGCTCGCGCATCGTCAGATCGGCCTGGGCGGGGCTCGTGTCCACATCGACCAGGACGTTGTCCGGCGAGGCGTACCGGACGGCCTCGACGATCCGGGGAAGGGTGCCGTCCTTGCCCAGGAACCCGACCGCGCCGGCTGCGATCGCCCGCCGAGCGAGGTCGGGCCGCAGATGTGCGGTGAGGACGATGCATCGGCCCGGGCGGTGCCTGCGGGCGAGGTGCTCGACGACGCTCAGCCCGCTGCCGTCCGGTAGCTCGAGATCGACTACGGCGACGTCGCAACCGGAGCTGTCGATGAGAGCGGTCGCTTCGGCGACCGAATGTCCGACCGCAGTGCAGCGGATGCCGGGTGTCCGGTCCAGGCTGATCCGCAACGCGTCGGTGAAGACACGGTGATCGTCGGCGAGGAGCACCGCGAGCGGCTCCTCGTCCTCGGCCGTTGCCGCCGTGCGCACCTCCACCCCCTCATTTTGGGGAAGGGACCCTTACCTTATGAAGCATAGCCTGCCTTTATGCACGGGTTGAGGCGGTCGCGCACGAGCTCACCCGGGGTTCTCATCGACTCGTCGGAGGCCTTCCTGCGGGCGGTCTATGAGTTCTGGGAGGAGCACGGTCTTCCCCCTCGACAGGCTGATCTGTGGTCCGGACACGGCATCACACGTAGCGCCCTGAGCCAGCGGACCGCCCGGCTCGTCCGGGACGGATTAGTCGAGCTCCCGGACTCCATCGGGATCGTGCTGACCGAGCCCGGACGGGCGAAGGCACGAGTCGTTGTCCGCAAACACCGAGTCGTTGAGCTCCTGCTCGTCCGTGTGATCGGACTCGAGTGGCCGGCGGCGCACGCCGAGGCCACCTACTGGCAACACATACTCGGCGACGACGCCGAGCGCAAAATCCTCCGGCTCCTCGACGTGCCGCACCGTTCCCCCTACGGCTGCCCAATCCCGGCCATCGGCGAGCTACTCGGCGCGGAGCCAGCCGACGATCACAAGGACCGGCGACCGGACGACCCGCCCGGGACAGCCCGCAACAACCCCGTCGACACAGACCCGGACCGGGTGGCGATCACTGTCGGAGATGCTGCCGCGTCGGGCATCAGGCACGGACGGATTTCGCATATCGTGGAGTCGGTCCAGAACCGCAAACCGGTGCTTGAAGGCCTGCAGGCCTGCTGTTGCCTACCCGGCGAGCTCGTGACGGTCGACCTTGACGATGGCTGCGTGTGTCTGTCGACGTCGTGTGGGGAAGTGCGGCTGAGCGCCGTCGAATCGCGCGGAGTGCTGGTCGACCCTGTCCGCTCGGGCACCGGGGATACGCTCCGGGGCACCCCGTTCCCGATCGGCCGCAACGTCCGGGGGGCGGAGCGGGTCGGTCGACGCCCGGTGCTGGCCGTCGACATCGGTTGACCGCGACCGACCTTCGACAGCTCTCTCTGTGAGGTCGGGCACCAGTGCCCAGCTTCGCGGCCTCTCATTCGAACAACCGTGGTCGGCGGCGATCGACGCTCGTTCCCGCACGTCCACACCGAGAAAGGACATTCATGTTCCGAACACCATGGCGTCGTGCGGCGCGGGTCGCCGGATGCGCCGCCGGCCTCGCTCTCGTGGTCGTGGCGGCCGGGTGCAGCGCACCGGCCGACGAGGCATCCACCGCACAGGGGCGGACTGTCGCACACGCCCGGGGCGAGGCTACGGTTCCCGAGAAGCCCGAGCGGGTCGTCACGCTCGAGCCTGCCGCGACGGACACCACGGTCGGGCTCGGAATCCCCGCTGCCGGTGCCACTGTCTTCTCCGAGGCGGTCGGTGTCCCGCGCTATCTCGGGGAGGGCGGCAGCGCCATCACCTCCGTCGGGACCGTCGACGCGCCGAACCTGGAGACCATCGCCGCGCTCGATCCGGACTTGATCATCGGAACCGAGACGCGGCACTCCCAGTTTTACGATCAGCTCTCCGCGATCGCGCCGACCGTTTATCTGGCCAACCACCTCGATCCCTGGCAGGACAACGTGCGAACGGTCGGTCGGGCGCTGGGGCGGGAGCAGGAGACCGAAGCGCTGATGCAGCGCTACCAGGACCGGTGTGCCGAGATCGACGCCAAGCACCGCACCGCGGGACGAACTGCGCAGATGATCCGTCCGCGGGACGCGATACTGACCCTCTACGGACCGACCTCGTTCGCCGGGACGACGCTGGAGTGCACGGGTCTGACCATCCCTCCTCGCGAGTGGGTCGGCGGCATCCAGACCGATCTCTCCCCCGAGCTCGCCGTCGAGGCCGGTGCCGACGAGGTGTTCGTGACCGTCCCCGACCCCGCCTCGGCCGACCCGCTGCCCACGACACTGACGTCGGTGCAGGACAGGGCGTTTCCTCGCTTGCACACGGTCGATCAGGCGGTCTGGATCACCGGCGTTGGCCCAGTGGGCGGGATGGCGGTGCTCGACGACATCGACCGGGCCCTCGGCGGCGCGGGCTGACCACGTCGACCGGGTGGCCGTGTGACGACGCCGACGACGTCGTGCACGGCGGTTGGCCAAGAGTGACCACAGTGGACCCGGACGGGCCCACCCCACGATCGTCATCCCTGTGCAACAAACAACCCCAGGACTTCTTCCTGGCTGAGAGCAGGAGGCACGAGTGGCCCACACTCACGTGGAGGCCGAACCGATCCTCGACAGCGTGCTCGACCACATCGGACGCACTCCGCTGGTCGCGCTGAGTCGGCTCTTCCCAGAGCACGACGTCGAGGTGCTCGCGAAGATGGAGCTGCTCAACCCGGGCGGCAGCATGAAGGACCGCTCGGCCCAGCACATCATCGGCAACGGTCTGGCGGATGGCAGCATCAGACCTGGGGACAGACTCGTCGAGTCCAGCTCCGGGAACTTTGGCGTGGCAATCGCGATGGTCGCCCGCATCCACGGCCTGCACTTCACCTGCGTGGTGGATCCAATGGCGTCGGCGGCCAACTTGGCAATCATGGAGTCGCTCGGCGCCGACGTCGAGCGCGTCACCGAGCCCGCGGAGGTCGGCGGGTACCTGGGCGCCCGGCTGGCCCGGGTCCGCGAGATCGTCAACTCCACAGGTGCCGTCTGGATCAACCAGTACGCCAACGACCGCAACTGGCTTGCCCACTACCACGGAACCGGCGCCGAGCTGGCCGAGGACCTCGTCTGCCCACCGACCGTGCTCGTCGCCCCGGTCAGCACTACCGGCAGCATCCTCGGCTGCGCCCGCCGGTTGCGTGAGCATGCACCGCAGATGCGGGTGGTCGCCGTCGACGCCGTCGGCTCGGTGATCTTCTCCGGCGACCGGCCGTCACCACCGGGGACCCGTGAGTTGCCCGGCGCCGGCGCCGGGCGAGTGCCGGAGCTGCACAGCCCGGAGGAGATCGACGACGTTGTGCACATCGACGACGCCACCGCCGCCGAGGCCTGCCGCGACCTGCTGCTCGAGGAAGCGATCTTCGCCGGTGGATCGACGGGCTCGGTGGTCGCCGCAGTCCGGCGGATCCTGCCGTCGTTACCTCGGCCCGCCCGCGTGGTCTGCCTGTTCCCCGACCGCGGGGACCGCTATCTCGACCGCGTCTACGACGACGCCTGGTTGGAACGCGCCCGGGTTCGCGCAGGTCGTGGCGCCACCGGCCCGCAGCGGCGTGTCGTGGGGGGAACGGCGTGAGCAATCTGCCCCCTCCCGGGCAGGAAGTTATCGCCGACCTGCTGGAGGCAGCAACCACGGAGGGGCTGTGGGGGCTGGACGCCTGCACGCCCGGCCCCGCCCCCACTTGGGTGCCGGAAACCCTCAGAACAGTCCACGATCGGTGGGTGCGCGTCGACCTCCCCGGCGGAGGGTCGCTGACCTGGGCCGCGGTCGATGGCGGTCCTCTGACACACAGCCGCTACGCCGGGGGGCAGGTCTGGTACTATAGCGATGGCGGATCGGTCCGCCCTGTCGGCCCCGACCAGATGCTGGAGCTGCTGGTCGCGACTGATCCCGCGGGCCCGACCGGACACCTCGAGACCACACTCGCGGAACTGCGTACCGCGGTCGTGCACGCGCACGTTGTGCGGGCCGGCCGCGCACGGATGCCCGATCCGTTGCCGAGCGCGGGCCGGGGTAGCGCGGGACAGATGTTGCTCGGCGGCGAGATGCTCGCCGCGACTCGAGGTCGTCCGTTCCATCCGACGGCCCGGGCCGTGTCCGGCTGGACCGACCGCGACCTCGTGCGCTTCGGCCCGACCGCGTCGGGCCCGGTCGAACTGGCGTGGGTCGGTGTGCGCGAGGACCACGTGCGACGGGGTCCGCACGCCGGTCCGGACGAGCTGATCGATCTCGTCCTGGACGCGGACGGTGCCGCCCGGATTCGCACGCTGCTCGCCGAACGGGACGCCGACCGCCACCGGGCGCTGCCGGTGCACCCCTACGACCTGGAGCACGTGCTGCCCGCCGTGTTCGCCGACGAGCTGGCCGAGGGCGTCATCGTGCCTCTCGGCCCGGCCGGTCACGGTGTCCCGACAGCGTCGCTGCGCACGCTCGCCCTGCCTGGGGAACCGCTGCGGCACCTGAAGTTGCCACTGGGGGTGTCCACCCTCGGAGCGGCCCGCTTGTTGCCGCCGCGCCATCTCGATCACGGTGACCGGGCTGCGGGTGTGATCGGCACTGTGCTGGGCGCCGACCCTCGGCTCGCCGCGCGGGTCGGGATCGTCGACGAGAGTGACTGGGCCGGGTTCGCCCTACCTGATGGCTCCGATGAGTTCGACGATCGGCCTGGGCATCTCGCCGCTCAGGTCCGGCACTACCCGGACTTCGGCGACGGGATCCCGCTACCGCTGGCCGCACTCGGCGCACACGAGTGGGATGTGCTGGGCCCGCCGCTCGGTGTCACCGACGTGGCTACGGCGCGACGGTTCCTGCGCGCGCTCACCACTGACGTGCTGAGCGTGGCGTTCGGCTTTCTCGGCCACGGGTTGCTTCCCGAGATGCACGGGCAGAACGTCGTCGGTGAGTTCGAGTCGGTCGCGGGGGGGCCAACCCGGCTACGGCGGCTGGTCCTGCGCGACCACGACACGCTGCGGGTGTACCGGCCGTGGGCTCGGGCGGCGGGAACCCCGGACCCCGGCTACCGGATCGCCCCAGGTGTGCGACAGTCGCTGCTGCTCGACAGCCCCGAAGAGCTGGTCGGCTACCTCCAGACCCTGGTGGTGCAGGTGTCGCTGCGTGCGATCGCGGTGGCGCTCGACCGCCACTTCGACCTGCCCGAGTCACAGTGGTGGGCGACGCTGGGCGACGCTGTCACCGATGCGATCGCGGTGGCCGAGCCGCCGGACGAGATCCGCGCCTCGATCACCGACCTGATGCTGGAGCGACCGACTTGGCCCGCGCGGGCGGTGCTGGGGCCGCTTCTGGAGAGGGGGCCGTCGTCGGGAGTCAGCATGCCCGCAGGCGTCGTCGCGATCACGAACCCGTTACGCCTGAGGGTTGCGACGTGACGGAAGACGTCGGTATCGCCCCGGCGTCACTGGACGCGGGCCAGCATGTGGTCCGCGCGCGGCGGGTGGTCTGGTTCGGCCAGTTTGCCGCCGTGGCCGGTCTCACCGTCGTGGTGCCCCTGCTCCCGCTGCGGCTGGCCGAGCTGGGCGCCGGGCCCGCAGCGGTCCCGTGGTGGACCGCTGCCTGCCTGGCGGCGCCTGCGCTGAGCCAGGTGGTGTCCGCCCCGTTGTGGGGAGCACTCGGGGACCGATTCGGGCGTCGCAGGATGGTGGTGCGGGCCCTGCTCGGGCTCGCCGTCGCCGTCGGGGCGATGGCCCTGGCCGACACTCCTGTGCAGTTTCTGCTCTGCCGGATCGCGCAGGGCGCGTTTGGTGGGGTGCTCGCTGCTACGGCGGTCTACGCGACTGTTCTGAGCCCTGCCGATCGGCGAGGGCGCAGCTTGGGCAGCCTCTTCGGTGCCACTGCCGCAGGGTCCCTGGTCGGCCCGCTCGCGGGAGGCACCGCCGCTGGTGTGCTCGGCTATGAGGTGGTTTTCACCGCGGTCGCGACACTGCTCGTGGTGTCGGCGCTGTTCGCACTGGGTCTGCTGCACGAGCCGGCCTCAGCCGAGTCGGCCGCCGAACGCCCGCGCACCCTCCTGGTGATGCGCGGGCTTGTGGGCTCGCGCGCCACTACGCGGGCGCTCGCCGGCGGGCTCGCGGCTCAGGCCGGGGTGTTCGGCCTGGTGGTGCTGTTCGCCCCGCAGGTCGCGCTCCTCGTCGGAGGGCCGTCGCAGGCGGCGTTCTGGGTCGGGTTGCTCCAGGCGCTGACCTGGGCGGCGTCCCTGCCGGCGGCCCGGTTCTGGGGTGCGCGGACCGACCGCGCGGCTGGTCGCGGGCGGCCGGTCGCGATCCGGGTGCTCGTCCCGGCCGCGCTGGGACTCGCCGTCGCGACGTCGCTGCAGGCGCTGCCCGCCGACCCGGAGCTACTCGTACCGCTGCGCCTGCTCCAGGGATTCTGTGCGGCCGCGGTGATCCCCGCGGTGCTGCACCAAGTCGTCACCGCCTCCGCGGAACGGGCCCGCGGCACCGCAGTCGGTGCCGGCACCGCCGTGCTCGACCTCGGCCAGGTGATCGGTCCCGCCGTGGCCGCCCTCGCTGTGACGCTGCTCGACGGCACCGCCGCGTTCGCCGTGGTAGGTGCCCTGTTTCTGATCTCCGCCGGCCTCGCGGCGAGTGCCGGCCGACCTGTTGTGGAGGCGACCGCCCGATGACGTCCGTGACCGCTGTGTCCGCCGAGGGCCCGGCCGACCCCCGGGATCGCCGCGATGTGGCGGCCGCCGAGGCCGCCACCCGGGAACGTCTACTGCGATCGTTGTTGCGCGAGACCGGAACCGCGGTGACCGTGCCCGGCCCGGTCCGACTGCCGGTGCCGGGGCCGGGGTTGATCGCGGAGGTGACCGTGGCGTCGCCGTCGGGACACCACTGCTTCGCCGGCACGGTCACCGGCGCCGGCGGGACCCCGGTGGCGCACCGGGTCGTCGTCGACGCCGTGCTCGCGGCCGCCGGCGCGGCAGAACGTGCCCTGGTGCTGGCCGACGAGATCGCCGACAGCACCGCGCGTACTGCACGCTACCTCGCGGGCTCGCGCGACGACTGGGACCGGCGCAGCTCGGAGCAGTCGCTGCTGCGCGGGCACCCGTTCCACCCGACACCCAAGAGCGCGGTCGGCTTCAGCGACGACGATCTGCTCGCCTATGCCCCCGAGCTGGGCGCGGGGTTCCGGCTCGACCACGTCGCCGTCGACCCGGCGCTGGTCGCCGACCACCGCGTCGCCGACGGCGACTGGGGTCTCGAACCTGCCGGGGACGGGTGGCCGGTCCTGCCCGTGCACCCCTGGCAGGCGCGCTGGCTCGCCGTCCACCCGCGCGGCGCCGAGCTGTTGGCCGACGGGCGGCTGCGGGCGCTGGGGCCCCGTGGACCGCAGGTCCGTCCCACCTCATCGGTGCGCACCGTCGCCGCGCCGGGGGCCCCGTCGACGTGGAAGCTGCCGCTCGGGGTACGGATCACCCACTTCGTGCGGACCAACCCGGCCGAGCACGTCCGGCGCGCGCTCGCCGCCGGGGCACTGGTCACGGCCGTCGACCCCGCCCGCGAGCATCCCGGGTTCGAGATCCTCGTCGAGACCGGGGCCCGCGGGATCGACCCCAGGATCGGCGGCGCCGACCTCGCGGACGGCCTGACCGTGCTGTTCCGCGACCCACCCCACCCCGACGCCGCCGTGCTCGCCGGACTGCTCGAGGACGGCCCCGACGGTCAGGCCCCGGCACTGGCCGGGCTGGTGCGTGCCGCCGGCGGGGACACCGAGGACTGGGTGCGCCGGCACCTGTCGATCGCGATCCTGCCGCTGCTGCGGATCTTCGACCGGTACGGCATCGGTTTCGAGGCCCACGTGCAGAACTCGCTGCTCGTGACCCGCGACGGCCGGCCGGAACTGTTCCAGGTCCGCGACATGGAGGGGACCCACGTCGCCCGGGACGGCGCCGCCGGCGCGACCCTGGAGACGGGGTCCCCGCTGCTCTACGACCGCGCCGAGGCGTGGCAGCGGCTGCGCTACCACGTGATCACCAATCACCTCGCCCACCTGCTCGCCACCCTCGCCCGGGCCGGGACCCCGACCGAGGCGCAGCTGTGGGCGGTGGCGTCGGCCGAGCTCGCCGCAGCCGGCTCGCCGTCGGCGACCGCGCTGACCACCGACGCCACCCTGCCGGCCAAGGCGAACCTCGCCGCCCGCGTCGGCGGGCGCGGTGAACGCCCCGACTACGTCGAGATCCCCAACCCCCTCCGGGAGGCCGCCCGATGAGCCCCGATCCGTACGACGCGACGTTCGTCGCCGAGGCGCTGGCGGCCCCGTCCGCCGTCGCCGTCCGCCACCGGGTGCTCGCCCAGCTGCTGGAGTCGCTGATCGCCGAGGGCGCGGTCCGGTACGAGCGCGACGGCGACACCTGCATCGTGCGCGGGCGCGCGGTGTACACCGCCACGGCCCGCGAGCACGGGTTCGGCCGCGTCCGGCTGGACGGGCCGGTGCTGCGCGACGGCGTACCCGCCACCTCACCGAGCCGCTTCCTCGACGAGGTCGCGGCGGTGCTCGACGCCGATCCGGCCCGGCTGCCCGGCTTCGCCCGTGAGCTGGAGGAGACCGTCCTCAAGGACGCGCTGGCGCGCCACGCCCGCACACCGGGACCGGTCGACCCCGGAGCCGGGCACGACGTGCTCGAGTCCCGCGCCGGTGACGGGCACCGCTACCACCCGGCGTACAAGTCACGGCTCGGGTTCGACGTCCGCGACCAGCTCGCCTACGGACCCGAGTTCGCGCCGACCGTGCGCCCGCTGTGGCTGGCGGCCGACCCGGCGATCGCCTCGGTCGGCGCGTCGGCGACCGCCCGGGTCGGGAGCGACCCCGCCGCGCTGTGGGCCGCCCAGCTCGACGGCGGGCCGATCATCCCCCCGCCCGGGCGCGTGCTGATCCCGGTCCACCCGTGGCAGTGGCGCACCGTGATCGCGCGGGCGTTCGCCCCCGAGCTCGCCTCCGGAGCGCTGCAGGTGCTCGGCGACGACGGCCACGACTACCGGCCGCAGGCCTCCATCCGCACGCTGGCCTGCGTCGACGCTCCGCATCTGCCGTCGCCGAAGCTGTCGCTGTCGATCACCAACACCTCGACCGCCCGCGGTCTCGCGCCGTACACGGTGCGCAACGCCGCCCGGGTCTCGGACTGGCTGGCCGGGATCGTCGCCGGGGACCCGGTCCTCGGTGGCCGGCTGCGGGTGATCGTGCTGCGCGAGGTGCTGGGGGTCGCGATCGGGGACGGTGCCGGACCGCTGGAACGCGACCGGGAGGGCGCGCTCTCGGTGATCTGGCGGGAGAGCCTGCACACCCACCTCGACCCGGGGGAGCACGCCGTCGGGTTCGCCGGACTGACCGCTCGTTCGGTCGAGGGGGTTCCGGTGGTCGACCCGTGGATCCGTGCCCACGGTGCCCGCGACTGGGTGCGGGCGCTGGCCGCGACCACGGTCGTGCCCTTGGTACACCTGCTCGTGCGGCACGGCGTCGCGCTGGAGTCGCACGCGCAGAACATGCTGCTCGTGCACTCCGGCGGCCGGCCGGTGCGGGTGGCGTTGAAGGACTTCCACGACGGTGTGCGCTTCTCCCGCGCCCTGCTCGCCGATCCCGGCGCCTGCCCCGAGCTGGAGTCCCCGCCCGCCCACCACGGCAACGCGAACTCGTTCCTGGAGACCGACGATCCCGCGCAGGTCACCGGCTTCCTGCTCGACGCGCTGTGCTTCGTCAACCTCGCCGACCTGGCACACCTGCTCGAGGTCGAGTACGGCCTGGCCGAGGCCGACTTCTGGGCCGAGGTCGTCGGCGCGGTGCGTGCGCACGCCGACGGGCATCCCGACGTGGCGGACCGGATGGCGACGTTCGACGTGTTCGCCCCGACCCTCGAGGTGGAGAAGCTGACCTCACGCCGCCTGCACCCCGACACCGAGCCGCGCCTGCGCCGGGTGCGCAACGAGTGGGCCGCGGTGGGTGCCCGTGCGTGAGGCACTCGCGTCCGGCCGGGAGGTGTACGGCCTGTTCGTCTCCGTCCCCTCGCCGACGATGGTGGAGATGGTCGCCGCCGCGGGGTTCGACTTCGCGATCCTCGACACCGAGCACACGCTGGTCGACCCGCAGACGCTGATGCACATGATCCGGGCGGCCGAGGCCTTCGGGATCGCCCCGCTGGTTCGCGTGCCGGAGGACGACCCCGGCGCGATCGGGCGGGTGCTCGACGCCGGTGCGCACGGCGTCGTCGTCCCGCACGTGCGCGGGCCGCTGGACGCGCGCCGCGCCGTCCGCGCCGCCCGCTACGCGCCGGAGGGCATGCGGTCCCTGGCCGGCGGTCGCATCGCCGGCTACGGCCGCGTCGACCTGGGGAACTACGTTGCGAACGCCCGGCCCCTGGTCGTGCCGATGATCGAGGACGCCGAGGCGGTCGCCGGCATCGACGCGATCCTCGCCGAACCCGGTATCGACCTGGTGCTGGAGGGCGCCGCCGATCTCTCGCAGTCGCTGGGGGTGACCTGGCAGACCCGCCATCCCGACGTCGTCGTCGCCGTCCGGGCGACGGCCGCGGCCTGTGCACGGGCCGGGGTCCCGTTCTGCGCGATCCCGCGGGTCCCCGCCGACCACCGGGCATGGCGGGACGCCGGGGTCCGTGCCTTCGTGCTCGGCGAGGACCAGGGCCTCACCGCGCGGGCCCTGCGCGCCCACCTGGCACACCACCGCGAACCCGGACCGGAGGACGCCGATGCGTGACCTGACCGCACTGGTGCACGAGCGGGCCGGCGGCGGCGAGCCGCTGTGCCTCTACGCCTATGACCTCGCCGCGCTGCGCACGCACCTCGGGACGGTCGTGGGGGCACTGCCCGAGCCCTGCCGGATGTACTACGCGGTCAAGGCGAACAGCGCCGCTCCGCTGCTGGCCGCGGCCGCCGACCACGTCCACGGGTTCGAGGTCGCCTCCGGCGGGGAGCTCGCCAAGGTGCGCGCCGCCGCGCCGGCCACCCCGGTGCTGATGGGCGGACCCGTACCGACACCGGCGGAGATCCGCGCCGGGCTCGCGGCCGGCGTCGCGCGGTTCCACGTCGAGAGCTTGCTCGGCCTGCACCGGGTCTCCCGGGAGGCCGTCGCGGCCGGTGCGACGGCCGAGGTGCTGCTGCGGGTGAACCTCGCCGGGCCGTTCCCGACCGCGACCCTCGCGATGGCCGGGCGCCCCACCCAGTTCGGCGTCGACGAGAGCGACCTGGACGCGGTCGTCACGGCCGCGACCACGCTGCCCGGCATCCGGCTCACCGGGTTCCACCTGCACTCGCTGTCGAACAACCTGTCCCACACCGACCACCTGGAGATGCTCGCGCTCTACCGCGACACCGTGCTCGGCTGGGAGCGGCGCCACGGCCTGCGGTGCTCCGTCGTCGACGTGGGCGGCGGAATCGGCGTCGACTACTCCGACCTGGACACGCCGTTCGACTGGGACGCGTTCACGCGTGGCCTGCACGACTGGGTGGACACCCTGCCCCCGCACTGGACCGAGATCGACTTCGAGTGCGGGCGCTTCCTCGTCGCCCGGTGCGGCGCCTACGCCGTCGAGGTCCTCGACGTGAAACGCAACCACGGACAGGCCTACGCGCTGGTCCGCGGGGGCACCCACCAGTTCCGCCTGCCGTCGTCCTGGCAGCACAGCCACCCGTTCCAGGTCGTCCCGGTCGAGCGGTGGGACTCCGGCCTGCCACGCCCGGAGCTGGTCGACGAGCACGTGACCGTCTGCGGGGAGCTGTGCACGCCGAAGGACGTCCTGGCGGCCGAGCACGTCGCCCGGATCCGGCCGGGCGACGTGCTCGTGTTCGAGGCGGCGGGCGCCTACGGCTGGGAGATCTCGCACCACGACTTCCTCAGCCACGGCCACCCCGAGCACCTGTGGCTCGACTGAGCCGCGGCATCACATCTGCAGGACGGTCCCGATCCCGTCTCGCTCGGCGACGGCACGGACCGCTCCGGCCAGCGCGACGTCGAGCACCCCCATCCCGAACGGGTTGGACAGCACGATGTCGTCCGCGCCGGCGCGGCCCGGGTGCCGCCCCGAGACGACGTCCGCCATGCCGGCGTCGACCCGCCGCCCGGACGCCGGGTCGCCGGTGACGTGCTGACCGTCCGGGCCGGTCACCTCCCCGGAACGGTAGAGCCGCCCGACGATCCGCCGGTCGTCGGCGGCGACGAGGTCCCAGTCGTCGACGACGAGCAGGTCGGCCCGCGCGACGACCTCGGGGAGCACGTCGTCGAGGGAGACGTGGGCGACGAGGGCGCCCGGGGCGAGCCAGTCGTGGGCGATGTAGCCGGTGGTGGTCGTCGTGGTGCACACGACCAGACCGGCACCCTCGACGGCGGCGCGCGCGTCGGAGGCCGAGCTCGTCCGGAGCGGGCCGTCGTGTGCCGTCGCCAGCGCCGCCGCACGTGCGGGGTCGAGGTCGTGGAGCACCACCTCGGCGCCGGGCAGCTCCGTGGCGAGCATCTCGAGATGGGCGTCGGCGAGCGCCCCGGAGCCCAGCACCGCGATCCGCTCGATCCCGGGAGCGGCCAGCAGGCGCACCGAGAGGATCGTGTACGCGGCGGTGCGGGTGGCCGACAGCCAGGCCGCCTCCATCATCGCCACCGGGCGGGCGGTGTCCGGATCAAACAGGAACGTCAGGCCTTGGGCGCGGGGCAGGCCTCGGCCGGGATTCTCCAGGCTCGAGTTGATCATCTTGAGGCCGACGGCGGGCCGTTCGCCCCAGACGGCACCGGGCAGCGCGAGACTGCGCGCGAACGCACCGGCCTCGGTGTGCCAGGGCAGGTACGCCTCGTCGGGCAGGGTCGTCTCGCCCGCCGCGTGATGCATGAGTGTCTGCCGCACCACAGCGACAGGGTCAATCTCACCAGCAGCTCGACGGACATCGTTACGTCGCAGAATGCGCAGTGGCGGTTCCAGTGTTTCAGTCACGAAGAAATTGTCTCGTTCGCGCGGCGGCATGCCAACCCTATCCTCGCTATCGTGAGGAAGATAATCTTCTCGCCCGTCCTCGTCTCGGTCCTCGTCTTGGTCCCCGTCTCCGCCTCCGTCGTCTCGGCGATGCGCGGAGGACTGGTGAAGATCAGTCGGAGGCGCGAACTGAAGCGCGCGGCTTCGACACTGTGGAGCGACGACCAGGATCTGAGTCGTCACTCGGGTATCCGATCTGTCGCGAGCAGGGCTTCTCAGTGGCAAGCGAATTGCGATTTGTAAGTTGACAGGAGCTTGCGCCGAAGCGTCTTGCGCTGTTCGCGGCGCGATTTCGAGCGCCCTCTGTCTTCAGAGGCAGAGAATGAATGACAGGTTGATCGCTGCCGGCGAAGCTGCGCCCCTGGTGGAAGCCTGACGGCCGCATATTCGTAGCCATCACACTTGTCTACTGCTCGCACGATGTCTCGCGTTACTCGTACTGGGTGCTGTGCTTCTTCTATAGCCCTCGGCGAGGGGGCAGGTTCAGGCGCTCCGTACGCCGGGAGGTCGCCGCCGTGCTGATTGCCGATACCCGCTTGACTCGGCGTTCGTGTTCGGCCCTGCGTAACACCTGGTCAGGGATAGGCGGCAATCAGGATCGAGCGTCACGGTCGAGCTGCAGAGATCGTCGATACGGCCCGGGCGTCCCGCGACTTCCCCGCGTGTTGCGCATTGCGCTGATTCTTTGGCCCATGGTATGCAATTCCTGTCGGTGGGATCTAGCTAGGGTCTGCCGACGCGGAATTGTGGGGTGCGAACTCGGTCAGACTGAACGCGGTCGCTCCACAGGGACCCGGCAGGACTGAGAGCTGGACCGATCAAGTCGCCTCTCCGCACCAGGGGCTGGCCTTGGCCACGCTTCTTGATCAGTTCCGTGGATGTCGTCACCGAAGTCAGGCGATCGAGGACGGGCCGGGGTCGCAGCGCAGCGACATGAGGACACAGTATCGATGGTTATCGGATCGCGTCGAGCTGTGGCCGTCGACAGCACGATTCAACGACGGGTTCGGCCTGGGCCAGATAGGACGGACACCTCCATTTCTTGCAGGTGGCCTCTGACTCGGGTTCGTTCCCGCAGTTCAGCTCGCTATCACCGTAATGGGTGATGGTGCCGCCCAGGTAGCGATCTTGTTGCATCGGACGCTGCGTTCGACCGCAAGGAGCATAGTCATCGTGACAGCCGTTCACGATTCCGCTACGTCCGCGAGATGGGGCCTGATCCGTCGGCTTCATTCTCCGGCCCTCTGGACGGGGAATCGCAGTAGAAGCGAACCTGCGAGAACTGCTGTGGAGATCGCCGTCGCGACGACGAACGCGGCCTCGACCCCTCCGGCGTCAACGACGCCGTCGGGATGGTCGGACCAGAGGGTCATGACCGTGACGAACAGGGCCGCTCCGGCGGCTCCAGCGACCTGCTGGGCGGTGGTGAGAATCGCGCTGCCGTGCGAGTGCATCACCTGCGGAAGTGCGCTGAGTGCGTCGGTCACCAGAGGAGTGAAGTTCATAGCTAGGCCGACTGACAGCATCACATGCAGTGCCACGACAAGTCCGACTGGGGAGTTCGCTCCGAGTGCGGCGAAGGCCCACAGACTCAGACAGACCACGATAGACGCGGGAAGTACCAACGCGCGGACACCAAGTCGGTCGTAGGCACGGCCGACTGCTGGACTGAGCAGACCCATCACGATCCCGCCGGGAAGCACCGCCAGGCCGGCGACGAACGGGTTGTGATCGAGTACCTGCTGGACATAGAAGGGCAACACGATCACTGCGCTGAACAGAGCGAGGTAGCTGACGCAGGCCAGAACAAGGGGGGTCGTGTAGGTGCGGATTGCGAGTGGTCGCAGGTCGAGCAGTGAGCCTTTGCCAACCTGATCAAGTGCTGGCGATCATGAGGGTCTGAACTGCGGCGACGAGCTCGGAAGCCCGGCTCGGGCAGGGGCGGATCTTGCGCAGGATCCGCCAGTTCTTCAGCTCGGCATTGACCCGCTCGCCAGGCCCGCGACGGCGGGCGTGCGCGGCGTTGACCTCCTTCTGGCTGTCCGAGAGCCGCCGGTAACGGCCGATGTCGGGATCGAGCCGCCGACGCCGTTGCGGGACCCGGATCGCCGCACCGCCACCCTGATATGCGGTGTCGGCGACAGCGCGCACCCCCGCTTCGTTCAGGGCGTCGATGATCCCGTGCTCGCGGGCGGCGCCCATGTCGTGGCGGGCGCCGGGCAACGCCGGCGAGATCCACACCAGCCGACTGGCCGGGTCGGCGATGACCTGCACGTTCACCCCGTGACACTTGTGCTTGCCGGAGTAGGACGCTCGATCGCGCCCGGACGCCATCGCGACCCGGTCGATGCGCAGCAGGGTGCCGTCGAGGACCACGAACGCCTTCCGCGCGGCCACCTCGATCGCCTGGGCCAGGGTCGGCGCCATCGCGGCGAGCAGGTCGAGAGCCTCGCGGGATGTAGCGGTACACCGTGGAGGTGCCGATCTGGAATCCGCAGGCCAGGTCGGCGTAGGTCTCACCCTTGCGCAGGTAGGCGACCACGAGCAGGGCCTGGCGGCCCGCGGAGAGCTTCCGCCACCGCGTCGAGCGCCGGACACGGTGTGATCGCAGCGCATCCGAGAGCACGCCGAGGGCGCGGCTGGACACGGTCATCGCGGACGGGTAGGACAGCACATGAAGCTCCTGGCCAGGCGGTCTGATCTAGTCAATCGCCCGTCTACCAGGAGCTTCACCCATTTGTCCGCGTACGGGCTCTGATGTCGCTGTAGGTACGAGCTGATCTGTCGTTGGTCCGGCGCGTCGGATCCAAGATCGGCTCAGGGAGGGACCACCCTCCGGGCTTGTCAGCCGCCAAGCAGACGAAACCCGGAGGGTGGTCACCCGTGATCCTGCCTGTGGAGGCATGGATGGATATCAGGAGGTTCGCCCCGCTGCGCGCGGCTGGGGCGTCGTGGAAGGAAATCGCAGCTCAAGCGGGCTGTGACTGGAGGACGGCGAAGAAGTATCTCTCGCCGGGAGCCCCGATGGCACCGCCGCGGGCGAGCTCGCGGGCGGGGACGGTGCCCAGGCTGGTGGACCCGTTCACTGACGTGATCGATGCCTGGCTCGCCGATGATCCGCGCCTGCTGGCCACGGTGATCCATGAGCGGTTGGTTGCCGACTACGGCTTCACCGGGCACTACCAGCGGGTCAAGGTCTACTGCGCCCGGGCGAGGGCACGGATCGAGCTCGAGTCCGACGCCCAGGGGCGCCCGCCGGGGCTGCACCGCCGGTTCGAGGTCGTCGCGGGCGCCCAAGCCCAGGTCGACTGGGGCGACGAAGGAACGCTGCTGGCCGGGGCCGGGCAGGGACGGAAGGTCTACTCGTTCCACATGACGTTGTCCTACTCGCGGGACCCGTTCATCTGCTTTGTCACCAGCCAGGATCTGGCCACGTTCTTCGACTGCCATCGCCGGGCGTTCGCGCACTTCGGCGGTGTCCCGGCCACGATCGTCTACGACCGGACCAAGACCGTGGTCCGCCGCCATGTCGCGCCCGGGCGTGCGGTCCCACTCCATCCGCAGGCGGCGTCGTTCGCTGAGCACTACGGGTTCGCCATCGACGTGCTCGCCGCCTACCGTCCCACCGGGAAGGGCCGGGTCGAACGTCAGGTCGCGATCGGGCGAGACCACGTCCTGTCCGGGCGGAGGTTCACATCGCTGGCGGAGCTCGATGCGGCGTTCGCCGCCTGGGTGCCGATCCGGCGCGGGCAGGTCCACCGCACCCACGGCGAGGTGATCGGTGTTCGCGCCGCCCGTGATCACGACGCCTTGGGGCCGTTGCCGCAGTTCGGATATGCGGTCACCGAGACCCACCTGCGCCGCGTCGGGCGGGACGCGTTGATCTCCTTCGCCGGATCTTCCTACTCGGTCGCCGCGAGAGCCGCCGACAGGCGCGTGACGAAGGCCGGGCAGCGGGTCGAGGTCCGGGTCGGGGTCGAGCACGTGGAGATCTGGCGGCTGCCCGTCGACAGCCCCGACCGGACCCCGATGCTCCTGGCCAGGCATCGGCTCGCGGCCGTCCGCGGACAGATGATCGTCGACCCCGCACACTGGGCCGAGCTCCCTGACGGCCACACCCGCGCCACCACCCTCACCGTCACAGACGAAGAACCTGTTGCCGCCCAACAACTCCAGGACGACCCGACATTCCCTTCGGCGTCGACATCGGCGTCGGCGTCGGCGTCGGCGTCGGCGTCGGCGTCGATGGTGTTCGGTGAGTCGCAGGCAGCACTCAAGGTCATGGTCGCCCGACGTCCGCTGGCCTATTACGACCGGCTCGCCGGGCTGGCGCCACCACCTGACCCCGCCGCTGCGGCCGGCGCCGAGAACGAGTCGTTGGTGGGTGCGGCATGAGTGAGCTGATCACCGGCAGGATCACCGCGCACGCCACCCGTCTCGGGCTGCCGCACCTGGCCGAGAACCTCGAACTGCTCGTCGGACGCGCCGAGGCCGACTCCATGGGTTACCGCGAGTTCATCGACACCGTCCTCGGTGAGGAACTCGGCCTGCGCGAAGGACGCCGGTTCCGCACCGCGCTCAAGCTGTCCGGGCTGCCCCACCACAAGACCCTCGACGAGTTCGACTTCGCCTTCCAGCCTGATCTCGACGTCCGCAAGATCCGCGATCTCGCCGCTCTGGCGTTCGTCGAGGCCCGCGGCAACATTGCCCTGCTCGGGCCGCCCGGCACCGGGAAGACCCACATCGCCGTCGCGCTCGCCGTCGCCGCCTGCCAGGCCGGGCACTCGATCTACTACACCAGCCTCGATGACTGCGTCCGCCAACTGCGAGCCGCCGAAGCCGCCGGCCGGTTCGCCCGCAAGCTCCAGACCTACCTACGGCCCTCGGTGCTCGTCCTCGACGAGGTCGGTTACCTGCCCTGCGACCGGGCCGCAGCGAACATGGTGTTTCAGCTGATCAGCCGCCGCTACGAACGCGGCTCGATCATCCTCACCAGCAACAAGACCTTCTCCGAATGGGGCCAGGTGTTCACCGACGAGGTCATCGCCACCGCGATCCTCGACCGGCTCCTGCACCACTGCGACGTCGTCGCCATCAACGGGCCCAGCTACCGGCTCAAGGACCGAGCGCTGTCCGCCGTCCCGGCAGCTGTGTCATGATCCCGTCCGGGCCAACGACACGTCAGGTCGTCCACCGACCGACACCACAGCCCGTCCCCGGACACCATTCGAGGTCACGCCACGCCGCACCCGCTCTGACCTGACCGTCCAGCAGGTTGGCAAAGGCTCAGTGGCGAGCCGCGGCGGCGGAGCCGGACCTGCCTCCGCACGAAGATCGTGAGCAGCAGGGTGCCGGTCATCACCCACCCCCACGCCGGGACCTCACCCGTCGCGGCGGAGTGCGCCGGGCCGGGTTCCGCGAGTCGGGTGATGCCGTAGACCAATGTGGAGAAGGCACCTCCGGTGAGTAGGACGGATGCGACGTCCAGTCGCACGCGAGTGGTCGTCGCCTCGACTCGTAGCCAGCGCATCCCCACGATGAGGACGGTGCCCCCGACTGGAAGTACCAGCCAGAACATCCACCGCCAGTCCAACACTGTCAGCACCGCACCGGCGGCCGCGGGACCGACAGCGGGTGCGACGGCTTGGACGACTGTCATCGTCCCCATGACCTGTCCCCGTCGACCGGCGGGAACGAGGGTGAGGATGCTGGTCATCAGCAGTGGGACCATGATCGCGGTTCCGGAGGCTTGGACCACCCGCCCGGCAAGCAGCAGCGTAAACCCAGGCGCGAGTGCGCACATCAGTGTTCCGCCGCAGAACAGCGCCATCGCCGACATATAGACCCGCCGGGGGGGTGAAGCGCTGCAGTAGAAATCCGGTGGTGGGTACCACGACGGCCAACGTGAGCAGGAACCCGCTCGAGAGCCACTGTGCTGTCGTGACCGTGAGGTCGAGGTCCTCGACGACGACCGGTAGCGCGACTGTCATGGTCGTCTCGTTCAGAACCATCACAAACGAGGACGCCACCAACAGCGATATCGTCAGCAATGCCCTCGGGGGGAGCCGGTTCACGCGGTCGTCGGGCACCGGCACTGCTGAGCCCCTCTCCGGGAGGTAGTCGGGCGAGCCGCGTGAAGGCAGGGCGTAGGACCGCCCTGCTGTGTCGCGGCCTACTCTGGGTCGTAACTCACTGATGTTGGGTGCGGTCGACTTCGTTGTCGCCGACGGATACGAGACGGGGCGTGCGCTGCTGGGGGTGTCGGTCCACGACTGTTGCCCCCAGGCGAATGCACACCCGCCGAGTCAAGCGCCGAGTGCCGCTGCGATCTGGGGAAGTGATTGGTCCAGTGCGTACGGGATGCTCAGCGCGGACGGGAATCCGATCGCGATTGCAGTTGTGAGGTCGAGCGCGACGTAGGAGCCACGCTGGACCGCCGGAATCCGCTGGAACATCTCGTCGGCTTCCAGCCGGGTCCGGGCCTCCGGGCTGTTGAATGTGAGGATCAGGACGTCGGCGTCGAGGGTGGCGAGCGACTCCGGGCGAGCAGCTACCTGGATCAGGTCCGGCGGATCCCCGGGCACTGCGGCCAGTACCCACGGCGAGATCCCACCTTGGATGAAACGGCCTAGATCAGGGGGCAACAGCGGAACAACCCCCAGAGCCACGGCCGCGTCTGTGTCGCGGTAGTTGCCTACCGACACCACACGGCTCGGGGTGGTCGGAATCGTGACCGGCCCTTCGATCCCGTCGACTGTCATGGGATAACCGGCATCAGCAGGCACTGGGCTGGTGTCCGCTGTCGACGGCCCCGACCCGCCGCATCCGGCGGCACCGGTCGCCAGTCCAGCGGCGCCGGGGAGGGCGAGGAAGTTACGTCGGCCGACGGTGTAGCTCGTTGCGGAGGGGGCGGTGTCGCGAGCGGCCTTCTCCCGAACGGAACTGTCAAACATGAGTCTCGCACCTCGCAGGGTTCAGCGTCCCGGACGCCCGGAACTAGAAGCAAGGCGCGCCTAACCCAGCCCGGTAGCCCGCATCTGTCCCAATTCGACCGGGACCGACTTACCTGAGATCGCTTCGAGTCTCCGCCAGGTGGTCCGAGTCGCGCGCCAATCCCTACTTTTGGGTGCTTCCGACTACTAGAATATATGGTATCGGAACGCAGTGGCAGCCGAGACAGTCGAATGGCATCGCCCTTGGATCCGCCCTCCCAGCGGGGAATCGGAGTCAGGCCATGAACCTGCTACCTACGTCGACGCGCGACGGCCGCTGCGCTGACCATGCTCGACCTTCCCTCCGGAAAGTGCACGTCGGCGATCAACGTGGGCTCACCTGACCGTTCTGGGCAACTTGGGCGGAGGCCCCTGGTGTCCGAGACAGGTCCTGTCTCGCGATGTTGCCCCCAGGCCATCCGCCCGCATCGACCTTGCTCCAGTCGCTCGTGCTATTGCCAGTCCGGTACCGGGAACTCAGAGGGGCCGAGATCGGCGAGTTGGTGGAATTCGACATGAGCGACGAAGGGGTCAAGGTCTCCGACCAGTACGCCCGCATCACCACGCGACGAACGGTGGCGCGCCACCGCGGCCGACTGATCGACGGCTCTTCCAGCGACGTGGTGTATGAGGCGCTGTTCCGCCTCGCGAGCCTGCCCGCCGGTGCCACGATGGCGGCGTTCGTCAACGATGGCGATGTGCCGTACATGGGCACCGTTCTCGACGACGACTGGAGGCGGGTCACGGATCTTCTCGCTCCGCGCTCCGAGGCCTGTGTTGCGACGCGTCGACACCTTTGGGGTGCTCTCCTGATGCTATGCAGGTCGATGGCCTCGTTTGGTCGAGACAGCCGCGCGCTTGCCGTGCTCGCCGTGCTCGCGTCCCGCTGGCGATCATTCAGCTCGCGCAGGTGGCGCTGACGACATCGGACACCGCGATGATGGGCCTGCTCAGTGCCGAGGCCCGGGCGCAGGTGCCCGGTCATCTGGTCTCGGTTGCGGAGGCTGGCGTAGTGGGAGCTGTTGCGGATCAGGTACGGCACGCAGGCCTGGACCAGGGCCTGTGGCCACTGTGGTGATAGAGCCCGCGAGACGTTCGAGCCCGTCGCAGACGACGGTGCTCACGTCGGCCACGCCGCGGTTCTGATCTCGGGGTGGATCGCGTCGATGATCTCTGCGTGTGGTCCCTCTCAGTTTCGCAAGGTCGCGCCTGGCGACTGGCCGTACCGCTGTCGGTACTGCACGGCGAACCGGCCGGCGTGGCCGAAGCCCCAGCGGGCGGCGATCTCGGCGACCGTGTCGCCGCGGGTCGGGTCGGCGGCTTGCAGATCCCGGTGTGCACGGTCCATGCGGACCTGTCTGAGATAGTCCACCGGGGTGCAGTCACGGTGTCGGCGGAAGGCGTGCTGCAGGCCGCGGCTACCGATCCGGGCGGCCTCGCCGATCTCGTCCAGGCCGATCGGGCGGTGGGCGTTGGTCTCGATGAACTCCACTGCCCGGCGCAGCGCCGCGGGCTCGGCGCGCAAGGTTCCCGGCGCTGGGCGGTCGGCCAGCACGTCGGCGGCGGTGTTCGGGAACACCGACAACGCTGTCGTCGTCACCAGGTTCACGAGTTCCTGATGTACTAAGGACTCTCCAGCGCAGCCGTCCCGTTCGGTCAGTTCTCGCCAGGCAAACTTGACGGTGCGGAGCCACAACTGTGCGTGCGCCGCTGAGACCGGGCGCATGGAGGCGAAGCGTAGTGCGTCGAGGCTCAAGCCGGTCAGTCCCGCAGCCGAGCGGGCCATCTGGCGCAGCGGCAGGCGGACGGCCAGCGCGCTGAAGGTGTCCCACTCCAGGTGGGCCGGGCTGTCGGGCAGGTACAGATAGCTGTCGCCGGGCGTATTGGCGACCGAGCCGTGCCGGCCGAAGTCCAGACTGATCCGCCCGCTGAGCACGCTGATCACGTTCACCTGCTCGGGGCTCTCCGAGAAGGCTCCCTCGGCGGAGTGGAGCCATACCCGGTCGAGCGCGACAGCCGGGGTCGTCGCACTGGTGACGCGGAGTGCCGCCTCCGGTGAGGAGGTGTGCGGCCGGGCCCGCGTATACATCCGGGAGAGCGCGTCCCACGCCTCGTCCGCGGACTTCGACGTGAACGAGGACCGCTCGATTTCCACGCTCATCTTCATCACCGCTCCCCTGCCGCATCTGCGGCTGACCACCTACTCGGCCGGTGGCTCGGACGCTGGTCTCATCGCCGCCCGCGACATTCCGGATGCGGACATCGCAGGTCGTTAGCCGGACCGCGCCGATCACGGCCACATCCGCAGCTCCCGACCATCCGACCCGGCCACCACCAGTTGCCGAGTAGCCCAACAGGCTAGGCGTGGCCACCGCCTACGTACACCCATCTGCGCAGTCACCGACCCCGCCCGGACCACCTCTACCGTGCCCGTCCTCGTGGCCGCGGTTGCGGGTCTCGGGGAGCACGTGCACCCAGTACTTGGCGTCCTCCCTCGCCTGCGGCCGGGCCGCACCGCCCAAGGCCTGAGGATGTCGCGGCGTCGTCCGCCGGTGACAGTCCTCGAGGTCCACGGGCTCACCAGCAGCGAGCTCCGTCATCGGGTCCACACTCCTGGGTCGGAATGACACCGATGTTCTTGCAATCCGCGGCAAGCGATCCGCCGGTGGAACGCTCCGTGTGCATGGACCGGCAAGTCGCAGCGCGGCGCTACCGCCGTGGACAGCCTTGTAAACAGTAGGTCGTCGGTTCGATCCCGACCTCCGGCTCCATCGCTGACCTGTGCGTCTGCCCAGAGCGGGGCTGCGTCAAGGTCAGGATCGACCGCTTGTGAGTCCGTTGTGAGTCTCGCCTGGGGGCAAGACCCGGTCTCTGACCATCACCACGAACTTCACGGAGGAGACCCGATGACCGCGGTCGACACCCCCGCGGCCGGAAGGCCGGCTCGAACCGCAGCCTCGGTCCCGGGCTTCGCCACCGCCGCCTGGGACCTCTACCGAGCCGGCTGGACCAGCGGGTTCCCGCTGCCTCGCGGCAAGAAGTCGCCGCCACCGTGCGGCGTCACCGGCGGCGGCCGCACCGTCCCGTCCGGAGCGGACATCGCGGAGTGGATCCACATGGCGCCCCGCGGCAACATCGGCATCGGCATGTCGCACCGCGTCGCGGTCGACTGTGACGACTACGAGAAGGGCGGCGTCGTGAAGCGGGGCGCGGCCACCCTGTCCGCGATCGAGGCCGACACCGGTGTCTCCTTCCCCGCGACTTTCAAGATCACCAGTCGCGGCGACGACGTGAGCGGCAAGTACCTCGGCCTGGTCCCGGACGGCGTCGAACTGGTCGGGGCGCTGCCCGGCGTCGAGCTGATCCAGCACTGGCACAGGTACGCCGTCGCCCCTCCGAGCATCAACCCGGACTCGGGCGGCTCGATCTTCGAGTGGCGAGCGGACGCCCGGCCCGACCCCGCGACCCCCGGCGTCCGGCTGGACCGCATCCCGCGGCCCGCCGATCCGCCCATGCTGCCCGCCGAGCTGGTCGCCGCGCTGCGCCGCGACGGCGAGCGCGGCACCCCGCTCGAGGTGAGCCGCGAGGACTGGGCCGGGTTCTTCAACGGGATGCCGCGCGGCTACGACGGCGTCGTGTGCACGGCCGTGCGGCGCCGGTTCCGGGCCGCTGTGCTCGCCGCTCGCGGACAAACGGGAACGTCAAGGCGACGAGACGCTGCGGCACACGCTGCAGCTGCTGCGCTTCGGCGACAGGGCCACCTCGGCGTCTCCGCCGCCCTGCAGCGGCTCGCGGAGGTCTACTCGACCTCGGTCGCCGACCGGGCCAGCGAAGGGGCCGCCCACCGCGAGTTCCTGAGAATGATCGGGCGCCGCGCGGTCGGGCAGATCCTCGCCGAGCCCACCGATCCCGAAGCCCGCGAGCGCGGCTGCCTATGTGCCGAGGGCATGGCCGCGCTGCTGATCGCCACCGGCGACCCTGTCGAATTCGCCGAGGGCTTCGGCTAGTCCATCCCGGCGCTGCTCGCCCGGATCGACCACCCGCAGATCCGCGCCGTCACCGCCGCCCGCCTCGGGGTGAGGTCGTGAGCGCCGCGACGAACGGCCACCACCTCGGCGCCACGATCCTCGCCGACCTGGAGCAGGACGTCACCGACACGCTCGCCACCCGCGCCACCGTCGACCTCACCGGCGCCGACGACCCGATCGGCCCAACCGTCCACCAGGTGGTGAACCACGTCGAGAGCTTCCGGTGGCTGCTGTCCGAGCTGGGGCGCCGCGGCCTGGCCGGGGTGTTCCTGCGCGGCGAGGTGCCGGTGTTCTGCGTGCGCGTCGGCGAGGACGGCTACCTGCCGAGCTGGACCAGCTGCCGCTGCTCAAGCACGGCCTGTGCGGCCGCGTCTGGTCGCGCGTGGGCGGCGCCATCGTGTCGGTCGACGAGGTGGTGGCCGCAGCCACGCACCTTCTCGCGATCGGTCTGGTCGCCCGCGACGGCGACGGCTGGCGACCCGGACTGGTCCGGCTTGACTGGGCGCCCGTGCAGCTCCGACATGAAGCGACGTTCTGGTCGACGCAGCAGTCGGTGAGGAGGCGGCCGGAGTGAGCGAACCACGGTCAACGCGCGTCCGCGCAGCTGGCTCTCCGGAAGGAGATTCCGGATCTACGCGCGCGCGAGAGCGTCCGGGTCGCGTGACGGGTCAGGAGCGGGCTCGGCTGCGGCGCAGCTTCGGCTACGAGTTGTGGTCGCGGCGTTGCGCGCGGGGGTGGACGCAGGCTCAGCTCGCGGCGAAGGCCGGTGTCTCGGAGGACTCTGTGCGGTGTCTCGAGCGCGGTCAGGTCCGCCCGTCGGACAGCATGACCCGCAAGCTCGCGGTTGCGTTGGAGGACGGCCGGGACGCAGTGACGGTGGCGATGTGTGACCTGGAGCTGCAGGGCAAGGCGGGGGTGTCGTTGCGGCGGTGGCGTCGCCGGCGGCCGCCGCGGGTCGCTGTGCGGCGGATCTACGCGGCCGCGCGCGAGCGGTTGGAGGCGGAGCGGGCGGAGCGTGACCACGGCTTGAAGTCTGGATGTCGGTCCTTGACGAGGTGTTCGAGGATGCGTCCGGGCGGGCGCAACTGGATCTGCAGCCGCCGCCGTCGACCGCGGAGAGGTTGTGGCCGGAGCGGTGGCCGCGGGTGCGTTCGGGTGGTGGGCGCTGATGTCGACTCCAGTCCTCGTGGGGCGCCTTCACTGGTGCCGGCATCGGGTCGGCCTCGGTGACGGTGCCTGGGGCGCAGGCTGACGACGTCCTCACCGAGGTGGTCGGCAACGCCTACGGCACGGTGGCCGGCCCGACGATGTCGGGTGCGGGCGCCGGGTCGCGGTCGGAGGTCGGGTCCAAGCTCGGGTCGCCCGGGGCGTCGCAGTATCGGAACGCGCAGTTGTCGACGTGGCGCCGGGAGTGCTCCGAGGCAGGCACCTACGTCAGTACCGCGACGTGGTCCGAGGAGACGATGATCGTCGCGTTGTTTTTGCGGTACGCGGGGGCGCTCGACGGGCCCCGTCCGGGGCGGCGACGGCACAGTCCGGCTCACATCCGGCGGCGGTGCAGGCACCGTCGGTGACGACGGCGACCGACGCGCCGCTGATCATCGGTTGTTGGGCCGGTGTGCAGTTCAGCGGCACCTTGTCGTGGCTCCCGCAGGCGTCGATGACTGAACGTGCGGAGGCCGCGGCGAATCAGTAGGTGAGCACGATGGTCGCGACCGAGGTCCGGGCTGCGGGTGCGACGGGCGCGACCGGGTCCGTACTGCGACGGTGAGTCCGCCGCCGCAGTACGGGTCGGTGTCCAGGTTGATTGCGGTGCGCGGGCTGGTGGCGCCGGCTGGTCCGGAGCCTGGCCGCGGCATGCTGATGTGCTGACGGTTCAGTCGGTCGTCGGCGCGTGCTGGGAGTCGTCGGCGCGGTGTCGGCGGATCCCGGCGCCGTGTCCGATGACGCGGCAGTTCTCGCCGTTGGGGCGGGCGCGGCCGCACAGCTCGTAGGTCGGGTCGGCGGCGAGCGTCGCGGCGTGCAGGCTCCCGCCGGTCCCGGGGACGTATCCCTGCGCGGCAAGGCGCTCGGCGATGTTCTGTGCCCCGTTGATCGCGGCGAGGTAGCGCTCGGCCCGCTTGTCGTGGCCCTGCAGGAAGAACGATCCGGGCTTGGTCGTGCCGCCGCAGTCACACCAGCACTGGCCGTTGGGGGTGGCGGCCGCGCGGCGCGGGGTAGAGGTGGTCGTCATAGCGGATCCCATCCATGAGTGTGTAGTAATTCATGAATACCATGACTCCGGTGGTCCGGGAAGCCCCAGTGTTCGCGCATCGACGGTGGCGATGAGAGGTCGTGCCGATCCCCTCGACGCCGGCCACCAGGCCGTCGCGCCTCCACCTCGCCGGACCGCTCGAGGGTCACCATGAACGACATGACTAAGCACAGCGCGGCCGGCGCGGAGACGACGTGGCCGCACCCAGGGTCGGCGGCCGCACGAGACTCCGTGCAGTGGGCGCCCGGGACGCCGTGGCCGGATCCGCTGGCGCCGACGGGGCCGACAGAGTGGGGCGCGGATGTCGACCGCGGCCGGGTCGAGTTGGCCGACGGCACGTCGCCATGGGGCGCGCCGGATCCACCCGCGGCCGTGCCGGAGTCGATACCGGGAACTGAGGGACCGCACACACGCCCGGGCTGGCTCCTACGCGGACGGCGATAGGTCGAGGGGCGCCGGCTACTCGTCGAGGTCTGTGTCGTCGCGATCGACTTGCTGAGGGGAGCCACTGCCCGTGCGCTGCCAGCGAACCCCCTGCGCATCGGTGAAGCGATACGTGATCTCGTACTCCTCACCGGCGGAGTGGTGCTCGCCCCCAGCGGGGTCCGCGAAGTCGAGGAAGAACTTCGCGTTCTTGCCCGGCGCGACCGACGGTCGGACCAGACGGTTGCCCATGACGGCGCGATTCAGGCGCCACGTCCAGTCCGGATGAGCCGTACCAACGACGCTGGTGAGTCGCACGTGCGTGATCGCCAACGTGCTGTGGTTCAGGATTCGTACCTGAATCCCGCCGAAGTTCGCGACGTCCATCTGGATCAGGCGGGCCTGGTCCGCAGCCCGCTCGGCGGCCTCGGCCTGCTCCTGCGCAGCACGCTCCTTGCCCAGGGCAAGCTGTTCGGCGGCGATCTTGTTCGCCGTCCGGGCCTCCTCGTTCGCCTTCGCGGCCTCGGCAGCGGACTCCGCGGCTGCGGTTGCAGACCGGCGGGAGGCGATCCACGTCAAGGTCGCGAGCGCTGCCGCCAGGAGTCCGATGCCAAGCGTGATCCAGTCGCCACCATCGAAGACCAACTGCGCGACATCGGGCTCTACCGGCGGATTCTGTGGCGGGGAATCCGGGACGGGCACAGCTGGCGCCGCGGGAGGGGGCTCAGGTCTGGGCGGAGGAGCTGGAGTTAGCGCGAGCACCCGACGACCTTGCCAGCGGCCGAGACCTACCCCACCGGTGGGTGCGTCTCGAACGACCGTCTGTGAGTCGCGGGCAGGGTGGACGTTGGCCGGATCAGGTGGGTTCGCGATGTAGCGACGACGAGGAAGCCGGCCGCCGCGGAAGCTACTGTCGAAGTCAGCCGGTCCTACGGGTGGACTGCCGAACTCACTTTGCGCTCACTCGAACCGTCTTGCCTGGTCAGAGCGTGGGTTCTTGATACATAATCAGAGGGCCCGACTCCGTCAGATGCCTCGTCGAGCGGAACGGATCTTGGCTTGAAAACGGTCATCGTCGACGGCGGCGACAGACTGTTCAAGTCTTGTGAGTCGGGTTTCGAGCCAAGCCCACCGTGTGGCTGGCGTTTCCCAGGTCGCGCGACTGACGATCTCGGCCGCGTCGTGCACTGCGTCTGAGATGTGCAGGTCAAGCCCGACCGGCTCGGTTAGGTCGGCTTCCTCCATGAGCCACCACAGAGAGGCGATTGACAGCTCGGAGTAGGGGATGAGCACTCGACGGGGAACTCGGGCCAGCAGCGCCGCAGTCTCAAGATCGCGGATCGCGTCGCGCAGATTTTGATAGGCATCCCGCTCCGAGAACTTCCATCGGGCAGCCTCGACGGCACCGAGCGCGCGGAGGACTTCGGCGCGTGCAGCCCTACGATCCTTCCCGCTCGCGGCCCATTGCAAGATCAGCGAGCCGACGCTGAGGGCGCCGAGTACGGACACAACTAGCGGGACCAGAGTTGGGAAGTCGAGCGGCATGGTCGGACGCTACGTCGCGGCTGATCCCCATCACTGCTATCAGTCGGTGTCTAGGGGGCCGCCGTCCATCAGGCCATCGCCGTCGGCGTCGGTGCCGCACGCGGCGGTGCCGTAGTCGGAGCTGCTGGGGTCGGAGCAGGTGTACTCGCGGTGGTCTCCGACGACGTCGCTGTTGAGCTGCTCCAGGTACTCGCGCTGGGCCTGCTCCTTGGCAGCGTTGAGGGCCGGGCAGTCCTTGTTGGTGATCAGGTGCGGGTTGGCGGGGTCGCCGAACTCGGGGTCGCCGGTCGGATCGCAGGTGTAGGTGACGGGCTCGGATTCGGTGGTGACCGGCTGGGGCAGCGGAAAGTCCGGGATGACCCGTGCGGGCAGCGGCGGCGGCGGCACCAGTCGGCGGACCGGGGTGGGCGCAGCAGCGGTCGCGTCGATCGGGCCGGCGGCCTGAGCGACGGGGGCCGAAGGCAGCTCGGTGAAGGTGAGCGCGGCGCTCACGCCGAGGGCGATGACCAAGGTCGCGGGCACGAGAGCACGGAGTGCGCGGCGGCCGAGACGGTGTACGCGGTGCTGGTTGCTTGCGCGCATCTGTGCTGGTCTCCCCGGTGACCAGAGCCGCCCGGTGCGGCCCTTCGCCGTTGGAATCGCGGCACCCGGTGCAGCGTTAGCTGCTGAATGGGCTAGCTGCCGGGGATCATCAAGTTTGCGGAGCGATTCGTCTCGGGTGGCTCGTCAGCGGCGAGCCGGGCCGTACGCGAGGTTGTGCGTACGGCAAGATGCGCGACGTGCCCTCCCCGTCTGCTGCGCTCGACACGGCGGAACTGCGCAAGGCGCGCGGCGCGTTCTTCACCCCGGAGCCGGTTGCTCGCTACATCACGGACTGGGCCGTCCGCAGCACGTCAGACCGAGTACTTGAGCCCTCGTGCGGTGAGGCGTCGTTCCTGCTTGCCGCCGTCGACCGGCTGGCCGAGCTGCGCGGCCCGGACCAGCTGGGTCTCTACCTGGGCGCCTTGGACGGGGTCGAACTGCACGAGGCGTCTGCTCGCGCTGCGGGGGACCTGTTGGCGGAGGCCGGGGTCGACGCCCGGATCGAGACCGGGGACTTCTTCTGCACCGAGCCGACCGGGTCCTACGACGTAGTGATCGGCAATCCGCCCTACGTGCGGTACCAGGACTTCACAGGCGAAGCTCGGACCCGATCGCGGGCCGCCGCACTTCGCGCCGGGGTGCCGCTGACGAACCTGGCGTCATCGTGGGCGGCGTTCACCGTGCACTCTGCGCTGTTCCTGCGACCGGGCGGCCGGATGGGGCTCGTTCTGCCAGCGGAGCTGCTGAGTGTCAACTACGCCGCCGAGGTGCGCCGATTTCTGCTTGAGAAGTTCGCGCGCGTCGACCTGGTGATGTTCACAGAGCGGGTGTTCCCGGGCGTGCTGGAGGAGGTCGTGCTGCTACTCGCGGACGGCTACCAGCAGGGCCCGACCGAACATGCCAGCATCTACCAAGCCCGCAACGCCGCCGAGCTGGCCACGATCTCCGCCGGCCGCACGTGGCGCCCGGCGCGCCCCGAGGACAAGTGGACGCCGTCGCTGCTGTCGGCAGATGCCCTGACCGCGTACACGACGCTGATCTCCGGCGACGAGTTCACCCCGCTGGAGACCTGGGGCGACACCACGCTCGGGATGGTCACCGGGAACAACCGGTACTTCACGCTGTCACCGGCCCGCGCCGCCGAGCTGGGCCTGGCCTCCTCGGACCTGGTGAGGCTGAGCCCCCCGGGGAGCCGACACCTGCGCGGTCTCTCGTTCAGCACGGCCGCCTGGAATGAGCTCGGCCGCAGCGGATCAGCGACATGGCTGTTTCGGCCGGAGGGCACGCCCTCCCCGGCTGCCCTCGACTACATCGAGGCGGGCGAGACGGCGAACGTCCACCTCGCCTACAAGTGCAGGGTCCGCAAGCCATGGTGGCGGGTGCCGTTGGTCAAACCGGCCGACATGCTGATCACCTACATGAACGCCGACACCCCGCGACTCACAACGAACGCCGCCGGTGCCCGGCACCTGAACTCCGTGCACGGCGTCTACCTGCGCCCTGAGGTCCGGGAACTGGGTACGTCGCTGCTCCCGCTGGCCGCGCTGACGTCGATGACGCTGGTCGGAGCCGAGACCGTCGGGCGGGCGTACGGCGGCGGGATGCTGAAACTGGAGCCGCGGGAAGCCGATCGGCTGCCCGTCCCGTCTGCGGCGCTTGTCGACGCGGCCCGGGATCGCCTGTGCGCGATCCGTCCGCAGGTGGCAGGCCAGCTGCGCAGTGGCAAGCTGCTCGGCGCAGCGAAGCTGGTCGATGACGTGCTGCTGGTCGGAGAGTTGGGAATGCCCCGTAGTGAGGTTCGGGTGCTGCGCGAAGCGCACGCCGAGCTGACCGCTCGTCGAGTCGCAAGGGGCTCTCGTGGCTCGGATTGACGACCTACTGACCGAGGCTGTGAAGGCAGCCGGCCCGAAGCCCGAGGACACTGCCCTGCAGGGCCAGAAGGGGCCTTGGGGCAACAAGATCAGCAACACTCTGGCACTCGCCATCGGGCAAGAGCTGCGCGCTCGGGGCATGGCCGGCGCCCGGCCGGCACCCGACGGTGAAGTGGGTGTGTCCGGAGCGGAACGCCGGCTCGCCGGAGGCATCGGCGCGAAGAAGGTCGACGTCACCTGGGCAACCGAGGAGTCCGGGCTGCTGCTCGCCTGCTCGGTCAAGACCATCATGTTCCGGGACGGCGTCGGCGGACACTTCCAGAAGAACCTGACCAACCGACGCGGCGACCTGCTGTTCGAGTCGACGACCTTGCACCGACGGTTCCCCTATGCCGTCGTCGCCGGGTTCTTCTTCCTCGACGCGGGGGCGGCCGGTGACGGGACCACGCGCCGCAAGAGCACGTTCGAGAACGTGTTTCCCCGCTTCCGGCTGTTCACCCGGCGCAGCGACCCTGCCGATCGAGAGGAGCAGTTCGAGCGCCTGTACGTGCTGCTCGTTGACTCGAACCCGTTCACGCCCGCGATCACCTGCTACGAGGTCAACAACCCCGACGAGCCGGTCGAACTGGAGCAGGTGTTCGACGAGCTGGTCGAGCTGCTGGCCGAGCGCAACTTCGACATGTACGAGGCCATTGAGGGACAGATCCGCCGCCTACGTACGTAGCAGCACGGGGCGGGACGTCCGAGCGGTCTGACGTTACGGCTGCGCTCGACCTCCCGCGCCGGGCGCCCACCCGTGCCCCTGCCGTGCAGCTTGGTCCCGCACCAGGGTCCCGTCGGGCAGCGCGATCAGCGGCTTCTCGTCGCGCAGCGCCTGCGCGTACTCGGCGAGCCCGGACGGCCCGGTGTCGGCGTCGGCGGCGAGCTGGTCGCCGAGGTCGGTCACGGCGGCCACACAGTCCGGGCAGATCCATTCCTGGTCGTCGGCGATCCGGTCGACCGCGCCCCCGGCGATGTCCCCGCACAGCCCGCACGTGATCGGGTCGGCGAACCCGAGGCGCGGAGCCTCGAGAAATTCGAAGTCGGGCAGCGCGTGGACGTCGTCGGGGGTGAGGGTGTCGGTCAGCCCGTCAATCTCGGCGAGGCAGTTCGCGCACACCAGACCGCTGTCGGCACGGCGGCCGCCGAGGCCGCCGGACGCGGGCCCACCGCAGACAAGGCACGTCGTGAGGGACAGGACGGACCGGATGCGGCTGCCGCCGGTGGCGGCCTTGACCTGCAGCCGGTCCGGGCGGCCGGACTTGATCGCCATCTGTGTGGCGAGCCGGTGCGCGCCGTGCAGCACTGGCGAGAACTCGTAGACGTCGAGGTCGTAGATCCGGCGGGTGCCCGCGCTGATCTTCGCGCCGTCCGGGGTGACCTTGTAGTCGATGGAGTAGGCGCTGGTCGTGTCGAACGCCTTCGCCTCTTGGTAGGCGTCGCGGCCGTCGCGGGTGCCGAGGATGTAGCGGCCCTTACCAGTAGTGCCCCGGCGTCGTGCGGCCAGGGTGTCCGGCCGTCGGCGAGCGTGTCGGGCAGCCGCGGGTCCCCCGGCAGCAGCTCGACGGCCTTGATCTGGCGGAGCACGGGCCGGTTCCAGTCGTGGCCCTTGACGCCCTTCATCGCCCGCTCGGCCAGGGTCCGGAAGGCGCCCGGGACGATGATGTCGTTGACGTCGTCGCGGACCCCGGTAACGGCGACGATCGCCCACACGGTTGCCCTCCGGGTCGCCGGACAGGTCGAACTCGGGGGACTCGTGCTGCCCCGCGGTGTGGGCCCCGGTGTGGGCGAGCACGGTGCCCGCGGTCGCCGCGGCGGATGGGGCGTCGGCGAGCGCGGCGGTCTTCGTCTCCAGCCGGGCGGGCCGGGGGCGGATTGAGCCGGGGCGGGGCAGCGCGCGGATCATGCCGACCATAGTCCGGGTGCTGGTCGGGGGGGTGGGCGAGGCGCGCCGCGCTACGGCCTGCGGCAGGTGCGGGCTCCGCACCTGCAAGATGAGGCAAGTCTGGGAAGTTGTGCTACTGGGGGAAGAGCTGATCGAGAGGAACCTCACGGTCCTTCCGGTCCAGGATCCGGTCGTCGACGGCAACGATCTCGACCAGCTCGTGCAGGATCCAGATCAGCCGTGCGGCGGCATGGACCAGCAGTACGACGGCCAGCTCGAACAACCACGGCGCAACTCCCCGGCCCGTTGTCGTCGCGGTAACCGCGGCCGTCAGCCCGAGCAGGGTGGCGACGAACGGCTCGGTCACGACCGCGATCCAGTTCCGGCGGAGGGAACCGCCGCCACGGTGTCGGAACGTCCGGAGGCGGGGGCTGGCCGCACCGATGGTGAAGACGAGTACGACGCCGGCGAAGCCTGCTACCAGCGCCGCCGCGCCGGCCGTCCCGGCGAAAATGGCAACGGCAACGCTGATCTGGGGGTCTTCGGAGCCGGTCAAGAATGCGTACGGAGAGAGCCGGGTCCACTTCAAGCTGCTGACCGCGTGAAGCGCGACCCCGCCGGCCAGGATCAGGGACACCCAGTGCGGGTGGTCCTGAACCCAACCGACGGCCTCGCGATACGTCCGGACGACCCAGTGCGGCGCCTCGCCAGGAGTGTGCATGTCGGCCTCCGCTTCGTCGTCCGGTCGGCCGTCCGTTCCGGTACTACGCGAACGCCCGACCGAACGCCTCGATGGCGTCGGTGATACCATGGACCACCAACTCTTCCGCAGGACGTTCGCTGTCGACGATGTCGAACTTCTCCGACCTGGTGAAGTAGTGGGTCACGAGGTCGTACTGCTCGATGCGGGGACCGTCGCCGTCGTCGAGCTGGAGGCTGACGACTGCACGCTTGGCCCACTCGCCGCGTGCCCACCGGGCGGCGTGCAGGAGATCCGAGGTGGTCGTTGCACTCCCGCCTCGGTTCGCGAGGCTCCACTTCAGGACGAGGTCGGTCTCGGTCGACACGTTCTTCGCCGAGCGCGCCGCGTCACCGACCTCTCCTCCGCCGCCGGGGATCTCGGCGTGGGGCTCGACGTGCACTTCGAACATCGTGGCACCGGTCGACTGCTCCAGCTTCTCGCTGATCCGTGGGTCCAGGATCGGAACCAGGTTCAGCAGCGTGGTGTTGGGGTCGAGGCCGGCCGCTTTAGTGAACCAGTCCTCCAGGGAGGAAACGCGGGGGGCGGACTGCGACATGGTGAGGACCGCGATCCGGTTCTGGTGGCCGAACGGAATGACGTACGTCTTCTCCAGTGGAACTTCGTCCTGCAGGTTCGCGGCCAGGTGCCCGACGGCGCCGTCGGTGTCGAGGGTGTCGGGCCAGTCCGCCTTCGGGCGGACCTTGCCCACGTAGAAGTAGCGCTGCAGCGGGGCCTCGCAGGTGCGGGCCTCGCCGTGCAGCATCTTTCCGCGGACCTTGAACTGTCGACCTCGGCCTGCTGGTCGGTGACCTTCCCAAGCAGCTCGGTCCAGAAGCCGGGCGCGATGGGCCGACTCTCGTTGCTGTCCTTCGGGAGCACCTGCAGGTCGTAGAACCGCACGGTCTTGCGCATCATGACGTTCTCCGTCATTCGGGGGCGGGGAGAATTGCGATGTTGCATGCCGGGGAGCGCCTTAAGAGTAGATTCGCCCACCAGTGACGGGCCACCTATCTCGATCAGTGGTCGGTTGCCGTATTTGAGCGGTTAACTGGGACGAGATGAGTGCGTGATCAACTGTTCGAGGTGGTCCTGCGATCGGTCGGGCGTGCGCTCGCCGAGCGAGGGCCGAACGACGGCGGCCTTGCGGCGCAACGCCGGGCCGGAAGCGACGCGGGCCAGCTCCACACCGGTGGCGACATCGACCGTGCGGCGCATCCGGTTGCCCCACCGGGTGACGGTCCCGGCGGTGCGGGTCCAGCGGTACCAGCCCGCGACGGCGAGCACGGTAACGGCGAGCACTGCCAGCGCGAGCACCATGGTGGTGGCCAGAGCGGGCAGCGGCTCGGCGTGTGCCCACCAGTCCCGCGGGCTGTCCGGCTCCGGAACGACCAGCTCCGGGCCGTCGCCGGTGTCGTCCACGGGATGGCGCTCGGCGACGACCTGGTGCTCGATCGCGTCGGCGGCCGCCGACTGCCCGGTACCGGCGACCGCCGCGGACCCTCGGCTGTCCGGGACAGGTGTGGGCGTACTGCCCCGCAGGACGACGACCAGCGTCTCGATGGAGACCGCCAGGGCCACCGGCGGCCACGCCGCCACGGCCTGCGCGGTCACGGTCGGCTCCGCGGCTGCGACGTTCGCGACCAGCGACGCCCCGATGCCGAGCACCAGCCCGGCCCACGGCACCCAACCGGCACGCAGTCCGGCGCGGCGCCGGTCGACGATCGCCAGGGACGCGGCCAGCAGCATCCCGTCCACCGACAGCGGGAACAGCCACGCCCGCCATCCCTCGCCGGACCGCCGGCCAGCTCGAACATGTGCGCGTAGGACACGATCGCGGCCACCAAGGCGACGATCGTGACGCTGGCGACGACGAGGTGTCGGATCCACGGCCGGGTCACGTCTCCCACCCCGCCCGGTATGCGGACAGGTCCGCGGCGTACCGACCGCAGTCCGGAGTGTGTCCTTCTTCTCGGTCGTCGGGGTGCGATTCGAACGGTCCGTAGTCGGTGATCCGCTCGCCGCAGGCGCTGCAGCGCCACCAGGTCGAGGACCGCCGTTACATCCTCGGATCGACGGGCAGCGGCTGGTCGTCGATCAGCCACAGGTAGGCGAGTTCTGCGCGGGGGTATCGCCGTCGGCGATGCCGAGGGCGTCGGCGATCTCGTCCCACGTCCGGCCGGCGGCGCGGGCGGCGTCGGCGTGATCACGGACCTGGGCCAGGGCGGCCCGGTGCACGAGGTCGGCGGCCCGGACCCCGGCGAGCGGATCCTCGAGGACGGTGTCGGTGAGCACCCGGTAGCCGGGGACGGGCCGGTGAGTGAGGGTGGCGCCGTGCACGGTCTCGGCGACCCGCAGGATCAGGGCGCGGACGTCGGCCGCTGCCCGGCGGGCACCGGTCGGGTCGGTGGCGGTCACCGGGGCACCTCCGAATCGGCGGCCCACGATGGGCACCACGGTTCGCAGGCAGTGCCCGCAGGCGCCCCCCACAGGTCGTCAGCGCCGGCGCAGGCGGGCAGGATGCAACCACGGGTCTCGCCGCACTCCAGGTGAGCGTCGACAGGGGCGCCGTCATCGACGTGCACGAGGGTGAGGACCTGGCCGTCGGCGGTGCCGCACAGCTCGCACCACCCGTCGGGCCAGCACCGGTCCGGGTCGGTGTCGGCGGGCCGGACGTAGAGCACGTTGCGGACGGCGGCGGTGATGGCGTCGGGGTTACTCATCCGGCCACCGCCAGGATCAGTCCGAACATGATCAGGGCGACGCTGGCCCCGAACCCGAGGGCGATCAGGAGGCGAGGCCCGAGGAGGTCGGCCGTGCGGCAGTGGCGGCCGCTGGCGGCGCTCGATCTCGGCGGCCGGGCCGTGCCGATCCCACGGCCGGAATGGACAGATCTGCCGGAGCCGGGAGCGCTCGCAGGGCTGTTCGGTGGTCGGGCTCGGCACGCGATGCGGGTTGCGCAGGCTCGACAGGACTACGAGCACGCGCTGGACTCTCACGAGAAGCAGGAGCGGCTACGGCAGCGGTGGGTCGATCAAGAGCATGCTCGTCATGCGGAGGTGGTACGCGCGCACTGCGAGGAACTCAACCGTCATAACGCCGCTGTGACAGCATTTGCAGAGCGCGTGAGCCAGCGAGATCGGGAGAGCGTCCAGGAGTACGTGGAAATGGTGCTCGACCGCACCCAGCTGCCCTGCAGCGTCCCGCACCAGGTCGAGGTCGCCTACAACCCTCTGGGGGAGCAAGCGGATGTCCGTTTCGAGCTCCCGCCCGTCGACGTCGTGCCCACCGTGGCCTCCTACAACTACGTCGTGTCGAGTGCGACGACGAAGGAGAAGCCGCGCCCGGCCGGCCAGATCGCGTAGGTCTACCGGTCGGTGGTCAGCCAGATCGCGCTGCTGTACATGCGGGACCTGTTCGAGGCCGACTCGGAGCTGGTCAACGTCGAGCTGAGCGGGCATGTGCACTCCATCAGCCCAGCAACAGGCCAGCGAGAGTATCCATGCTTGATCAGCTTCGGTGTTGAGCGTGAGGCGTACCTGGGGTTGAGCCTGCGCGACGTCACCCCGCAGAAGTGCCTGGAGCACCTGAACGCACTGGTCTCGCACCATCCGCACCTGGTCGAGGCGGTCACACCGGTACGGGACTTCGATCTGGCTAGGTTCGCATTCACGGCGAGTGTTGACGGCGTAGCCGAGATGGATTCACGGACTGACTTGACCAAGATCACGCCTACGGAGTTCGAGCACTTCGTCCGCCAGCTATTGGAGGCGCGCGGGCTGCAGGGCTGGACTACGAACCAGAAGGGCGACGACGGAGTTGACGCTGTCGTCGTCAACCCGGACCCGCTCGTCGGCGGGCTGACGATCGTTCAGGCCAAGAAGTACACGCGCGTACTCGGGGTGAACCACATCCGGGAGCTGGTCGGCGCGATGGACGAGAAGCGCGCTGGCCGGGCCGTGCTGATCACGACGTCATGGTTCTCCAGCGGGTGCTGGACCAAGGCCGCCGAGAATGGCCGGGTCGAGCTGATCGAGGGGAGCGGTCTGCGTGCACTGGCGCAGCAGTACCTCGGCATGGGCGTCCTCGTCGCCTCACCGACACGGCAGAGCCGCGGCCGCCGCCCGAACCGGTAGCCGCTGACCTGCTCCGTGGAATCAACCGTGCTGCGAAACCCCGAGCACTGACGAGGCCAGCGCGGTTCATGAGTCCCGCACGTGAACTGTTGTTGCTGGTAGGTGCCCTATTGGATGCGGCCTGCGCGCTTGACGCCCGAGGGGTCGCAGGTTCGAACCCTGCCGCGCCCATGCATCTGAACTCGGACTTCAGCGATCTCATGATCCGCTCGGTCGGTTGCGGGGTGATCCACTCGATCGTCACGGTGAGGCATTTCGGAGTTCGGTGTTCCACTGCTCGAAGAGTTGTACGAGTCCTGCGATCGATCCTGGCTCTATGCCGTCCTCGGCCCAGCCGGCGTCCTTCTCCGCGGCCAGTTCGAGGAGCCGGTCGTAGCCGAAGCGTTCGATGAGCGCGGCGACGTCGTGGTAGTCGCGGGGTCGTGCTCGTGCCCAGAGCGCGAGCACCTTGTCCGCCGCGAGATCTTCCGGGTGGAGGACGGCGCCGATGTCGAGCGCGACGCGGGGACGGAGTCGCCCGCCGTCGGCGAAGATTTCGACGAGACACTCTGTTCGGCCGTCGGCTGCAACGGCGATGAACCGGTGGTCGCGAGGCTCAGCTGCGTCTCGGATCTCGATCCCGCGATGGCGCAGAGCGAGGCGGAGCGCGACGGCGATCCGCACGGCCTCGTCGTCGTCGATCTCGGTGAACAGGTCGATGTCGTGTGTGCTGCGTTCGGTGTAGCCGTGGGCGATCATCGCTCCGCCGCCGGCGAGCGCCAGCGTGCGCGCCTCCGGGAGGGCGAGCGCCGTCGTGGCGATGATGTTCTGGAGTGGGCCCAGGCTCATGTCATGCCGCGGTGTCGGCGTTGTCGATCAGCGGGCGCCAGGCCTCGCGAATCCAGGGAGGCAGGTACAGGTCCGTCCACTGATCGAGCAGCGCTCGGCGGTTGACGAGCATCCTGACGTCGTCGAGGTCGCCGTGGGTGAGGACGATCTCGTAGAGATCGCGGCGGCGGTCGGGGTCGGAGAGATCCCAGCGGACGGCCTCCGGTGCTGGACCGGACCAGAACATGCGGGTAGGCAGGCCGACCGGTCCGCTCAGCGCTCCGTCGAGTTCGTCGAGTTCGTCGAGTTCGTCGAGAGAGTCGGGCACGGCGACGGGCCGGACCCAGCCGGGACGCCGTGCTGCCTTGCTGCTCATGGGGTCATCGTGCCCCATCGGTCGAGGCGACGGGGAGAGGTGCTCCCGGTGCCCTCCGTGGAGTCATTCGTGCTGCGAATTCCGGAGGGCCAGGTGGCTCACGGCCCCGGCCGAGGTACGTCCTACATCCCCTGTTGCTGGTAGTGGCTGTGGCTGCCGTCGTCGGCGCTCTTTACACCCGAGCGGCCGCACGTTCGACCGGTGATCCCGTTGTGCAGTGCGCGGGCGGACGAGCTTGACTCGCTGGGCGGATCTCGTCACGCCTGCTACGTCCCGTTTCGCGGTCGGCGAACCAGAGGCCCTGCCCCCTGCGCCAGGATGGTGGTCATGTCAGCGTTGAGAACCTTGGGACGGGTCGCCGGATGGGCGTGCATAGCGATCGGAGGGGTTCAGCTCCTCGGTGGGGCACGCGGGGAGCCCGGCATGATCGGCAACCCGACGGTGGACTCACACGTTCGCTTCATGGGACCTGTGTTCGCCCGGCTACGGTCTGGCCTGGCTCGACACGACGACGGCCAGCGAACCCGACCTGGGCCGGATGCGACTGCTCGCGGGCCTGATGGCCCTCGGGGGCATCGGACGTCTCGCGACCCGCGCAACCCTGGGCCGACCGCATCGTTTCCATGACGTGCTGCTCGCCGTGGAGCTAGCTGCCCCGGTCGCGGTGGAGGCGGTGGGGCAGCGCGAGCGTGGTGCTCGCTAACCCTGGTTCTTCATGATCTTGAAGGCTGTTCAGGGACCTGAACGCAGAATGTGCCCCGTGGCAAGGTAGGACATTGCTTGCTGAGGGCTATGCCCGGCGGGTCGAGAGGACACTTTCCAGGTGCAGGCTCTAGCCGCGCGTCTGAAGATCATTGTCACCGCTGCCGGGGACGGGGTGGACTCCGGTGTCGGGTCCCGGCTGCTGGCCGATGTCTAGGGTCTTGTGGTGCGGCAGCCCGGGCCGCTTCAGCGCGGTGCGGAACCGGCGTCCTTTGCGCAGCCCGAGTTCCTCGCCGAGGACGGTGTCGATGAACTCGCGGTAGCGCATCTGATCGCCCTGGCCCAGCCGGTGACCACCAGCGTTCGGCACTCAGCTGCCGCCAGCAGGGTGTCGTCCGGCCTGCCGACGGCGGCCGCGGCTATCGTCGATGGAGTTCCGATCGCCGATCGAGGAGGGAGCGATGGCGACGCAGCCGGGCCCGACGCCCTCCCCCAGGCGTGGCCCGACCGTCGACGAGATCTTCGCCAACGCTAAGGCGGTCACCAGCATCGACGAACTCGCTCAGGACGGAATCTTCGAAGACGACGCCGAGCTCGACGACTTCCTCACCGACCTTCGCCGGATGCGCCGCTCCAGCATCGCCTGACGTGCGACGAATCATCTTCGACACGGACGTCGCATCGCAGGTCATCGAGCAGCGCTTACCGGCGCCGCTGCCCGGTGAACTCGCCGCCGCCCAGCACGGCATCACCTTCATCATCTACGGCGAGCTCACCACCCGCTGGTCGATCATGAGCGAGTGGGGAGCCGTCCGTCGCTCTCGGCGTGTGTGTGCGGAAGCCGGATCCCCTGTTCTCCATTGTCCGCGGCGAGGTGTGGGTTGTCCGCTCCCGACGGGGGCAGCGGGCAGGTGGTGGCGGCGCGGCCTGGCCGCTCACGGCGGCCGACGCCGGAGATCGGTGCGGCGAGCGCCCGGCACGCAGTAGCACCCGGTCTGGGTCGGCTTCCTGCGCGGCCATCGGTCAAGATCGCGGGGTTGGCCTGGGTTTGTCGAGGGCCGCGATGATCCGCGGGGCCGGGTGGGTTCGGCGCGGACAGGTCCGCGGGCGGCGCGGCTGTCGACAGGTGCCGCGGTGTCATGCGCCCTGGAGGGCGGCGTCAGCCGGTGGCCTTCGCGAGAAGTCTGGTGATCGTGTTCTCGGCGTCGTCGTCCAGTGTGGTGACGGCGTAGGAGGTGGGCCACGGGCCGCCGTCGCCGAGGCCGGCTTCCGGAGTGAACCCGAAGGTCGAGTAGCGCTCCTTGTCGTCGTGGCCGCTGCGGAAGAAGCACACGACCTTTCCGGCGCGGGCGTAGGCGGGCTGGCCGTATCACAGCTTCGGCGACAGGCTGGGCGCGCTGCTGGTGATGATCGCGTGCAGACGTGCGGCGATCGCGCGGTCGGGTGCGGCCATGTTCGCGATCTTCGATAGGACGTCGGCCTCGGCGGCGGCCGCCTTGTTGCCTCGATCCCGTCCGGCCTGGTCCTCAGCTCTGCCGCGCGTTCGCGCACGGCGAGGCGCTCCTGCTCGGAGAATCCGTCGCCGTGGGTGGCCGTCTCGGACGTGGTGGATCTGCGTTCTCCCTGGGAGCCGGTCGGTGTGTTCTATGTGGACGTTAGCGAGGCCGGCCGATGTGGGGCTTCTCGAATCCTGATCGATGCCGGGTAACGCGGGGGCACCGTGCGGTTCGGGCGCGAGTTGCGCACGGTGCTGGTGGGTTGTGGTCACGGTCGGTCGCCGGCGGCGAGATCGTGGTGGTCCGTCGGAGCTGAGACCTGGTCGTGCGAGTTCTCCGATGCGCGGGGTCTCTGGATGGCCGCCCGCGGCGCGGTCCTGCGCCGTCGAGTATCTGGCCGGGAGTTCGCCGCGTTGACGGTCGGAGTGCTGTCTCGAGGTGCGACCGGTCGGCGTCGGCGCAGGGCGCGTGCGGATCGGGCTGTCCGACGGATATCACCCTTATTTGCCGTTATGGCAATCTTGCCGACCCGGCATTTTCCTGTAAGGTGGGGCCGTGAGCACGACACCGAAGCCGGGACTGCGGGAGCAGAAGAAGCGTGAGACCCGGGACGCGTTGAGCCTGGCCGCGGTCGAGCTGGTCACCGAGCGGGGGTGGTCGGCGGTGACGGTCGAGGACATCGCGGCGCGGGCACGCGTGTCCCCGCGCACTTTCCGGAACTACTTCCCGAGTAAGGCTGCGGCGATCTCGGGGCGGCACGTGGATCGGATGTTGCGGGTGGCCGAGACGTTGGCCGGCCTCGCGGCGGGCTCTTCGCTGCGTGCGGCGCTGATCGATGCAGTGGTGGCCGAGTTCGCGCCCGGCGACACGGACCGGTCGGTGCCGGATCCCGAGCGTGCTGCGGCCGTGCGGGTGATGCTGGCCGAGCCTGCCCTGCAGGGAGAGCTGGCGCGGGCGAGTGCGGCGGCACGAGACGAGCTCGCGTCCGCGGTCGCGGCGCTGACCGGGACCGATGCGGTGCGCGACACCTACCCGCAGCTGGTCGCTGCGGCCGTCGAGGCCGCGGTGGACGTCACGATCACGCACTGTCTGGGCGGGGTGCGTCCGGTCCCGATGGGTCCGGTGCTGCGCGACGCCCTCGAACGGCTCACCGCGGGACTCGCTGAACCGGCCGCCCGCCCCACCGACCCTGAGGGGACGTCATGATCGAGGTTGTCGTCGTCGGCGCAGGGCCGAACGGGCTGATGCTGGCCTGCGAGCTCGCTCTGGCGGGCTGTCGGCCGGTCGTGCTGGAGAAGGCGCCCGGCCCGGACCCGGTGCCCAAGGCCAACGGACTGGTCGGGCAGGTCGTCACGGTGCTCGAACGGCGCGGGCTGATCGCTCGTCTGACCGGGGATTCTCGGCCGGTGCCGCCGGCGCCCGGCTACACCTTCGCGGGGTTGGCGCTGGAGCTGGGTCGGCTCACCGACCACCCGTTGCGGGTCGTCCCGGTGCCTCAGCCCCACATCGTCGAGGTGTTGGCCGAGCGGGCCGTCGAGCTCGGTGTCGAGATCCGTTGGGGGCACGGGCTGGTCGATCTGCGGCCCGGTCTCGACGAGGTGCGGCTCGATGTCGAAGGTCCCGACGGGGGTTATCAGCTCTCCGCGGGGTATGTGGTGGGGGCCGATGGTGGGCACAGCACCGTGCGCAAGCGCAGCGGGATCGCCTTCCCGGGGGTCGGGCAGGACCGCTCCACCTCGGCCCTGGGTGCGGTCCGGGTCGATCCGGGTGATCTGGATCCGGTCACCGGTGGGCTGGTGGTGCCCGGCTTCGGAACGCTGGAGCCCTTCGTCGGGGTGCGGACCGATCGCGGCGGGGTGAGCTGGGCGCCGTTGCCCGACCGGGCGCCGCTGCTGTCGGCCACCGAGTGGGACCGACCGCGCGCCGAGGGCTCGATGACTCTCGACGAGCTGCGGGAGCGCGTGGCGCGGGTGCTCGGGACGCAGGTGGCGTTCGACGCGCCGGAGGGCCCGGGCCCGCATCCTCTGCGCCGGATCGAGGGCGGTCAGAATCGGCACGCGGAGCGGTTCCGTGCCGGGCGGGTTCTCCTGCTCGGCGACGCCGCGCACGTCGACACCGCGGGTGGGCAGGGGCTCAACCTGGGGATGCAGGATGCGGTGAACCTCGGCTGGAAGCTCGCGGCCGTCGTCGCCGGGGACATGCCCGAACAGCTGCTGGACTCCTATGACGCCGAGCGGCGGCCCGCCGCCCGCCGGGTCCTGGTCTACGCGGGCTCGTTGAACGCGTTGCTGATGCCCGGACCGGAGGTCACCGCACTGCGCGAGCTGTTCACGGAGCTGCTCGCCGACGACGCCACGCTGCACCGGCTCGCCGCGCTCACTGCGGGTTCCGATCTGGCCTACGACATGGGGGCGGGGCCGGGTGCGCACCCGCTGGTCGGACGGTTGTTGACCGATCCGGGGCCGGATGCGCGGGCAGCGTTGGCTGCGGGACACCCGTTGCTGCTGGACCGCACCCCGGGCGGGGACGCTGCAGCGGTGCTCGAGGCGCTGACCGACCGGGTGCAGGTGCTGCGGTTGTCGCCTGAGGAAGAGCAGCCAGCGGCGGTGTTGGTGCGTCCCGATCAGTACGTGGCGTGGGCGGGTGACCCTGTCGGTGGCGCTGGGGATCTGCGTGCCGCGCTCCGTCGGTGGTTCGGCACGGCGGCGGCGGTCCGTGGCGCCGGCTCAACTGCGGCGGCGACCGCGCCCTGAACACGACGATCTACGCCGCCGCCAACACCTGGATGCGGGACTGGCCCAAGACACGTCGACTCGACATCGCTCGGCCCGGACGTGCTCGGCTCGACGCCGGACCGTCTACTGGGGGCGGCCCGGCGCTTCGGCGGCGCGCGGGGCGTGGTCGGTGACGTCGCGTCCGGGCGGGTGCCGATCCTGGCTCCCGACGGTTTCGTCGAGCACGCGGTGGCGGAGAACGTCTTCCCCGGGACGGCGATGGGCCGGCGTGCGGCCTACATGTACGGCGCCGCCCTCCCGGTCGGGCCGGCCGGTCAGCTGGGCGCCGGTCTCGGGATGACCACCTCCACCGGGACCGTGACCCTGGTTCCGCCGACCCGCGACGTCACCCGCACCGGGCAGGAGGAGAGCATCGACGGTGTCCGGATCGTCTTTCAGGTCACCCCCGGTGCGGAGGCGCCGGCGGAGATGAACTTCCTGTTCCCCGACCACCGGGCGGTGTGTATGGCCGAGAACGCCACCCATACCCTGCACAACCTGTTGACCCTGCGCGGCGCCGTGGTCCGCGACGCGCATGTCTGGGCCCGTTACCTGAGCGAGACCATCGAACTGTTCGTCGACTCCGTCTAGGTCGAGTTCGCCTCCCACCATTGGCCGACGTGGGGACCGGAGCAGATTGAGCAGTTGCTGGCCGAGCAGCGCGATCTGTATGCCTACCAGCATGACCAGACGTTGCGGCTGCTCAACCAGGGGCTGGTCGGGTCGGAGATCGCCAGACGCTCGAGATGCCCCCGGCACTCGATCGGGCGTGGCACACCCGCGGCTACTACGGTTCGATCAGCCACAACGTGAAGGCGATCTATCAGCGCTACATGGGCTGGTTCGACGGTAACCCGGCCCATCTGTGGGGCCATCCGCCGCAGCCGGCGGGCCGTCGCTACGTCGACGCCGTCGGTGGACCCGGCGCGCTGATGTCGGTCGCCCGGCGCGCCTATGAGCAGGGCGACTACCGTTGGGTCGCTGAACTGGTCGGGCACCTGGTCTTCGCCGATCCCGGCCACCGTGACGCCCGTGAGCTCCAGGCCTGTGCCTTCGACCAGCTCGCCTACGGTGCGGAGAACGGGACCTGGCGCAACTTCTACCTCACCGGCGCTCTCGAGCTTCGCGGCGCCCCGGTGGGCACACTGACGGTGGCAGCCTCTGCGGACATGATGGCTGCGCTCGTTGTGAGGCAGTTGTTCGACGGTGTCGCGATCCAGGTGGACGGGCCGCGAGCGTGGGATCTGCAGGTCGGCATCGACTGGACGGTCACCGGCCGGGACGCTCAGGACTCCTACTGGTGCAGGCTGACCAATGGGGCGCTCATCCACGGGCCTGGCGGGGCGCGTACGGCGCCCGACGCCCGGATTCAGATCGACCGAGGTGACCTTCCGGGGTTGTTGTCCGGTCGCTGCGAGCCGAGCGAGATGGTGAGTTCCGGGAGCATGGTCGTGGACGGCGACGAGCAGGCTCTCGGTCGGCTTCTGGGCGTGCTCGACCCTCCCGACCCGGGGTTCGCGATTGTCACGCCATAGCGGGCAGGCCTCGGAGCTTCGTCGAGCCGGCAGGCAGCCGCGGGTATCTCCGATCTCGAGCGGCAAACGACTGGAACCTCGGGCATCTGTGTCCGCGGCGAGTCGAGGATCGATCGGTTTCGAGATCCGAGGCCGCGTGTCCGAGCCCGAAATCGTTCGACGCCGTCCAGCTGGAAAGAGAGCATGACGTGGATGGACATGCTGCCCGGTCTGCCCGACTCCGTGCGCTGGATGGCTCCCGACGACCCGGCCGCGCTGGCCGAGGTGGTCGGCGACGCCCGCGTCGTGGCGATCGGGGAGAACAATCACGGCGTCCAGGAGTTCGGTGCGCTGCGCGCACGGCTCGTACAGTCTCTAGTTCGCGAGTTCGGCTTCGGCGTCGTCGCGCTCGAGTCCGGGTTCGCCGAGGGGGCTCTGGTCGACGCCTGGCTGCGCGCCGGTGGTGGTGAGCACGACGTCGAGCATCTCGCCCGTGACGGTTTCACCTTCCGCGCCGGCGACTCTGCCGAGGTCCAGGAGTTGCTGCGCGATCTACGCGAGCACAACCGCGCTGGCGGCGTGGTGCGCTTCGTCGGCCTTGACCTGCCCGGCTCGGGTGGCTCCCCCGACCCGGCGCTGCGCGCGGTCCGCGAGCACCTGGCGGTGTGGGCCCCGCACGCGGTGTCCCTGGTCGACTCCGCGCTCGCGGCGACCCGTCACTACACCTCGGACAACAACGGGCGAGCTCCGCAACGTTACGGGCAGCTCGACGCCGCTACGCGCGACCACGCCACCGCGACATTGGCCCGCCTGCTGCAGAGCGTCGAGACTCTTGGTCTCGCCCGCGAGCACCGCATCGCCCAGCACCATGCCCGCGCAGCGTTGCGCCTCGATGAGCAGCTACGCGAGTTCGCGGTGCTGTTCGCACCCGACCCACCGGCGCGCGTCGTGTCCTCACGCGATGTCTACATGGCCGAGACCGTGCGGCTGATCCGCGAGCTGGCAGGTGATGAGGAGCGTGTCGTCGCCCTCGCCCACAACGGCCATCTTCAGCGAGTCCCGTTCACCTTCCTGCCCGGCGTCACCGCGCCCTCGGCCGGGACCTATCTTGCCGATGAACTCGGCGAGGACTATGTCGTGATCGGTCTGACCGCGCTCGGAGGCACCACTACCGGCCTCGCGCTCGACAGCACTCAGCGCCACGGCATAGCCCTGCACACCGAACCGCTACCGGATCAGGCGCCCGGCAGCATCGAGCGCGCGGTGGTCGACGCCGGACACGGCGAACGGCCGGTGTTGCTCGACTTGCGGACGGCGCGTGGCGCGACCGGGCCCACCGCCATCCGGCACGCCACCGCCCATATCGCCGTCGACGTCCTCGCCGGTTACGACGCCCTCTACTGTCTGCCCCAGCAACATCCGGCAGACTTTGTGCCTTCTATGCAGGCACGCCAATAGCCAATAGCCAAGATTACCCGAAGACCAACTGGCGCGTCTGTCTGGACACCGTTCGACGACGTGGGCAGCGATGTGGTCAGATCGGAAGTGCCGATCGACCCGGCGCTGATCGTGTTCATCTTCAGGGTCGAGGGCTCGACGAAGACAGAACGTTCTGCTGCTGAAGATGTCGCCGTTCAGCGGGCTCGGCCACGGACTCTCACGGGGTCGCGATGCGGGCGGTGTGACCACCCACAGTTGTGTCGATCCGAGACGGCTGCCTGACTTCACGGCGGACCTTGCGTCAGGTTGGGCTGTACGGCCCAGCGTTTGCCCAGGTCAGGAGATCTTCCCGAGGTAGACGCGGATGCTCTGATCGTCGAGGCAGCTGGTGACGGGCCCGCAAGGCTGGCGCTGGGGATCGTCGGCGATGCCCCCGGCGGCGCGCACTCCGTTCATGATCGCCCCGATGTCGTCCACCACGTACATCGGCACCACGGTCGGCTGTCGATGTCGACTGTGCAGGCCTGCCATCGGGTACAGCTCGTCGACTTGCCAGCCGTCGTCGTGGCTGCCGGACCTGAAGCTCGAGCCGAATGTGGCGCTGACGAAGGCCCGGGCACGAGCGGAGTCGGTGACCTCGAAGGTCAGGTAGCTCAGCCGACGGTGCCCGCAGGAATCGCCCTCGTGGATGGCGAAGGGCGGTCCCTGGACGTCCGTGCAGCTCGCGGACCGCCCGTGATCGGTCTCGACCGGGTCGTCGGCATGTCCGCCGGCGGATCGGATGCGGTCGACGGCAGAGTCGACACCGGTGACACCGTGGTTCAGGAACATCGTGTTGTGGCGCGGCCAGCCGTCCCGCACAGCCGCGGGCATCGCCGCGAGCGAGACGATGCTCTGCGGCGGTGACGCTTCCGCGATCGGCCGGTGATCCGTGATCGACGATCTCGTGCACCCGGCTGCTGGCTCCGACTCTGGCGCTGAGCTCACGTTCTACAGGACGAATTCGGGGGTGTGCGGTAGGGGTCGGCCAGCGGGACGCAGTTGGTCGAGCGCGCGAGCAAGCGCAATCGGTCGGTCAGCGTCTCCAGAGGAGGTGGTGGACCACCCCGCTGGGGCTCGGAACGACGTCGTGATGGAAGCGATCGTCGAGTTCGTCTGGGGATTGCCAAAGCCTGCTGCCCGAGCCGAGTTCTAGTGGGGAGACCACTACGTGCAGGGTGTCGACCAGGTCCGCCTCGAGGAAGGCGCGGATGGTCTGTGCGCCCCCGCCGAGGCGGACGTCCCGGCCGTCGGCTGCTGCACGGGCGTTGTCCAGGGCATTCTCGGGGGTGCCGTCGACGAAGTGGAACGTGGTGTCGGCGAGGGTGAAGGACGGGCGCGGGTGGTGGGTGAGCACGAAGACGGGGGTGTGGAAGGGCGGCTCGTCACCCCACCAGCCCTGCCACTCGTGGTCAGCCCACGGGCCGCGCTGCGGACTGAATTTGTTGCGCCCCATGATCTCGGCGCCGATGTTGTGGTGGAAGTCGCGGGCCAGGTGGTCGTCCAGCCCGCGTGAGCCGCCTGGCTCCTTGCGACCCGGAAAACTGGCGGTGGCGAAGGCCCACGAGGCCAGGATGACTGGATCGGCGTGGCCGAAGGGTCGCTGCAGGTTCTGGCCTTCCCCGGCGCCGTAGCCGTCGGTGGAGACGGTGAAGTTCTGGACCTTCAGTAGCTGTTGCATGGGTCTCCTTGTCGTTGCTGTCGCCATTGAGACCTGTGGCTGGGCTGAGACTCATCGGTGGCTTCGCAGGGGGCAATCCTGTCGTTGCACACGGACCGGTCGACGATCTTCGATCGGACAACCGCGCCCGTGTCTCGCAGGACCTACCGGTCCCTTCACGTCGTCCCGGAGTGCGCAGTGATGCAAGGCGCGGTGATCGGTGACCGAGAGTTCGGACCCTCGTCCGGGTGCGCCGGAACAGGGCCGGACGTCGGTTGGTGTCGGTCCATGCCGGGGTGACGGGGTCGCCGTTGCGGGCGAAGCGCGTCCACATGCAGATGGTTCGCGGCTGAGTCGTTCCTGGCTTGCGGTGAGCGCCTGTGGGGGCGGTGCGTCCGGCGTCGCGGGCACCTCGAACAAATTGCCGATCTCGGCGCCGTGGGTGGCGACATCATGGCCCGGACACGGTGTGGTGGCGCTTGTAGTCCCGGGCCGGACGGCGGTGTGCCGGACTCAGGAGATCCACCGCCCTCTGCAGACCAGCAGGAGTGAGATCGTAGGTGGCCGTCCAGTGCGGCGGTCGGTCACGACGCCAAGTACCAAGGCCAGGCAGGCGATGCAGCCAGCCGACGTTGACTACCGGGAACGACCACAAGGCGGCCTCGTCGGTCGGGACGAACTTCTCCCCCGCACCGCAAGTGCCACCGTGTCCGGGTGGTGCGCCGGTCATGATGTCGAGCTGGTGTTCACCCCGACCGCCGCCGAGCGCAGATCAGATGCCGGCAGCGCGGCGCGTGACGGCGCGGACCACCTCGATGGTCTCCTGGGGATGCGACAGGTGCACTGTGTGAAGTGAGCCGGGCCATATCGTGGCGACCGTCCTGAACGCCTCGGCGATGCGCCGGTGTGCGGCCAGGCCTGCGTCGGTCAGCTCGTTGCCTGGTGGGTAGTCCGCGCTGATGATCGCAGCCGGGATGTCGGGACGTAGACGTGTCTCGTCGAACGTCGCGGCGATGTCGCCCAGCCCCTTCGCGTAGTCGGCGAGGCGCGCCTTGTCGACCTGGAAGCTTCGCCTCATCGCCTCCGCCTGCGGCGGCCGCATCCGGTGGTTCTCGATCTCGGACTCGACCCAGGCCGCGGTGGCCTGGTCGACGGTGGCACGTGCGGCGGGATCGGTGACGGCCGCCGCGCCGTCCACCAGCGACTGCTCGACCTGGCGCGCGACCCCTTCGGCGTTCACCGGCGTGCCGTCCAGGACGACGATGCCTGCGACGTCGTCGGGGTGGTCGTGGGCCAGCAGGAGCGCGATCCCGCCCCCGAGGCTCTGTCCGACCACCACGACGGGGCCCATGCCGAGACGCCGGATGAGCGCATGCAGGTGCCGGGTGGCCCCGGCGATCGTGCCGTCGGTGCGTGACGAGCCCGTCCCCGGCCGGTCGTGGACGATCACCCGAGCTCCGGGGTCGTCCAGCAACGCCTCGATCAGCTCCGGGTAGAAGCCGTCGCAGGTGACGTTACCGCCCGGAATGAGCAGCACGGGCTGACCTGTCTCACCGTAGATGCGTACCTCGTCGTCCACCGTGCTCTCCTCCGTGTGTGCTGTTGCCTGTCGCGTCGACGGGGCCACGCCCGTCCCGTTCACTGGGGCATGTGTCGCTCGAACCACGAGGCCACCCTGGTCAGGAGATCCGCACGAGCGGCGGGGTGCCGTACGCCGTGGCCTTCTTCCGGGTAGACGACGAGCGCGGACGGCACGTCGTGCAGCCTCAGGGCGCCGTGGAACTCCTCGGCCTGGCCCGGCGGGGTGCACCGGTCGTGCGCTCCGGCGACGAGCAGGCACGGCGTCCGCACCCGGCTCGCGTACGTCACGGGGCTCCTGGTGCGCAGGTGGCTGTCCGCGTCCAGGGGGTCGGACTGCAGGAACTGCAGTCCCCATCTCGCGATGTTCGTCGTGAACGTCTGGCTGGTCCAGTCGGTGACCGGGGACATCGGCACGGCGGCCGCGATGCGCGTGTCCAGTGTGGGGAGCCACGCGGAGAGGAACCCACCGTAGCTGCCGCCGATGAGCCCGACCCGATCCGGGTCGGCGAGGCCGCGGGCGACGAGCGCGGTGATCCCGGCGAGCACGTCGTGCGCGTCGGCGCCGCCCATGTCGCCGACGACGCGCTCGGCGAAGGCCCGTCCGCGGCCGCTGCTGCCCCGCGGGTTCGGGCTCAGCACGGCGAAGCCGCGCGAGACGAGGAACGCCACCCAGGGGTAGGTCATGCCCTGGGTGGCGCGGAAACCCCAGACCGGTCCGCCGTGCAGGTTGACCACGAGTGCGAACGGGCCGTCGCCGTCCGGGGTGCAGAGGATGCCGTCGATCTCGAGTCCGTCCGGCGCCTCCCACTGCACCGCGGTGGCGGTTCCGGCGATCGAGCGGAGGTGGTCGATGCCGGCATGGCGGTGCTCGTACAGCAGGTGTTCCCGGCCGCTCGAGGTGCGCACGATCCGCTGCGGCTCGACGTAGCTCTCCTGGATGGTGAGCACGTCGTCGCCGGCGAAGGCCGCCGCCGGATGCATCGCCGCGCCGCCGAGGGAGCCCGCGCTCCGCACCACCTCCTCGACGGTCCACCGAGTCGTATCGACGGTGCCGGCGACGGACTCCAGACGCCGCAGGCCCGCGTACCCGAGCCGATGGGCGTCGATCCACCGCACGTCCGAGACGTCGGCGCCGAGCGTGTCCGGCATGTGGGTCTCGGCGGTGTGGACGTCGACGACGGTGAGCGCCCCGGCGGCGATGCCGCGGTCGCTGCACAGTGCCTGCACGACGGCGATCCGCCGGCCGTCGGGGGATCCGGCGGGCACGGCGAGCTGGACGTCGCTGGTGAGCAGGGTCCGGACGTCACCGGTGTCGAGGTCGAGATGGTCGAGCGTCGCGTTGTACCAGGCGTCCTCGTCCGGGGAGGTCGAGGCGATCGCGACCACGGCGTCCGATCCGGCCCAGTCGGCCTCCCAGACGTTCCACCGCTCGGGGCCGATCCGACGCAGCCCGCCGCTGTCGACGTCGACGGCCCATAGCGTCCGCCACGGGAGGTCGTCGGAGTCCGAGGTCACCCGGGGCAGCCAGGAGGCACGGTCGGGGTCGGGGCGTGCCGCGGTCGTCCCCGAGCCCGCCGCGGCGGCCCGGTCGGCTCCCTCGCCGGCCACCCCCAGCAGCAGCCGCCGACCGTCCGGTGACCAGCGCACGTACTCGACCGCGCCGGCCACCGCCGGCGCCGCCACGGCTTCGCCCAGGCCGGTCCGCAGCAGGGCGGCCTCTGCGGCACCGGGTGTCCGACGGTCGGTGAGGAAGGCGAGCGTGCGACCGTCCGGTGCGAACCGTGCGCCGTGCGCCGACCCGACGTCGGAGGTGAGTAGCTCGAGCGACCCGTCGCGCACCGCGAGGATCGCGGTCCTGGGGGATGCGTCGGGCCCGTCGAGCACCGTCGCGGTCACGACGACCTGTGTGCCGTCGGGCGACACCTCGAGGTCGCGGAGCGCACCGGGCCGGCCGTACGTCGGCCCGAGGAGGCGGTCGAGGTGCTGCGCGACCACCGCGTACAGCGGGGTGTCGCGGACGTCGGCGCCCATCCGCGCGTGCTGCGGCGGCCGCTGTTCGACGTCGGGCAGGCTCGTCTCGATCGCCGCCACCCGGTGCGCCGCCGCAAAGGCCGGGCCGATCCGCTCGAGCACGGCGGGGTCGCCGTGGACCGTGAGCGGATCGGCCGGTTCCTCGCCGCGCCGCCGGACCGCCGCCGCCCGCATCACCGCGACCCAGTCGCCGCGATACATCACGTCGGCGTGCGCGGGATCGCCCAGATCGACCTGGACACCGGTCACCGGGTCGAACGTCATCTGCCAACGGACCTGCTCCCCGTCGGGGCCGGCGTCGAGGACGTAGGCGATGCCGTAGGCGCGGTCGAGGTCGCGGCAGACCGCGAGCACGCTCGGTTCATCGAGCAGCTTCTCGCGCATGATCGCGACGTGCTCGGGGGACATGAACTCCGGTGTGCTCACGCCGCACCTCGCGCGTTGATCGAGGTGATCCACCGTTCGACATCGTCCGAGGACCGCGGTAGCGCCGCCGTGAGGTTTTCGTACCCGTCCTCGGTCACCACGACGTCGTCCTCGATCCGTACACCGATCCCGCGCAGGTGCCCTGGCACGTGCGCATCGTGCGGCGACAGGTACACGCCGGGCTCGACCGTGATGACGTGACCGGGCTCGAGCGGCGCCGTCATCCACTCGGCCGCGACCGCCGTGCAGTCGTGCAGGTCGACCCCGAGCATGTGGCCGATGCCGTGCGGCATCCACCGGACCGCCGCCTGCGCGTCGGTCAGTTCGCCGGCGACCTCGTCGGTGAGCACACCGAGGCGGCGCAGCCCCGCACCCACGACCTCGAGCGCGGCCGCATGCAGGTCACGCAGCGCCGCGCCCGGTCGGACGAGGGCGAGCGCCGCCTCCTGAGCGGCGAACACGACGTCGTAGACGGCTCGCTGCTCGAGGGTGAACGAGCCGGACACGGGGAACGTGCGAGTCACATCCGCCGCGTACCGCTCGGCCCCCTCGACACCGGCGTCGACCAGCACGAGGTCCTCAGCTCGTACCGCACCGTCGTTGCGCATCCAGTGCAGCACCGTGGCGTGGTCCCCGGCGCCGACGACAGAGTTGTAGGCGGGACCGTGCCCCACCGTGCGCGCGTGCCGGGCGAACACACCCTCCAGGTGCGCCTCACCGTGCGCGACGGCCGCCGGGAGCGCCGCGGCGAGCGCTGCGAACCCCGCGACGGTGTCGGCCGCGGTCTGTCGGAGGAGAGCGATCTCGTGGGTGTCCTTCATCAGCCGCATCCGCGCGATCGTGCGCGGGAGCTCGGCGCTCGCATCGCTGGTCGGGATGGCGGCGTCGACGTCGGCGTCGAGTCCGTGGATCGCCCGACCGGAGCGGGCGTCGGCGAGTACGCCGGGCAGCAGCGAGAGCGGGAGTACGGCCAGGCCGAGCTCGGCGGCGACGACCGGAGACGGCGTCGGTTGACCGGCCCAGAACGCGCCACGGTGACCGTCGATCAGCGACAGCGGATCGCCGAGCGCGGGACGTTCGTCGCGGTAGAGCGTGGACGCTCCCGATGGATCGACGACGAGCACGGACCCCGGCTCGTCGTCGCCGACCAGCCAGGTGAAGTCCGAGCCCGGCCGGAACGGATACAGCAGGTCGTTGCACCGGCGCTGCGGACGACCGCTGGGGACCACGAGCCACTCGGCGGGAAACGCGTCCGCGAGCTCGGCCCGCCGACGGGCCCTCGGCTCCGCGCCGGCCCACGGCAGCGCACCCGGCGGCGGGGGCGCCCATCCTCCGACGAGCAGTCGCAGCTGGGCGCGGGACATGCTCGGCCGCGCGGTGAGCAGCGCGTCGAGCTCGGCATCGGTGGGTTCGGACATGGGATGACCTCCGGTGGATGGTGTGACGACGCCGGCGGCGAGCGGCTCGGGGACGCCGCGGCGATGCCGCGCCGTCGGATCCGCGGCACTCACGCGCGGCTCGCGCTCTTGCGTACGACCGCGCGAATGACGTCGATCGTCTGCTCGGGCCGCTCGAGGTGGAGCCCGTGCGAGGTGCCAGACCACCGGGTGACCGGTACGCCGAGCGCCGCGGCGATCCGAGCGTGGACGGCCCGTGCCCGGTCGCCGATCCTGCCCGGCTCGTGGTCGGCGCTGACGACCGCCGCCGGGACGGCCCGGCGCAGGTCCGACGCGTCGAAGCCCGCCGCGCGCTCGGCAAGGCCCTCGAGCGCACGCGAGAGCTCGCGGATGTCGATGTCGGCGTTCGCCCGCGCCGCGTCGGCGTACGGGCCGGTCAGTCCTGTGTTCTCGACGGCACGCTCGATCACGGTGCGCATCCTGCGACGCAGGAGCCAGCGCACCGGGGGTAGACGGACGGCACGCGCTGTCCTGGCGTGCATGCCCTCGATCGTGCGGGCGAGCTCCGCGTCGCCGCACGGCATGGGATCGAGCAGTACGAGCCCGGCGACGTCGTCGGGGAAGTCCCGCGCGAAGTGCAGGGCCACGTCGCCGCCGAGGCTCTGCCCGACCACGACGACCGGCCCCAGCCCCAGTCGGTCCACCAGCGCGTGCAGGTCCTCGCTCGCGTCGGCGAGGGTCCCCGGCACCGACGAGATCCCCGTGCCCGGTCGGTCGTGCAGGATCACGCGCGCACCCGGGTCCGCGACGAGGGCCTCCGGGTAGCCGGGATAGAAGCCACGACAGCTGACGTGACCTCCGGGGAGCAGCAGCACCGGAGGACCGGAGCTGCCGTAGACCTGGGTGCTCTCGTTCATAGGACTGTGCGTCGCCCCCCGTAGCGCGAGGTGACGGATCGGGTCCGGGCCTCGCTCACCTGCAGATCGACGGCGCGAGGTGCGCCAAACTGTTCATCAATCGCTGACCTGTATTGTGGAACAATATGGAGGTGCAGACATGAGCGCAACCATCCACCGGGACGACGGCGCGGGAACCGCAGCGGAGCGCGTCGCCGCCGCGCTACGCGACGAGCTGCTCGACGGCGCACACCCGGTCGGCACCCGGTTCCGCGAGGAGAGCCTCGCGAAGCGGTTCGACGTCGCCCGGCACACGATCCGTGCCGCGCTGCGCCTGCTGGTCGACTCCCGTCTGGTCACCCACGAACGCCATCGCGGCGTCGGCGTGGCCCCGCTCAGCAGGAACCGCATCGACGAGCTCTTCGACTACCGCAAGGTGCTCGAACTCGGGGCGCTGCGGCTCGCCCAGGCCGCCGATGCGGACCTCTCGCAGGTCGAGGCCGCCGTCGAGCACCTGGAGGCGATCGCGGAACGCGGCACGCCGCCCGCGTGGCGCGAACTCACCATGGCGCACAGCGCGATCCACGAACGAATCGTCGCCACGTCCGGCAACCCACTGCTCATAGACAGCTACCGACGCTGCGAGGACGAGCTGCGTCTGCTGCTGACGTTCGTCCGCCCCGACTTCGACGCGGCGGCGATGGCGGCCCTGCACCGAACGCTGTTCCAGCGCCTGCGCGAGGGCGGCGAGCCCGCCGTCACCGCGCTCACCGACGACATCGACCAGACCGGTCGAGCAGCCCTGCTGCGCAGCCTCGCCCGATCCGAGGACGCGGCACGCATGCTGGGCCGCTGACACCCGCCACGAGCGCCCCGCGGCGCGTCGACTTCGGCCACACCGCTCGATCCCACGAACAGGAGTGCTGATGCACGAGACCGTCCACGTCCATGACGGCGATGGCCCCACGGTGTTGCTGCTGGCCGGAGGTGCCGCCTCCAGTCGCCACTTCTTCCCCGGCCTCGTCGAGGGACTGCGCGACGAGCCGGGCTGTCGAGTGATCGAGTACGACCGCCCGGGGACCGGGCTCTCCACCGAGAGCGGAACCTTCGCCGAGGCGTCGTCGCACCTGCACCGCCTGGTCACCGACCTGCAGACCGGCCCCGTCGTCGTCGTGGGCCAGAGCCTCGGTGGCGCCGCCGCCGCATCGCTCGCGCACGACCACCCCGACGACGTAGCCGGGCTCGTCCTCCTGGACCCCACCCCGATCAACGAACCCACCGTCGCCGCGCGGATGGAACGCGCCTACGGGACGGTCGCCGCCGCCGCCCGTCTCCCCGGCGTGCCGTTGCTGCTGAGGTACGCCACGCTCCGGTTCATCGACAGGTCGATTCGACGCCGTCCGTTCCGCCCCGACTGCGTCGATACGTATCGACGCCTCGCGGACACCGACCATCCCCAGCTGCGGCGGTCGCTACGCGGTCTCGCGCGTACGGCCGAGCGCTTCCGCGAGACCGACCTCCGCGCCGTGCCCACCGTCGTGGTAACCGCCGACCGCAAGGCCGGCAGGGTCAACGCCAGTCACCGGAGGCTGGCCGAAGGCTTCGGCGGGACACTCGCGACCTGGCCGGGCTCGACACACGCGATGCATCTCGAGTTCCCGGACCGGACACTGGCCACGGTCCGCGACATGGTCGCCCGCACCGCCCCCTGACACTCCACCCTGACCTCGGCCGCCCCGGCGGGGTTCCTCAGACCAGGTTCCGGCGGTACTGCCCCGGGGTCTCCCCCGCCAGCCGCGCGAACTGCCGGGTGAACGCCGACTGGTCATGGAACCCGCAGGCCAGCGCGATCCCGGCCAGCGACCGCTCCGGGTCGGCCAGCAACGCGCGGGCGTGGTCGATCCGGGCGCGCAGCACGAACTGGGTCGGGGCCAGGCCGAACACGCGACGCATCCGGCGTTCCAGCACCGACACCGAACAGCCGGCGGCCGCAGCCATCTCCTCGACGCACGGTGGCCGGTTCAGACGCTGCCCACCAGCTCGACGACCCGGCCAAGGGCCGGCATGGCGGGGTCGTCGGCGACCCTGCGGCCCAGGTCCTCGGACACGCGGACGACACCGAGCACCGCACCGTCCTCGGCCACCAGCGGCAGCTTGGTGGTGAGGTACCAGCCGGGGATTCCCGTCCCCCCCGCCGGATCAGCTCCAGCTCGTGGCGCAGCAGCCGCCCGGTGGCGAGCACCGCCGCGTCCTGCTCCTCGTACCGCTCGGCTAGATCTGTTGATCGGAGAGGTTGGTGACGCGGTCGGCGGGTGCGTGGCCGCGGATTCCGGTGTGGGGTCGGTGGAAGTTGTACCAGTCGAGCCAGTCGCCGAACGCGATCTGTCGTTCGGTCTCGGACCCATAGGGCTGGTGGTAGGCCCATTCGTCGAGCAGGGTGCGGTGGAAGCGCTCCACTTTTCCGTTGGTCTGCGGGCGCCAGGGCCGGGTGAATCGGCGCCCGACGTCGAGGTCGTGACAGGTCAGGCGCCAGGTGTTCTTGCGGTAGGACCAGGCGTTGTCGGTGAGGACCCGTTCGATGTGCACGCCGTGGCCGGTGAACCAGGCGTGCGCCCGGCGCAGGAACTCGGCGCAGGTCGCGGCCTTCTCGTCGGGCAGGGTCTCGGTGTAGGCCAGCCGGGAGTGGTCATCGAGGGCGGTGTGCAGGAACAGGTAGCCGCGGCCGCCGGCTCGGGCCTGGTTCGCCCGTCCCACGGCGCGGCCGTGGACGCGGTGCCCACCGCCGTCGGGGATCCGGCCGAGTTTCTTCACATCGACGTGGACGAGCTCACCAGGGCGGGCGCGTTCGTAGCGGCGGATCGGTTCGCCGGTGGCGCGGTCACACGCGGCCAGGCTCGGCCGGTGGTGGCGGCGCAGGATCTGCGCCACCGTCGAAGCGGCGACCGGCACCCGGTCGGCGATACGCAGCGGCCCGATCTTGTGGGCGTCACGCAGCCGCAGGACCTCCACCTCGACGACCCGGCTGGTGCGGCGGGGACTGTGGTGTGGCCGGCTGGAGCGGTCGCTCATGGCCTGCTCGCCGCCGTGGCGGTATCGGCCGGCCCAGCGCGCGGCGGTGGTGTGAGCGACCTGGAACCGCTCGGCGGCGCGACGCAGGTTCCAGCCCTGGTCGACGACACCCCGGGCCAGCCGCAGCCGGCCGGTCGGGGTCAGTGGGGCGCCTGCGGTGGATCACCAGAGGGCCTCCTCGGGTTCGGCGGTGTGTTGTGGTGATCCACACCGAACCCGGAGGCCCTCGCCCATTTCACGATCATCGATCGCGTGCCGGACCGTCACCAACGTGCCCGGACAGCACAGCTAGGGCGCGGCCCTGGGCTGATCGCCGTCTGCTCGGGTTGGGGGGCGTCTCACCGGCGCTCCGCCCCCCGGACGCGTGGCCGACGCTGATCTTCGGTGGTGGGCCAGGGTCTGGGGTCGGGTGAGGCTCGGCGGTGGGATCGTCCGCAGGTCAGCACACCGGCGGTGGGGTGCGCGGCGATGAACCCGTCCGACCCGGCCGGGTGAGACCGCCAGAACCCGACGGGGATGTAGCGGAGCCGGTCAGCCCGGCGCCGGCTGGGAGCACCGGTGCGGTCTCGCGGGGCGCGGGTCCCCCGCTGGGGCCCTCGCCGCGGGGCGGACCGGTTGTTCCTGTTCCTGGCCGGGGTCGTGGTCTCACACCGCCCGGGCCAGACCGAACCCCCGCCGCCCCCTGGGGGCCCCACCACCGCCGTGCTGAGGCAGAACCGCGTTCCCGCCGCCGAGCCTCGCCGACCCAGTGGAGGGCCACCATGACGATCACCAGCAGGAACACCAGCCCCGACACCGGCACCGGTGCCCGCCTCGGCGAGGTCCTGAACCTCGACCGGCTCCGGGAGTGCTCGACCCGGTTCGACGGCCTGGGCGTCCACATCGCGCCGGATCCGCACTGGATCCGGCTGGTCGTCGCCGACCACGACGGCGCGGTGGAGATGCGCTGGCTCGCAACGCAGTGGGCCACGCGCGCGGGGACGGCCGGGCTCTCGGTCACGTTGCACTCGGTCCACCCACTGGCCCGGGACGGCTGGCCGAGGAGCTGGGTGAGGACTGCGAGCTCACCGGCGACGAGGTCACCGTCGGGGTCTACTACCCCGACACGCTCGCCGACGATGCCCTGACCCGCGACATCCGGCTGCTCGTCGACCTCGACGACCTCGGTCCAGTGGTCGTGGTCCTGGTCAGCCACAGCCGGCGAGAATGGCGGCGAGCGCGGCACTCGCCGCCGCAATCACGAAGATCGTGGACACCGCTCCGGCACCGGACAGGACATCGCCCCCGATGTGGACGGTCATCGCCGAACCGACCGAGGCGACCACGGCGGTGCACAGCGACGTCCCGATCTGCCGCATGAGCGTGTTCACGCTGTTGGCCGTGGCGGTCTCCCCTTCCGGAGCCGCCTGCATGATCAGCAGCGGGAGCGCGGAGTAGGCCAGGGCGGCACCGGTCGCCCCGACCGCCGCCACCGCGACCAGCAGCCCCACCGATCCCGGTCGGGTCGCGATCCCGAGCGCACCGAGCGCGATCAGCGACGTGCCGACAACGAGGGTGACCCGGGCGCCGCGGCGGCGGGAGAGGACTGCCGACACCGTCGGGAAGATCATCATCGCGGCCCCGACCGGGATCAGCAGGACGCCCGCGAGCGCGGGCGAGAGGGCGAACCCGAAGCCGGTGGCCGGCGGGGCCTGCAGGATCTGGGTCGCGAGCATGAAGGGGACGAACATGGCGAATCCGGCCAGAACGGTGTACACGTTGGTGAGCAGCACCGCCCGGCGGGCCGAGACCGTCAGATCCACCAGTGGCGACGGCCGCGACAGCTCGTAACGCCCCCACAGAAGCAGCGCCACGACGGCACCCCCCAGCAGCCCGATCACCAGCGGGCTCCCCCACCCCCATTCGTGACCCTTCGAGATACCGAGCAGCAACGACGTCAGCGCCAGCGTCAACCCACCGGCCCCAATCAGGTCGAATCGGCCCCCGCTGCGCAGCGGCGACTCCGGCACGACGGCGGCAACGAGCAGCAACTGGACCACGGCGACGACGGCGCCCGCCGCGAAGAGCCAGCGCCAGCTGGCCCACTCGACGACCAGGCCGCTCACCGGCGGCCCCAATGCACCGCCGACCCCCAGCGACGAGCTGGTCAGCGCGACGCCGTGGCCGACCCGCTCCGGCGGGAGCACGTCCCGCATCAGGCTCATGCCGAGCGCGATCACAGCGAGCGAGGCCCCCTGAACCGCCCGCGCGGCGATAAGCACACCGATGTTCGGGGCAAGCGCGCCGATCACCGAGCCGACGACCACCAGCCCCAGCGAGACGACGAGCAGCCGGCGCTTGCCGAACATGTCACCGAGCCGACCCAGGACGGGGGCGGCGACCGCACCGGCGAGCAGAGTCGCGGTCACCAGCCAGGCGGCGGTCGACGGCGCCACACCCATGATCGACGGGAACAGTGGCAGCAGCGGCACGACGATGGTCTGCATGATCGAAACCTTCACACCGCAGGTGGCGAGGATCGCAATCGAGACGCCCGCGCGAACCCCATCGTTGTCATTGCTCATCGACACCCATCGTCGGGCAGATCCGGCTCCCGTCCCACAGGACGTTCCGGCCGCCGGGATGGCGCCGGGTCCGCTCGCGACGCCGCTTGCCGGCCCGTCCCAGTGGCCGGAACACCGGCTCGTCGGGGCCTCGGGCGTGACGGCACGGTTGAGTCCCGGTGAGCCCGTCGGTCGGGGTCACGGCCCGCACTCCCGCCACCCGTCCGTCGTGGCAGGTCCCGCAACGAGGAGGTTGCCCATGTCCCGGTCGCTCGGTCTCGGCCTCACCCACTACCCGCTGCTCGCGGGCACCGACGCCAACATGGCGAACCTCCTTCGGTGGACACTCGGTGACCCCGACATCCCCTCCGCCGAGAAGGACGTCTCCACCTGGTCGGAGCAGATGCGCGCCGAATGGTCCGACGACGGCGGTGCCGCCGCCGCGGCGGAGCACCGCGCCGCGCTGGTGGCCAACCTGGCGCAGTGCCGCAAGGCCCTCGACGACTTCGCCCCGGACGTCGTCGTCGTATGGGGCGACGACCAGTTCGAGAACTTTCGCGAGGAGGTCATTCCGCCGTTCTGCGTACTGGCCTACTCCGACCTGGAGGTCCACCCGTTCGGGACCCAGGCAGACCGCGGACTGCCGAACGCGTGGGGCCTGCCCTCCGACACGACCTTCGTCCTGCGCGGCGACGTGGACGGCGCCCGCCAGCTCACCGACGACCTGATCGGGGCCGGGTTCGACATGGCCTACTCCTACCGCAAGCGGGAGGAGTCGCACTTCCCGCACGCGATCCTCAACACGCAGATCTTCCTTGACTACGACAACGCGGGACGGGAGTTCCCGTACCGGATCCTGCCGATCACCGTGAACTGCTATGGCCAGCACGCGATCGCCCGGCGCGGCGGGCTGGCCCGCTTCGCCGAGATCGCCGACGAGCAGCTCGACCCGGTGGGCCCCACCCCAGCCCGGTGCATGGCACTCGGGGCCGCTGTGGCGCGGAGCATGGGCGCGACCGGCCGGCGGGTCGCCTACGTCGCCTCGTCGAGCTGGTCGCACGCGTTCCTCAACGACAAGGACTGGCACCTGCGCCCCGACACCGCAGCCGACCAACGCTTCTACGACGCGTTGGTCGCGGGTGACCGGACGCCGTGGGCCGAGGCCACCGGTCGCGAGATCGTCGATGCCGGGCAGCACGAGATGCTCAACTGGTTCTGCCTGCTCGGTGCGATGGACGAGTTGGGCCTGGCCCTGAGGTCGTCCGACATCGTCACCACCGAGATCTTCAACTCGAACAAGGTCTTCGCAGTCTTCGACGAGGACTGACCCGACCGACCCCGCTCACCACCGATCAGGAAACGATCAGAAAGAGGTGTCTTGATGGCGCTCACCGACGAGGGTCTCGTCCCGATCCCGGGAATGGCGAGCCGCTGGGTCCGCCTGGCCAGCGGCGCCCGTGCGCACTACATGACCGCCGGGGACCACGGGCCCGCCGTGGTTCTCCTGCACGGGGGGCTCCCGGGCTCGTCCGGAACCGCGGGCTGGCGGTTCATGGCGCCGTACCTGGGAGCCAACGGGTTCCGGGTCTACTGTCCGGACCAGCCCGGGTTCGGCCACGCCGACACCTCGCCCGAGCATCAGCCCGACGGGGTGCACAGCCACGTCGACTTCTTGCAGGAGTTCACCACCGCGCTGTGTCTGGACCGGTTCCACCTCGCGGGGAACTCGATGGGGTGCATGAACACTGTGAACTACGTCGTCGCCCACCCGGAGCGGGTGATCAGCTACGCGCTGATCGCGGGGGGCATCGGTGATCAGCTCCCGCCGTCGACGCCGCGACCGGAGGGCGGCATCGCGATCCCGCCGTACCAGGGCACGCGGGAGAGCATGCGCGAGCTGATGACCACCATCATCCACCGTGGTGAGGCCGTCACCGACGACGTCATCGAGATGCGCTACCTGGCCGCCGAACGCCAGCGCGAGGCGCACGCGCGGTACTGGCCGTCGCTGATGCAGTACGGCGGGCGAGTGCCCTGGGAGGACCCCGCGCTGGCGGCGCGGATGTCCACCCGCGGACGGCTCGACCGGCTCGGGATCCCCGCGGTTTACCTCTACGGCCGCCAGGACGTCCTCAACCCCGTCGAGTCGGGCTACCAGCAGGAGGACGTGCTGCCGGAGGTGCAGTTCTTCTACCCCGACGACTGCGGCCACCAGGGCCAGACCGACCGGCCCGACCTGTTCAACCCGCTGTTCCTCGAGTTCTTCCGGGACGGGAAGGTGACCCGGCAGACCGCCGACGCGGCGGGGATCTCCAAGCGGCGTCCCGAGCTGGCGCACCTCGTCGAGCAGGTGTGAGGCCGTGTCCGGCGTCGATCACCCCGCCCGCGCTGCAGAGCGGCCGGGCGGGCAGGACTCCGTGCTCGTCGTCGGCAACTCGGTCGCCGGAGTGCGGACCGCACAGGCACTGCGCCGCGGCGGGCACGCGGGCCCGATCCGGATCCTCGGACGGGAGCCGCACCCGCCGTACGACAAGCCGCCGCTGTCGAAGGACACCCTCGTCTCCGGTGAGCTCGTCCCGCTCGTCGACCCGGCCGAGCTCGCCGAGCTCGACATCGCGGTCGACCTGAACCGCCCGGCGCTCGCACTGGACCCGGCCCGGCGCGTGGTGACGACCGGGGACGGCGACGAGCTGGGCTACGACCAGCTCGTCATCGCCACCGGGGCCGACGCCCGGCCACTGCCCGGCACCGAGTCCGTGCCTGGCGTGTTCACCGTGCGGACCGCCGATGACGCCACCCGGCTGCGCGCGGCGCTGACCACCGCCCGGCACGTGGTCGTGGTCGGGGCCGGGTTCATCGGCGCCGAGGTGGCCGGGTCGGCCCGGTCGCTCGGCGTCGAGGTGACCGTGCTGGAGGCCCTGGACCACCCGATGGAGCCGGTTGTCGGCGCCGAGGTGGGTGACCGCCTCGGGGGCCTGCACGTCACACACGGCACGCAGCTACTCACCGGGGCCCGAGTGGAGCGGGTCGAGCGCGACCGTCGGCTGCGGGTCCACCTCGCCGACGACCGCGTCGTCTCCGGCGACGTGATCGTGGTGGGGATCGGGGCCGTGCCGGCCACCGGGTGGCTGCGCTCCTCCGGGCTGCCCCTAGTCGACGGCGTGCTATGCGGCCCGGACCTGCGGGTGCGGGGCCACGAGCGGATCTGGGCCGCCGGCGACGTGGCCCGCCGCCCGCACCCGACCCTGGGTCCCGACGTGCGCATCGAGCACTGGACCAACGCCGGGGAGCACGCCGAGCTGGTCGCCGCCGGGATCCTCGGCCGGACACCGCGTCCCGCGCAGCCGCCCTACGTCTGGTCCGACCAGTACGGGCACCGGATCCAGATCGTCGGCTCGCCGCGCGCCGGCCGGCTCGCGCGGTTACGTGGCGGAGTGGGCGAGCACCCGGACGGACCGCTGGTCGCCGTCTACGGCGACACCGACGACAGGGTCGTCGGAGGCGTCGTGGTCGACGCCCCGAAGGAGTTCGTGGCCCTGCGCCGGGCGGTCACCGCGAGGACCCCGGTGGCCGACTTGATGGTGGGTGCGGGAGCGGGCCGTTCGTGAACCCGGCCCGACCGCCGCCCCCGGCACCGCGTCCCAGTGCCGACGACCACGAGGAGTTACTGATGGAAGACACCCTTCCCCGGGTCGAGCCGACCCGGCTCGTGCTCGACGCCCCGTCCGGCCGGCTGGCGGTCGACGAGATCCGACTCGGGGGCGCCCCGCGCGGCGCCGTCGTCGTACTCGACGCCCCGGACGAGCTCGGCGGGACCGCCGCCGTGCTCAATGAGCTCGCCGGGCACGGCTACACCTCCGTCGGGGCCCGGCTGCCACCCGGCGCAGAAGACAGCGAGCTGCGCGACGACGCCCACCGGCTGCTCGACGTCCTCGAGCGGCGCGGCTTCGCGGCCGACGGCTGCGCGGTCCTCGGGTACGGGGCAGGTGCCCGCGCGGCCCTGCACCTGGCGACCGACCGGATCGGTGCGGCGGTCAGCATCTCCCCGGACACCGGGCCGGACCTCGCCCACCTCGACCGGCTCCGGACCCCGTGGCTGGGCCTGTTCGGACTGCCTCCCTCGGGGCTCGATCCGGTCGCCGACCGGCTCGAGCAGACGGTGACGGCCTCGGCGCAGGCCCACTGCTCGGTGGTGCGCTACCCCGGTGTCGGGCCGGATTTCCACCTCGACTCGGCCGACCCCGCGGTGCACGCGGCCTGCTTCGACGCCTGGCAGCGGGCCGTCGAGTGGCTGAACCTGCGGGTCGCCCCGCCGCCCACCGAACTCGCGCTGCTGTGGGAACGACGTAGGTCGGGCACCGATCCCGAGCACGCCGCTCCCGGCTCCACGACCACCACCGCACGGAAGGGATGACAGCGATGTCACAGAGTGCACGGACGCCCGGATACATCATCGACGACCGGGAGATGCCACGGTTCCGCGTCAACCGCGAGGTCATGGTCGCCCCGGACGTGTTCGCCCGCGAGCGCGACCACATCTTCTCGACGTGCTGGCTCTACCTCGGCCACGAGTCCGAGCTGCGCAAGCCGAACGACTTCCGCACCCGCAACGTCGCCGGGCGCCCCCTGATCTTCTTCCGCGACTCGCGCGGGCAGATCCGGGTGTGGGTCAACTCGTGCCCCCACCGTGGGGCCATCCTCTGCCGCGAGGATAAGGGCAACGCCCGGTTCATGACCTGCTTCTACCACGGCTGGAGCTTCAGCAACGCGGGCAAGCTGGTCTCACTGCCCGACGACGCCTCCTACGGCCCGGACTTCGACCGGCCCGGCCTGGCCGCACCGGCCCAGGTCGACTCGTACCGGGGCTTCGTCTTCGTGTGCTTCGACCCCGAGGCACCGGACCTGCGCACATATCTCGCCGGCGCCACCGAGTTCCTCGATCTCGTCTGCGACCAGTCGGCCGTGGGGATGCAGGTGCTCGAGGGCACCCACGAGTACTCGGTCAACGCGAACTGGAAACTGCTGACCGAGAACAGCTTCGACGGCTACCACGCGGTGACCACCCACCAGCGCTACTTCGAGATGGCGGTCGCCGCCCGGGCCGGGCGCGACGACACCGCGGCCCGCGAGCGGGCCCAGGGCTCGTCGGCTCTGCTCGGCCAGTCCCGCAGCGCCGACCTCGGCAACGGCCACGCCGTGACCATGGGCGCGCCCTCCACCGGCAGCATCTTCGGGCGGCCACTGTCCGAGGCAGGCCAGACCGAACGGAACCGGCGGTTCGCCGAGTTCGCCGAGACCTACGGCGAGGCGTGGGTCGAGCGGATGCAGGGGACGCGCAACCTCGTGATCTTCCCCAACCTCGTGGTGATCGACCTGGTCATGGGCGTGGTCATCCGCAAGATCGACCCCGTCGCCCCGGACTACATGGAGGTCTCGGCCTGGCACCTCGCACCGCCGGAGGAGGGAGCCGAACTGCACCGGCAGCGTCTGGACAACTTCCTGACCTTCTGGGGCCCGGGCGGCCTGGCCTCACCCGACGACGTCGAGGCACTGGAGACCTGCCAGCGGTCGTTCGCCGCCCGCCGCGAGCTGCCGTGGTCGGACATCTCGCGGGGAATGAACAAGGACCGCCCCAGCGGCTCCGACGAGTGGCAGATGCGGACCTGGTGGCGGCGCTGGAACGAGCTTGTCAACAGCGAGACCCTGCCCGACGAGCCGCACGACGAGCTCGACGGCGTGTTCGCCGGCCGGCGGGCCGACACCAGCGCCGCCCCGGTCGCCTAGCACCCGTCCGAGAGGAGTGACCCGATGACGACCTCCCAGATCCCGGCCGAGCACAGCGCCGAACACAGCGCCGTCGGCTGGTCGACCCTGTCCGACGGCGAGATCCGCGCACTCGAGCGCTTCCTGTTCGAGGAGGCGGACCTCCTGGACCGCTGGCAGCTGCACGAGTGGCTGGAGCTCTTCACCTCCGACGGCTTCTACCAGATCCCCTCCACCGACCTGCCCGACGGCGACCCGGACCGAGACCTGTTCCTGGTCCAGGACGACCGCTTCCTCCTGGAGCAGCGGGTCAACTCGCTGCTGACGAGAGCGGCACACGCGGAGTACCCGCACTCACGCACCCGTCGGATCGTCGGCAACGTTCGTGCCCGCGACACCGACGAGGGAGTGCAGGTCCGGGCCAACTTCGCGGTGTTCCGGGTCCGGGCCGGGACCCTGGACACCTACGTCGGCGAGTACCGGCACCTGCTCCGACGCACCGACGAGGGCGGCTACCGGTTCCTGATCCGCAAGGCCGTGCTCGATCTCGACGCCCTGCGCCCGCACGGAAAGGTCAGCATCATCCTGTGACCAGACTCGACGCGAAGGTGGCGATCGTCACCGGGGCCAGCCCGAACATCGGCGGCACGCTCGCCGCCGGTCTCGCCGCGGAGGGGGCCCGGGTCGTCTGCACCGACATCGATCCGGACGTGGCCGCCGAGGCCGCGGAGACGATCACCGCCTCCGGAGGTGAGGCCCTCTGGGTGGCGGGCGACGTGACGGACCCGGATCACGCCGACGAGGTCGTCGGGCTCGCCGAGCGGACCTGGGGCGGGGTCGACGTGCTGGTCAACAACGCGGTGCAGTTCAACCACAAGGGGTTGCTGACGATGCCGGTCGCCGAGTTCCGGCGGCAGGTCGACATCATCCTGTCCGGGACGTTCCTGTTCACCCGTGCCACCGCGGCCTCGATGATCCGGACCGGTCGTCGAGGCAGCATCGTGGTCGTGCTGTCCACCGCGGCCACCCAGGGCCAGCCCGGCAACATCGGCTACTCCACGGCGAAGAGCGGCCTGATCAACTTCGTCCGGTCCTCGGCGATGGAGCTGGCCGGGCACGGGATCAGGGTCAACGGCTTCACCCCGACCGCGACCGTCCGGGCCCGGCCGGGCCCGCCGCGGACCGCGGAACCCGAGTACACGATGGACTTCGCCGGGCAATTCCCGATGGACCGGCTGCCGACCGCGGCCGACTACGTGCCGGCCGTGGTATTTCTCGCCTCCGACGACTCCGCAATGGTCACCGGCAGCAACATCACCGTCGACGGCGGTGCGAGCGCGAAGTACTGGCCCTGGTACCCGGGGACCGCCCGGGACACCGCCGGGACGTGAGAGGAACCATCCGATGACCCTGCACTTCGCCTGCCGCCGCGACGACCTCGAGGTCGGCGGGGCACTCACCGTCAAGATCGAGGGGATCGAGCCGATCGCCCTGTTCCGGACCGAGGACGGGGAGATCCACGCCACCTCCGACACCTGCACCCACGAGCGGTGGTCACTCGGCGAGGACAGCGACTTCGACGGGGTGGAGGAGGTGACCTGCCCGCTCCACATGGCCCGCTTCAACGTCCGGACCGGGGAGGCGCTGTGCTTCCCCGCGGCGTTCCCGCTGACCACCTACCGAACCGAGGTGGGAGTGGACGGCGGGGTCTACCTCGAGATCTGATCGGGCGCCGGCTTCACCCGGCGTCGGTGGTGTCGTGCCGGAGAAGCTGCGTGAGCCGCAGGCGCTCGCGCAGCGTCTCGGATCGTCGGCCAGCAGCCGGTACTGGGCGCGCGCGAGATCCTCCGCCGCCCCGTCCGGGCGGCCAGAAGATCTGGCTGAGCACGTCGTCCACGAGGGGCGTACTGAGGGCTTGTAGACATGGCGGTGCTCGACGGAGTGCCGCGTCAGCGAGGGTGTCGTCCCCGGACTGCGACGCGAGCACCGCGTCGACGGCCGCGGCCGCACCGCACAGACCGCCGATCCCGGCGTCCCGGTCAGCGGGCTCATCACGTGTGCGGCGTCGCCCGCGAAGCAGGATGGCCGGGGAAGAGCACGTCCGGCGGCTGCTCCCGGCAGGGTACGCCGTGAAGGGGCGGTTCGCGGGCGTGCAGAACAGGAGATGCCGACCCGCTGGAGCTCGGGCAGGACACCGAGCCCTGCGAGGAGCGGAACACCGTCGGGTGCAGGACGACCGATGGGACCGTCCGAGCGGAGTCGGGGGACCACCGTCACCGGTCGCCCGGGACGAGCCGGCCCGAGCGCGACGTTCAGGCCGACCTGGCCTCCACCCACCACGATCGTCGTGTCACAACCGCCCACGCGGCCCCTGCTTGTCGTTCGAGTGAACCAGCCTCCGAGAAGCCTACGACCTCGATCGTCGGCCACAGCACCGATGGTTTCGACCGGTGCAGGCCGTCCAGCGAGTGTGATGACGCCCAACCCGGCCTCGGCATCTATCAGCGCGCGCCCGTCGTCGTCAAACGCGTGCGCCGTGGCCGCGTTGTCCGCATCGTTCCGCTGGGACATGCCCACTCCCCCGGACATCCCTCGATGCGGCGGGAAACGGCCCGCGGTGATCGCCGCGTCCGTGCGCTCCAGCCTGGCGCGGGCGAAACACCACCCGTTCCCGCGTGAGATCTGACGCGGGCCCACCGTGGGTTCCGAGCGCCGGAACCGCACCTTGGCCCGGCCGTGACACACGACCACTGTCAGAGGCGCTTGCGCCGGCAGGCGGGAACGAGAGGAACCTGACATGACCGCGGCGACGCCCGACCGCACAGCGCCACGCCGGATCGACGTCCACGCCCACTACATGCCACACGGCCGGCTCGTCGACGGCCCGGGTTTCCCTGTGCTCTCCGGCGACGACCGGGGCGGGCAGATCACCATCGACGACCGGCCGTTCCGCCGGGTCCGTCCGTCGCTGTGGGACGTGGGCCGGCGCATCGCAGACCTCGACGAGGCCGGCGTCGCGATCCAGGTGATCTCACCCGTGCCGGTCACCCTCGGCCTCGACGGAGGCTACTTGCGGGCGCAGAACGATGCTCTCGCGACGGCCGCGGCGGCCTCGGGCGACCGGCTGCTCGCGTTCGGCGCCGTGCCGTTCACCGATCCCGACGCGGCGGCCGGGGAGGTGACTCGACTCGCCACGCTGCCCGGGGTGGTCGGAGTGCAGGTCGCGACGATGCCGAACGGCCTGGAGCTCGACGCTCCCGAGCTGGGCCCGTTCCTCACCGCTGCCGAGGAGAACGACCTGCCGCTGTTCGTCCACCCGACCGAGCAGGCCCGGATGGTGCGCGGGCGGGGGGGCCCGTACGAGTTCGCCGTCGGGATGCACGCCGACACTGCCGCCGCGGCGGCGGCCCTGGTCCTGGGCGGGGTGCTGGAGCGCCACCCGCGGCTGCGGGTGGCGCTGGCCCACGGCTGCGGCTCGCTGCCCTGGACCTACTCCCGGCTCCGCTATGCCGTGACCTCGATCGCCGGCACCCACGCCCCGGAGCACCTCGACGCACTACTGGCCCGGCTGTGGTGCGACACCCTGGTGTTCGACCCGCAGCACCTGGCGTTGCTCGCGGCCCGGTTCGGCGCCGGGCACCTGCTGCTCGGCAGCGACCACCCGTTCTACCCGAGCCCGCTGGGCGAGCTGGTCGGCATCGCCGAGCAAGCCGAGGCCGCCGGTGCGCTCCGCCCGGAGGCCGCGGTCGCGGTCGCCGAGCGCAACGCCGTCGAGTTCCTGGGTGCACACCGCCTGCCCGTCGCACCCCGGACCTGAGACGACCAGCGCCGACCGGGCCCGGCATCGGTCGCTGCGGGTCACACCGGCTGTGTGTCCTCCTCTCGGCGGGCGGGCGAGGCCTGGTGCGCGACGGGGAACGGGTACCGGCCCAGCGCCAGGAACGAGGCGCTCGTCAGCACCAGGGCGACGCTGATCACGACGAAGGCGAGGCCGTAGCCACCGGCGTAGTCGAACGAGAGCGCGAAGATCAGGCCGCCGACGGCGCTGCCCAGGACGAAGATCGCGAAGATGATCCCGTAGATCTTGCCGAAGTTGAGCAGTCCGAAGTAGCGGGTGGTGAGGAACGACCCGAGGTCGACCTCGATGCCGATCGCCAGACCGAACATCACCGCTCCGAGCACGGGCGACCAGCCCGAGGCGATCAGGGCGAAGCCGCCGATCGGCATCAGCTGCTGGATGGCGGCGATCGTGGGGCCGTGGAAGCGGTCCAGGAGGAAGCCGGCCAGCGGCCGGGCGACCAGTGACGCGATGCCGACCGGGAGCAGTACCGCCGCGGCCTGGGCCGCGGTCATGCCGCCGTCGACGAGCATCGGCACGAGGTGCGCGGCGGCTCCGTTCAGGGCGATCGAGGCCACCAGCGTCCCGAGCACCAGGATCCAGAACTGTCGAGTGCGGACTGCGGTGGCCCGGTCGACGCCGGGCAGCTGGGCGGGGGTGCCGTCCGACCCGGCCGCGGAGCTGGACGCGGGCAGGAACCCGAGCTCGGTGCGCTCGTCGCGGGTGGGCTCGCGTACCAGGAACAGCCAGCAGGGCAGTGCGATGACCAGCACCAGTAGCCCCAGACCTGCGTAGCCGCCCCGCCAGCCCACCGTGTCGATCAGGAACTGGGTGTACTGCGGCACGAGCGAGGTGCCCAGGCCGGTGCCGCAGATCGCTAGTCCGATGGCCAGGCCCCGCTTGCGGTCGAACCAGCCGGCGACGGCCTTGATGTAGGCCGGTGGGTTCTGCGCGGCTCCCAGCGCCGAGGCGATGATGAGCAGTCCGTAGAAGACGAGCAGGTTGTTCGGGGTCAGCGCGATCGCCGCCATGGCCGCCGCGAACACAGTGACGAGCGGGATCATGACCCGGCGCAGTCCGAAGCGGTCGATCGCGAACCCGATCACGACGACGACGGAGGCCGCGACGACCCCGGCGATGCTCTTGGCCCCGCTGACCTCCGTTCGCGTCCAGCCGAACTCCTCGCCCAGCGGGATCATGAACAGTCCGGAGGTCTGCAGGATGATGGGTGACGATCCGACGATCAGCGCCAGCGTGCTTCCGGCGACGACCAGCCATGATCGTCTCGTGAGGTTCTGCGGCACGTTCGTTCCTCCTCGTCGAGGCAGTGGTCCGGGAACACGGCCGGCCGGCGGGTCCACCGCGGGCGGCCGGGCGAGGGGAATCGTGGACGTGTCGGTGTGACCTGTTCCACTGCCGGTTCCGGCCGCTGGAACTCCGTCTCGCGCCGAACCCGGGCCTCGACGAGCGCGGCGGCGTTCTCCGGGCGGCGCCGCCCCCGCAGCGATGTTCCACGCAGCGGGACGCCCGCTGGAGACGCGAGGGTATCTGCGCCCAGCCTGGATCGGTGACCAGATCAGCTCTTGCCCCCGACACCGGTGACGGCCGCTGCACGGCGGCCGTCCGTCGCGGCCCCGCCTGCGCATCGGACCGGACGGCCGCGTCGTGACCGCTGCGGCCAGGGACTCCACCGCCGTGCGCTCCGCCGCCGACCTGCTGACCAGGGCCGTGCGGACCGGCACGGCGATCGCACCGGTACGCACGCTCATCGGCGACACCGACGCCGAAGTCGCCTACGCCGTGCAGCGCCGGATCAACGACGAGCGGGTCGGGGCGGGCGCGGTCGTCGTCGGCCACAAGATCGGCCTCACCTCCCCGGCCGTGCAGCGCCAGCTCGGCGTGGACCAGCCGGACTTCGGGATCCTGTTCGCCGACATGGACGTCAGCGGTCGCGCCAGCGCCGTCCCGATCGACCGGCTGATCCAGCCGAAGATCGAGGCCGAGATCGCCTTCGTCCTCGCCGCCGACCTTGCCGAGGGCCCCCTCGACGAACGCCAGGTCGCCGACGCGGTCGGCCACGCCGTCGCCGCGCTCGAGATCGTGGACAGCCGGGTCGCGAACTGGGACATCACCATCACCGACACGATCGCCGACAACGCATCGAGCGCCCTGTTCGTGCTCGCCGACCACGGCCTCGCGCTCGACGCGTTCGATCCCGCGGCCGCCACGATGACGCTGCGGCGCAACGGCGAGACCATCTCGCAGGGCACCGGCCAGGACTGCCTCGGGAGCCCACTGGCCGCACTGGGCTGGCTCGCTGGCGTCGCCCGAGACAACGGCGACCCGCTGCGGGCCGGCCAGATCGTGCTCTCCGGGGCGCTCGGTCCGATGGTCGAGGCCCGCGCCGGTGACTCCTTCTCCGCCGACATCTCCCCGCTCGGGTCGGTGTCGGTGACGTTCGGCCCCCAGGAGGGATCATGAGCAGCACCCCGGTCGCCATCATCGGCTCCGGCAACATCGGCTCCGACCTGATGATGAAGGTCATCCGCCTGGCCGAGACCCTCGAGATGGGCGCGATGGTCGGCATCGACCCGGACTCCGACGGGCTCGCGCGAGCAGCCCGGCTCGGCATCGCCACCACCGCGGACGGCATCGACGGGCTGCTCGCGTTGCCGAACTTCGCCGACATCGGCATCGTGTTCGACGCGACCTCGGCGCGTGCGCACGTGGCCAACGCCGAGAAGCTCGCCCCTCACGGCAAGATCCTGATCGACCTGACCCCGGCCGCGGTCGGCCCGTTCGTCGTGCCCGCGGTCAACCTCGACGACCATGCTGAGGTCCGCAACGTCAACATGGTCACCTGCGGCGGGCAGGCCACGATCCCGATGGTCGCCGCGATCGCGAAGGTCGCCCCGGTCCGCTACGGCGAGATCGTCGCCTCGATCTCGTCGCGCTCGGCCGGCCCCGGTACCCGCGCCAACATCGACGAGTTCACCGAGACCACCTCGGCGGCTATCGAGAAGGTCGGCGGCGCCGAGCGCGGCAAGGCCATCATCGTGCTCAACCCGGCCGAGCCGCCCATGATCATGCGCGACACGGTGCTGTGTCTGGTCGGTGACGCCGATCCCGACGCCATCCGCGCCTCGGTTCACGAGATGGTCGACCAGGTCGCCCGCTACGTGCCCGGCTACCGCCTCAAGCAGCAGGTTCAGGTCACCCCGGTCCCGGACGACGAGCCGCTCGACACACTCGTGCCCGCCGGTACCCCGCGCCCGGCGTGGAAGGTCCAGGTCTTCCTGGAGGTCGAGGGGGCCGCGCACTACCTGCCGGCCTACGCCGGAAACCTCGACATCATGACCTCGGCCGCCTTGCGCACCGCCGAGCTCCTCGCCGCCCGAGCCGCCGCCGACACCGAGCTCGCCGAGGCCGTCGGATGACCGCGCTGCCCAGCTCCACCCCGGACACGATCCGGCCTCGCCTCTACATCCAGGACGTCACCCTGCGCGATGGCATGCACGCCGTGCGACACCGGATGGACCCGGCCGACCTCGGCAGGATCGCGGCCGCACTGGACGTCGCCGGCGTCGACGCGATCGAGGTCTCCCACGGTGACGGCCTGGCCGGCGCCAGCCTCACCTACGGCCCCGGCAGCAACACCGACCACGAGTGGATCAGCGCCGCAGCCGCAGCGGTGGACACCGCCGTACTCACCACCCTGCTGCTGCCCGGCATCGGCACCGTGCACGACCTGCGCCGCGCCCACGACCTCGGGGTCCGCTCCGTGCGGGTGGCCACCCACGCCACCGAGGCCGACATCGCCGTCCAGCACATCGGCACGGCTCGCGAGCTGGGCATGGACGTCTCGGGCTTCCTGATGATGTCGCACATGACCTCGGCCGCGGACCTCGCGAAGCAGGCCAGGGTCATGGAGGACGCCGGGGCACACTGCGTCTATGTCACCGACTCCGGCGGCCGACTCACCATGTCCGGCGTGCGCGACCGGATCCGTGCCTACCGCGACGTCCTCGATCCCGACACCCAGCTCGGGATTCACGCCCACGAGAACCTCTCGCTGTCGGTCGCGAACTCCGTGGTCGCCGTCGAGGAAGGTGTCACCCGGGTCGACGCATCGCTGGCCGGGCACGGCGCTGGGGCGGGGAACTGCCCGATCGAGGCGTTCGTCGCCGTGGCCGACCTGCACGGCTGGCAGCACGGCTGCGACCTCTACGCATTGCAGGACGCCGCCGACAACCTCGTCCGGCCGCTGCAGGACCGGCCCGTGCGGGTGGACCGCGAGACGCTGACCCTCGGCTACGCCGGGGTCTACTCCAGCTTCCTGCGCCACGCCGAGCGCGCCGCCACCGAGCACGGCCTCGACACCCGCGACATCCTGGCCGAGGTCGGTCGTCGCGGCCTGGTCGGAGGCCAGGAGGACATGATCGTCGACATCGCGCTGGACCTCGCCGGGCGCGACGGGTGAGATGCCCGCCGCCGGCCCCGTGCCGGCGGCGCCGTCGTGGCCCTGGGCACCGGTCGACGTTCCATCCGGCCGGCCGACGCCGGACGGATGGTCCACCGGGGGACGCGCGCCACCCGGGACATAGGTGTGGCCTATCCCCCGGTGAGGCCATTGGTCCTTGCCCGGGCGGTCCCCGCGGTCACAGGGTGATGCCGTCTCCCGGCCGCGGGCACTCGGAGCGTCCATGCGAGCCCGCGGCGGCCGTCCGAGATCCGGACCGTCCGGGCACACCCGCGCGGGCGGTGCGGCCCTACGTCCCGAGGACGTCCACATTCGACGGATATGCTCGGAGGTCCCCCAGATGGAACGCACCCTCTTCGATGCGGAGCACGAGACCTTCCGGAAGACCGTCCGGCGGTTCTTCGACAACCGGGTCGCGCCCGAGTCCGCCGACTGGGAGAAGGCCGGACATCCCCCGCGCAAGCTACCGCGAGGCCGCCGAGTTCGGCATCCTCGGGATCCAGGTGCCCGAGCGGTTCGGCGGGTCGGGGGGGTCGGCTCATACCTGTTCAACGCGATCCCCACCGAGCAGGCGGTGCGCGCGAACATCAGCCTCGGCCCGCTGCGGGTGCACATGGACATCGTGCTGCCCTACCTGCTGCGCTACGCCGCTGAGGAGCAGCAGCGCTGGCTGCCGGGCTTCGCCTCCGGCGAGGTACTGACCGCGATCGCCGTGACCGAGCCGGGAACCGGATCGGACCTGGCGGGCATCCGCACCTCGGTGCGCCGCAACGGCGACCACTGCGTGCTCGACGGGGCCAAGACGTTCATCACCGGCGGGCGCAATGCCGACCGTGTGCTGGTCGTGGCCAGGTTGCGCCCCCGACCCGGCGGACCGGAGGGCGGGGCTGAGCATCCTCGTCGTCGACACCACCAGCCCCGGCTACGCAGTCGGTCGCAACCTGGAGAAGATCGGCCTGAAGGCCCAGGACACCTGCGAGCTGTCCCTCACCGGGGTCCGGGGGCCCGTCACCGACCTGCTGGGCGAGGAGGGCAAGGCGTTCGGCTACCTCGGCCACAACGTGGCCCAGGAGCGCCTGACCATCGCGGTCGGCTCTTGGGCCGCCGCCTCACACGCCACCGACCTCGCCCGGGCCTACGCACGGGACCGCACGGTGTTCGGCCGGTCCCTCGCGGAGTTCCAGAACACGAAGTTCGTGCTGGCCGACTACGCGGTCGACGTCGCCGCCGGCCAGGCGTTCCTCGCCCAGGCCCTCGAAGCGCACGACAGTTCCTCCGGCGGCCAGCCGCGGGACTCATGCAGTACCCGCTTGCTCGCCGCGACGACCAGCGGGCCGTTGGCCGCGATCCGATCGGCGAGGCGCAGGGCCGCATCGAGCGCATGGCCGTCGTCGACGACCTCGTTGATGAGACCGACCGCGTGCGACTGCTGCGCGTTGAGGCCCTCGGCCGGTCAGCGCCAGCTCCATTGCAATCGCCGGTGGGATCCGCTCGGGCAGCCGCAGCAGCCCACCGGCTGCCGCGACCAGGCCGCGCTTGACCTCGGGGAGGCCGAACGTCGCGCCGCGCCCGGCGACGACCATGTTGCAGGCCAGCACCACCTCACAGCCGCCGGCAAGCGCGTGGCCCTCCACCGCGGCGATCATCGGCGTCGCCGGCGGCCGCGCGGTGATGCCCGCGAAACCGCGGCCCGGGATGCTCGAACGCTCGCCGCGCAGGAAGCCCTTGAGGTCCACGCCGGCGCAGAACGTCGCTCCCGCGCCGGTGATCACCCCCACCACGAGGTCCGGGCGTGCGTCGAGTAGATCCAAGGCGGCGGCGACTGCTTCGGAGACGGCGACGATGACCGCGTTCCGCGCCCGTGGCCGGTTGAGCGTGATCACCAGGATGCCCGGCCGCTCCTCGACGAGTACCTCCGCGGCACCGGTCTCCTGGTCGGCGTCGATCGACATGTGTCTCCTCCTGGGAGATCCAGGTGCCCCCTCCCGGACGCCACTCGTGGCGCCCGGAGCCGGGCGATGACAAAGACCGCGTGCCTCATCGAGCCATAGGCGTTTCCGATGTCGGGCGGCCCTGGCACACCATGCTGGTACTCCTTCCGCCCACCGGAACCTCCGGACGCCTCGAACCGACGACAGGGACGACGCTCGGCGGGACCGCGTTCCCGCACCTGGAGGACCGATGACCCGGTCCGTCCCCTCGGTTCCCACGCACAACGACCTGACCGTCACGCTCGACGACGGGGTAGGGCTGCTGGAGATACGGCGTCCCGACACCAGCCACTTCGACGAGGTGCTGATCGGGGAACTCGTCGACCGGGCCCGCAAGCTCGCCGACGGCCGGGACTGCCGGGCGCTGGTCCTCGCCTCCGAGGGCCGGCACTTCTGCGCCGGAGCGGACTTCGGCGACGCTCAGGGCTTCGGTGGTGACCGGGTCACCGTCTCCGAACGGCTGTACCGGCGGGCGGCCGAGCTGTTCGAGATCGAGCTGCCGATCATCGCCGCGGTGCAGGGCGCCGCGGTCGGCGGCGGTCTCGGGCTGGCCTGCGCCGCCGACTTCCGCGTCGCCGACGCCGGGTCGCGGTTCGCCGCGAACTTCGCCCGGCTCGGCTTCCACCAGGGCTTCGGACTGAGCGTGACGCTGCCCCGGATCGTCGGACGTGCCACCGCGGCCGACCTGCTGCTGACCGGGCGCCGGATCGGCGGCGAGGAGGCGTTCCGGATCGGGCTGGCCGACCGTCTCACCGAGGCAGGTCGCCAGCGCGCGGTCGCGCTCGAGTGGACCCGCCAGATCGCGACGAACGCACCGCTGGCGATCCGGGCGATCCGCCGCACCCTGCGGTCCGGCCTGACCGACGAGGTCACCTCGGCGCTGGAGCACGAGCTCGCCGAGCAGTCCAGGCTGTGGGCCACCGAGGACTGTGCCGAGGGGATCGCGGCGAGCCTCGCACGCCGGGAACCGGTGTTCCGGGGACGATGACCCTATGCCCGGCCGGACGGTGACCCGCCGTCCGACCGGCTCGTGATCTCCGACCGGGTCGCGATCACGGTGGGCCGAACGCCCCGCGGCGGCGCAGCTCGGCGACCTGGTCGACGGAGAGGCCGTGCCGGGCGAGCACCCGGTCGGTGTCCTCCCCGATCGCCGACGGCCGCCGCACCGGCGCCGAGCCGGACGCACCGAGCTTGATCGGAACGCCGAGACCGCGATAGCCGTCATCGTCGACGACCATATCGCGGTGGCGCACCTGCGGGCTCGCCAACGCCTGGGCCACGTCCTGCACCGAGCTCGCGGGTACCCCGCGGGCGGCCAGCCCGCGCCCCAGCTCGGACGCGTCCCGATCGGCGACCGCCTTCTCGATCTGCTCGACCAGCAGCGCGCGGTTCCGCGTCCGGTCACCGTTGTGCCGGAACCGCGGGTCCTCGACCAGGTCCGAACGCCCGATCTCCTCGGCCAGCGCGGCGAAGTGCGCATCGGAAGCGGCCGCCACGAACAGCGGATCGGTGCCGGTGCCGAAGACCTGGTACGGCGTCACGCTCGGATGCGCGGCACCGGTCCGGATCGGCACCTCCCCGGAGCAGAGGTGGTTCGCGGCGTGCGGATGCATGATCGACACCGCCGCGTCGAGCAGGGTGATGTCGACGAGCTGGCCGGTCCCGCCCGTCGCTCGCGCCAACAGGGCCAGCAGGACACCGGCGAAGGCCTGGTGCGCCGCGGTCAGGTCGACCAGCGGGATTCCGACCCGCAGCGGGTCGCCGTCCGGGTCGCCGTTGACGCTCATCAGGCCGCTGTAGGACTGCAGGACCGCGTCGTAGCCGGGGAGCCCGCCCAGCGGGCCGTCGGTCCCGTAGCCGGTGATCCGGCAGTACACCAGGTCGGGGAACTCCGCAGCCAGCCGCTCCTCATAGCCGAGCCCCCAGCGGGCCATCGTCCCGGTCTTGAAGTTCTCGACGACGACGTCGGCCTCGGAAAGCAGGGAGTGCAGGACCTCCCGTCCGACCGGGGAGCCCAGGTCCAGGGCGATGTTGTCCTTCGACCGGTTCATGCCCTGGTAGTAGGCGCTACTCGTCCGGTCGTCGTCGACGAACGGCGGACCCCAGCGCCGCGTCTCGTCCCCCTGCGGCGCCTCGACCTTGACCACCTGCGCCCCGTGGTCGGCCAGCATCTGCGCGCAGAGCGGACCCGCGAGGATCCTGCTCAGGTCCAGGACCCGCACCCCCTGCAGTGCACCCGCTCCGGTCACCGCGCCTCCCCCTGCCTAGTCGGCACCGGGCCGGCGATCGTGTGCCACAGCCGGGTGCCCGCCAGTGCCCGGGCGGCGATCCGGTCCTGCCAGCGGCCCTCGTCGCCGAACTCGTCACGCCAGGACCATAGCCGCGTGGTCAGCCGGCCGAGGTCGTGTTCGCGGGCGTAGCCGAGCGCGCCGTGGACTTGGTGCCCGGCCGCCGCCACGACACCGGCGCCGGCCGAGGTCACTGCCTTCGCCGCGGCGATGGCCAGCGTCGCCTCGGCGCGGACCCCCGGGTCGGTCCGGGCGGTCGACTCGGCGAGCACGGCCGAGTCGACCGCGCTCCGCATCAGCCCGACCTCCCCCGCCATCGTCGCGAGGTGGTGCTTGACCGCCTGGAACGCGGCCAGCGGACGGCCGAACTGTTCGCGCACCCCCGCGTGGCGCACGCTCGCGTCGAGCACACCCCGGGCGGCACCGGCCAGCTGCGCCGCGCGGACCAGGGCGCCTCGTCGCTCGAGCTCGTCGGGGTCGGGGCCCGACGCCCGGTCGGTGGCCCGGGCGTCGGCGAGCACGAGCTCGTCGCGGGGTTCGCCCGCGACGTCGAGCGCGGTGTGCCACCGCCCCGCGCCGGCTGCCACCACGGCGACCCCGGCCGGGCCGTCCTCGCCGAACACGGGCACGACGACGTGATCGGCGTGGCGACCCCACGGCACCGTCACCGTCCCGGACAGCCGACCCGGGCCGCGCTCGCGCACCGCGCCGGTCGCGACCAGGGCGAGCCCAGCGGGGACCCGCAGCCCGGCCCGGGCCGCCAGCCATCCGGCGAGCGCGCTCTCGGCGGCCGGGACGGCCGCGCCGCGGTGGGCGAGCACGTCGAGGGCCGCGGCCAGCGCGGAGAGGTCCCCGCCGCTGCCGCCGGCCTCCTCGGGCACGTCGAGCAGGTGGAAGCCGGTGTCGACGAGGCCGTCCCACAGCTGCCGGTCGAGCTCGCCCTCGACCGGCCGCGCGGGCGCTCGGGTGATCATGTCCGCGACGGCGGCGGCGACCTCGTCGGCCACGTCGTGCTCAGACCCGCGCCGCGGATCGACAGCGGGGTCCGTCCCGGTTCCCGTCATCGTGTCCCCATCCCGCGGGTCACCACGGAACGAAGGATCTCGTTCGTCCCGCCCCGCAACGTGAATGCCGGCGAGTGCAGCAACGCCGAGGCCAGCGTGCCGGGCAGGCCCTCGGCCCCGGGCCGGGCCGCGACGCCCGCGAGCCGGCGGACCGTCTCCACGACGTCGCCCTCGAACCGCGAGCCCATGTCCTTGACCAGCGCCGCGGCCGCGTCCGGGCGCCGGCCCTGCGCCAGCGCATGCGCGACCCCCAGCGAGAGCCCGCGCAATGCCCAGGCCCGGGCCGTCAGGAGCCCCAGCTCCCGGCGGGCGACCGGGTCCGCGCCGTGCTCGGCCAACCGCGCCGCCCAGGCCTCGAGCAGCGGGATCGTGCTGAGGAACCGCTCCGGCCCCGACCGTTCGTGGCCGAGTTCGGCGGTGACCTGCGCCCAGCCCTCGCCGCGCACGCCGAGCAGGGCATCGGGGGGCAGCTCGGCGTCGTCGAACACGACCTCGTTGAAGTGGTGCTCGCCGTCGATGGAGACGATCGGGCGGATCTCGATCCCCGGCCCCGGCAGGTCGACCACGAACTGGCTGAGCCCCACGTGCCGGTCACCCGCGGTACCGTCGGTGCGGGCGAGCACCACGATCGCGTGCGCGTGATGGGCACCGGTGGTCCACACCTTCGTGCCGGACAGCCGCCAGCCACCGTCGACTACCCGCGCCCGGGTGCGCACCGAGGCCAGGTCGGACCCCGAGTCCGGTTCGCTCATCCCGATCGCGAAGAAGCACTCGCCGCGCGCGATCCCGGGCAGGTAACGCAGCCGCTGCTTCTCGGTGCCGTTGCGCAGCAGTGACGGTGCCATCTGCCGGTCCGCGATCCAGTGCGCCGCGACCGGGGCACCTGCGGCCAGCAGCTCCTCGACGACCACGAACCGCTCCAGTGGGCTCCGGTCGTGGCCGCCGTAGCGGCTCGGCAGCGTCATGCCGAGCCAGCCACGTGCGCCCAGCCGCCGGCTGAAGCCGGGGTCGGGCTCGGACATCCAGGCGTCCGGGCGGGGCAGCCACCGGCCGGCGACCAGCTCCTCGTCGAGGTGCTCACGCACCTCGTCCCGCAGCCGTTCCTCCGCCGGGCCGGGGCGGTGCGTGTCGAACGCGATCGTTGCAGTCAACCCACTTCTCCTCTCACCAGCCCGGGCGACGCTAGGGACGCCCCGGGCGGGCCGCACGACCGCATTCCATCCGCTGGACCCGCGGACCACGCGCACCGGGATCGTCGTCAGAGGTGTCCGGCGCGGCTTCGGCGCCGGGGACGGCTGGTACCAGAGGTTGCGAGCAGCGCGGCCCACGCGTTCCACTCACTGGAACCCGGTGGTGCGGCCCCACTCCGTGCCGCGGAATCGTCGACAACATCCACCACCGACGAGGCAACGGAGCCACCAGTGACCGTCGAGGACCAGCCGCCGTCCATCCTGTCGAAGGCGTTCGACCTTTTGAACGCCTTCAACGCCAACGAGCGGGTGATGACGCTCAACGAGCTGACCGAGGCGGCCGGCCTGCCGAAGTCGACGGTGCACCGGCTGCTGGCCCGCCTCATGGACCTCGGCGCCATCGAACCGCACCGTTCGGGCTACAAGATCGGCCTGACGATGTTCCGCATCGGATCGATGCCGCCCGCGATCAACATGCGCGACCGGGCGATCCCGAGTCTGGCCGCCCTCCAGCGTTTCACCCGGCAGACCGTGCACTTCGCCGTCCTGCGCGACCTCGACGTCGTGTATCTGGAGAAGCTCCCGGTGGGCCAGTCCCCGTCGGTGCTGTCCGCCATCGGGGCCCGGCTGCCCGCGAACTGCACCGCGGTGGGCAAGGCCCTGCTCGCCCACGAGGACCTTGACGAGCTCGCCGAGACGTTGCCACTGACACTCCCCCGCCTGACGCCGTACTCGATCCAGGACCGCGACTCCTTCCTGAAGGAGCTGATCGAAGTCCGCCGCTCGGGCCTCTCCTCGGAGAGCGAGGAGGCACAGCCGGGTCTGGCCTGCGTGGGCGCACCGATCATCGTTAACGAGTTCGCCGTCGCGGCACTCTCCGCGTCGTACCGGATCGGTCACCCGCTCCCCCGTGGCACGTACTCCATGATCCGGGAGACGGCCGTATCCATCGCCGAGTCAGTGAAACTGGCCCTCGCCGACGGCAGGTCATACCACTTCCCGCGTGAGTTCTGAGGCTCCGCAGCCTGCCTTCAGTGGGCTCTGTCGACTGGCCAGGTTTCGGAGGTGTGAGGCGGGCTGAGCGAGAACGAGCGCCGCGCCCTACGGCGCGCCCGCACCCAGGGCGCCCATGCCGCGCCGGCCGCCGGTCCCACCCAGCGAACGGGCCCGGCGACGAACCGATGCCATCGCTCGGGTCAAGCAGGGCGATCGGATCGACGACGTCGCCGCCCAGGCCGGCATCAGCCGTCGCACCCCGGACCGGAGGCGAGCCGACGCCCGCACCAGCGTATGACCGGCCCTGCCCGCGCTCACGCCCACCAGGAGCCGCCAGCCCTGCTGGGAGTGAGGATCGGGAACACCTACAGCTGCGGGCGCACCTCGCAGCACGCCACCCACGGAAGGATCCGGTATCCGGTGCCGACCTCGACAAGTCGTTCACCGCGGCCGTGTACGGCTGCGCTGTCAACGACAACGCTATTCGCGAGGCGACGATCACCGATCCCCCAGCCCACGGGCAGGGGCTGCTCGGTGCGACCTGCACTCGGGACCGAATCAGGCCGACGCCCGTCGCGTCGCCGTCGTGGTCTGGCGAGCAGGTCATCGACCTGGATCAGCCCACCCCGTTACCAACTTGTTTGATCTCGCCAGGAGATCAGGTCTGCAGTCATGATCTCCAAGGCGCCGGCCAGGCTCGCTCGCTCGTTACCTGTCGCCCCACCGGGCTGACTCCAAGAAGGCTTGTGTCCTGGTCGGCGCCGCCGACGGGAGTGGCTTGAGAGAGGTTTGCACTGCCCCAAGTTGGTCTGCCCTCCTCGTCGAACAACAGATGGACGTCGTCGAGGAGGTTGGGTGTCGAGCACGTCGACGCAACAGCAGGATCGTGTTGTCATCGCGGTTGACCCGCACAAAGCGTCGTGGACCGCGGCCGCGGTCGGTGCGGGGCTGACCCCGCTGGACACGCTCCGGGTGCCGGTGAGCCAGCAGGGCTATCGCCAGCTGCGTCGCTTCGCGACTCGGTGGCCGAACGCGGTATGGGCGATCGAGGGTGCGATCGGGCTGGGCGCCCCGCTGGCGACTCGCTTGTCAGCAGACGGCATCGACGCCGTCGATGTACCCGCGAAGCTGGCCGCTCGAGTACGCACGCTCTCAACTGGGCACGGCCGCAAGAGCGACAGCGACGACGCAGTCTCAGTGGGTATCGCGGCGTTGACCGCGGTCGGGCTACGCAGCGTCGCAGTCGACGAGACGATCACAGCCCTGCGTGCCCCTGGTCGAGCATCGAGACGACATCGTCCGTACCCGAACCCAGACGGTGAACCGCCTTCATGCGCTACTCACCAAGCTGCTCCCGGGCGGAGTGTCTGGCTCGCTCGATGCCGAGACCGCAGCACGGGCGCTGCGCACGGTGCGGCCGCGCACCCCGGGTCCGCGCACGCTACGCCGCCTGGCCGTCGATCTCGTCGGCGAAGTCCGCCACCTGGACCGACGGATCGCCGCCGTCACGACCGAGATCAGCGCTGCCGTTGCGGCCAGCAGCAGCAGCCTGACCGAGCTGCGCGGCCTCGGTGATCTGACCGCCGCCAAGATCCTCGCTCGCGTCGAGGACGTGCACCGGTTCCGCTCGGCGGCAGCGTTCGCCACCGCCTGTCCCGGGCCGGGGACCGCCAGCTCAACTGCTGCCTGCACATCATGGCCATCAGCCGATCCGGCACGACGGGCCAGGCCGGACCTACTACCGGCGAAAGCGCGCCGCGGGAAAGAGCCACAAGGAAGCCATGCGCTGCCTGAAAAGACGACTGTCCGACACGGTCTACCGCGCACTGTGTCGCGACGCGGCACGTGTTGATGGCGCGGACCCGGGAGGACACCAGGGGGCGACTCCAGAGTCCAGCGCGACCGGCTCAACCCCTACCACCGGCTCTTCGGACAAGTCACTTCCCGGGCCCGCGGCCGCCACTCTACTGCCACCAGAACAAGATCGACTTGACTAGAGAGGAGCCTTCTTGATCAAGCTCGGTGAGGGCTTGCAGGCCGCCGGTCGCGGTATGACTCGTTGCCCCTGTCGTTCGATGATCTGGGGGGTGTTGTCGCCGCTTCCGGAGGGCGCCAACGACCGCTGATAGAGACCTGACCGCACCTCGGTCTGCTCGCAGGCGTGGCTGCCGGCGCGGGTGCTCATGGTCGGCCTGCCGCCACGAGAAGGGAGCGGCCGTTGCTCGGTCCTGATCTCAACCCGAGCGGGTTCGCGGTCTTCTGCGGGCTCGAACCCCAGCGGCCGAAGGGCAGGTTGCTGGTGCTCGCCCGCTCAGCGCTCGCGCTGCCGCGCTGCCAGGGCACCCATCTCTCGGCAGCGCCCGGGTCCACATCCCGACGACGTCACCTGGGTCCTGTCGGGCACGGATAGCTCGGACCAGGTCAGGCCTCGCCGTGCGGCAAGGTCTTTGAACCATGATGTCCCTCAATCGAGCGCCGGACGATCTTGGACGGTGTTCGCTGGGCTGGCCGAACACGGCTTCGCGCGGCCAAACACCTGGCCGCCTACGCCGGCCTCGCTCCCGGCGCCCTTATCGAGATCGGACTTCGGCACTGTACAGCACATGACGACACAGAAGCGGCCGCTGACCAAGGCGTACTAACGAGATCGAGGCGACTCCCCTAGCCCGGGGGGCGTGTCGAATCGCTCTCGCATCAGTCGTTCGTACACCCGAGCTGACGCCGTAGCCCGGCGAACCGGGGCCAATTTCCAACCTGCCAAGAATGGGCGCTTTTGCGCGTCTTGCCCATCCGCCAGATCTCGGGTTGCCGTGTAGGAGCCATCACCGATGTCGTCCTGGTGGAATGATCATGGACAAGCCGATCGATGAGGCGTGGCCCACCCCTCGTGCGATACTGGACCAAGTCCGCGCATACTGTCATAACTGCAGGCTTGCTACTGCGGTCTCTTCTTCCTTGCTGCTGTATCGGAGGCCCGCTCTGCCTGCCAGCGGCACCGACTGTGCAGCATCGGGTGGTGTCGCGAGGCTGCAATTGCCACAGTGGACCGCTCGTCAGAAGACTGCGTATACCGGGTATACAAGACCTGGCTGCTTGCCTCGTCCGTTCGCGCAGAGTTGATGCCGATCGCGACGCAGCGCTGAGGCGTCGAGGATTTTCCCTCCGATCACGCCGCGTCGGCCACCGGCTGGATCCGGCGAATCTCCTCGTCGCCTGGCCAAGGCAGCCCAGCCGAGATGTAGACCGCCCGGTAGTCCTCCACTGTCGGCGCGCCGTGGCGGGCGACCGTGCGTGAGACCACGGCGTCGGCACGAGCATCAGCGTCGTCGCTGCCGTCCGCGCTCGTCAGGCGACGGTCCTGCTGCGTCATAGCGTCGAGACTAGCGCGCCCACGCAACATCCTCGCGCAGGATGACCGCGGCCTGTGATCTTGTCAGTTGATCGCCGGAGCGATCACCGGTGCTATCGACCGACTCGAGCACTCCCAGCTGTCCGGCTCGGCGAACACCATCTCAGCGGAGCGCGGAATCGAGCTCCTAGGTTGTCCTCGACGCTCACGCGGAGCTGTTCGGGGCGCTGGGCGAGCCGCATCGGGAACGGTCACCGGGGTCGTGGTCGGCACCGCTTTGGTCGAGAACCACGGCGGCGTCGGGGCGCGGTGCCTGCCGCACTATGTCGTTGGCCACGCCGACGCCGTAGAGTTGGGCGGTGACGACGTGCTTGACATCGAGTTCGATCGCGCGCGCAGCAGGGCGATCGCGGCGGTGTGGTCGTCGCGCAGGCGGGTCAGTTGGCTCGCTCCGTAGCCGATGCGGGCCCATGTCGTGCTCGGCGAGCGGGACGGTTCCGCCGGGGCGGGGCGGTCGTCGGTCATGCCGACTCGCCACCGATCCAAGACCCGACGTCGGGTGCGGGTGGCGCTGATGTGGGTCGTCGGGTCTGCGTCGACGAGGACGAGGTCCGCCCGTAGCCCGGGGCGATCCGGCCGCGGTTGGCCAGTCCGAACCACCGCGTCGGAAGCGCGACCGCGGCGCGTAGCACCTCGAGCGGCGAGTACCCGGCCTCGACCTGGAGTTCAGCGCCTGGTGCAGGATGGCGCCGAGCGGAATGGAGGTCCGCGCGCGGCAGACGGGACTCAGTCAGATGGGGTCGGTCACGAAGTTGGTGCGGTGGCGCGGATCTGGCGCGGCAGCTGCTGCCCGAATGCGAGTCCATCGGCGATGGTTTGCTCGACCTCTCGGGCCGTGCAGCCATCGACGCCGACGTGCCCGGCCGCGGCCTCCCGCAGTGCCGTACGGGCGTGGTACACAGTCAACTCCCCGCCGCCGACCAGGCGCCCGAGGGTACGTGCTGCGGCCAGCAGCGTGTCGTGGCGTATCCCGGTCTGGGCCTCGGCCACCGTCTGCGCCTCACCATCGATGATCGCGCGGACGTAGGCGCTCGCGCGCCGTGGCGACATCTCTGGTGAGGACCCGGGCCGCGACCCCGGACTCCGCGGCGTCGGGGTCAACGCACACCTTAACCACTCCGGTAGTGCGGCCACCGGTCGTTGCCGCAGGATCCGATAAGCACCGCTCTCGCGGTCGGAGCCTGCTGCGACCACGTAGCCGCCAGCCGAGCGAGTGTCCACGCGCCATCCCAGCATTCCGGCGCTGTTGCGCAGCTCGTGATCGCTCGGAGCCTGGAAGTACAGATGGCGTCCGGACGGAGTCGAGACCGTGTAGGTATCAGCAGGTACCGATGCGCCGGCCGCCGCCGCGAGCATCGCGAACACGTCCACTCCACCGCCGGCCCCGGCGAACTCCTCAGGCGCCTCGTCGCCGCCACCGTCATCCAGGTCGATCACTACCAGTCCCGATGGCCCGCAGGCGATCCCGACGTTGAACCCGGCCCCACCGGCCCACCACCGGTAGATCCGTCGCCGGTCGGTCGTCGCCCGTTGTTCCCAGCCCCGTACTGCCGGGGTCTTGTGCCCCGGCACCAGCGGGAACACCGCCCACCCTCGGTTGGCGGCATTCAACGCGGCGTTGAGGAACGGGTCCCGGCCGGTCATCGGGGATCGCCCGCCGGCCTCGTCCTCGGTGAGGTCGCAGCCGTAGCTGCTCGTCGTTGACGCGCCGTAGGGGGCGCTGAGGCGACGAGTCCGAGGGCTCCCCAGGGGGCTCGTTGATGACAGCGCGGCGTGTCCCGTGCCGTCCCGTCGATGACCGAGGACGTGGTGACGGCGTGAGTGTCGGTGACGTCGTGGCCGGGGGCGGCGACGCGGGTGAGGATCTGTCGGCCGGTGGTGGCGCCGTCCTCGTCCGGTGCGGTCGTGGTGTCGACCTCGATCACGACGAGTCCGGCGCGGCTGCAGGCGATGCCGACGCCGCAGTCGGTGCTGCTCGACAAGCGCCGGGTCTGGTGGGGGTCGCGGGTGGCGCGTTGCTCGCAGTGCTGATGGGCGGCGTGGCAGACCCCGCGGGGACGGCAGCTCCTCTCGCCGTGGAGAGCGGGGATCGTCGAGTAGAGGCTGACCTCGACGACGTGTCGGCCGCCTGCGGCGGCGTCGAGTGCGGCCCGGCGCAGTTCCTGGAGGTGTCGGACCTGTGGGGCGGAGGTGGGTCGGGAGGTGTGGTCGGCATCTTGTGGGGTGTGTACGGGCTCGCAGCTCGGGCTCGGTGGGCAGTACCTGTTCGCGGTGGGGCGGATGTGCACGGTCTCGTCCTTCCGATGGGTCGTGGCGTCGCGCCGGGTCGCCGAGCCCGGGAGGCGGAGGCCCCGGCCCGTGGTGGGGCTGCCGGAGACGCCTGCGCTGTCGGTGCTCGGCGGGGCGGATTCGGTCCCCGAGGGGTCGGGTGTGGTCATGCCGCGGGGGTATCGGCCGCGGGCGTGTCGGTGGTGGCCAGCAGGTTCGCGGCGGTGTTCCAGGCTCGGCGCAGCGCGGTGTAGGAGGCGGCGTCGCAGAGTTCCCAGGCGATCGGGCCGAGCTCGAGGCGCAGAATCGCGGGACGGTGGTGTCCGGCGGTGGCTGGCAGCAGCGCGGCGCGCAGTTGCGGGGAGCCGCCGATGCGGACCAGGGCGGTTGCCGCCCAGGGGCCGGTGGTCATGATTCCGCGACGACGTCCGACCAGGTGGGGGTTCAGGGACTGGGTCATCGGTGCGGCGTGGGCCCAGGCGCGGTCAATCAGCTGCGCGGTGTGGTGTGAGCGCAGGTAGACCAGGACTCCGCCGAGGGTGAGGCCGAGTTGCTGCTCGGGGGTCCCGGCATGGCGCAGATCGAGTCCGGTGGGGACGTGTCCGGCGACGCGGACGACGAGGCTGGTCAGTGCTGCCACTCCCCCAGTGTTCGGGGTGGTGAAGCGGTTCTCGAGCGGGGATGCGGAGTGCACGGTCGGGTTCATACGGGTTCTCCGTGGTCGAGGTCTTTACGCCTGTCTGTGGCGTTGCCGCCCGCGGGAGTTGCGGGCAGGCCGCGCGGGAGGGGCTGATCGGTTGGCTCGAGTGCGGCGTCGTGGTCAGAACTCGCCGGACTCGTTGTCAGGTGTGGACGTACGTGTGTGCCGTACGGGGGTGAATGGCCCGGCCGGGCGAGCAGCGACGGCCCGGGCTGCGGGCGGGTGTCGAGCTCCTGGCGTGGGCGAGCGGGGCTGCGGTCGGTGCGAGCGCCCGAGGGGGCGGCGGCCTGGCGTGCGCTGCACGTCTTCGATTTACCGGCAGGTAGACGACAACGATGTGGGCTCGGCGGTACCGACGAGCAGCACGCAGACCGGCGCCCGGGTGGGGCGATTCACGAACGGCCATGGCCGCGGGTCATGGCCGGCGTTGCGGTGGGTCGGGCCGGCCTCTGGGTGAGGGGCGGGTTGCACCGCTGCCCCGACACTGTTTGTCGGGGCAGCGGTGGGGATCGCGGCCGCGAGACGAGAGCGAGTGGTCGGCGGTCGCGGTGTGTTCACCGATCGGTCGGCGCCCCGTCGGCCCCGCCGTGCCGGCGGTGGCGAGGTCCGGCGTGAGCATCGTCGTCGTGGCCTGGCGTGTGGTCGATTGCCGAGCGCGGGCGACGGTCGAACTCGGCGGCGTGGACGCGGGCGTGTTGCTCGAGCCCGTCGGTGAGGACCAGGGCGGCGCACAGCGGGCACAGGGTCACCTCGAACGCTCCGCGTGTGCACAGCAGTCGGCGGGTGACGGGTGGGGTGGTCGCATGGTTCAAGGCGGTCTCCCTCGTAGCGGAGCGGGCCCGGCCGGCGATGTGGGCGCCGTGCCGGGTCCGCTGCGGTCGTGGCGGGTCGACTGGTCGGCCCCGGGTAGGGGTGTGTTCGTGAGGTCGGAGTGGGCCAGGGCCCAGGTGGTGGTCAGCAGCGTCGGCGGACGAACGCGGCTGCGGTGCTCATCGCGCGCAGGCCGGCTGCTTCGAGCTCGTGGGACTCGTCGGCGTCGTCGAGGTCCTGGGCGGCGGCGGTCACGGCGTGCAGGACTCCGCCGGAGCTGAGGTCCGCGCCCTGCACGAAGCGGGCCATGATCGCCGAGCGCGCCGTCTCGCTGAACTGCAGGCTCGCTCCGACGTGTTCGATGACCGGGGCCGGGTCGGTGATCGCGGTGGTGGCCTCGTTCTCGATCTCGGTGAGTCGCTGGGTGAGGAAGTCCTCGCTGAGGAAGGTCGCGACCGCGTCGCGGGCACGCTTGTGCACCAGTGCCATGGCGTGCTGCTGGGTGTCGTGCGACCAGCGGATCTCGCCGTCGGGAAGCTTGCCGCCGAGGTGGATCTTGGTGTGGGCGTGGTGGGGGATGGTCATGCCGTTGTCGCAGATCTGGACGGTGAGCTGCGGGGTGATCGCGAACTTGCCGTGTCCGGTCTCGGAGTTGGACACGACGAACCCGGCGAAGACGACGGGGTTGTCGGCGCCGCGGGCGCCGGTGAACGGTGAGACATAGTTGCCGAGCAGCCGCGGGGCCATGGCGGCGATCTCGCGGGAGCGGATCTTGACGTACATGCGGGATTCGGTGAGGTCGGCCTGGGCGATGTCGACGGCGGCGCCGGCGGCGGTCATGCCGGCCAGGACGCTGGTCAAGACGTCGAGGTTGTCGACGGGGGCGTAGGAGTCCGACAGCATCGCACGCAGGGTGCCGTGGCCGTCGTCGTCGATGAGGCTGCGCAGCAGGAACCTGCGTCGGGGCTGGTGGGCGAGCCAACCGTTGATGTTGGCGTCGTAGAGGTCGAGGTCGTGGGCGCGTAGGCGGCGCAGGTAGGCGACGGGGATGTCGAGCTTGGCCGCGACTCCGTTCTCGGCGAGCCGGGTCGGGGCCAGGACGGCGTCGGTGCGGGTGACCCCGGAGTACGACAGGCGGGTGTGGCCCTCGGGCAGGTGCAGTGCCCCCTGGTGGCAGCGCAGTGCCGCGGCCGGGACCACGACGTCGTGCTTGCGGGTCTGCTGGGCTTCGAGGATGGCGGCGAGCTCGCCGAGCGAGGTGTTGCGGGCGGTGGTGATCAGGTCAGCGCTCATCACGGGCCTCCGAGGGAAGGATCTGTCCGTCTCGTGCCGGTCGGCCGGGGCGGTGTCCTCGTCCCCGCCGGGGCGGGTGGGACGTGACTCGTCGGGCGGTCCGGTCCGTGTCGGGGCGGGGCCTCGCGCTCGCCCGATCGGTGTGACGTCACCGGGGTGGGCTGCCGGGTGCGGGGTGATGTTCTTCGGGGGTGATGTCACCTGATCGGTGCGGGTGGCGGGGCATCGACTCCCGGCACGGGGCGGGCCGCAGAGTCACCGCGTTCCTCACGTCGCGCCGGGGACGAGGACACCGTCGCCGTCTGGGCGGTGAGGGGGACCCTCTGTATCCCAGCGTTTCCCCGCTCCTGGTTCCCGCCTGGACCGGTTCTGGACCGGCGACGTGGTTATCGGCGACGTCACTCGGACCTGGCCGTCGGTGTGGTCGCTGTCCGGCGCCGGCCGGTGGGTGCGTGGTGGAGTCCGCGTGTCTATTCGCTGTCGAGCTCACGTGCGACAGCACGGCTGAACCATCGCTGGGCGCCCGGCCCAGAATGGTGGGCACCCTCTCCGCGGGTTGATGCTGCGACCGGACCTGCCAGTGAGATGACCATCGCCACCTTCGAGACGTGATCTGTCAGGCTCCGGCGGTGGTGGACGCAGCCCGCGGATGCCGTCCAGGGCTACCGCGGGACGCTTCGGCGTCATCGGTGTGGTGGGCGGCAGTGGTGTCCATGCGCAGCGATTCGCATCATATCCAGGATCCAGGATGTGAGCGCTCCTGGGTCGTCACCTCCGGAGCCGACAGGCTCAGGTTGGGGAGTCTGCACCCGGCTACTGGCGAGTAAAGCAGGGTGTCCACGAGCTGGATCTGATGCTGGTCCGACAGCGGGGTTCGTATCTGTGTCTGCGAGATGTCGTCGTCGCAGGTGAGCACGGCGATCGATCAGGACGACGGCGGCTCGGACTTCGGCCTGCAGGGCGTCGGCGAGTGTGCAGTGTCCAGCGCGGTGGAGAGCATCGATGATCCGACGGAGATCGCGCTGGCTGCGGTGGGGGTGTTCGGCGGCGAGCGCACCGAGGTAGACAGCTTGTTCGGTGCGGTGTGCGCGGACGAGCGCGGTGACATGCGCAGCGACACGCGCGGCGTCCGTGCCGCCAGCAGCGTGACCTCCGGGGCACCGGTGGCAGTCGTGCGGAGGCGACGCGGGGCAGAAATCGGCCGACGGCGGGCGCGGTGGTCGCTGCGCGGTGGCGAGGTCGGACCGGTCCTTTGCCTGCCATGCCCCACGAGGCGGGGCGGCGGTCACGTGCCAGTACGTCGATCGTGACTCAACCTGAGCCGGGTTGGCCTGGCTGGCGGCGCGGCCTCTCTGGTGGGGTAAACGGCGTTTCCACCTCGGGTTGTCGTGCGACCGCCGATACGGTTCGCGGATTCCTACCGAGGTCGCCCGGACAGTCCGTTTCTCGAGGACAGTGCACCGCCACCGGGGAGGCGCGCCTCCTCCGGCCCCTGCACGAACGCGAGGCATCGACTCCAGATGAATCGAACGTCTGTTCGACTCTGTTGGTATCCGAGATATAGACCTGTAAACGAGATACAGCTCGGTTGTCGGCGAGGGTGACGCGACGGCTGTCAGCCCGCCGAGATCCGATTCGTCGCTGTGGTCTTCATCAGCCTCGCGGGGAGCGGGTCGTTGTGAATGCAGATCGGAGATCGTCGACCACGCGGAGGGTGATGGGGAGCCGGTGTCGCGGGGGCAGAGCCAGAGCACTGGGATGCCCACGGATCTCGGCCACGAGCAGACCCGCCACAGCCACGGTAGCGGGGGTGAGATGGTCCTGCTCATAGTCGGCACGGAGTTCGGTCAGCCAGTCGTCGATATCGGTGGCGGTTTCGTCGAGCTCGTCTGCGGTGTCGCCGTTCTCCCTCACGCCGCCGCCGTCGAGCGGTTCGTCGGGCTCGGTCGTTGCGATCGTCTCGAGGAAGCGGGCGGCCTGTGCGATCAGCGCTGCCAGAACCGCGCGGACGTGGTCGTGGTGGCGGTCGATCCAGAGCTGTTGGGGGTCTCGTGTGCGTCGGGTCCTGCGCGCGTCGCGGGTGAGCTGTTCGTCGGGCCGGTCGTGGGCGAGCAGGGCGTCGAGACGATCCAGCCGGTCGCGGAGTCCTTGGCGGGAACGGATGCCCAGGGGGGCACCGAGTTCGGCGGCGGACAGGCCGAGCTGCTGGCCTTGGCGCAGGAGCCGGCGTTCGCGTCGACGTTCCTCCCACCAGCACCAGGTGCTGAGCAGGACCGCGTCCTGGTGGTCGGCTGCGGAGACGGCGGTGGGTACGCCTGCAGTTCCGCGGTCGAGGACCCAGCTGATCACATCGCGGGGGTCAGTTCCCAGCTCTGACCTGCGCGGATCGTCGATCCTCGTGTGCCGGTCGGTGATGCGGGTGATCGCCGCGTCGCGTTCGACATCGGTGATCCGGGGAGGCGTCGCCACGATGGCAGTATTTCACTGACAGGTCTACGGACACCAGTCGGCGGTGGTCGCGGGGTGGGGAGGAGACGACGCGGGCAGGGAGAGCGGAGTCCGGTCGGCCACGGTGGAGGTGCTCGGAGCGGGAGTGGTTGTCGGATCGGAGTGGGGGCGGATGTCGATGGTGCTCGGCCATGGTCGAGCACCCGGATCTCTCGGCCGGGAGCCGAGACGGCTGCCGGCCGAGGCAGGCGGCTTCGGCGCTCGGGACGGTCGTGCGCCGCGCTGTGATGGCGGTGCCTGCACCGCACCTCCGGCGCACCTCTCCTGCGTGGCGAGGCGCCGGTGTCCTCGGCGGGCGGGAGGATCCCGGGATCGAGTACAGATGCTGTTGGCGAGGTGCGGGTAGGTGCTTGTCGGCGCGCCGAGGTCTAGCCGACCGAGCGGGTCGTGGGCGACAGACGGTGACTACGAGGATGTGGGCTCGCCTCGGGTAGGGGGTAAACGGCGTTTACCCCTACCCCTCCCATCGAAGCGGGCCCAGTTCGCGCTGCTGTGCCCGCCCTGCGCCGTGCTACGCGGCTCCCAGCAGATCGTGTCGGCCGCTTGCCAGGCGTCGGGCGCCCGGTGCTGACGCGTCATCAGAGAGGCGGATCGGCCCTTCTGTGTGCCGCGGTCAACCAGGTCGACTTGGCCGCCGGTCGCTGAGGGGGCCGTCCCGGTTCGAGCTGTCGTGCTGGCTACGGCGCGGGGACGCGGCGCCGGGTGGAGGGTGCGCCCTGAAACCTCCCCAGCACGGCCACGACAGCAGCCCATCAGCACAGTGACCAACGAGCCCCGAGTTCGTGCGCCGGCCGACCGATCCATCGATCCGCGACGGCCCGGAGCCGTAAACGCCGTTTACACGTCTTCCGGCACTTCGCGCTGACGACGCCGGAGTCCGGTGGGGCGGGCGGGAATCGTTGCCGGGTGCCTCGCGATTCCGCGGTCGCAGACGACGTGCCCCGACGCGCGCCGATCGGGATCGGCTCACCCTGCGATGCGAGGGCGGTACGACGAGGCTTCAGCGTCCGCGGGGCTCCTCGCCGGCGAAGGCCGCGCCGCTGGGCCGCCGGCGGCGAGCCTGTGGGATCCGTGCGGAGCAGTGGGCGTGGGATGGGACAGATTCGGCTGGCGGTGGGGCGTTGAGGGGAGGCGACCGCCTGCGGGGGTGATCGCGGGGGTGCGGCCGGTTCCGGTCAGCGAACAGATGACGCTCCGGTGCGATGACTCCCTGAAGGCGCGCTCGTCGGCCACTGGCAGGTCCGCCCGGCGGTGGGTCCGCTCGTAGGCGTTTCCGTCCTCGTGTGTGCTGCTCGTCGTCGGAGTCCTGGCGACGTGTCGGATCTAGCGCGACGAGGTAAACGGCGTTTACGCCTCCCTGTACTCGTCGTATCCGGGATGCCGACACGATGGCCATGCGGTCGGTGTGCTCGGTGCGCTGTGGCCGTAACGGGCGACCGGTCCCCACCACGGGCGACTGGCCCGGCCGAGCTGGCGGTCCGAGTGATCGGGCTCCGTCCGGCTCCCCGAGCCTCCGCCCCTCCGCTGGGCCTGCCCCCGGTGATCGGGGGCTCCTCCTCACCGGGTGTTCGGGCTGCGGGTCGGCGCCGAGCCCGCGATGTGCCGCGTTCGGGCTGCGCCCCCGGAGGTGCCGTAAACGCCGTTTACACCCGTCGAATGCCCAGGGCCGTGGAGACGGTCGTCGCGGCCCAAGGTCAGGGGTAAACGCCGTTTACCGTATCCGGCGACGGGACGGGACGGGACGAGAGCTTCGTCTGTCCGTGCGCCTTCGATAAGACGAGCTCCGGACTCGATGGATGACGGGAGGGACACGCTTCTCTCCACCCGTGAGCGCACGGTACGTCGCTGCGGCCGCCGACAAGGCAGTGCGGGGCGCTGTAGGAGATGACTCTGCGCGGTGTGATGGTGCTGTCGGCTCAGGGTGGTCCGCACTCCGAACGGGAAGCGGGCAACAAGGTGGTCTCCGCCGGTGGTCCGGTCCGCGTTGTTCTATGACCGCCCCGTCCGCCGTCGCGGTCCTTCGGGCCTCGGCTGCACGGAGGAGGTCTGTAAACGCCGTTTACACGGCGGCAGTCCAGCTCGCTGCGGACGCTCTCTCCCGCGTCGGGCTCACGCAGCGCCCGCAGGAGGTTTCGAGATGCCGCAGACAGGTGGTATCACTCTCGGGCCGCGTATGCGAGGCCCCCGCTCGCGTGGGCGGGGTGAGGTCGTGGGTGTAAACGGCGTTTACCCGCTCGGTCTCGGGCCTCTGCGTCGGCCTCATCTGCTGTCGTCCGAGGATGTGTGTAAACGCCGTTTACGGCTGCGCGATACACAGGTCGGAAGACACCGGTGAGCACGGGGGCGGACCAGCAAGGCTGGAGAGACGAGGCGGCCACGGAGTAGTAGCCCTGAGGTCTATACGGTGTCCGCCTCGGTGCTTCACTTGCCGCCAGGGACACAGTCCCACCGGGCTGACCCCACCCACCCGAGCCAGGCTTCGGGCAGAGGTCCTTGGGGTCCAGCGACGACGCCGGCGCGAACGAACGGACAACGCCAGGTGGAATCGGACGTGGCGGACGGTGAGCGCGATCTGAGCGCTCGACGAATCGTCCCGGACGGTGTCGTGCCGCCCATGGCGGCGAGACCACCTCCGGTGTCCGCTGTGCGCTTTCCGACGCTGCGGCTCTGCCCGCTAATCGGCCCCGCTTCTCCTGGCACGGCCTCAGGTGTCGCGGTATCGGTAGCGGCGGACCTGCGTGTTCCGGCCGCGGGGTGACAGCGCCGCGACTGTAAACGGCGTTTACGCCCCGGCGTTGCTGGTCGTCCTCATGTCGTTGCTGGAGGTCGGCGCCGGTACGGGATCGGTCGAAGTGCCCGGTCGACCCTGCGCCGGGATACCGGACGTGTGTCCTGTCCGGTAGCTGATGACCAGGCAGGCTGGAGTCGAGGTTCCTGTGTCGTCTGTCTGGAGTTGGCGACTCGAAACCAGGAGCGATGCTCCAGAGGATTGACTCGCTCGTGAGTGGCGTATCTCGAACAGCTCATCACTGCTGTCGGGTCCGCCCAGGCGGTGGATCTTGCCGGTTCTGCGTGACCCGGTAGGAGCACTTGAGGGTGTAAACGCCGTTTACGGTGTTGCCCGTTGAAGGCTCGAATTGCCGGTGGTCGCCCGACGGCGTCGTCGGGTTCGTGTGGCGGGTGACGCTCCTGCGCGGTGTTGACTTGTAAACGGCGTTTACGGCCGTGGTCGTGATTGCTGCGGGCAGTCGTGGTCACCGCCCACCATGGGTGCCGGCTCGAGTCGAGCGGTGTCGACGCCGACGGCGGACCGGACGAGAACGGCCCGTCGACGTAAACGGCGTTTACGTCGACGGGCCGAGGGGTCGGGGTGATGGTCAGCCGGCGCTGTCGGTGGGAGGCGCGGCGCTGCCGGAGCCGGCGGTCTCCGGGTCCGCGAGGGTCGGTGGGGCGAGTTCGGAGAGCAATCGGATGAGCTCGGCGCGTTCGGTCTCGGTGAAGATCTCGCGGATCGACGCTGCCGCGCGTGCGGGGCTGGAGACCGCGATGCTGCGTCGGGTGCGACGTGGCATCTCGGTGGTCTCGGTCTGGGTGCCGGGGAGCGGCTGCTTGCGGTAGGGCGGGCCGGCTGCGGCGATGGCTTCCTGTTCGTCTTCGGGCAGTCCGCCGAACTGGCGTCCTTGCTCGACTTTGAGGCTGCCCTGTTCCAGGGCCTCGCGGAGGCTGGGGATCAGGCCGAGTAGTGCCATTCGCTGGCTGACGTACATCGGGGTGCGGCCGATGCGACCGGCCAGTGCGCGTTGTGAGATCTCGGCTTCGGAGAGCAGCCGCTGCATCGCCTCAGCTTCGTGCAGGGGTCCGAGCGCCTTGCGGTGGCTGTTCTCGACGAGCATGACCTCGTACATCGAGGCGACGCGGTCGTCATTGATCAGCGCCGGCATCTGGGTCAGGCCGGCGACGGCGGCGGCCCGCAGCCGTCGGTTACCGATCAGCGCCACCCACCGCGCGTCTTTGAGGTCGCTCTCGTGTCCGGGGTAGCGGCTCAGGAACGCAGACGCAGAGCACACCACGATCGGCTGCAGGACGCCATGACCGCGGATGGTGGAGACGAGCTCGTAGAAGTCCGCGTCGTCCATGTCGTCGACGGCGCGCTGGTTGAGCGGGTTGGCCACGATCTCGGTGACCGTGAGCATGGAGGTCTCGGGCCCCGGTTCCGGAGTGGGGGCGGCGGCCGGGGCGGGGACCGCGGTCGGTCCACTACCCCGGATGGGGGTGGGCTCCGGTGGGGGCGGCGGGGTGTAGTCGCCGGGTACGTCTTCGTTGGCGAGCTCGGCGAGGTTGACGCGCTTACCCACGGCTCACTCCCCGGTCTCGGTGTAAACGCCGTTTACGTCGGTGGAGTGCCGGGGGCCTTCTCCGCTGCTGCCGAGGACTTCGAGGGCGAGCCGGAAGAAGTCCTGGCGCGCTTCGAGCGCGACCCGGTTCTTGGCGTACTGGACGACGGTGACGCCTTCGGCCGACGCCCGGGTGTGGAGCTTGTAGTGGCGGATCACGGTGTGGAACGTCGGCCAGCGGCGGGCGGCGACGTACTCGCGAGTCTGATCGAGGTCGCCGGACCCGTCGCGGGGGTCCCAGTTGTTGAGCAGGACCCGCCAGGGCACCCCAGCCGGTTCGATGACGCGCTGGATGGAGCGGGTGGCCGGTGAGAACGACATCGGCTCCGGCTCCAGGGGAACGATGACGTCGTCGGCCTGGGTCAGAACGGTCTGCAGAATCGACTCGTCCTCCAGACTGCCCGGGGTGTCGACGAAGATGTGTGAGTACTGCTGGATCTCGCGCAGCTTCCCCAGGAGTCTGGGGTTGTCGTGGCACTGCTCGAAGTCGAACGGCAGCTCGTCGCCGACCCGCTGAGCCCACTCGAGCATCGAGGCCTGCGGGTCGGTCGAGACCCCCAGCACCGGTGACGAGTCGGCGGTCCCTCCGAGGGTGTCGGCGACTACTGCTGCGAGATTCACGGTGACCGTGGTCTTGCCGACCCCGCCCTTTTGGTTGGCGATTACGTGCACGCGCGCCATGGAGAACTCCCGTCTGCTTCCCACCCGGCGGGTGGTACTTCGGATCGCGGGCCATCCTTGCAGATCACGTGCGTGCGCCGGTGCTTCCGGTGTGCTATCGGCGTGCCGCGCGCGGTATCGCGGAGCGTGTAAACGGCGTTTATGCCACCGTGTTGTCGGGGCCGGTGGCGGACCGTACCCACTCCTACGCGACCGATCGACGCCGTGTCGCCAGGCGCATCGCTCGCTCTCGGCGCCGCAGCGATGTAGCCTTGCTGCTGCGAAAGCGCTCCTCTACGCAGGGAGTTGTTGTCCGGGTCCGCCCGGACAGGCGTCATCTGGTCGTGCTGGGTCAGATGCGTGCACGAAATCGCTGCGGGGCGATCCTTGGCCGAGGATCGCCCCGCACTCTTGTGTCGTGGATCCCACGCCCTGACTGGCATAACTGAGATATAAGAACATCTGTTCGATTTCTGATATATTAGAGAGGTCAGCTCAAGTCGTGCAGCTACTGCGTGCCGCGCCTGACCGCCGATCAGGACGAGCCCGTGCGCGGTTGCCCGGCTCCGGGTGTCGTCGGTCGACGTCACTTCGACCGAGGTGATCGATGCAGGCGTAGCGGCAACCAGCTGAGCGCGGGGCGGGCGGAATCGCCACGGGCGAGGTCGCCCGCGAGCAGCTCTGACATGACCGGCTTGCACACCGGCTGTCGATAAGGTGTCTGATGTCGGTTTCCGGCACCGCCACAGTGCCCACAGCGCTGCCGACCCCCTGCTCAGAGCAGGTGCGCGTCCCCGGGGACCTCGCGAGGTGTCAAGCGAGCTGGGGTCGGGCTGTTGTGGATGGCAGCTGGTAGACCCACTGGGCCAGACCCCGACCGGGCAGGTCGTGTCGGGGAGGCGCCTGTAGGGCCAGGGACGTGGGAGCACCTGCCGACGGATCTTGAAAGGCTCCGGGGTGCGGAGATGTGGGTCCCGGTCGGCGGACAACAGGAACTCTGGTGTGCGGTCGGCAGTGATCTCTTCGATTGGCCGTGTCGCGACGGAGGTGGTTCCTCCCGACGGGTCGTGCTGGTGTTCATGCAGCGCTCGACGGCTGTCCCGAAGGGATCGGGTCGAAGTCTGGGCTTGATCGACCGGGTCGACCCCCGAGAGCGACGGCGTCACCCAGATTGAGTCGCACCCGCGGCGTGCCGGCGGCGGCCTCGATCAACCAGCGGGGCGTGCCCGGCCCAACTGCCCGCGAGGAAGGCCTCCTCGGCCGGGTTCTGCGCTCCGAGGTGCCCGTCGGGATGGTCGCGTAGTGGGCGTCGAGGATCTGCGGACGCCCGGAATGGCCTGCCGGTGGCGGGCCATCTCCGCCAGCCCGGCGTCGGTGGCGCCTACGATGGCCAGCTCGTCTGCGACCACGCGACACCACACGCGCGTCCTGACTGACCAGACGGCGGCGAGTAGCGCACCGAACCGGATCGCCTGGGCGTCGTCGACGCGGCGGCCCTCGCCCAGAGCTGCCGAGTGAACCTCGACTGGCAGCAGATGCAGACGTCCCGCCGGTGGCCATCCGGTCGCCCGGGGCAGCGCGGTCTCCCGAGGGGCCCGAGCGTTGACACGTGCGCACCCCTGCTCGCGGTCCGCGGCCACGTCGGCGAAGCTAGCATAGACCTCAGCCAGGTTCGCGCTGGGCGGTGCCAGATCGGCATCGGCGATGCTCACCGTGGTCTCCTGGTTGTGGCCGGATCCTGAATCTGAGTGGCGTCCCCAAAGGGGTCACTGGTCAAGATCCGTTGACACTGATCGTCGTCGACGATGCCGGCACGCTGCCCGTCGACCAGGACGCCGAGGACGCTCGACCGCATCGGCGACGGCGCCTACGAACCGCCCACCGGTGGTCACCAACGACATCTACGCCTCTGGTTTCGACGCCCCATGCCCAAGACCTGGGCCACAGCGGTCTATCAGCTGCTCCACCACGCCCACCTGGTCCAGACTCACGGCACCTCGCACGGCCTCGTCGATGCTTGGCTGGCGAGGGTGTGATCCCCTGACCTACCCGGTCTGAGTCGACTTTGAGGGCACTTTGGCGCGAGTGACGCGTTGTCAGTCGCGCCAAAGCCGTCCCAAAGAGGCTTCGGTCGCCCAGGATTACGGCCGGCCGGTCACCTGGATGTCCATCGCCTGCCGGCCCGGACACCGCACGTCCGCCGTTCCCCGGAGCTAGCAATGTCGGTTGACAGCATCGTGGGCTGACGTGGCGTAGGGGCCGGTGGACGATCAGAGACTGAAGGATGGCTGACACGGACCGGAACCGGACGGGCTGGCGTGTACGGCGACGTCCGACTCAGCCGGCGTGGGTCAGGTCCTGTTGTGCGGCAGCCGACGTCGGCGCTGTGATCTCGTCGTCGGGCTCGTGGGTGTGGCGGAGACCGATCGTGATCAGTGCGCCGGCGACGATGGAGATACGGCTGTCGCGTGCACGGGCGATGGCTCGCACCGACTTGCCGTGCGGTGCAGGGATGCGGGCTGTGAAGTCGGCGGCTTCGGTCGAGCTCAGTCGGGGTGGCAACTCAGTGGGAAGCCGCTCGGTGCAGCGCAGGCCGACCGCGATCAGTTCTGCCGCCATCTCGGAGAGGTAGAGCCCGCGGGCGGTGGCGAGCTCGGTGAAGGTTCGGTGGTCGCTGTGCAGCAGGCGGGGAACAACGACGACGCGGGGACCTTTCCACGGCCGTCCACGACGCTGCCCTGTCGATGTCCGACCCATGACTTCGATGATGGCGGACCAGCGCTGAGACACCAGTACGACACGCTCACCACCCGGCCGGTACTTCGGGCGCGAGGCCGACGGGTCGTGAGCAGGGTGCACGGGGCGGCGGCGTGAGTCGCAACAGATCGAGGCGGCCAGGGGCCTGCGCTGTGCAGGGGACGATGTGGTGCGCGGAGCACACGAGTACGACGCGACGGTACGAAGGAGTCTGAACAGCTGGCGGGCAGATGATCCGATCGGCTTGGTCGACTCGAGGAGTGGCGTCGTCTCGATGTGGCCTGAGAGGGACTCGACCACTGCGGAGCAGACGCGGACGAAGTCCAGGCTGGCGGCGAGGGCTGGGAGCGGCTGAGTCGGTCGTTCGGTGCGGGTGGAGGCGTGTAGATCGACGGCACGTGAGGTCACGACCGGACCGCGTGCGCGAGCGCATGTGGTCCGCCTCGGGGTGGTACCCGAGTTGGACTGGTGAGGCACTGGCATCGCTCGTCGGCTCGCACTACAGGAGATCTTTTACAGGAAGAACTACAGGGGAACGAAAATTATTGCTCTGACCTGTGGGTTCGTGATAATTCGGTCGGCTGGATATGCGTAGAGGGTCGGCAATCCATGCGTAGATCGACTCCATCTGGTCGGCAGGGTATGCGTGGCGACCGCGGCTTGTCGACCGTTGTCGAGCGACGTGCGGCCACTTTCGTCGACTGGTCGGCGGATTATGCGTGGAGTCGCGCGTCGGCGACGTGGAGTCGCTTCGTGCCCAGTGCGGCTCGAGGGATCGCATTCGGTGCAGTCGGTGCAGGTCAGAAGTACCATTGTTCTCGACCGGACGCGATGCGAGCGAGGCACGCAAACAACGTCGACGGCGACGGCGCCCGAGATTCGGATCGAACGAGGTCGGCAACTTATGCGTCCATCGTCGCGGGCGGTGGTCGGCAAAATATGCGTGCCCGGCGGTGTGAGCGCGGTGCATTTGCCGGCGTATGGCGTGATTGTCGGTGGCCCGGCACCGGCTGCGGAGCTCGTCCGTGCCGTGTGACCTGCGATGATGATGGAGGGTCGGCAGCTTATGCGTGCCCGGGGCCGGTGGCCGCCACCTTCGGCCATCCCCGTCCTCGGCGCCTCGTCGTGTGGGCGTGACCGGGCTGTCGGAGCCTCTGGTCGGCAGCTTATGCGTGGATCGCTGCGTCGAGCCGCGGCCTGGGGCGGGAGCGGGTCGGCAAGTGATGCGTGGACTACCGGTGCCGGTCGGCAGCTTATGCGTGGATGCTCTCGGCGGGGCGTGCCTACGGGAGGCGCTCAACGGGTGCCGACGGGATTGCGCACCTGGATCTTGTGGATCTTGCCGACGTGAGCACTGCGCTCAGACGTGAGCACTTCGCTCAACGGTACGCGGTGGATGAGGCATCGACGAGCGCGTGGACGGGTGATCCGCGCCGCTGCGCCGAACGGCCGACGGGTCGGCCCCCGGGTGGCACGCAGGCCGACTGTGCTGGTGACGACGGGTGTGCGCATACAGCTGAGCGTGTGGTCGAGCTCTGTGGCGTTCGGGTGGTCGCCGGATCGGTCGGTCCGTGCTGCGAGCACTCCCCGGGCCGAAGTGCAGAGTCGGACCCGTGTGCGCCAACCGCTGAGTTGCGCCGTGGATCGTCGGCGGGGCCGGCTCCACATGGGGTCCGGATGTGTCGCCCTGGGCGCTCCCACAGGGCTGACCTGCCGCTGGGTGGGCCCGGGCGCGGTCGGCCTGTTATGCGTGCTCGGACCTGCCGATACCTGCGCTGGCCTGGGCGTGGTCCTGACGCGTCGATCGGTTGTTCGACTGTGGTCGGCCTCTTATGCGTGGTCCACGGTCGGCCTCTTATGCGCAGGGCAGGGTCGGCGTCCTATGCGTGTCCCGGGCGACGCAGCGTTGACTCGGTGGCGCCCCGGTGTCTCGGTCGCCGTGTAGCTGGTACCGCGCGTCGGCCTTGGTGGAGCTCGAATGGCGGCGGCCTCACTCGTTGATGCCCGGGCACGTCGGGCCTGCATCGGGTGTGGTGAACCGGCGAGTCGGTGACGGTACGCGTGCAGACACCCTCGCGCGCTGTCGACTCGGGTGCACGGGTCGGCGACTTATGCGTGACTGCCGGGCTCGACCGCATGCGGTCGGTAATCTATGCGCACGATCGGACGTCGTCGAAGGCACGATCCGCAGTCTCGACCGTGTCGGGTGCGGCGAGGATTTCGGGGTCGGCACGTTATGCGTGGACGGGGTGTCTCGGCAGCCGTGTGCTGTGTCCGCTGTTCAGCGCGTGGGCGCCGCGACCGGCGGCCGGGAGGGTCGGCATGTTATGCGTGGATCACTGCGGCGGGTCGGCATGTTATGCGTGGACAACACTCCGAGTCGTGCCTGGTCAGACACTGTTTGACGGCGTCATGGCATGCTCTGCCCATGGCGGGCACACCCAGTCGGGACCTCAGGCTGCTGCGGGCGGCGGCCGAGCTGTGGGATCAGGACGAGCAGGAGATCGGTTTCCTGGCCAGACTGTTCACCCAGACGTCGCTGCCCTACCGCGACCCAGGCGACAAGCCGCGCTGGGAGCGCCGTAACGGTGACCTGACGCTGAGCGTGCGGCCGGGGTCGACGGGCTATCCCTACGGTGCGATGCCGCGGCTGCTGCTGAACTGGCTCTCGACCGAGGCGCTTCGGACCAAGAGTCGGGATCTGGTCCTGGGGCGCAACCTGAGTGACTTCATGCGTCAGCTCGGTCTGACCCCGACCGGTGGGAAGAACGGGACGATCACCCGCCTGATGAAGCAGAGCGATCGCCTGTTCCAGGCTTCCCTCGCCGTGCGGTGGGAGGGCGAGAACCGGGTCGCCGGTGGGCAGATGAACGTCGCCAGTGAGTATAATCTGTGGTCGCGTCCGTCCGATGATCCCGAGGCGCACACGTTGTTCCCGTCCGTCGTGCGTCTGTCGGGGGACTTTTTCGACGAGGTCACCAACCATCCGGTGCCGATAGATCTCGGGGCATTGCGTGCGCTGCGGGGTAGTGCTCTGCGGTTGGACATCTATTGCTGGTTGACCTATCGCATGAGCTATCTGCGTCGGCCCTCGACGGTGTCGTGGGACACGTTGCGTGCCCAGTTCGGTTCCGAGCTGGCAGATACCAAGCAGGGGCGTGGGCAGTTCCGCCGGGATTTCGCCAAGCATCTGCGTGAGGTGCTTCTGGTCTATCGCGACGCAAATGTCGAGACCACCGAGGCCGGGGTGACGCTGTCTCCGAGCCGGACGCATGTGCCGTTCAAGGGTCTTCGCGACATCGCGCGCAGCCCCTACGAGCTGGAGTCTCCGCCGTTCGGGCAGGCGCTGGCTCAGTAGCGACATGGCCAGCGCCATGCCCAGCGACGGGGCCCCTGCCGTTCGGAGGTCTCCGGGCTCGGCAGTAGCCGAGGGGGTCGGTCGCAAGGCCCGCACGATCCGCGACGTCGGTGGTGTCGCAGAGCAGGCGTGCGGGTTGGCGGCGTGAGCCGCCAACCGGACGTCACGCTGACCCAGCTGCGGTACTTCGCCGAGGCCGCGTCGGCGCTGAGCATGACCCGCGCCGCCGAGGAGCTGCGGGTGGCGCAGTCGGCGGTGTCGTCGGCGGTCGCCCAGCTGGAGCGTCAGGTCGGCACCCCGTTGTTCCTGCGCCGGCACGCTCGCGGGCTCGTGCTGACCGCAGCGGGTGAGGAGCTCCTGCGGGACGTGCGGGAGCTCCTCGCCCACGTCGGGGAGGTGCTCGACGCGGCTCGCGGCCGGGGCGAGGAGGTGCGCGGCCACATCACGCTGGCCTGCATGGTGACCCTCGTCCCGTTCGTGCTGCCGGAGCTGCTGGCGGACCTGGGTGCGACCTGTCCGGGGCTCGAGGTGGAGGTGCTGGAGCTCGAGGCGGCCGCGGTGAGCTCCGCGCTGCGCAGCGGCACCGTCGAGGTGGCCGTGACCTACGAGCTGGGGCTGGGGCCGGATGTGGCCCGCGAGGTCGTCGCCGAGGTGCCGCCCTACGTCGTCCTGCCGCCCGGGCACCGGCTCGCCGCGCGGGAAGATGTGCGCTTGGCCGACCTGGCCGACGAGCCGATGGTGCTGCTGGATCTCCCGCACAGCCGGGAGTACTTCCGCGAGCTGCTGGCCGCGGCCGGCGCACCACCGCGGATCGCTTATCGGTCGTCGAGCGTCGAGGCGGTGCGCGGGATGGTCGCCCGGGGCCTCGGGTTCTCCCTGCTCAACCAGCGGCCGGTGCTCGACGGGACCTACGGCGGTGGGCGGGTCGAGGCCCGTCCGGTGGCCGGCGAGGTTCCGTCGCTGTCGGTCGTCGTGGCGTGGATGGAGTCGGCCCGGCGGACCGCCCGGGCCCGGGCCGTGACCGACAGCGCCCGGGAGATCGCCCGGCGGCTCGGCTCCGGCCGCGCGGCGCCCGGGGACGAGCATCTTTGAATCCGATGCAGTGGACCGCTTATCTCTGTTTGATCGATAGTTAGTGGCTGCATAGCGTCCTCCGGGAACGGTCGCCGACCACGTCGGCGCTGCTCACGGCAGGGGCGCCCGGGTGTGTGGACCTGTCGTCCCAGACGACCGATGGAGGTCCCGTGTCCGATCCCCTCGCACGTTCCGAAGCGGACGCCGCGCTCGACGCGGTCGTCCAGGCCGATCCTGCCTCGCTGCGCCGGAGCGTGGCCGCCGGGTCCATCGGCGTGTTCGTCCACTGGTTCGACTGGGCGGTCTATGCCTACCTGGCCACCACCATCGCGACGGTGTTCTTTCCGGCGGAGAACCGGGTCGCAGGCGTGCTGTCGGTGTTTGCCGTCTTCGCGGTGTCGTTCGGCATCCGCCCACTCGGTGCGGTGGTGTTCGGGCCGCTCGGCGACCGCATCGGGCGCCGGCGGACGCTCTCGATCGTCATCATCGTGATGTCGCTGGCGACCCTGGCGATCGGCCTGCTACCCGGTTACGCCACGATCGGCATCGCCGCCCCGATCCTGTTGGTCGCGGTCCGGCTCGCGCAGGGCTTCGCGGCCGGGGGTGAGTTCGGTAGCGCCGCCAGCTTCCTGGCCGAGTACTCGCCCCGCGCTCGGCGCGGGTTCGGCGTGAGCTTCCTTGAGATCGGGTCGCTGCTCGGCTTCCTCGCCGGATCCTTCGCGTTCTACCTGCTCACGGTCTCGCTGACGCCCGAGCAGATCACCGCGTGGGGCTGGCGGATCCCGTTCCTGATCGCTGCCCCGATGGGTGTCATCGGCTACGTCATCCGCACGAAGATCGAGGACACCCCCGAGTACCGCGCATTGGAGGCGACCGACTCGGTGTCGCGCAGCCCGGTCCGCGAGCTGTTCCGCACCAACCGGCGGCAGATGATCCAGGCGGCCGGGATCATGACGATGATGCACGTGCTGTTCTACGCGGTGCTGACCTACCTGGTGAACTACCAGACTGATCATCTGGGCCACTCCGCCGAGAGCGCCGCACTGCTTTCGACGTTCGCGTCGCTGCTCGGGCTGTTCCTGGTCCCGGCGTTCGGCCGGCTCTCCGACCGGATCGGGCGCAAGCCCGTCCTGGTCACCGCGGCCGCCGTGCTGCTGGTGGTGGCGACGCCCGCGTTCATGCTGATGCAGACCGGCATGGTCGGCACCGTGGTCGCGGCGCTCGGGCTGTCGGTGGTGCTCGCCGCGATCCTCGGTACGCACGCCGTCTGGTCCGCCGAGATCTTCCCGACCCGTACCCGCCAGGGCGGGTTGTCCATCGCCTACAACGTCACCGCCGCGCTGTTCGCCGGTACGGTGCCGTTTTTCATGACCGTCCTCATCTCGGCCACGGGCAGCCTCATGGTTCCCGGCCCGTACCTGATGGTCGCCGCGGTGATCGGCCTGGTCGCCGCCCTGAGCATGCGCGAGACGGCGGGGAGCTCCCTGCTGCAGGCGCAGGACCTGACCCCCGGTCGGTCCGCGTCCGCCCCCCAGCTCACCTGATACCGGAGCCCGGGGGTCACGCGGCGGCCCGTCACGGCCCCGGCGCATCGAACGAACGGAGGAAGACATGTCGCATCTCGAGACCGAGGTGGTCGTCGTCGGCGGGGGCCAGGCCGGTGTCGCCATGAGTGAGCACCTGGGCGCGCACGGCATCCCGCACCTGGTCCTGGAGCGCGACCGGATCGCCGAGCGCTGGCGCACCGGGCGCTGGGACTCGCTCGTCGCGAACGGCCCGGCCTGGCACGACCGCTTCCCGGGGCTGGAGTTCACCGACGTGCACCCCGACGGGTTCGCGTCGAAGGAGCAGGTGGCGGACTACTTCGTCGCCTACGCCGAGAAGATCGACGCCCCGGTCCACACCGGGGTGGAGGTGTACGGCGTCCGGCGGCACACCGGGCGGCCGGGCTTTCACGTACAGACTTCCGACGGGACGATCGACGCACGGTATGTCGTCGCGGCCACCGGCCCGTTCCAGACGCCGGTCGTCCCGGCGGTCGTCCCAGCCGACGCCGGTGTGGTCCAGATCCACTCCGGCGACTACCGCAACCCCCGTCAACTCCCCGACGGCGGCGTCCTCGTCGTCGGGGCCGGCTCGTCGGGTGTGCAGATCGCGGACGAGCTTCGGCGCTCCGGCCGCGGGGTCCACCTGTCGGTCGGCCCGCACGACCGGCCCCCGCGCAGCTACCGGGGACGGGACTTCTGCTGGTGGCTGGGGGTCCTGAACAAGTGGGAGGCCGCCGCGCCGCCGCAGGGCGCCGAGCACGTCACGATCGCGGTGAGCGGCGCGCACGGTGGGCGCACCGTGGACTTCCGGTCCCTGACCGCTGATGGCATCACGCTGGTCGGGATGACCCGCTCGTTCGCCGACGGCCGGCTGGAGTTCGCGCCGGACCTGGGCGACAACATCGCCGGCGGCGACGCCTCGTACCTGGCGATGCTCGACGAAGCCGACGCCCACGTCGAGCGTAACGGCCTCGACCTGCCCGAGGAGCCGCAGGCGCGGGAGTTCGGGCCCGATCCGGCCTGCGTGAGCGACCCGCTGACCGGGCTCGACCTCGCCGCGGCCGGGATCACCTCAATCGTCTGGGCTACCGGCTTCGCCTCGGATTACGGCTGGCTTCAGGTCGACGCGTTCGACGGCAACGGACGTCCGGCGCACGTCCGCGGTGTCTCCACCGAACCCGGTGTCTACTTCCTCGGCCTGCCCTGGCAGTCGCGCCGCGGGTCGAGCTTCATCTGGGGTGTCTGGCACGACGCCGCCTACCTCGCCGACCAGATCACCATCCAGCGCGGCTACCTCGCGCACGCCCCCGCCGTCGCCACGCCCGGAGCAGCCTGATGCCGACCCACACCCGGATCCGCCCGTTCAACACCCGCGACACCTACCCCGAGCAGAACCTCGACAACGACCTCTGCCAGGCCGTCGTCGCCGGGAACACGGTCTACGTGCGCGGCCAGATCGGCCAAGACCTCGACACCAGCGAGTCCGTCGGGATCGGCGACGTCGGAGCGCAGGCCGAGCAGGCCATGGCGAACATTGACATGCTGCTGCGCGAGTCCGGGAGCCGGATGGAGCACCTGGTCAAGCTGACCATCTACCTGGTGGACCCGCGCTACCGCGAGACCGTCTACCGGACGGTCGGGCGCTGGACCAAGGGTGTCCACCCGATCTCCACCGGCGTCGTCGTCTCGGCCCTGGCCCGCCCGGAGTGGCTGTGCGAGATCGACGCGACCGCCGTCATCCCGGAGGGCGACAAGTGACCTTCTCCATCGCAGCCCGCCACGACGGCCGGTTCGGGATGGCGGTCAGCTCGTCGAGCCCCGCGGTCGCGGCCCGTTGCCTGCATCTGCGCCCGAGCGTCGGCGTCGTCGGCTCGCAGAACATCACCGACCCCCGCCTCGGCGGGCTCGTCCTCGACCGGCTGGCCGTGCACGGCGACGCCGGACGGGCGCTGAGAGAGGTCGGCGCGCAGACCACCGACCTGGACTACCGGCAGCTGACCGCGATCGGGCCGACCGGCACGGCTGCCTGGTTCAGCGGCAAGCACACGCTCGGCATGCACGCCGCCGTCGTCGGCGCGGACTGCGTGGCCGCCGGGAACATGCTGACCGGGACCCACGTGCCGCAGGCCATGGTGGACGCGTTCGGGGCCGCGACCGGCGAGCTCGAGCAGCGACTGCTCGAGGCGCTGCGGGCCGGGCTCGACGCCGGCGGCGAGGAGGGACCCGTGCACTCGGCCGGACTGGCCGTCGTCGCCGACGTTGAGTGGCGGGTCACCGACCTGCGGGTCGACTGGGCCGACTATCCGGTCGAGCACCTCGCCGACACCCTCGAGATCTGGCTGCCGCAGCGCGACGATTACGTCCGCCGCGGGCTGGACCCGGCAGCCGCACCGTCCTACGGCGTTCCGGGTGACGACCGGTGACGGGTGAGAAGACCGCGGTCCGCGCCGCCGTCGAACGGGCCGCCGACGAGCTGGTCGACCTCTCTCGCACGCTGCACGCCCGGCCGGAGACCGCCTGGGAGGAGCACCACGCGGCCGCGACCGTCCCGGGCCTGTTGAACCGGCGCGGGTTCACCGTGACCCCCGCCTACCTCGGTCTGGAGACTGCGTTCCAAGCGACCTACGGCTGCGGCCCGCTGCGGATCGCGCTCTGCGCCGAGTACGACGCTCTGCCCGGGCTCGGCCACGCCTGCGGACACAACCTGATCGCCGCGTCCTCGGTCGGCGCCGCACTCGGGCTGGCGGAGGTGGCTGACGACCTCGGCCTGACCGTCGTTGTCTACGGGACCCCGGCCGAGGAGGGCGGCGGCGGCAAGATCGAGCTGCTCGACCGCGGCGCGTTCGCCGACGTCGATCTCGCGATGATGGTCCACCCCGGACCGGTCGACGTCGCCGAGGCCCGCCCGTTCGCGGTCAGCCACTCGCGGATCTCCTACACCGGCCGGTCGGCGCACGCCGCGGCCTACCCCGAGGACGGTGTGAACGCCGCCGACGCGTTCACCGTCGCCCAGGTCGCCATCGGCTTGCTGCGCCAGCAGCTCCCGGCGAGCTCCCGTGTGCACGGCATCGTGACGTCCGCGGGTACGGCGCCCAACGCGATCCCCGAGACCGCGTCGGGCCGCTGGTACGTGCGCGCCGAGACACTCGCCGAGCTGGCCGAGATCGAGCCCCGGGTGACCCGCTGCTTCTCCGCGGGCGCCCTGGCCACCGGATGCACGCTGGAAATCGAGGCGGAGAGCCGACCCTACGCCGAGTTCCGCACCGACACCGCCACGCTGGAGCACTACCGGGCCAACGCGCTGGAGCTGGGCCGCGAGTTCGCCCCGGACAGCCTCGCCGGCCGGATGAACCGGGCTTCGACCGACATGGGCAACGTGTCGCAGCTCGTCCCGGCCATCCACCCCTACATCGGCATCGGATCGCTCCCGGCGACCAACCACCAGCACGAGTTCGCCGCCCACTGCGTCGGCGGCGAGGCCGAACGGGCCCTGCTCGACGGAGCGCTCGCGCTCGCCTGGACCGGGGTGGATCGGGCACGGGGCGGGGAGTGGTCATGACACCGTCCACGACCGGACGGACCGAGCACGACATGCTCGGCACCGTCGTCGTCCCCGGCGACGTCTACTACGGCGTGCACACGGTCCGCGCGCTGGCCAACTTCCCGATCAGCGGAGAGACCTTGGCGTTGCGGCCGCACCTGGTCGACGCGCTGGCGGCGGTCAAGCAGGCCGCGGCGACAGCGAACATGCGTGTGGGTGCACTCGACGATTCCGTCGGACGCGCGATCGCGGGCGCCTGCGCCGAGATCCGCTCGGGACGGCTACACGACCAGTTCGTCGTGGACCTCATCCAGGGCGGTGCGGGCACCTCGACGAACATGAACGCGAACGAGGTGATCGCGAACCGGGCGTGTGAGTTGCTGGGCCGGCCGCGGGGGGACTACGCGACCGTGCATCCGCTCGACGACGTCAATCTGGGTCAGAGCACCAATGACGTCTACCCGACGACGGTCAAGCTGGCCCTCGACGCGCACGTGCGGGAGCTGCTGGCGGCGCTCGCACGGCTCCGTACGGCGTTCCAGGACAAGGCGGTCGAGTTCGCCGAAGTCCTCAAGATGGGGCGGACCCAGCTGCAGGACGCGGTCCCGATGACCCTCGGCCAGGAGCTCGGCGCGTTCGCGGTGACCCTGGGCGAGGACGAGGCCCGGCTGTCCGAGGCCCGGTTGCTGCTGCACGAGCTCAACCTCGGCGGGACGGCGATCGGCACCGGCCTGAACACCCGGCCGGGGTACCGGGAGGCCGCGCTCGACGAGCTGCGCGTGCTCACCGGGATTCCCACCCTGGTCTCGGCCACCGACCTCGTCGAGGCCACCCAAGATGTCGGGGTGTTCGTCCAGCTCTCCGGCGTCCTCAAGCGCACCGCGGTGAAGGTCTCGAAGATCTGCAACGACCTGAGGCTGCTGTCGTCGGGACCGCAGGCCGGGCTCGGCGAGATCGAGCTGCCGGCCCGCCAGGCCGGTTCGTCGATCATGCCCGGCAAGGTCAACCCGGTCGTCCCGGAGACGGTCAACCAGATCGCCTTCGAGATCATCGGCAACGACGTGACGGTCACCCTCGCCGCCGAGGGCGGCCAGCTGCAGCTCAACCCGTTCGAGCCGATCATCGCCCGCGCGCTGAGCGCCGGCCTGGCGCATCTCACTGCGGGGCTGACGGTCTTGGTCGAGCACTGTGTGTCGGGGATCCGGGCGAACCGTGATCACCTGGCCGCACTGGTCGCGGGCTCGACCGGGCTGGTGACCGCACTGAGCCCGGCGCTCGGCTATGAGACGGCCTGCGCGATCGCGACCGAGGCCCACCGCGCCGGACGGCCCGCGCTCGAGCTGGTCCGCGAGCGGACCTCGCTGACCGAGGACCAGCTCGCCGCGCTGCTTCGCCCGGACGTCCTGACCGGTCGGCGCACGATGACCTGAGGGTGGCGGTGGGCTCGGTCCCGTGCTGGCCCTGCTGATCGGTGATGATGGGGCGGTAGCGGGCGCATCAGGAGGTGGCGGGTCTGCGGCGGCGTGCCCGGGAGTTTCTGGGACGCACCCTCGGCCGGCCGGACCACGCCGTGTACAGGTCGAGTTCGCATCGGTTACCGCCGGTCGAGCGACCGTGCTCGACCGGCGGAGTCGCGGGTGCGCCGACGCGGCGCACCGGAGTTCGGAGGCGTGTTGGGCCGACACTGCGGTCGCTCCCGTCGGGGATCTGGCGAGAGCGCGGCGGTGATGATCCTCGACGCCGTCTGCGGTGAGTGATGTCTGATCGGGCTACCGCCTTCGATCCGGTCGGTGTCGAAGGGGTCGGGTGTCGGCACGGGTGTGGTCGCGGGCGTCACGCAGGGCGTGGAGGTGCGCGTCGACCGTGTTCCGGGCGGCCCGGCGAACCTCGCGGCGTGCCGGAGCCGGGCGAGGAGTAACCCCAGAGGGCGGGCCATGTTCGGTGGTGCCGGGCTGGGGTGCCGGTTGTTGTGTCGGAGCTCCGACACCGGAGCGGCGCATCCGACCGGCCTGCACGGCGGGGATCTCGTGGAGACGGTGTCTCCAGGGGCGTAGACGGGCACCGAGGATCCGCAGCGGATCCCGAGCACCGTTGGTGACCGGGCCACGCCGATGGCCGGGCCGGTCGGGGTGGTACTCGAGCGCATGAACGACGCCGGCGACCGTGGCACCGGCGTCCCACCACGGCCTGAGCAGGGCGCGTAGGCGCCAGATCTCGATCGAGACCCCGGTTCGGTTTCCGAGGCCGAGGCCGAGGCCGAGGCGCTGCGCCAACGCCAGGGTCGCTTGATGACGGGTCGAGACGGTGTCGGCGATGTCGTCGGGGTGCCACCGGGTCTCGGTGTCGACGTGGGCGACGGTTGCTGTGTTAGGCCACTGTGCGTCGGTCAAGGGTTGATATGTCTCGTAAGAAGAGGGGAGGTCGCCACTTCCATCCACAGCAGACTCATCCGAGGTGTCGCCGGAGGCCGCCGGGCCCGGTTCGGGCGAGGCGAGGCGAGGCATCGGTTCGTGGATGACGAGGGCATAGGTCGGGGCACGGCCGGACTCGGTTCCGAGGAAATCTGCGCCGGCGCCGGGTTCGATGACCACGAGCAGACCTCGCTCGCGGGCCCAGGCCAGTACCCGGCTGACGGTGCGGGGAGCGCGGGCGCCGGCGCGCGCGAGACGGTCGACGGTTAGGCCGCTGATCAGGCCGGTGTCCCAGTCCATGTGACAGATCAGGCGGTGCAGGATCGCCGACCAGCTGCCTCGCTTGTCTCGTCGCCAGTCCTCGTCGTCGACGAGGTGCGCGACGTGCTCGAGCGCCTCACGTTGCGAGGACAGCACCCGCCACTCGGGCCGGACGATCTGGTTCCACTCGGGAGGCGGGCCGAAGCCGTGTGTGTGGCGGATGCGGGCGCGGGCGCGGCCCCGTGCCCGCGCCCGCGCGCTCGGAGGGAGCACTCGCCGGGCCCTGCCGGGGCCGGCGGTCGCGCCGTGGGCGCGGGCGGCCCGTCCGCGTGGGGTACGCCGGGGCGCGGTGACGGCGCGGATGCCGCCAACGGTCTCGCTGGTGGTCGTGGTGGCGGGTTCCGTTGAGGGATAGGTGTGGAGCACACAGAACTCGGAGGGGCCGGAGGCCAAGGTGAACACGCCGTGCGCGTAGCAGTGCACGCAGAATCCGGTGCCCGTTGCTGGCGAGCGGCCCGGATCCGGGCACGACGAAATCGCCCCGTGTCTGTCATGGTCGGCTTCCGGCCCAGGAGGTACCCTGGACACGCGAAAGCGCCCCTTCTACGCAGGTTGGGGATTGGCCCCGGTTCGCCGGGGCTACGGCGTCGACTCGGGTGCTGGTCCGAGGCGACGCGGGAACGAACCGAGGTGGCCCCCTGGCCGGGGGGCCACCTCGTTCCTGTTTATGAGGCCTTGGTCAGGGAGCCCTCCTGCGGGGTCGTGTACTGCACGGGGATCTGGCCCGGCAGTTCGCTGTGGTGGCGTAGCCCGAGTGCGATGAGGGCGCCGGCCACGATGGAGATGCTGCGGTCGCGGTACTGGGCGATCGCGCGCACGTTCTGGTTGTCGGCTACCGGGATCCGAACGGTGAAGTCGGTGGCCTCGGCAGCGGTCAGGCGCGCCGGTAGTTCGTCGGGCAGCTCGACACGGCGGCGCAGTCCGATGGCGATGAGCCCGGCGGCGGTCTCGGACAGGTACCAGCCGCGTGCGGTGGCGAGGTCTTTGAGCTGTTGGTCGTCGGCGAGGAGGAGCCGGGGGATCACCACCGCGCGGGGGCCCTTCGAGGGGCGGCCGCGGCCTCGTCCTGTGGGTCTCCTAGCCATGTCGGGCATCCTCACCGATTTTCAGAAACGACGACAGCGCGACACGCGGTGTGCCTTTCAGAAACTTGCCCCGGTGCGGTGGGAGTGAGGTAGCGGCTGCGGGGCCCACACGACGTCGATCCGGAGCGGCACTGTCGCGCACCGCCCTGCGGCTTAGGGGTCTTGTACCTGCGACTGGAGTCGACGAGGTGATCGCCGCAGCAGAGTCCTGCGCTTGATCCAGACGCGAGGCGTGCTCGGCGAGAACCCAGAGTCCGATCGGGACCGGACTGTGTGACCTCAAGGTTGCCCGTGCTCGCCTCGGCGAGCCGGTCATCGAGCCAGCCGGGCTGGCGCTCGCAGGGTCGACCGGGGGGCCCTGTGCTGGTGCGGCGAACCAACACGTCACGGGCGCACCTGCCCGTGCGCACGTCTACATCCTTCGATGGCATCGGCGGTCTTCGATCCTTCACCGCTCGAAGGAGGCCCGGCCACTTCGCAGACTTCCCTGCATGACGATCTCGAACGGTCCTCGCTCCGTAGCGCCCGGCAGGGCGGCACCAGATGATGTGAGAACCACCGGGGGCGTCCTCGGACCGGTCCGCCGGCATCCGCTGGCGGCCTTCTTCGTCCTCGCCCTGGGCATGAGCTGGGTGGCGTGGATCCCTTACGTCCTGTCCGGGAACGGGTTGGGTTGGTGGGACTTCCAGTTCCCTGAGATCTTGGGGACGAGCCAGGTCCTCGGGATGTTGCCCGGTGCGTACCTGGGCCCGATCGTTTCGGCGCTGTTTGTCACGGTCGTCGCGGACGGCCGCGCGGGGTTGCGTAGCTGGCTGGGGCGGCTGTGGCGCTGGCGGGTCCGGTGGCACTGGTACGCCATCACGTTGCTCGGTGTGCCGGCCGCGATGCTGGTCACCGGGTTCGTCTACTCCGGCGGCCGGGTGAGCGCCCCGTCGGTGTTGGCGGTCGCGGTCTACGTGCCGGGTCTGCTCCTGCAGATGATCACGACCGGATTGGCCGAGGAGCCGGGTTGGCGTGACTTCGCGCTGCCGCGCCTGCAACGCCGCTTCGGCCCGCTGAACGGGACGCTGATCCTCGGCCCGGTGTGGGCGGTGTGGCACGCGCCGTTGTTCCTGACCGACTGGGGTGGGTGGCCGGACGCGAGCTGGACCCGGCCGGTGGCCTTCCTTGTGTTCTGCCTGGCGTTCAACGTCGTGATGAGCTGGGTGTTCAACGCCACGGGCGAGAGCCTGCCGCTGTCGATGCTGATGCACGTCGGCGTCAACAACTTCGCCTCGATCATCTGGGCGGAGATGTTCCCGACGATCGGCACCGATGAGGCCATGCAGGCCATGGCGGGTGGAGCGGTCGTCGCCGCGACGCTGGTTCTGCTCGGTACTCGGGGGCGGTTGGGCTACCACCCGCCCGGCACGTGAGCGGCGGGTTCTGCGGGAGGATGGGAGATCCTCCCGGCCGGGGCCGCCCGCCCGGGGGCCGTCGAGCACCGCAGAGGACCACCGTGCACCCCGCTGTCAGCGCTGTCGTGACCCCGTCCCGGAGGGCCCCGCTGCACCCGGTCGCCGCCGTCGTGTCCGGGGTGGTGTCGCTGGGGCTGCTGGCGTCGCTGCCGGTCGCCGCGTCCGCGGACCCGACACTCGGCCCGCTGCCCCAGGCGGGCGCGACCTGGGCGGTCGCGGCCGTACTGGTCCTGCAGGCGTCGGCGGTCGTCGGGGTCGGGCGGTTCCCCACCGCCCTGCTGCCTGCTCTGACCGCGCTGCCGCTGGTGTTGCCCTGGACGGGGCCGGGTGTGGCGTACAGCCTGACCGCCGTCGCGCAGATGGCGGGCGTACTGCTCGCCGTCGCCGCCCGCCCGCCGCGTCTGACGTTGCGGGCCGCCCTGGCTGTCTGCGCGCTGCTGCTGGCCATCGGCCATGGCCTCGCCGCCATCGGTACCGGCAGGTCGGGCGCCGTGGAGGCGGCCGTCGGCGCGGTGCTGCAGGCGGTCGTCGTCGTGGGGCTGCCGCTGCTGGTCGGGCTGGTGATCGCCGCGCGGCGCGACACCGAGGACGCCGCCCGACGGGAGCGGGAGGCCTGGGTGCAGGCCGCGGTGTCTCGGGAACGCACCTCGATGTCGAGGGAGCTGCACGACATCGCCGCTCACCACATGTCCGGCATCGCGCTGATGGCCACCGCGGTGGAGCGGCAGGTCGACTCCGCCCCCGCCGCGGCGAAGCACGCGGCACGCCAGATCCGCGAGCAGAGCCAGGCGGTGCTCCAGGACCTGCGCCGGCTGGTCGGGCTTCTGCGGGAGGACGCCGACGGTACGCGACCGGTACGGACTCTCGACGCCGTCGCCGAGCTCGTCGGGTCCCGGCGGGCCGCCGGAGCTCGGATCGAGCTCCGAACCCCACCGGTCGGGACCGGCCGGCGCACCGGGGTGGGACCCCTCGCGGAACTCGTCGCCTACCGGATGGCACAGGAGTCACTCGCCAACGCCGCCGCGCACGCGCCGGGTGCGGCGTGCACTGTCACGATCGAGGTCGTGGACGGTGACCGGGTCACGATCACCGTCCGCAACGAGCCACCGCAGGAGCCCGGTCCCGACCGTGGGGGAGGTTTCGGGCTGGTCGGGATGGCCGAGCGGGCGCAGCTGGTCGGCGGGGAGCTCGACCACGGGCCCACATCGGACGGTGGCTGGCAGGTACGCCTGACACTCCCGGTCGCCGACCGGCCCCGGTCTGCAACCGCGTCTACGCTGGGCACGTCCGCGCCGCCGTACGGAGGCTCAGCATGATCCGTGTCCTGATCGCCGACGACCAGCACCTGGTCCGGTCCGGACTGTCGGCCCTGCTGGGTACCGAGGACGACATCGAGGTCGTGGGCGTGGCCGAGGACGGGACCCGGGCGCTGGCCATGGCGGGTGATCTCCGCCCCGATGTCGCCTGCCTCGACATCCGGATGCCTGGGCACACCGGTATCGAGGTCACCCGCGAGCTCTGCGCGCCCGGTGCCGACCCGCAGGTCCCGGTGCTGGTGCTGACCACGTTCGACCTCGACGACTACGTGTTCGGCGCGCTCGAGGCCGGCGCGTCGGGCTTCCTGCTCAAGGACGCCGAGCCCGACGACATCCTGCGCGCGGTACGCCAGGTCGCGGCCGGGCGGGGCACCATCGACCACTCGTTGACCCGCCGCATCTTGCGCGAGTTCGTGCACCGGCGCAGCCTTCAGCCGGTCACGGGGCGCCGGGTCGAGGAGCTACTCACCCCTCGCGAGCACGACATCCTGCTGCTGCTCGCCCAGGGGATGTCGAACGAGGACATCGCGGGGGCGCTCGTGGTCGAGGTGTCGACGGTGAAGTCGCACCTGGCCCGGATGCTGCCCAAGATCGGGGTGCAGTCCCGGCTGCAGGCGGTCGTCTGGGCCTACCAGAACGGTGTCGTCGCGGTCCCCGGCACCGGCGGCTGACCCGGCTGCGTGTGCCCGCCGGCGGGTGGCGGTCTGCTGGCCGGCCTCGGCCGATCCGGTGTTCGCGCAACCCCGGTGCCGTGTACTGCTCCGGGTGCCGGGTCCTGCGGGGCGCCGCGGTCGTGGCCTGGTTGGCACATCTCCCGGCACAGAACGGCGGATCTGCTCGGCGGCGAGCCGGTCTCCGGGGCGCCGACGTAGCTAGTTGCCGAAGACCGGGAACGTGTATCCGCCCGGCAATTCGGTGCCGCTGCGGCAGGGTCGAGGGGACGTGCCGAGGGCAGCTCTCGGTCTGCGGTGGCCGGCCGGCACCCGGCGACAGGTGTCGCATCGTCATCCGGCTCGGTGCGACGGCTGGCACTGGCTCGGCCCCGTACTCGCGGGCATCGTGGCCACATGGTCAGCAGTGCAGAGGGCCGGGTGGGCCCGAAGTCACCGGTCACCGGGTCGCAGGCGGTCGCGTCGAGTCAACACGGCGTGGTCACCGATGTCATGGTGCAGATGATGCGCGATGGCGGCAACGCCGTCGACGCGGCGATCGCCGGGTGCATGGTCCAGGCGGTCGTGCAGCAGGACATGACCAACCACGCGGGGACGGTTACCGCGCTGGTCCACGATGCGGCCAGTGGCCGGACCCACGAGCTCAACAGCAGCGGCACGATCGTGCCGGGCCTGGCCCGGTTCGCGCCGGTGCCGATGGGCAAGGGCCTCTACGCCCCGGCTCCCGGGACACCGATCGCGGTGATTCCGGGGTTCATGCCCGGGATGAAGGCGCTGTTCGAGCGGTTCGCCACGAAGCCGTGGTCGCAGCTGTGTGAGCCGGCGGTGGCCTGGGCCGAGCGGGGGCACGAGGTGACGTCGTTCGAGCATCTGGTGATGGCGCAGACTGTCGATTTCTTCCTCTACACCGAGTCGGGGCGTCGTCATTTCACCCCGGACGGGCACCTGCCGCAGGTCGGTGACCGCTGGGCCTCGCCGGAGCTCGCCGCCACCATGGGCAAGGTCGCCGCCGAGGGCCCCGACCATTTCCTCACCGGTGAGTGGGCGCAGCAGTTCGTGGCCCGCGCCAACTCGCTCGGCTGGGCGATCACGCCCGAGCACATGACCGAGATCCCGCCGCGCTGGTCGGATCCCTACACCTGGACCCACAAGGGCCATACGGTGGTGCAGCAGTCGCCGCCGGAACGTCAGGGTGTGTTCTGCCAGATCGTGCTCGGCATGCTCGCCGAGCTCGACGTCGTCTCGCTCGGGCACTGGTCGACCTCGGCGGAGTCGCTGTACTACCTGGCCCACGCGCTGCGCCGGGCCGGCCTGGAGACCGGCCTGCTCAACGACCCGCTCCTGTTCGGTGACGCCGGCGCCGCGATGACGAGCCCAGAGATGATCGCCGGGTTCGCCCGGATCCTGCGCGACGCACGCTCGCACACAGACCTGGCCCGGCACGTCGCACTCACCCGCGGCGTGCCGGCGGTGGCGGCGTCGGGTGCGTCCACTCAGCCCGCCGGCAGCTGCGAGCTGTCGGTCGTGGACCCGTACGGCAACTGGGTGCAGATGATGAACACGCTGCAGGGCAGTGGGATCCCGGGCGAGGTGATCGGGGGCGTGCCGATGGTGGGCAGCCACGCGATGAACGCCCTCTCCTCGTCGATGGAGGGCTGGCACGTCGGCGGCGGACGCGTCCGGTCGGTCCTGTCGAACACGATGGTGCTGCGTGGAGGGCACCCCACGGTTCTCGCTCGGGTCACCCGGCAACGTGCACTGCACCGTGCCGCAGGTCCTGTCGAACATCCTGGACTTCGGGATGGACCCCTACGACGCCGACGACGCACCACGCTGCCTGCCCTACGCCGACGACCACACGATCTCGGTCGAATCCCGGGTGCCGCCCGAAGTGCCCGACGGGCTGGCCCGGATGGGTGTGCTGCTCAACCCGTTGCCCGCCTACGACTACCACATGGGCACCTACCAGATGAGCTGGCGCGGCGACGACGGTGTCCTGCACGGCTGTACCGGGCCGCGCCGCGAGGGCGTGGCGGCCGGGTTCTGAGACAAGAAGGAGAACGCACATGTGGTTGATCGGTGCCACCGTCGTCGACGGCACGGGCAGTGCCCCGCAGACCGGCCGGGCTGTGCTCGCGGAGGACGGCCGGATCGCCGAGGTCGGCGCAGCTCGGCCGTCGGGGGCCGAGGTCGTCGACTGTGCTGGGTTGACGCTGGTTCCGGGCTTGATCGATGCCCATGTCCATTTCGGGCTGTCCAGTCCGATCGATGCCAGCCTCACCCACGGCGTGTCGGTCGCGGAGCTGGCTGCGGACATGTTCGAGAACTGTCGCCGGACCCTCGCCTCGGGGTTCACCACGGTGCGCGACACCGGGGGCATCGACGCCGGCCTCGCCGGCGTCGTGGCCGCCGGCAAGGTCGCCGGACCGCGGATCCTGTGCGCCGGGCCGCTGCTGTGCCAGTCCGGTGGACACGGGCACATCGCCCCCGAGTGGGAGCCCACCGCCGACTGGCCGGACCATCACGTCCCCGGCCTGCGCGCGCTGTCGCTGCTCTGCGACGGCCCCGACGAGATGCGCAAGGGGGCGCGGGAGGCGTTCCGCCGTGGTGCGGACTTCCTGAAGCTGTGCGTCACCGGTGGGGTCGTGTCCCGCCACGACAAGCTCACCGACACCCAGTTCGACGTCTCCGAGATCGCGGCCGCGGTCGCCGAGGCGAGTGCCCGCGGCACGTATGTGACCGTGCACGCGCACAACAACGCCGGCATCCGCAACGCCGTCGCCGCCGGCGTCCGCTGCGTCGAGCACGGCTCACAGATCGACGACGAGACCGCGGCGCTGATGGCCGAGCACGACGTCGCCCACGTTCCCACGCTCGCCGTCGTGGAGGCCCTGCTCGACGACGCGACCGCCACCGGCCTGCCGGCGAGCATCGCCGACCGGGTGGGCGTCGCGAAGCAGGGCCAGATCGACGCGATCCACGCCTCCCGCCGGGCCGGGGTACGCATCGGCTCGGGCTCGGACCTGATCGGGCCCGGGCAGGACAACCGTGGCCGCGAGCTGCTGCTGCGCTCGCAGGTCGAGTCGCCGATGGCCGCGCTGGTCTCGGCCACCAGTGTCAACGCCGACATCCTCGGCATCGGCGACGAGGTCGGCACGATCGAGCCCGGCAAGCACGCAGACCTGGTCGCGTTCCGCGGCAACCCGCTGGAGGACCCGAAGCTGTTCGCCGACCCGGGCGCGGTCGCGCTGGTCGTGCAGGGCGGGCGTGTCGTGCGGGACGAGCGATGAGCACGCGGGCACACGCGCGGGTCACCGACGACGTCGACGTGCTGGCCGGCGTCGAGTTCGCGGACCCGTATCGCTGGCTCGAGGGTGACGGGCCCAGGTGCAGCGCTGGCAGGACGGCCAGGGCGAGGCGGCCGCGGGCTTCGTGCGGGACTGGCCGCACTTCGAACGGCTGCGCGAGTCGGTGGCACGGTTCTCCACCGCGCGCTTCGAGGCCCTGCCCCGCGAGGCCGCGGGCCACTGGTTCCGCACCACCACCGGGCAGGGCGCCGCGCAGGCGCGGGTCGTGGTGGCCGACGAGCCGTACGGGACCGGTCGGGTGGTCTTCGACCCGGTCACCGAGGATCCGGAGCGGCCGCCGTTCGTGTCCTGGATCTCGCCGTCCCCGGACGGGGCGGTCCTTGCGGTGGGGGTGTGCGTCGATGGCAGCGAGCAGAACACGATCCGCCTGGTCGACGTGGCGACCGGTGCCGTGCTTGCCGGGGCGCCGTCGCAGACGCTGATGGACAACTGGACCGGTGGCGCGCACTGGCTGCCCGACTCGAGTGGCTTCTTCTTCGCCGCGATCGAGGGCGCGGCGGTCGACCTGTCGAACCGGGTGTGGCTGCACCGGGTCCGGTCGGGCGAGGACGAGGCGGCGACGACCGAGGTCGCGGTGTCCTGGTTGCCTGGCAACGACTACCGCATGGTCGTGGTGTCCGGCGACGGCCGGTACGCGGTCGCCGTGCAGCGGATGATGGACCCGATCCCGGTGGCGGTGGCCCGCCTCGACAGCGCCGAGGTGGGTGGCGATCTCGAGTGGCGCCCGTTCGTCACCGCCGTCGATGCCACCGTCGCCGGGCACCTGTGCGGGGAGGCGTGGTTCGCGGTCACCGACCTCGACGCGCCCCGCGGGCGGCTGGTGCGCATCCCGCTCGACAGCCCGGCCCCGGACGACCCGTCGGGCTGGGAGGAGGTCGTCGCGGAGTCCGATGCCGTGCTGCGGTCGGTGACGCCGGTCGGTGACGTGCTCTACCTCGCCGAGTTCGTCGACACCTACGCCCGGGTCCGGATCGTCGACCGGTCCGGGGATCCGCGCGGGGAGGTCCCGCTGCCGGGTCGCGGGGCCCTGGTCGAGCTGCCGTTCCCGATGATGAACCTGGCGAGCGCAGCCCTGTCCGAGGTGTATGTGTTCGCGTTCTCGACTCTGACGTCCTCGGCCGGAACCTACCGGCACCACCCCGGCGCCGACGACGTGGAGGTCCTCCACGAACCCGCGGTGTCGATCGAGGACGCGGTGGTCGAGGATCACTGGGCGACCTCGGCCGACGGCACCGCGATCGCGTTCCACATCGTGCGCAGGGCCGAGGTCACGCCTGACCGGCCGCGCCCGACGATGATCTACGCCTACGGTGGTTTCAACGCGCCCTGGGTACCCTCGTTCCCGGGGCCGATGGCCGCGTTCGTCGCGGCGGGTGGCGTGTTCGTGCACGGCCATCTGCGCGGGGGAGCCGAGTTCGGGCGTGACTGGTGGGAGGGCGGCCGGCTGCAGAACAAGCAGAACGGCTACGCCGATCTCTACGCCATCGCCGAGACGTTGATCTGCGACGGTGTCACCGACCCGTCGCTGCTCGCGGTGACGGGGGGCTCGAACGGCGGGCTGATGGCCGGGGTGGCCGCGACCCAGCGTCCCGACCTGTGGGCGGCGGTGATCCCGCGGGTGCCGCTGCTCGACGTGATCGGCGCCTGCCGGGACGGCTACGGGCGGTGGGTGATCGCGCTCGAGTTCGGTGACCCGACCGATCCGGGTGAGGCATGCCGGATGGCCGGGTTCTCGCCGTATCACCTGATCTGCGACGGCGTGGCCTATCCGGCGGTGTTCATCGACTCGGGCGACACCGACCCGCGCTGCCCGCCGTGGCACGCCCGCAAGTTCGCGGCCCGGATGCAGGCCGCGAACGGCGGTGGCGCACCGGTCCTGCTGCACGTCTGGCGCAACGTCGGGCACGGCTGGGCCACCGACAAGGACGTGGCGATCGTCGAGAACACCGAGTGGCTGGCCTTCGCGATGAAGGTGCTCGGCCTCGAGCCGTGAGCAGGGAAGGCGCCGACCGGGCCGGGGCGGCGCCTCCCCTGTGGGGTTCGCGCTGTTGCTATGAGGTGAGGGCCCCGGTGCGCAGGTCGCTTCCACGGGTCTCCGGGATGGACCGGAAGATCACCGGCAGCGCGATCAGCGCCAGTGCCGAGGCGTAGTAGGCGGGGGCGAGCAGGCTGCCGCTGGCGTCGACGAGTGCCTGGCTCACCAGTGGTGCAGTGCCGGCGAACGCGGCGTAGGCGACGTTGTAGGGCAACGCCATCCCGGTGTAGCGCACGTCGGCGGGCAGCATCTCCAGCACCGCCATGCCGCCGGCGCCGAGCAGTGACACGACGACGAGCAGCCCGAGCATCGCGACCACGATCGCCGGCAGACTCCCGGTCCCGATCAGCAGGTAGGCGGGGACGAGCACGACGACCGCACCGAGGGCCCCGGTCCGCACGAGCGGGCGCCGGCCGATGCGGTCGGCCACCGACCCGAACACCGGCCCCAGGAACGCCGCGAACAACGTCAGGCCGGTGATGATCGTCAACGCGGTGCTCGAGCTGATGCCGCCCACCTGCGAGAGGTAGGTGGGCATGTAGCCCAGGAACATGTGCGTGACCACGCCGAGCACGCCGTAGAAGCACAGCAGTACCAGCATCATCCGCCAGCGCTCGCGCAGCATCCGGCCCAGCCCCGGGCCGCGTGACCCACGGTCTGCGGTCAGCTCGGTGAACACCGGGGTCTCGTCCACCCCGAGGCGCAGCAGCAGCCCGACCAGCGACAGCAACCCGCCGAAGACGAACGTCCACCGCCACGCGCCGGCGGCGAAGGCGTCGCCCGCCACGGCCTGGAAGACCACGATGGTCAGCGTCGCCCCGGTGACGCCGAGCATCGTCGAGCTGCCGACCACCGACATCCAGAGCATGCGGCGCCGGGGCGGGGCGTGCTCGAGCCCGAAGGTCAGCGCCCCGGTGTACTCGCCGCCTGCGGAGAACCCTTGTGCCAGCCTGCAGACCATGAGCAGGATCGGCGCCGCGATGCCGATGGCCGACCAGCTGGGCAGCAGCCCGATGGCCGCGGTCGCCGCACCCATCAGCAGCACCGACGCGCTCAACGCGGTGCGCCGCCCCATCCGGTCGCCGATCCGGCCGAACACGACGGCGCCGGCCGGGCGGGCCACGAACGCGACGCCGTAGATCGCGAACGTGGCGAGCAGCCCCGACGAGCCGCTGTCGGCGGGGAAGAACGTCGCGGCGATCACCACGGCGGAGAACCCGTACAACGTGAAGTCGAACCACTCCACGAAGTTCCCCGACGCCCCGGCGAGCATGATCCTCGCCGGCGACTGTCGTCGCCTCGCACGCACCTGGTCACCGTGATCGGACACCGTCTCCGCCATCGCAGACCCTCCTTGGTTCGCACGCCACAGTGCGTCCGGTGCAGACAGCATCGCTGCCCGGACGGCGCGGGAAGAGAGCCCGATGTCGCCGAGACCGAGCCGGCGGTGCGACATCTGTCAAACTCGGAGGTGGGCAGGTGCGAGGGGTGTGCCGGCGCGGACGGGGGATCGTGGCGATGGCGGACGACGGCCTGCAGGAGATCGTCGACGAGCTCGCCCAGCGGCTGCAGCGCTCGGTCGCGATCGACGATCCGGCGATCCGCCTGCTGGCGGCGAGCCGGCACTTCGGGGACGAGGACGCGGTGCGGGTGACTTCGGTGCTCAACCGGTCGGTGAGCCCTGATCTCACCGAGGAGGTGCTCGGCCACGGCATCGCGACCTGGACGCGGCCGGGGCAGGTGGTCATCCCGGCCGAGGACACGCTTCCCAGGCTGTGCGCTCCGGTGCGCTGCAACGGCTTGTTGCTGGGCTATCTGTGGCTGATCGACACCGCCGGCACGCTCGCACCGGACGAGATCACGCTGACCGAGGACGCCGCGGCCAGGGCGGGGGTAGTGCTCTACCGGCGGCTGATCCTGCACGAGCGCTCCCGGGCCCGCCATGAGGCGATCCTGCGTGAGCTGGTCTCCTCCGACCGGGCGGCGCGGGTCCAGGCCGCCGAGGACCTGCGTGCCGAGAACCTGTTCCCTGATCGCCATACGTCGTTCCTCGTCCTGGGTGTCCAGGTCGAGGGCGGCGACGACGCGTCGGCCGTGGCGCTCGAGTCCGCCGTCGAGGAGGGCGTTCGCGCCGGCGATGATGTCGCCCTCACGGTGGCGAATCGTTCGCGGGCCTGGATCCTCTACGCCGCACGCCGGGGCGATGTGCCGGTCAGCGCTCTGAGCAACCGGGTGCTGGCCCGGTTCCGGTCCTTGGCCGGTGACGGGGCACGGGTGGTGCTCGGTGTCGGCTCCACGGTCGAGGACCTCGGGTCTGTGGTGGAGTCGCATCGCCACGCGTTCCTGGCTGCCCGCGCCGCCCTGCTCGTGCCCTCGGTCGGCACGGTGGCCCGATGGGGTGAGCTGGGCCCCTACGAGGTCCTGCTCAGGCTCCCGGTCGACGATCTTCTGCTCGCCTCTCAAGTCCCCGCCCTGGCCGCGCTGGAACGCCACGACCCGCACGGCGTGCTGATGGAGACGCTCGAGGCGTACGTCGACCACGCGGGCGACGTCCGGCGCACCGCCGAGCTGCTGTGCGTGCACCGCGCGACGCTGTATCACCGCCTCAAGCGCATCGAGACCCACACCGGCTACCGGCTGGGTCGCGGGGACGACTGGCTGACCCTGCACCTGGGGGTGAAGCTGCGCGCTCTGGCCGCGGCATACCGGCGCCAGAGCTGAGGGTGCCCGATCCGGCCCGCCCGGCTTTAGCCCATGACGGTTCCGGAGGTCCCGGTGTTGAGCTTGCGGCGCCGGGAGAAGGCGCCCAGGTCGATGGTGTGTCCGGTGTGCCGGCCCACGAACTGCACGGGGCGTGCGTCGTGGTCGTGTCCGTCCTCGACGTGCTCGATGATGGTGGTGAGGAACTTCCCGGCCAGTGGGGCGTTCTTGAACTGGTTGCCGCTGGTGCCGATCGCGACGTAGAACCCGTCCAGCTCGGTGCGGTCGTAGATCGGGGTCCAGTCGTCGGTGACGTCGTAGACGCCCACCACGCCGCGGGGCCGGCTCGGGACAGCCAGCTCGGTGAGCCGTCTGGCGGCCCGGGTCACCTGCGCGTCGAACACCGCCGCTGTGGGGTGGGGGTGTGCCTGGTCGGGATCGTCGAGCCAGTGCAGGGGGTCACATTCGGGTTCGGTACCCCCGATCAGCAGTCCACCTCCGAGCTCGCCGCGCAGGTAGGTGCCGAGATCCATGTCGGCGATGCTGATGCCGGGTGAGCCGGGTGGGGAGAAGCCGGCCGGTGCGGTCGCGTAGGCGACCTCCTGACGCAACGGGCGGAGGCCGATCGTGAAGTCCGAGCCGACCCCGGCCAGCCGGTTGAGCGCGCCCGACCACGGTCCGGCGGCGTTGACCACGGTGCGGCACGCGATGGTGCTGCCGTCGTCGAGTCGGACGCCGGTGACGCGTCGGTCGGCGGTGTCGATGCCGACCACGGCGGTGCGCAGGCGGAACTGCGCGCCGTGGTGGGTCGCGGCGGTGGCCAGGTTCTGGGTGGCGAGCTGGGGGTCGGCGATGTATCCGGCATCCGGTGTGTAGACCGCGCCCAGCTGGTCGGTGGGGTCGTCCCAGAATCGTTCGTCGTTGATGGGCTTGGGTGGCCAGTGGCGGCCGGCGTCGATGCCCGGGATCCGGCTGCGCAGGGTGGTGCTGTCCCACTCTTCGTAGGCCACGCCGATCTCGTCGAACAGGTTGACGTATGCCGCGCGGGGGGCCAGCTCTACGTCGAGCATGGCGAGCCCGCAGCGCTCGAAGCGAACCAGTTCACCGACGTCACAGCCGAGGTGCTCGCCCCAGTGCTGCCAGCAGTGCTGGGACTCCCAGGCCGTCGCGACACCGGCCCGGGTGGAGAAGTTGAATCGCACCACCGCACTCGACGAGCTCGTCGAGCCGTGCCCCACACCGCCCGCCTTGTCGACGACGACCACGTCCCGGCCGCAACGGGCGAGTTCGAGCGCGACCGACGCTCCGATCACACCGGCTCCGACGACGACATCCACGTCCATGCGCCCAGTCTGACCAGCTCGCGAGCTGCGTACATTCGTCCGACGCCGAACACCGGGGTCGATCGGTGCGACAGATGTCGTCCGTCCTGGAAGGTGGGCGATAGGCGCAGCTCGGCGCGCGCGGAGGGCTTCGCGCCGCACTAGTGCGCGGTGGGCGTTTGGTGGGGCTGGCTTCGGAGGCGTCGCAGTGCTTCGTTGGCTACGATATGATAGCCAATCGAGTCGGCATGCTCGGCAACGCGCCGACGGTTGATCCGACCGATTGGCCAGCGACGTCGGTCGCCATCCTTGTGTCGGCGGAGTACAGCCTGAGTGCGGCAGGAGGACCGGTGATCTGCCATGGGGTGCAGTGGTCCGGGTGGCTTCGCCGGTTTCTCCGATGACTCGGCACTGACCGGGCTCGTGAAGACGTGTTGGCCGGGCGTGCGCCCGGCTCGCCGTCGAGTGAGTCCGGGCATCGCTTACCGGGTCGACGGTCGGCGTGGCGTCGTACCTACAGGCGGGCCGTCGTCTGCTGCGAACAACAGTGTGCCGAATAGGTGGCAACCGCGATCGATGCGTTCGTCGCGGCGGATGGACGGGAGTGGCGAGCAATGCGGACGAGCGTTCGGATCGGGGTGGTCCTTCCCACCCGTGAGTGTGTCGAGTCCGGTCGGGCCCGCGACGTCGTGGCCGTGGCCGTCGCCGCGGAATCCGCAGGCGCCGACTCGGTCTGGGTGGGTGACTCCGTCTTCGCGCGGCCCCGTTTCGATCCGCTGACCCTTCTGGCTGGGATCGCGACGGCGACCGACAGGGTCACCTTGGGGACGGGGGTACTGCTCGCGCCGCTATGGAATCCGCTGTTGCTCGCGAGAGCTGCGGCGACGGTCGACGTGTTGTCGGGAGGCAGGCTCGTGTTGGGAGTTGGGCCGGGGCCTGCGTATGGGCCGGCCCGCAAGGAGTTCGCCGCTCTCGGCGTTCCGCACGCCGATCGGTTCAGCAGGTTGCTGGAGGTGATGGACGTCTGTCAGGTCGTGTGGAGTAGGGGAGCTGTCGATGTGGCGGGGCAGCGCTGGAGCTTTCGGAACGTCGATGTCCACCCCAAGCCTGTGTCCGGCCCGCCGGTCTGGTGGGGAGTCAGCGGCCCGCGGGGACTGCGGGTGGCAGGTCGACGGGGTGATGGCTGGTTGCCGACTGGTCGTGGGCCGGACGACTACGCCCGCGACTTACAGGTCGTCCGTTCGGTCGGTGCCGGCTCGGTCGAGGCCGCGGTGTACCTCACTGTCGCTGTGGATGCCGACGCCGAGCGTGCCGAGGTACGTCTTCGTGCTACCCAGGAGGGTTACTACCGCGCGCCGTGGGAGGCGATCCGAGAGCTCGAGGATCACTGTGCTGGGACTGCACCGACGGTTGCGGCGCACATACGGGCCTATGTGGACGCAGGCGCGCAGCACGTCGTGCTTCGGTTCGCCGGTGGTGATCCGACGGCGCAGCTGGAGGCGCTCATGGTGCATCGAGAGGGCTTCTGAGGGTTCAGCGGCGACGCGGGCTGCGGGATCTCGCTCGGCGCGCTTGACAACGAGCTCACCACCCTCGAAACTACTGGATCCAGTTTCGGCTACAATAATGCCTCAGCGAGGAGGTCGATGTGGACGGCATGGATGGCCTCATCGCGGTCGTGACTGGCGCCGGTGGTGGCATCGGGTCCTGTACCGCGGAGCTGCTCGCATCCCGGGGTGTCCGCGTGGCAGTCGCCGACATCTCAGAAGGCGCCGGGCAAGCGGTCGTGGACCGTATCGTCACCTCAGGCGGAGAGGCGTTCTTCCAAGAATTTGACGCCAGAGATCCGGAATCGATCGGTGCGTTGTTCGACACAACCGTCGCTCGGTACGGTGGACTCGACATCCTGCACAACAATGCGGCAGGCACGCATCTCTACGACGGCGATACGGCGGTCGTCGAGATCGATCCGTTCCATTGGGATAGTATTATCCAGCTCAACCTGCGTGGCGTCATGCTCGGCTGCAAGTATGCGGTTCCGCACATGGTTCGGTGCGGTGGAGGGTCGATCGTCAACATGTCGTCGACGCGCGCGCTGGCGGGCGCGCTGGATCTCGCCGCCTACGGTGCTTCGAAGGCAGGGGTGGAGTCGCTGACCCGTTACGTCGCGACCGCATACGGTAAGCAGGGTGTGCGCTGCAATGCGATCCGGCCGGGCCTGATTCAGACGCCGCAGTCCGTAGCCCTGCACGGGGACGACGATGGCGCAGCGAAGCTTCTGCGGCACGTTCTGCTGCCTTATGCGGGGCGGCCCGACGACATCGCTCAGCTGGTCGCCTTCCTCGGCTCAGCCGCGTCGCGATACATCACCGCGCAGACCATCACCGTCGACGGTGGAATGCTCTCGCACCAGCCTTTCTATGCCGACGCTGTCGACGCTGGGCGGACGTCGGTCTGACCAGCTCAGCCTCGAACCGATTCTGTGAAGGGACGCCATGATCCAGGAGATTCGACGTGCCATCGCCGGACACACTCCGGAAGGCAAGTCCACCTTCGTCGACGTTGGAACCGTGCCGCCGGTGACTGCCGACCTCTACCCGGGTGCCACCTACTGGCTCGTCTGGGGCACTGAAGACGGTCAGATGACCGTCGGTCGCAACGATGCTCCGGTGCAGAAGCCGTTCTTCCCTGGGCCAGGAGGATCTCGCGTGATCGCAGTGCGGTTCGCCCCCAACAAGGCGGCCGGCCAAGGGGCCGGCGCGGGTGGCGACAGCACGCCGGAGGAGCTCGAAGAGATGCATCGTGACGCCGAGGAGAAGTTTCCCGGCCTGTTTGCGAAGCACGCGGCTGATCGTGAGGATGCTGCATTCCACACCACCGATACGATCGACTACGGCTTCGTCGTCGAGGGTGAGATCTGCCTTCAGCTCGACGACGAGGATGAGCAGGTGCTTCCTGCTGGCAGCTTCGTGATGCAGCGGGGGACGAGGCACGCGTGGATCAATCGCTCCGACGAACCCGCACTCGTCGTGTACGTACTGCTCGGGGCGACACGCGTCGAACAGTCGTGATGGCTCCGGGGCGGCCGGTGCGACGGGGGCGAGTCGGCTGCTCAGTCGGCTCTGATGGCCAAGGCCTCCGCTCGTGGTCGTGGTGGTGATGCCGTCGGGTAGGGCGTCGGCATCCGGCCCGACATGGACGGTTGGGGAGTCGGGCGCTCGGGCGTGTGATGATTCGCCGAGACGCGATCGGTCGGTGCTATCGCCGGCCAGTCGACCGGTTGACAGCCGGTTGGCGGCGCTGCCCTGCTCGATGACTGGTCTGGCATGTGACATCGTCGAGTGCTCTTGACCTTGGCTGTGCGTGGTTGGCCGTCTGATCCTGTGTCTCAGGATGATCATCCATCCTGCAGGCGCGAGCTTCGTCGGCTGGCTAGACAGGCCGGTCGTTCGCCACTGCGGCCACGCTGGTCCCGACGCCGGTCAGGTTGTTGCACGACCTGTCGGAGGTGGTCGCCGGTCGGGCGCCGAGCCTTCGGGGCGATGTGTTGACACTCGGTCACCACCGTGACATGTTTGGATCCAATGTTGGCTCCGAGCGGAGCACCTCGATGAGGAGGACCATTGCTTTCTCGCTGTCCGCTCGTGTGCCGGCGCGGCCCGATGTCCGAGCGTGGACACGTCCTTCGAATCGCTCGCCTCGATCGCCCCATCACGTTCTGAGCACATCGGCTCGGCCGGTGGTGGTTGTGTCGCCACGGGCCTCGGGCGGACCCGGAAGGTCTCCTATGAATCTGCCAGCAGCGATCCGAGCCTTGGTGCCGTTTCTCGCGGTTTGTCTGGCCGTCACCTCGTGCGCGACACCGGTCGCCGAGGCCGTCGGCGAGCAGCGGACTCTCACCTACAGCACCTACCTGTCGCGGGATCATCCCTTTTCGCGCACGTTCGAAGATTGGATGGCGACGGTGAGCGCCCGGACCGGCGGTGCCGTCCGGTTCCAGTCGTTCTATGACGGTTCCCTGTGTCCCTCGGACGAGGCCTTGAGCTGCGTCGAGGACGGACGCGTCGATATCGCCTTCGACGCTCCGCCGTTCAACCCCGTCCTGTCTGTGGCGAACATCGGGTCGATCGGGTTCCAGACGCCCGACTTCGACACCGTGACCCGCGCACTCAACGAGCTGCATAGTGAGTCCGACGAGCTGGCCGAGGAGTATCGGGACCGGAATCAGCGTCTGCTGTTCCTCGGCAGCGGTACGCCTCCGGTTCTCGCGTTGTCGCGTGCAGCATCGGTTACCTCGCTCGGGGACCTGGACGGGCTCAGTGTCCGGGCTACCGGTGGGATGGCGACCGGCCTGCAGTTGCTGGGCATGAGCACTGCGGCGATCGAGGCGACCCAGATCTACGAGTCGATCGAGCGAGGCGTCGTGAGTGGTACCGGATACGGTTTCGATACCTTCACCGACACTGGTCTGCATGAAGTGGCGCCCCAGCTGTTCGACATCAGTGACATGGGCATCTACAACTCGGTCAATTTCAGCGTGAACCTTGACGTCTGGGAGAGCCTCACACCCGAGGTGCGTGCGGCGATGGACGTCGCGAGCGCGGAGGCGGTCGGAGGTGGGATGACGGGTCACCAGGTCGACGCGATCATGGAGAACTGCGGGGTCCTGCGCGATGCCGGCATCGGGATCGTCCCACTGGGCAGGGATGAGGCCGGCACACGTTGGGCGAGCGAGGGCTCGGCCAACCAGAGCGCGGCCTGGGTCCGCGCCAATTCCGGGTCGGTCGCCGACCCGCAGGGTCTGCTCGACCGATACCTCGAGCTGATCGCCGAGCTCCGCCCGGACGATGAACGCACTCTCGCCGACTACTGCGCGTCGGTCTGACGCCGAGATCCGAGGGGTACCGCCATGGCTGTCGTAGACCGTCTGCTCGACCGGCTGTCGAGGTCACTCGCCGCGCTGAGCGCTATCAGTCTGATCGTCGTGGCACTGATCCTGGTGTTCGACGTTGTGCACCGGAACGTCAGCGGGCGCTCGGTCGCCGGGGCTTTCGAACTGGTGGAGACGATCGTGGTGATGATCGCTTTTCTGGGGATCATGCACGCGGAACGGTCGAGGACCAATGTGCGGATCACGTTCGTGACCGACCGGATGCCGGCACGGATCGTGGCGATCGCGCGGTTGACCGGTGCGGTCGTGACGCTTGTCGTGGCGGCGTGGTTCACCGTTGGTACCTGGACCACCGCTGCGGCCTCGACCGCTCGCGGTGAGTTCACGCAAGGTCTGGTCGCCTACCCGACCTGGCCCGCAAAACTGATCATCGCGTTCGGCTTCACCGCACTGACCATGCAGGTTGCCGCGGATCTCGTCGTCCGCGTTCGGGACCTCGCATCTGCTGGTGACCTCGCCCCTGCAGCCGATCCAGCGTCGGCGCTGCGCCATCTGTGACTACGGGAGCTCACAGTGACACCTGAACTCGTCGTCGGCATCGTCGTCGTCGCATTCCTCGCCCTACTGGTGCTCGAGACTCCAGTGGCGTTCGCCCTCGCCGGTTCCGGCTTGCTCGGCATCGCTCTGCTGGACGGCGCGTCACGGGGTACGTCCTGGCTCGGTTCGACGCCGTTCTCTGCGGTGTCGTCCTACAACCTCGCCGTCATCCCCCTCTACATTCTGCTCGGCATGTTGGCGCTCTACGGCGGACTCGCTGAGAAGACCTACGCTCTGGCGTCGCGAGCACTTCGGTGGATCCCGGGTGGGATGGGGATCGCGACGGTCGCGGCCTGCAGTGGATTCGCCGCCGTGTCGGGCTCGAGCGTCGCCACAGCGGCCAGCATCGGCAAGATCTCGGTCACCGAGATGCGGCGTCACGGATACCGTGTCAGCTTCGCTGCAGGCATCGTGGCTGTGGGCGGAACGCTGGGAATCTTGATCCCGCCGAGTGTGGCGCTGGTGATGTACGGCGTCGTGTCCGGTGAGTCGATCGGGCAGCTCCTCGCGGCCGGCGTCGTCCCCGGAGTGTTGTCCGCGGTGGTCTACTGTCTGTTCATCGCGCTGGCCAGCCGCCGCTACGTGGTTCACCCCGGAGTCGAGCTGAGCGCCGAACTGAGTCGTGTGGGCGGCGGTTCCCCCACGGGCACCGTGATCGATCCTGTTTCCGGCGCAGACACAACGGGTACCGATCTGTCGGGCTCCGCTGGTACCGGGGATCGGGATGCGCCGTCGGTGTTCGCGCGGGTCCGGCCGGCCCTCTGGCTCGGGATCATCTTCCTGGCGATCTTCCTCGGAATCTTCACCGGGCTGCTCACCGTGATCGAGTCCGCGGCGGTCGGGGCGTTGGTGGCGGTGGTCATGCTCGCGGTCGAGAACCGTCACGGCGGGATACGAGGGGTATGGCGGCGGTTCGTCTCGGCCGTCCAGGAGAGTGCTTCGGTCGCCTCGATGGCGTTCATGCTGCTGGTCGGGGCGACCATCTTCTCTACTTTCCTCGTGCTGTCACGGGTTCCCGACCGTCTGGCCCAAGCCATCGGTGGACTCGCGGTGCCCCCTCTGATCGTGCTCTGCGTGATCTTGCTGGCGCTGCTCGTGCTGGGGACCGTGCTGGAGACACTGTCGCTGATCCTGGTGGCGGTGCCACTCGTGTACCCGATCGTCATCGAACTCGGTTACGACGGAGTCTGGTTCGGCATCCTGTTCGTGATGATGGTCGAGATCGGTCTCATCACGCCCCCGGTGGGCATGAACGTCTTCGTCGTCTCGTCCAGTGCCGGAGTGCCGGTTGAGACCGTGTTCCGCGGAATTCTGCCCTTCCTGGTCCCGGCGATCGCGCTCGTCGCGCTCGTGGTGACCTTTCCGCAGATCGCGCTCTGGCTCCCGTCGCTCGCAGTCGAGTGACCAGGCCCCTACAGCTTCGTGCGGGGTGACGACGACAGCGCCGAGGCGCGGCGACATGCACGACGGATGTCCGTGCAACGAACGTCAGCGCGAGGTCGAGCAGCTCTACGACCGCTACTTCCCGGCGTCGATGCGCAGGATCGCGCCGTCTCCTGACGCATGATTCGAGGTCCCGTCGGGGCGCCGCAGGATGCGGTCGTCGCAGCTGCCGGTCGCCACGAGCGCATCTGCGCCGGGGACGGACCGACGGGCAGCAGTGGAAGGGGTCGCGGCGATCCGTGACCTCGCCGCTGGTCCTCGTGAGGTCTGCCGGCGTGGTCGGTGGAGGCGGGGGAGACACGCTGTCGGAGCGGCATCGCGGAGTGGTCGGCGTCGTGGCGGGGGCCGCTGTGCGCCGCGCCGCGTGCTCGTCATGGTTCCGCCGGCCTCTGGCTGCGCGCGGTCGTGGTGGCGTCCCCGCCCGGGGCGGCCGGTGGCTGTCGCGACGCGAGCGCTGTATGCCCGGATACGAGAGGCCGGGGTCGCGGAGTTCGGGCCGCGCAGCGAGCTGGCCGACGCGCCGTGGGGGCGCTGAGATGTTCTCGGCGTGCGGGCCGCGACTGTTGACGCGAGTCGGATCGGGTGCAACGCTCAGAGAATGGGCGCCAATCTTGTATCCAGCAGTCCGTTGAGGGTGGGGCAGTTCTCCGCCTACCACGGTGACCGTCCGGACGGGATGGACGAGCTGCTGGCCAGCGGTGTCGATGTGCTCACCGGTGACTACCTCGCCGAGCTGACGATGTTGGTCCTGCGCAAGAACCAGATGCGTGGCGGCGTCGGCTACGCGGCCTCCTTCGTCGAACAGCTGGAGCGCTACCTGCCGCGCATCGCCGAGCGGGGTGTCAAGGTCGTGACCAATGCCGGAGGACTCGATCCGCGCGCGTGCGCGGAAGCCGTCCGTGAGGCGTGCATCCGTCAGGGGGTCGATCTGCGGGTTGCGGCCGTGACCGGCGACGATCTGCGGAATGACCTGTCCGAGGTCCTCGGTGCGGATGCCGTCCTGCGCAACGTCGACACCGGTGAGGATCTCGTAGTGGCGGATCACGAGATCCTCACGGCCAATGCCTATCTGGGTGCCTGGCCGATCGTCGACGCGCTCGACGCCGGCGCCGACATCGTGATCTGCCCTCGGATGACCGACGCATCGCTGGTCGTCGGTCCGGCGGCATGGCACTTCGGTTGGGCCAGGGACGACTGGAACGCACTGGCAGGTGGGGTCGTCGCGGGGCATCTGATCGAGTGCTGTGGGCAGGTCACAGGTGGGAACTTCGCGTTGTTCCACGAGCACGGGGACCTCGGGCTGCCCGGGATGCCGATCGCCGAGATCCATCCGGACGCCAGCTGTGTGATCACGAAGCCGGACGGCTCGGGTGGACTGGTCAGCACCGACACGGTGTCGGCCCAGCTGCTCTACGAGATCGGTGGACCGGAGTATCAGAACCCGGATGTGATCGTCGACCTCGGGGCGGTCGTCCCCGAGCAGGACGGTCCGGATCGGGTGCGGGTCGCTGGTGCGCGTGGACGGGCGCCGAACGGGCGGACCAAGCTGTCGCTGACGTTCGAAGGTGGTTATCGCAACACCATGACGGTGGGGCTCACGGGGCTCCACCTGCGGGAGAAGCTCGCCTGGCTCAGGCGGGCCGTGGAGCGCGCCGTTGGTCCGCCCGAGAGTTTCGAGGCGTTTCGCTGGACCGTGGTCGGCCCTGCTCGTGAGAGCGACGGTGATCAGGATCAGGAGACGGCCTGGGCCGTCATCAGCGTTCGCGATCCCGACCAGGCCAAGGTGGGGCGGGTGGCCTTTGCTGATCGGATTGTGCAGCTGGGGACCAACAACGTGCCAGGTTTCTACCTCACGACGCCGCCGCAGCGGGAGCGCTTGTTCGGTGTCCAGTGGCCGTGCCTTGTGGAGAAGAAGCACGTCCAGCCGGTCGTGCATCACGATGATGCGACGGCTGTGGAGGTCGGCTGGCCGCAGTGGTGCGAGGACGGTACGCCCGCCGAGCGCCCGGTGCTCGATCTGCCGCCCGTACCCACTGGTCCCACTGTCGCGCGTCCGCTCGGGACTCTCGTGGGGACGCGTTCGGGGGACAAGGGGGGCATCGCCAACCTCGGGGTGTGGACACGGTCAGGGGCGGCCTATGCGTGGCTGCTCGAGACCCTGACGGTGGACCGGTTGCGCGAGCTCCTGCCGGAGGCTGCCGGCTTGAGAATCGAGCGGCATGAGCTGGCGTCGCTGAACGCGGTGAACTTCTTGCTGGTCGGATATCTCGAACAGGGTGTCTCGTCGTGTTTGCGGATCGATCCGCAGGCCAAGGGGCTGGGGGAGTACCTCGCTTCACGAGTTCTCGAGATTCCGGTGTCGCTGGTCGATGGAGGGGAACGGACGTGATCGATTTCGGTGTGCGGGGACGAGTGTTGGTGGTGACCGGCGGCGCGTCCGGCATCGGACGGGCCGTCGGCCGGCTGGCGGCCGCGCAGGGGATGGCGGTCGCGGTCGTCGACCGGGATGCCGCGACGGCGGGGGAGGTGGCCGCGGAGCTCCCCGGGGCCTATGCCTACGGGCTGGACGTGTGCGACCCGGAGGCGACCGCCTCGGTGGTCGACGAGATCGAGCGGGACCTCGGTCCGGTCCAGGCCGCGGTCACCGGCGCCGGGATCTCGCTGCCCGCGCCGAGTGAGGATCTGGATCCGGCACGCTGGTCGCAGGTGATCGCCGTCAACCTGACCGGGACCTTCTTGACGCTCACCGAGGTTGGACGTCGTCTGGTGGCCCGCGGGCAGGGCGGCTCACTCGTGGCCGTGGGATCGGTCAACTCGTTCGGTGGGCACGTCCACCGGGCGCACTACACGTCGTCGAAGTTCGGCGTGGTGGGCCTGGTGAAGACGCTTGCCATCGAGTGGGGGCAGCGAGGCATCCGGGTAAACGGGATCGCGCCGGGACCGGTCGACACACCACTGCTGCGCGGTGCGCAGAGCGCCGAGCAGATCAAGGACACCATGCTGTCACGCATCCCGATGGGTAGGCTCGCCTCGCCGGAGGACCAGGCGTCAGCGGCCCTGTTCCTGATTTCGGATGCGGCCTCCTACGTCAACGGAGTGATGCTGCCGGTCGACGGAGGGGTCACGGCCGGCTACTTCACCCAGGTCGCAGCCGAGCTGTGACGGCGCGGCCGGGGGCAGGTGGCTCCGGAATCGTAGCCACTTCGGCGATACGATTGCGTCCATGAGCGCCATCGGGAGTCCTATCGGGGTCGATGAGGGGGCGGGTGCGGTCCAGCGCGCGGCCGCGTCGATCCGCGAGCTCGTCATGCAGCGTCGGCTGCTTCCCGGGCAGCAGGTCCGCCAGGAGGATCTGTCGCATCAGATCGGCATCAGCCGAGGCCCGATCCGGGAGGCGCTCCAGATCCTGCAGGCAGACGGGGTCGTCGCCTACGAGCGGAACCGCGGTTACTTCGTGACGCAGTTCAGCGCGGACGAGATGCGCCAGCTCTATCTTGCGCGAGACCTGCTCGAGACCGCTGTTCTGACCGAGTTGGGGCGGCCCGGCGAGGAGGAGCTGGCGGCTCTTGTCGCCATTAACGAGGAGATCAGGGCGGCGGGACCGGATTTCGATCAGATGATGCGCGGCAACGACCTGTTCCACGCACGCATCCTGGACCTGTCCCCGCAGCGGCTGCTCGTCGCCGAGATCGACAGGGTGTGGCGGATGTCGGTCGCCTACCGCGCCCTCTCGGTCAGCGTTCTCAACGACTCGGCGGTGGTCGCGGAGGAGCATGACGGCATGCTCGAGGCGCTGCGCGACGGCGATGGCGCGACGCTGGCCGATCTGTGGCGATCGCATCGCCAGGTCTCCCTCAACCGACTACTCCCGATCTTGCGCTGACCCGGGCGCGGTCCGCAGGCTCGGAGGTGCCGGGACGACTGCGTGAGTATTGGCGCCGATCTGATTGACAATATTGGAGCCAAATGTTCCACTGAGAAGGTCGGGACGGTCGTCCGATACGCGGGCGCTGTACCGGACGCCGACCGCTCGTCTCATCTCAGGAGGACACAGCAATGGCCGCCGAGCCCCGCACGATGCGCTTCGGAGTGTTTCTCGGGCCGTATCACCGTTACGGGATCAACCCGAACCTCGCCATGCGACGCGACATCGAGCTCGCGGCGCATCTCGACGCTCTCGGGTTCGACGAGATCTGGTTCGGTGAGCACCACTCCGGCGGTGTTGAGACCATCGCGTCTCCCGAGGTCATGATCGCGGCCGCCGCCCAGCACACGACCCACATCAAGTTGGGAACCGGCGTCCTGTCGCTGCCCTATCACCAGCCGTTCATCCTCGCTGACCGTGTCCTGCAGCTGGATCACCTGACCCGGGGACGCATGATGTTCGGTGCCGGGCCCGGGCAGCTGCTCGAGGACGCGACCATGATCGGGATCGAGCCCTCCACCCAGCGCGCACGCATGGAAGAGGCGCTGGAGGTGATGCTGCGACTGTTCGACGGTGAAACCGTCACCGCCAAGACCGAGTGGTTCACGCTGCAGGACGCGGTGCTGCAACTGGCGCGCTACTCCGACTTCGAGGTCGCGGTCACCGGCTCGGTCTCGTCGTCCGGACCGGCGTTGGCCGGCCGATACGGCGCCAGCCTGCTGTCGCTCGCAGCCACCGATCCGACCGGGATCGAGCGACTGGCCGGACACTGGGACATCGTCGAGCACGAGTCGGCCCAGCACGGACACACCCCGGACCGGTCCGACTGGCGACTGCTCGGACCCATGTACATCGCGGAGACCGTGGAGCAGGCGAAGAAGGACGTCGCGTACGGGATGCCCTGGCTGCTGGACTATCTGGCGCACATCACCCCGACCGCGCTGGGTAGCTTCGACACCGTCGACGAGCTGTGTGACGCCCTCAACGCCTCGGGCCGCGGCGTGGTGGGTACCCCGGACATGGCCGTCGAGCAGCTCACCCGCCTGCAGGAGAAGTCGGGCGGATTCGGGACGTATCTGTTCCAGGGCTCGGACTATGCCCGCTGGCCCAACATGCTGCGCAGCTACCAGCTGTTCGCAGAGGAGGTCGTGCCGAGGATGAACGGGCAGCTCGAGCCCGTGAAGCGCAGCGTCGATCGGGTTCTGGCCACCGGCACGCTCGGTGCCGACACGACCGCGCGCTCTCAGGCCGAGGCCACGGCCCGCTACGAGGCCGGGCGGGAGAAGCACGCGTGACGGGAACGACGAGTGCTCCACCGGCCGGACAGGAGGCGGTCGAGCCGGTCCTGCTGACGGAGCGACGAGGAGGGGTACTCGTGGTCACCCTGAACCGGCCCCGCCAGCGCAACGCCCTCGATTTCGCGCTGCGGCAGGCGCTGCGGGACGCGTTCGACGCGTTCGAGACCGACCCGGAACTGCGGTGCGCGGTACTGACCGGGAACGGCCCGGCGTTCTGCGCCGGTGGTGATCTCAAGGAGATGGCGGCCGCCGCCCTGCAGCTGCCGGCCGAGGAGTGGGGCCTGTTGCTCGGCAGCCGCGGCGCGGTCGACAAGCCCGTCATCGCAGCGGTGAACGGATTCGCGCTGGCCGGCGGTTTCCGCTTGGCCCAGGATTGCGACCTGTGTGTCGCGGCCGATACTGCGGTCTTCGGCATCACCGAGGTCAAGCGCGGTCGCGGCGCGCCGTGGGCGGCGCCGCTCATCTCGATGGTGCCCAAGCGGGTCATGGCAGAGCTGTTGTTGAGCGGTGAGCCGATCACGGCAGGCCGCGCCTACGAGGTCGGTTTGATCAATGCGGTCGTGCCGCAGGACGAACTGGTCGACACCGCGATCCGCATGGCCGAGACGATCGCCGCGAACGCACCGCTGAGCGTGCGTGCGGCGAAGCAGACCGTCGAGCTCAGCACCGAGATCGGCCGTTCCCAGGCGGTCCGCTCGGCGGACTGGCTCTACGAGCGTGTGTACACCAGCGATGACGCCCTCGAGGGGCCCCGCGCCTTCGCCGAGAAGCGGGATCCGGTCTGGACCGGACGCTGACACCGCGGACGTCAACCCAGGAGTGACCATGAGCGTCGTCCCGTTTCCGCATCAAGAGACGAACAAGGATCTGCGCGCGGCAGTACGTGCACTCTGCGCGAAGTACGACGAGGAGTACTGGGAGCTCGCCGACCGCGAACACCGCTACCCGGAGGAGTTCTTCTCGGATTTCGCCGCGGCAGGGTTCCTGGGGATCCTGATCCCGGAGGAGTACGGCGGCGGGGGCGGCACGATGTCTGATCAGGTGGCCGTCATGGAGGAGCTGGCGGCCGGTGGCGGCGCGATCAACGCCTGCAGCTCGGTACACATCCCGATGCTCTGCGTCCCCACGGTGCTCGCGTTCGGAACCGAGAAGCAGCGACGAGCCATCCTGCCACGTGTCGCCTCCGGCGAGCTCTTCGTGACATTCGGTGTGACCGAACCCGACGCGGGAACAGACACCACCCGCATCACCACGCGGGCCACCCCGACCGATGACGGATGGGTCGTCAACGGCGCCAAGGTCTGGAACTCCGGGGCCCAGCGCGGCGACAAGATCCTTCTACTCGCGCGGACGTCAGACCCGGGACCGGGGGACAAGCGCGGTCATGGTCTTACGCTGTTCCTCGCGGACCTGCAGGCCGACACCGTCGACATCCGGGCGATCCCCAAGATCGGCCGCAATGCCGTGTCCTCCACCGAGGTCTTCTTCCGCGATCATCCGGTGTCCACCGCCGACGTGGTGGGTGACGTCGGCAAGGGCTTCTACCACCTGCTTCACAGTTTGAACGGGGAGCGGCTGCTGATCTCGGCGGAGGCTCTCGGTCTCGGGCGTTGGGCGGTCGAGGCGGGGGCCCGGTATGCGAACGAAAGGGTTGTGTTCGACCGGCAGATCGGTATGAACCAGGGGGTTCAGCACCCACTCGCGGCGAGCTACCTCGCGTTGCTCGCTGCGGGCGAGGTTGTTTACCGGGCAGTCCAGGAGTACGAGGAGAAGGGCGGCGCCGCGGTCGGGACGCTGGCCAACGCGGCCAAGTATCTGTCGAGCGAGGCGGCCTTCTCCGCAGCCGACAATGCCATGCAGGTCTTCGGCGGGTACGCCTACGCCCGCGAATACCACATCGGGCGGTACTGGATCGAGTCTCGCCTCCAGCGGATCGCGCCGGTGAACAACCAGATGATCCTCAACTTCATCGCGGAGCGGAGCCTCGGGCTGCCGCGTAGCTACTAGGGATGGTCATGACGTCGCCTTCTTCGTCGGGGCCGGCCATGCTCGCCGGAACGGTGGTGGTGGAGATCGCCACGCGACCCGCAGGTGGCTACTGCGGGAGACTGCTCGCAGTCCTGGGGGCATCGGTCACCAGGATCGCCCTGCCGCCGTCGGTCGACTGTCCTGTGGAGCTCACTGCGGCGTACGAGAGTTCTCTGCACGACGGCAAGGTCTCAGTCGACCCGCGGGACGAGCGTGCCGTCACCGAGGCCGTCGGTCGAGCGGCGTTGCTGATCGTCGACTCGCGGGACGACGACGCCTCGGACGGTGAGATCAGCGCGATGACCGAGCGATGGCTCGGTGTCGCGGGCCCCGAGGTGTCAGTGGTCGACATTGCTGATCATCGTGACGCGCTCGTGGTGGGCGGCCCGCGGGTCCCGGCGACCGGATTGACGGCGGCCGCCGCGTCGGGAATGGCGTGGTGTCTGGGCCTGCCCGAACGTGAGCCGTTGACTCTTCCGTTCGACGTCCCCGAGTATCTCGCGGGCACCGAGGCAGCCGCGGCGGGCGCGCTCGCAGTGCTCTTAGCGACCGCGGGATTCTGCGGTCGGCGCTGGGATGTGACGACCACGGACGTGCTGTCCTACTACGTCGGTCAGATCGGTGCGAACTTCCTGCCCTACGAGCGTCCATGGCGGCGTGACGGACCACGCGCGACGATGTCGGGAGGTTCCTACCCGGCTGCGATGTTCCCGTGCAGGGACGGCTGGATCTCGATCATGTGCCGTACCCCCCGTGAGTACCAGGGTCTGGTCGCGGCGATGGGCGAGCCGGAGTGGAGTACACGCCCCGGTTTCGACGATCCGCGAGTGGTCGCGCGTCTGCACGCCGACGAGGTGGATCCGTACTTGATCGGCTGGACCAGTGTCCGATCCCGCGACGAGGTCTTCGCCGCCGGTCAGAAACACGGATTCCCGGTCGCTCCGGTATCGACGGTCGCCGAGGCGATGGCTCAGGAGCAGTTCGCCCACCGCGGATTCTTCGTGACCGATGAGGCAGGTCGCACGATCCCCGGCAGCCCCTACCACCTGACCCGCTCAGCTACGGTCTCCGCTCGCCGGTCCGCCTGGCCGGCGGCCGAGATCGACAGTTCGGCGACTCTGGCGGGTCTGCGGGTTCTGGACCTGTCGTGGGTCTGGTCCGGGCCTATGGTGACCGCGGCACTGCGAGATCTCGGCGCCGAGGTCATCAAGGTTGAGCACCGTGGGCGGGCAGACCCGGCCAGGCTCCGTGGCCGTGCCGTCCGAGGTGGACTGCCGGTCGATGGTCCTGAGCTGGAGGTCACGCCCTACTTCAATCAGATGAACCACGCGAAGCGCAGTGTGGCGATCGATATGGGTACCGAGGAGGGCGTGGAGCTGATCCGCCGGCTCGCGGCGGAATCGGACGTGGTGGTCGAGAACATGCGACCGGGCGCACTCGCCCGCCGCGGACTGGGATATGCCGATCTGTCGATCGACAACCCTGGGCTCGTGATGGTGTCGATGTCGATGTTGGGGCAGTCGGGTCCGTTGAGCGGGATCCGTGGCTATGCGCCCGTCATGTCGGGTCTGGCAGGACTCGACTCGCTGGTGGGATACGACACCGACACTCTCATCGGGACTTTCAACCCGGCGCTGGGTGACCCCAACGGTGCCGGACACGCGCTCGTGGCGCTTCTCGCCGGCCTCGTCGGTCGCCGTCGCACAGGGTATGGCTGCCACGTCGATCTCGCGCAGGTCGAAGCATTGCTCAGCATCCTGCGGGTCCCGGTTCTTCTGCAGCAGGACCGTGGAGCGGTCCCGGTGCCGGCCAACGAACATCCGCGTTGGTCACCGCACGGCATCTTCGCTGGCAAGGAGTCCGACACCTGGGTCGCTGTCGCAGCGCGCACACCTCGGGAACGCGCCACGCTCGAGTCGCTGACGGGTGGCGGCAACGGCCACGACCACGTTGAGACGTTGTCGGCGTGGATCGCCACGCGTAATGCCGGAGACACCGCTGAGGTGTTGCGTGCGGTGGGCGTGCCGGCCTCGGAGGTCGCGGGATTCGAGGCCGCGATCGGTGGCAAGCGTGCGTTCGCCCGCGGGGTGGGCAACGTCGTGTCCCATCCGTACTTGGGGGAGCAGTCGATCGTCACCGTTCCCTGGAAGCTCGACGGCTCGAGCTTCCCGGCGGCCGGACCTGCGCCGTTGCTCGGTGCTGACACCGGGGCGGTCCTGGACGAGCTTCTGGGGCTTGCTCCGGACACGATCGCTGGTCTGCGCGACCGGAAGGTGATCGAGTTGGGTCACGACGGGGCATAGGCACCGAGGGCTGGGAGACGGTGCGCCCTCTCCAGGGTGTTCGGTTAGTGGACCGGGCGGCGGCCACCAGGTGGTTGTGACGTCGGCTCGGCGCCGGTGTCGGGACTCGGGCCCGCGCGGCTAGTGCGCAACGATCGCGCCGGGCCGGCTGTCCTAAAGGTCTTCGGCGAAAGAGATCGTCTGGTAGTCCGACGACTAGCGCTACGTAGACGAAGTCGAGGCGGCGACGGACCGTTCGGCGTTTTCTGCTGGCATCGCGAGGGACTCGCGGTGCCGGCTCGGTATCTGAGCCAGCAGGAGGGGAAACCATGACAATCCTGATCACCGGTGGTTCGAAGGGCATCGGCCGGGGAATCGCCGAGCGGTTCGGTGCGGACGGCGCCCATGTCCTGGTCAACTACGTGAGTGACGAGGCCGCGGCACTGGAGACTGCGACGGCGGTCGAGGCCAAGGGGGGTCGCGCCACCCTGCTCCGGTGCGATCTCGCAACCGTGGACGGGATCGCGCAGTTGGGACGGCTGGTGAGGGAGCAGACCGATGGTCTGGACCAGGTCGTTCACGGAGCGGTGTGGCCCCACGCGGTCGCGACGATGGAGGTCTCGGTCGCCGACTTCGACAAGGCTCTGTGGCTCAACGGGTCGTCCCTGCTCGCGTTGGTCCAGGAGCTTCGGCCCCTGCTGACGCGAGGATCGGCGGTGTTTCACGTCTCCAGCCGCGGCTCGAAGCTGGCCGTGCCGAACTATGTCGCGATCGGCGCACCGAAGGCTCTGGCCGAATCGCTTGTGCGGTATCTCGCCGTGGCCCTGGCGCCGGACGGTATCCGGGTGAACACCGTGTCGTGCAGCGGTGTTCTCACCGATGCGGTCCGCCGGGTCCGTCCGGACGCCGAGGAGCGTTTCGTGCGCATGGCGGCGAAGAATCCCAGCGGACGCAACATCGAGCCGGAAGACGTCGGGGCGATGGTGCACCATCTCTCGGCTTCCGACCTCGAGATGGTCACGGGGCGGGAGTTCTTCGTCGACGGAGGGCTCTACAGCGGTACCGACTGATGCTGTTGTTGTGGGCAGCGACCGTGCTGTCGGGGGCGCGCATCGGTCACGAGCTCGCCGGCGTTCCCAGGCGTGCCGTGGTGCGGATCCCGCACGATTCCGGGAGGGCCGCGCAGGACGACCTCGTATCGGCTCGGCGGTGCCCGTCACGGGAATGTGCCGTCGGGTGGGCCGTGCGGCTGGAGGAACGGCGGGTGGGGAGGATGCGGCGGCCCGATCAATGTCCGGCCATTCCCCCGTCGACGGACAGCGTGCTGCCGGTGACATAGGTCGAGGCGTTCGAAGCCAGGAAGAGCACGGCTCCGTCCAGCTCGTGGTGTTCACCCAGGCGCCCTAGCGGACTACGGCTGGTGACGAACTGGTTCAGGTCCTCGGCCGGGACGACCTCGGTCATCTCGGTGCGGAAGTAGCCGGGTGCGACCGCATTGACGCGGATGCCTCGCCGTCCTGCCTACTGTTGCGAAAGATCGCGGGTCAACCCGATGAGGCCTGCTTTCGATGCAGCGTAGGCGGCTTGCGGGGCGTAGGAGGCGATGAAGCCCAGTGTGCTCGCGATGTTGACGATGCTGGAACCGCTTTCCATCCGGCGCGCGGACTCCTGGGCCATCCAGTACGCCCCCTCGAGGTTGACGTCGAGAACCGCGCGGAATTGCTCCGGTGACTCGCGCAGTGCAGGCCGTGCGGAGCCGATCCCGGCGTTGTTGATCAGAACGTCGAGTCGGCCGAGTTGCTCCCGTGCTGTTCGGGCGACCGTCTCGCAGTCCTGTGGGTTCGATACGTCTGCGGTGACGGTGAACACCCGCCGTCCGAGCCGTTCGATGTGGGCTGCGGTCTCGTCCAGGCGGTCGGTCCGGCGTGCCGCCAGTACGAGATTGGCGCCTGCGGCGGCAAGCACTGTGGCGAAGCGGGCGCCGAGTCCTGAGCTCGCGCCGGTCGCCACCGCCACGCGCCCGTCGAGGCGGAACTGCTGTAGGACGTCCACGATCTTCTCCTTGCGTCATCGGGGGTGGTGGTTGGGCGGGCCTTGACGCCGTACACCACTTCAGGAGATGTTGTATCAATAATTGGAGCCAAAATTGATGAAGTGTGGCGGAGTCCCCTGGGGCCCGGGATGGAGTGCAGTGGCCGGTTACGAGGAGATCTTCCGATCCAGCGTCGAGGACCGTGAGGGCTTCTGGCTCCGCGCGGCGTCGGTGCTCGACTGGGACGTGGCCCCCACGACCGCGCTCGACGAGTCGGACCCGCCGTTCTACCGCTGGTTCCCCGACGGGGAGCTCAACGTCTGTCACAACGCCCTGGACCGGCATGTCGAGGCCGGCAACGGCGACCGGACCGCGCTGGTCCACGACTCGCCGGTCACCGGCACGAAGCGGTCCTACACCTACTCCGACCTGCGCGACGAGGTCGCCACGTTCGCCGGTGTGCTGCGCGACCAGGGCGTCGGGCGCGGCGACCGGGTCGTGATCTACATGCCGATGGTGCCCGAGGCCGCGGTCGCGATGCTGGCCTGCGCGCGGCTCGGTGCGATCCACTCGGTCGTCTTCGGCGGGTTCGCCGCGAAGGAGCTCGCGGTCCGGATCGACGACGCCGGGCCGAAGGTCGTCGTCTCGGCGTCCTGCGGCATCGAGGGCAGCCGTGTCATCGAGTACAAGCCGCTGCTCGACAAGGCCATCGAGCTCGCCGAGCGCAAGCCCGACGCGACGGTGATCCTGCAGCGCGAGCAGGCCGTGGCGGCGATGGGCCCGATCGACGTCGACTGGGCCGCGGCCGCGGCGACGGCCACCCCGGCGGATCCGGTGCCGGTGCGCAGCACCGACCCGCTCTACGTGCTCTACACCTCCGGCACCACCGGCAAGCCGAAGGGCGTGGTGCGCGACTCCGGCGGCTACGCGACGGCCCTGGCCTGGTCGATGCCCAACATCTACGACGTCGGCGCCGGCGAGACGATCTTCACCGCGTCCGACGTGGGCTGGGTCGTCGGCCACTCCTACATCGTCTACGCGCCGCTGCTGGCCGGGGCCACGACCGTGCTCTACGAGGGCAAGCCGGTCGGTACCCCCGACGCCGGGCAGTTCTGGCGGGTCGTGCAGGAGAACAAGGTGAAGTCGGTGTTCACCGCGCCGACCGCGTTCCGGGCGATCAAGAAGGAGGACCCGGAGGGCGCCTTCGTGGCGCAGTACGACGTCTCGTCGCTGCAGTACCTGTTCCTGGCCGGCGAGCGCCTCGACCCGGAGACCTACCGGTGGGCCGCCGACCTGCTCGGCATCCCGGTGATCGACCACTGGTGGCAGACCGAGACGGGCTGGCCGATCGCGGCGAACCCGGCCGGGATCGAGCTGCTCGACATCAAGCCCGGCTCCCCGACCCGCCCGATGCCGGGCTGGGACGTGCAGGTCCTCGACGAGACCGGGAAGCCGGCCGAGCCCGGTGTCGACGGCGCGATCGTCGCGAAGCTGCCCCTGCCGCCGGGCGCGTTCCCGACCCTGTGGAACGACGACGAGCGCTACGTGAACTCCTACATGGCCGCGTTCGAGGGCTACTACCTCACCGGCGACGGCGGCCACCTCGACTCCGACGGCTACGTGTTCGTCATGGGCCGCACCGACGACGTCATCAACGTCGCCGGGCACCGCCTGTCCACCGGCGGGATGGAGGAGGTCCTCGCCTCGCACCCCGACGTCGCCGAGTGCGCGGTGATCGGCGTCGCCGACACGATGAAGGGCCAGATCCCGCGCGGGTTCGTGGTGCTCAAGTCCGGCGTCGACAGCACCGCCGAGGGCTACGACGAGAAGCTGCGCGCCGAGCTCGTCCAGATGGTGCGCGACCAGATCGGGGCGGTCGCCTCGCTCAAGGACGTCGCCGTCGTCCCGGCCCTGCCCAAGACCCGCTCCGGGAAGATCCTGCGCAAGACCATGCGCGGGATCGCCGACGGCGCCGACGAGCCGGTGCCCTCCACCATCGACGACGCGTCGGTCCTCGACACCCTCCGCCCGGTGCTCCGCACGGAATGACCACCGAGGCCGACACCGTGGCGCGAGAACCCGTACCGATCTCGGCAGGTCCCGATCAGATCAGGAGTGGAGCAGCACCCATGTCCGGTCCCGCCCGCTCATCGTCCGCTGTCGAGCGGATCCCGATGCGCATCCTCGTGCTGCTGTTCGGTGTACTGCTGATGTTCGTCTCAGCGTGCGCGAGGCCCGCAGGCCACACCGCGGACCCGCCCCGCGTTCTGACGTTTAGCACCTATCACTCGCGTGATCACCCGAATTCCCGCGCGTTCCAGGACTGGATGGAGGCGGTCACGGCCCGGACGAGTGGGGCGGTCCGGTTCGAGGCCTTTTACGACGGTTCGCTGTGCTCGGCCGAGGAGACCCTGAGCTGTGTCGAGGACGGTCGGGTCGATCTCGCCTTCGACTCGCCCGCGTTCACTCCGGTCCTGGCTGTGGCCAACCTGGGGTCGATCGCGTTCCAGACCCCCGACTTCGACGCCGTGACGCGGGCGATGAACGTGATGCTGGCCGAGTTTCCCCATCTCGGCGAGGAGTATCGCAGCCGGAACCAGCACGTCCTGTTTCTGGGCGGTGGCACACCACCGGTTCTGGCCCTGAACCGGTCCGTGTCAGTCGAGTCCCTTCAGGACCTCCGCGGTGTGTCGGTTCGGGCCACCGGGGGGGATGGCGTCCGGCCTGGGCCTGCTGGGTATGCAGCCGGCGGCGGTGGAGCCCGCGCAGACATACGAGGCCATCGAGCGCGGTGTCGTCTCCGGTATCGGGTACAGCGTGGACTCGTTGACCGACGCCCGCCTCCACGAGGTCGCCGGTCAGGTCTTCGACATCAGCGATATGGGTGTCTATGCCACCGTCAGCTACGGCGTCAACGCAGACGTCTGGCAGAGCTTGGATGCCCCGACCCGGGCAGCGATGGAGACGGCCAGCGCCGAGGCGGTCTCCGGCGGCATGACCGCGCACCAGGATCGGGCTATCCGCGAGAGCTGCTCGATCCTGCAGGACGCCGGGATCGAGGTCGTGCCGATCGGGCGGGACGAGATCGGGCAGGACTGGGCCAGGCGGGGTACGGAACTGCAGCGAACTCAGTGGGAGCGTTCCGTCGTTGGACTGGTAGACGAGCCTCGAGCGTTCGCCCAGCGCTACCTCGACCTAGTAGCCGAGTTCGCACCGGATCAGGTCAGTGGAGTGACCGAGGCCTGCGCGCCGCTGTGAGTTCGGTGCAGGCACTCGACGGCTGCGCTGAAGGCGAGACCGTGGTCGGGTGATCCACACCTGACCAGAGTACGAGGAGGAACCCATGTACCTGCGAATCTCCGCCGACGGGGTCGATCTTCTGGAGCCTGAGAATGTGAGGGCGTTCCATGCCGTGGTGTCGTCGGAGGTCTCCGGCGAGCAACTCGTCGCGCTCGTGGCTGAGGCCGGTCTGGGAGAGGTGGTCCACGAGGGTGGAATCCGAATGACCGTGTCAAGCCGCGATAGCGGGTTGTGGTGCGGTGATGGTGAACATCCTCCGGTCACGCAGCAGGGCCCACAGGACGTCGACCAGGCGTCTGGCCAAGGCGAGCAGAGCCTGGGTATGAAGCATTCTTTCGCTGCGTTTGCGCTGGTAGAAGGCCCGGGACGGGCCATTGACCTTGAGGCTGGACAGTGCGGCCATGTAGAACACTCGCCGCAGGCGGCGGTTGTAGCGTCGTGGGCGACGCAGGTTCCCGCTGATCCGGCCGGAGTCCTGGGGCACCGGGACGAGTCCGGCGTAGGAGGCCAGCCGCCCTGGAGAGGTGAATCCGCCCAGTTCAGGGCCGACACCGCCGTGGGTGGCGGTGAGGAACTCCGCGCCCAGGATGGGTCCGAGACCGGGCAGCGACTCGATGATCGCCGCGTCCGGGTGGGAGCGGAACACGGTGGTGATCAGCTTGTCGGTGTCCTTGATCTCCCGGTCGAGTTCCAGCAGTCGTCGGGCCAGGCCGGCAACAAGGATCGCGGTCCGCGTCTCGCTGGGCAGTGCCACGGTCTGGGCGTGGGCGACCTCGACCGCGGTGGCGGCCATCGCAGCAATACCCGGTGCCCACGCCCGATGGGCACGCAGGTACTCGATCACCCCTGCCTCGCCGGCGTCCCGGAGGGCCTGGGGTGTCTGGAACCCGGTGACCAGCACCAGAGCGCTGCGGGTGGAATAGTCGAATGCCGCCTCGAGACCGGGAAAGATCGACCCGAGCAGGTCACGCAGCCGGTTGACCCCGCGCACCCAGTCGGCCATCAGGTCCTCGCGATGGGCCACGAGCCGGGCCAGTTCGGCAGTGGTCTCATCAGTGGCGGTGACCGTGGTGAGGTCGGCGCCGCGCATGCGGGCGGTCTCGGCGATGACCTTCGCGTCACGGGCGTCGGTCTTGGCCTCGCCCCGGAACACGCCGCTCATCCGGTCGACGACCCGACCGGGGACATAGACCACCTGCTGGTCGGCCGCGGTGAGGACCACCTGCAGCAGCGCCGCATAGCTGCAGGTCAGGTCGATGGCCCACCGCACGTCCTGGGCCGCTTCCGCAGCGCGGGCCAGCAACGCCTCGATCGCGGCCTGGTCGTTGCTGACCTTGCGGGAGAACACCACCTTGCCGTCGGTATCGATCGCGCACGCATGGTGCGTCCTCTTCCCGACGTCGATCCCGATCCAGATCACTGGCCGTTGCGCCACGCGCAGGCTCCTGTCGTTGCAGGTCACGCCCGTGGACAACCCGCCATCAGGTCCCTAATCAGCGACGGTCCGCACAGATCCGAATCAGTGGCCAGGCCTGTCCAGCACGACGGGGCGGCCATTCCTTCCGAGCCACCGAAGCGACAACACCTCATCAGCCACACCCCGTCGTCCCGGGCATCCGGGGCACCAACCCCGAACACCTACGACCTTAGGGACATCTCATGATCGAGGTTCGGTGGGTTCGCGAGATGGCGGCGGGGCGGGTGCGGCCCGGATGGTCAGATGATCTGGACGCGATGGTCGAGTACGCCCGCAGCCGTGGGTGGGCCGATGACGGCGGTGGTCGTGTCAGGGCGCACATCGAACGGGGCTGAGGCTGCTGCGCCGTGGTGACAGACCGGTGCCGGCGTGTAGCCGGCGTTGGGTGGGGCGCTGCTGGACGCCAGGACCTGCACGGCGCTCGTTCCGCAGTGCTGTCCGGCTGCTGGCGTCGCCCGCGTCCACTTGAGCCGACCGGCGATGAGCGGGTTCGCGGCTCGTAGGTCCACGTGAGGCAGGTGGGACTGTTGCGGCTGTCGGTCGTGACACGGCTGACCGGGGTGAGTACGCGCCCCGCGCCGGTCGCAGCGACAGTCGTGCGGGTCCTCGCAGGTTCCGTGGGTGGAGCTCAGGGCGCACACGTCATCGCCGTCGACGAGATTGGACACCGGAGGGCTCGGGGCGGTGACCGGATGGTCCATGGGGCGTACTGGGGCCGCGCGCGTCCGGCGCCTGTGGAGTGCGGTTCTGCGCGCTCGCCCGCACGAACGTCGAGCGCCGCAGCTACGCGACTTCGCGACTGCGCATGTCTCGGCTCGGCTCATGGGCGACGGTGGATTGTCGTCACTGTCCGAAGCCGGGGCGGTGTGGTGCGCCGCCAGGTAGGTCGATCGATGTCGGCTCTGCATCACCGCAGAGCTTGACGACAGGTCGGGTCGACGCCGTTGACCGGCGCGGAGTCGACGACGTAGGTTTTGGTGTCAAAGTTGGCTCCAAACAGCGATAGAGGTGCAGCGTTGCACGACTCGCATTCATGCCCGTCCCGATGGCGACTCATGGCTTCGACCGCGGTGCTTCTCGCCTCCGCGCTGCTCGTCACGTCGTGCGCTGCAGGGGCTCCCGCCAATCGCTCCGAGACGGGCGAACTGACCGCGACGCTCGGCTCGGGGGCGGTGAGCATGAACTACACGGTTCCTCAGCTGATGTCGTCGACCGGGCTCGACCGCCGTAACGGGGTCACGGTCGACTACCGGCCGGTCGGCACCTCCAGCACCAACCTCGTCGCCGGGGTCCTCTCCGGTGACCTCACCTTCGCGAACCCGGCGATCACCACCGCCATCGACGCCGTCGATCGCGGTAGTCCACTGGTGTTCGTCGCCTGCACCAACTACGCGGCGAACACACTCGCGTTACGCAACGACGTGATCGAACGGATCGGCGTCGAGCCCGATGCGCCCGCCCGCGAGCGGGTCGCGGCGCTGAGAGGGCTCACCATCGCGACCTCAGCAGAAGGATCGGGTAACAACAACATCCTTCGGACGATCATCCGCTCCTACGGGATGAACCCGGACACCGATGTCCGCATCATCGGGGTCCAGGACACCTCGGCGATCGTCGGCGGGGTGAAGCAGGGACAGTTCGACGGCGCGTTCTACGGAGCCGGGGTGACCGAGCAGAACATCGCCGCGGGTGAGGCGAGCCTCTGGCTTTCCCTGCCCCGCGGCGACGTCCGCGACACCATCGGAGACTCGCTGGCGGGGGCGCTCGTCGTCCGTCGCGATCTTCTCGAGCGTGATCCCGACCTCGTCGACGCCATGTTCGACGCGACGGTCGCAGCCCAGCGGTTGATCGCAGACGACCCGGCGGCGGCCGGGGCAGAGCTGCGGACCCGCTGGTTCCCCGACCTCGACCAGCAGGTGTTCGACCTGGCCTGGCAGCAGGCCAGGTCCTCGTTCCCGCAGGACGGCCGCTGTACCCGGACGAGCATCGACCAGCTGCTCGACCAGATGCGTACTACGACAGGCGGCGCCTACTCGGGCGTCGACTACGACGAGCTGGTCTACGCCAGGGCGAAAGGTTGATCACGATGAGCGGCATCGCGGGAGTCGCCTCGAGCAGTGCGACATCGCTCGGCTCGGACACGATTCTTCGATTCGACGGTCTGGCCACGGGTTTCGGTGAGGGACCCAACGTCGTGCAGGACGTCGACCTGGAGATCCGGGCAGGTGAGTTCGTCACGGTCCTGGGCCCGTCCGGATGCGGGAAGTCGACCATCCTCAATGTCGCGTGCGGCCTCCTCAAAGCCCGTGCCGGCACCGTGAGCTTCGCCGGACGACCACTGGTCGGGGTCAACACGTCAGTGGGATACATGACCCAGGGCGACACCCTGTTGCCGTGGCGGACGGTCGCCGACAACGTCGCGCTCCCGCTCCGTCTGCGCGGCGTGTCTCGCCAGGTGATTCGCGAGAGGGTTGCGTCGAGTCTCGACATGCTCGAGCTGGGTGACTCGGCTCGGCGGTATCCAGCCCAGCTCTCGGGCGGGATGAAGCGACGGGCGCTGCTGGCACGCAGCATGATCTACGAACCGGCGATGCTGGTGATGGACGAACCGTTCGCGGCGCTCGACGCACAGCTTCGCACCCAGCTCCAGGTCGAGCTGCGACGCACCGTGGCAGATGCGAGGCAGACGGTGTTGTTCGTGACCCACGACATCGACGAGGCGGTACTCGTCTCCGATCGCGTCCTGGTGCTCGGGGGACGGCCTGCTGCGCCGATCGCAGACATCGCGATCGACCTCGGGCCCGACCGCGACGCGGAGACGATCCGGTTCGACGAACGATTCCGCCAGCTCGAGCAACGCGTGCACGCCGCGCTCGTGCAAGCCCGTCCGGCGGAGGAGGAGCGATGAGTACGACACGCAGCGACATCGAACGGCCGGCCGGATCGGGCACCGAGGCCCGGGGCCGGCCGGCACGTCGACCCTGGCGCGCCGGACGCACCGCAGTGATCACCGCGAGGGTGGTTCTGCTGATCGTGTTGCTGAGTGCCTGGGAGGCATTGTCGGGACCGGTCGTCGACCCGTTCTTCGTGAGCAGCCCCAGCGCCGTCGCGGTGGAGTGGTGGGACTGGGTGATCAGCGGGCAGCTCTGGTTCCACGCGAGTAGCACGTTCTACTCGACGATCGTCGGTTTCGCCGTCGGCGGCAGCGTCGCAATCGTGCTCGGCTACCTTCTCGGTGGCAGCCCATGGGCGGCGGCGGTCCTCGAACCTTTCATCACCGGTATCTACAGTCTTCCCAAGCTCGCCCTCGTCCCTCTGTTCGTGCTGTGGTTCGGCATCGGCCGTGAACTGCAGGTCATGATTGCGGCGATCGTCACGTTCTTCCTGATGTTCTACAACACCTATTACGGGGTCCGTGAGGTTGATCGCTCGCTCGTCGACGCCGTTCGGATCATGGGAGGGCGTCGGCGGGACCTGGCGTTCCGGGTTCGGTTGCCCTCGGCCCTCGTCTGGGTCGTGGCCGGACTCAAGTTGTCGGTTCCGCAAGCTCTGGTCGCGGTCGTGGTCGCCGAGATCCTGGCTTCCAACCGTGGTCTTGGCCATCTGGTCGCCAACAACGCCGGGCAGTTCAACACGGCCGGGACTTTCGCGGCGCTGGCCACTCTCCTGGTCATCGGACTGGCGTTGGATCGGCTGGCGGGTCTGGCGACGCGTCGGGCACTGGTGTGGAAAGAGGGCGCCGGGCGCTGACGGATCATGAGCTCGGCCCTCTGATGGGGCCGGACCGCACGCGGTGAAGCACGGCGGCGGACGGCCTCTGACATGAGGTCAGCCTGCGGATTCGGCGCGGGGCGACGTTCAGGCCTGCAGGTGGACCGTCTGTGCCCCAATGTCGGGCGCGTCGACCGCATAGGCCCGGACGGTGCCACCGCCGTCGTGCGAGTCACAGCGTGCGGCGGTCGGTGGCCTGAGGGGCCGCGGTCGGCATTGCTGCATGAACGGGGGCTGTCGGCCGCCTCGAGGGGTGAGATCGTGCTCGCCCGGGCTCTCTTCGTCAGTGGCCGCCGAGTGGTGGAAGAGCTGCTCTAAGCAGCCCGAACGCCGTCGGCTTGGCCACTCGGCCGCGTGGTCGACACCGTCAGGGCGCCGCGACAGCTCGGCCGGCGACACGTCCGGCTCACCCGCCCGGAACTCCGACAGTAGCCGCAGTGCCCGCGCGGACTGACGAGAGCCGCTCGGCCTGGGCGCCGTTTCGTGGAGTGGAACGCACGATGCCAGCGTTTCGCATCGGATAGGGCACGGTCGAGACATGACCACTTCCCTCACCGGTGAGGTACGCGCCGCGGCGGAGCAGCTGCTCGAGGCCGAGCGGACCGGACGGCCGTGTGCACCGGTACGCGACCTGCTGCCCGACGTCTCGGTCGCGACCGGTTATGCCGTGCAGTCCGTGCTCACCCGTACGCAGCTCGACGCGGGCCGCGTGATCTCGGGGCGCAAGATCGGCCTGACCTCCCCGGCCGTGCAGACCCAGCTGGGCGTCGACCAGCCCGACTTCGGTGTGCTGTTCGCCGACATGGGCTGCCCGCTGGACACCCCGATCGACATCGGGCGGCTTCTTCAGCCGCGGATCGAGGCCGAGATCGCATTCGTGCTCGGGCGGGATCTGGACTCCGACGACATCGACCCCGCCACCGCGCGGGCCGCGGTCGCGCAGCTGGTCCCCGCCCTGGAGATCGTGGACAGCCGGGTCGCCGGCTGGGATATCACCATCGTCGACACCGTCGCCGACAACGCCTCCAGTGGCCTCTACGTCCTCGGCGACGACCGGCATGAGCTCGGCGACACCGATCTGCGCACCGTCGAGATGACCCTCACCGGCCGCGACGGACAGGTCCTGTCCTCGGGTACCGGCGCCGCCTGCCTCGGCGACCCGATCAACGCCCTGGTCTGGCTCGCCCGCACCGCCCGCGAGTACGGCTCCCCGCTGAGCGCGGGCGAGGTCGTCCTCTCCGGCGCCCTCGGACCGATGACACCGGTCTCACCCGGCGACGAGTTCACCGCGACGCTGACCGGCCTCGGCGAGGTCCGCGCCCGCTTCACCACCGGGGGTACGGCATGAGCACCAAGGTCGCCATCATCGGATCCGGCAACATCGGCTCCGACCTGATGATGAAGGTCATCCGGCTGTCGGAGAACCTCGAGATGGGGGCGATGGTCGGCATCGACCCCGAGTCCGACGGGCTGGCCCGCGCGACGCGGCTCGGCATCGCGGCGACCGCCGACGGCGTCGACGGGCTGATGGCCCTGCCGAACTTCGACGAGATCGATGTCGTGTTCGACGCGACCTCGGCGCGTGCGCACGTGGCCAACGCCGAGAAGCTCGCCCCTCACGGCAAGATCCTGATCGACCTGACCCCGGCCGCGGTCGGCCCGTTCGTCGTGCCCGCGGTCAACCTCGACGACCATGCTGAGGTCCGCAACGTCAACATGGTCACCTGCGGCGGGCAGGCCACGATCCCGATGGTCGCCGCGATCGCGAAGGTCGCCCCGGTCCGCTACGGCGAGATCGTCGCCTCGATCTCGTCGCGCTCGGCCGGCCCCGGTACCCGCGCCAACATCGACGAGTTCACCGAGACCACCTCGGCGGCTATCGAGAAGGTCGGCGGCGCCGAGCGCGGCAAGGCCATCATCGTGCTCAACCCGGCCGAGCCGCCCATGATCATGCGCGACACGGTGCTGTGTCTGGTCGGTGACGCCGATCCCGACGCCATCCGCGCCTCGGTTCACGAGATGGTCGACCAGGTCGCCCGCTACGTGCCCGGCTACCGCCTCAAGCAGCAGGTTCAGGTCACCCCGGTCCCGGACGACGAGCCGCTCGACACACTCGTGCCCGCCGGTACCCCGCGCCCGGCGTGGAAGGTCCAGGTCTTCCTGGAGGTCGAGGGGGCCGCGCACTACCTGCCGGCCTACGCCGGAAACCTCGACATCATGACCTCGGCCGCCTTGCGCACCGCCGAGCTCCTCGCCGCTCGCGCCACCGACTCGAAGCCCGCGGAGGCCCTGCGATGACCAGCCAGCAGCCCGCCCAGACCCCCGGCGGCGCCGGCGCGCCCGCGCTCTACATCCAGGACGTCACCCTGCGCGACGGGATGCACGCCGTCCGGCACCGCATGGACCCCGCCGACGTCGGCCGCATCGCCGCCGCCCTCGACGTCGCCGGTGTCGACGCGATCGAGGTCTCCCACGGTGACGGCCTGGCCGGAGCCAGCCTCACCTACGGCCCCGGCAGCAACACCGACTGGGAGTGGATCTCCGCGGCGGCCGAGGCCGTGGACCGTGCGGTGCTGACCACCCTGCTGCTGCCCGGCATCGGCACTCTGCACGACCTGCAGAAGGCGTACGACCTCGGCGTCCGTTCGGTCCGCGTCGCGACCCACGCCACCGAGGCCGACATCGCGATCCAGCACATCGGCAAGGCCCGCGAGCTGGGCATGGACGTCTCCGGATTCCTGATGATGTCCCACATGGCTCCCGCGACGGATCTCGCCAAGCAAGCCACGATCATGGAAGACGCCGGCGCGCACTGCGTCTATGTCACCGACTCCGGCGGCCGGCTCACCATGGGTGACGTCCGGGACCGGATCCGCGCCTACCGCGACGTCCTCGACCCGGGCACCCAGATCGGCGTGCACGCCCACGAGAACCTGTCGCTGTCGGTGGCGAACTCCGTCGTCGCGGTCGAGGAGGGCGTCACCCGCGTCGACGCCTCGCTGGCCGGGCACGGTGCGGGCGCGGGCAACTGTCCGATCGAGGCGTTCATCGCCGTGGCCGACATCCACGGCTGGACCCACGGCTGTGACCTGTTCGCGCTGCAGGACGCCGCAGACGACATCATCCGGCCCCTGCAGGACCGTCCGGTCCGGGTCGACCGGGAGACGCTCACCCTCGGGTTCGCCGGGGTCTACTCCAGCTTCCTGCGCCACGCCGAGCGCGCTGCCACCGAGTACGGGCTCGACACCCGCGACATCCTCGTCGAGGTCGGCCGCCGCGGCCTGGTTGGCGGCCAGGAAGACATGATCGTCGACATCGCGCTCGACCTCGCCAATGACCACGACCGGATCCGGCGGTGATCGCGGAGTCCGTCCGCGGGCCTGGCAGGCGATCATGTCGCGGTGAGCACTGGCTGGCCTGACGCTCCAAGGGGCCAGCCCGGTCGCTGCCGGTCGCTGCCGTCGCGTAGCGGCGGACGGTCTGCGCGCTCCCTGGCGGTGTCGGCGGGGCAGGGCGGGCGGGACAGGCGTAGGGCGTGCCGTGGTTCGTCGGGCAGCTACGACCCATCATGAAGCGCTGGCCTCGACCAGGTAGCGTGTCATTGGTCCGACCTAAGGCCGGAGTTGGTGGCAGCCGTGCAGCGCGCCGGACGATGGGACGAGGGATGAGCGACAACCGGTTCCAGCCGGCCCGTCCGCGGCGGGCCTTTGAAGAGATCATCAGCCAGATCCGGTCCGGGATCAGGGACGGGTCGCTCCGTCCTGGTGATCGGCTTCCCGCCGAGCGGGCACTGGCCGAGCAGTTCGAAGTCAGTCGCAACACCGTTCGCGAGGCGATGCGGATGCTCGAGATCGCTGGGTTGGTCGAGCTGCGTCGTGGTGCGACCGGCGGTGCGTTCGTCGCCCACGCGGATCCGAGCAGGATCGCCAGCAGCATCTCCGATCAGCTGGAGCTCGGAAGTCTGTCGCTCAGCGAGCTCACCGAGGCTCGCGGGTGGATCGAGTCGATCGTGGTGCGGGTCGCCTGCGAGCGAGCCGATGAGGCCACGCTCGACCGTCTCGAGGCCAACATCGTGGAGGCTGCACGGCTCACCGATGAGGAACAGTGGGAGAAGAAGGCGCTCGTACACATCGAGTTCCACAACATCCTGGCCGAGGCGACCGGCAACAAGATCATCATTGCCACGATGGCTTCGCTGATGGAGGTCATGCGGACAGTCGTTCTCGCCATCGGTCCCACACGTGACGACATGATCACCCGGTCGCGGAGCCGCCTCCTCGAGCGCCTGCGCGCGCGGGACACCGACGGGGCCGTGGAGGAGATGACCGATCACCTCGGGCGGCTGCACACGATCTGGCTCGAGGCGTCCTATGAGGGAGCGCGTCGTCCGCGCTGATGTCCGTTCCGCTCGATGAGGATCCTCCCGGGCTTCCTGTACCCCGATGCGAGCAGCCGGTAGGCCTGGTCGATCTCCTCGAACGGGATCCGGTGGGCTACCGGCACCGTGATCTCCCCTCGGTGCACCAGGGGGAGAACCTCGGCGCGGACTCGTGCGGCGACGTCGGCGATCTCGTCGAGGTGGCGGGTCTTCCAGGTCGTTCCGATCAGGCTCGCCCGCCGGCCTGCCAGGTCGACAAGATCGATCGTGGCGGTGCGACCGCCGAGCCGTCCGACCGAGACCACGGTGGCTCTGTCTCGCAGCCCTGTGACTGCGGCCTCGAGAACCGTGCCACCGACGTGGTCGACGACCAGATCGAATCCGACCTGTCGCCCGATCGTGGTGACCTCGGACTCGTCGTGCGCGACCGAGGTCGCACCGTGCTCGCGAAGAAGGTCGGCGGTCTCCGGTGACCGCGATGTCGCGACGACCGAGCCCGCGCCCCACGCTCGAGCCAATCCCAGCGCTACGAGCCCGACCCCCGAGCTGGCGCCGGTGATCAGGACGTTGTGCCCGGATGCCAGCCCGCCCAGGCGGACCAAGGCGTCGAACGCGGTCATCGACGCCATCGCCATTGCGCCGAGGCTGTCTGCGTCGCCAGGACGGGCCGGTAACAGGAGCCGCGCGTCCACGGCGACGTAATCGGCGTGCGCTCGTGAGGTCAGCGCGAAGGCCCGGTCACCGGCGGCGATCCCGTGCACCGTCGGATGCACCTCGACGACGTGGCCGAGAAGCTCCGAGCCGGGAACGTCGGGCCGATCGGGGTGTGCGAAGGCTCGTTGCCGGTAGCGGCCTGCCGTGTGGAGCAGATCCGAGCGGTTCATGCCCGCCGACTCGACCTCAAGCAGGACCTCGCCTGGTCCGAGAACGGGTGTCGCCACAGCCTCGAGTGTGATCGCGCCACTGTGGCTTGCTGCGGCACGCATCGTGGTGCCTGCTTCGCTCGTCCTCACCGCGGCAGGGTGAGTCAGCCCGGTGTCGTATGGGTAGCCCCTCGTTCCACCCGGCGGCACACAGGATCTGATCGCGCAGTGGAGCGTCCCGGCCCTCGTTCCCGCTGTTGACACCATCGTGTGAGCCAGCTTACGGTGCATAGGTCCAGCCATTGACCCTTTATCGTTTTCGCAGCTCACGAGCTCAGAATTGCGCCTGCCTCGTGGATCGCGGCGTGGTCGACGGCTGCCGTCCCGAGCCGAGGCAAGGAAGCCATGACTGCTGGGAACCATTCACCACCACACGTCCGCGCGCCTCGTCGGCGCCTCCGCCGCCGGAGCATCTGGTGTGTTCTGACGCTCTGTGTCGCCCTCGTCGCGGGTGGCTGCAGTGCCGGTCGCGACATCTCCGGTTCCAGCCTGGACGACATGGAGCCGATCACACTGCGATACGCGAGCTTCACCGCCCCGTCCGCTGCCGGTCCGTTCCGCAGGTTCGCAGAGGAGGTCACCGAGCGGACTCGCGGAAAGATCCGGTTCGACGACTACTGGGGTGGAAGCCTGTTGACCGCCGAGGAGACCGCCGAGGGCGTCGGCGGCGGCGTGGCCGATATGGGGATGTTCGGGCCCGACAAGTACCCGTCACAGTTCCCGGTCAGTCACTGGATCACCTATCTGAACCAGAAGGTCGATCCGCAGGCACCCCTCGGACTGATGCAGGGCTTCGCGGCGATCACCCAGTTCGTCCTGACCGACGACCTGATCACCGCTCAGCTGCGTGAGGCGAACCTCAAGCCGCTGTTCACCTTCACGCCCATCACGACCTACAACCTCGCGTGCACCGAACCGGTCCGCACACTCGACGAGGCGCGCGGGAAGCGGGTCCGCAGTGGTGGATCGTTCATCGACGGCGACATCGAGGCGCTGGGCATGATCCCGGTCAACCTGCCCACCGGAGACATCTACACCGGGCTCCAACGCGGAGTGATCGACTGCACCGTGGCGATGCCCAAGTTCATGGTCGCCTATGGGCTCTGGGAGGTGGCGCCGCACTACACCCGGGTTCCCATGAACGGTTACTCGCAGTACGAGGTGATCAACCTCGACGTGTGGGAGTCCCTGCCGGCAGACGCGCAACAGGCGATCGAGGCATCGCTCTACACCTGGTACGAGGGACTACTGCGGGAGGAGGGGATCCGCTACGAGGAGCGGCTACGCACCGAGGGGCCGGCCGAGCACGGCATGACCTTCCACGAGCCGGCCGCGGAGATGGTCGACGCGGTGCGTGTCCATCACGGCCGGGTGGTCGAGGACATGGTCGCCGACCCGCCCGAGGGGCTCGAGGACCCGGCCGGGACTATCGCTCGTTACGACGCGTTGCTCGCGGACTGGGACCGCCGGCTGCGTTCACTCGGCTATGGCGACCCTGCGCTGTCCGAAGCGGGGACGGCACTGGATCTGACGCGGTACCGCGATGAAGTTGTTGGGCGTGTGCTGCCCTCACCGGTGGACCCCGGATGAGCGCAGTGGGGAACGGAGTGAGTCCGCCGCCGGAGGCGGAGCAGGCGGTGGAAGACCACCTGTCGGTGCGCACCCCGACGCGGTGGCAGCGAGCGCTCGCCGTCGTCGCGATGGTGGGTGGAGTCGTCACCGTGCTGATGGCATTGCACATCTCAGCCGACGTGGTGTCGCGCAATGTGGGCAACGGCCCGTTGCCGGGCACCCTCGAGCTGACCCAGTACTGGTCGATGGTGCTGATCGTGATGTTCGGGATGGGGCAAGCCGAGCGGATGGGGGAGCACATCAAGGCCGGTGTCCTGGTCGAGCGTCTCCCGCGCCGCTCCAGACAGTGGGCCGAGATCGTCGTCGATGCGGTCGGAGTGGCGACGGTCAGTGCGCTGACCTGGTTCTCGCTTCTCGCTGCGGTGTCGTCGATCCGGGTGCAGGAGGTCGCGGTGGGTGCGGTGGCTATCCCCGTCTGGCCGACGAAGACGGTGGTTGCGCTCGGGTTCGCGTTGTTCGCGATGCAGTTGACGAGTTCGCTGGCCCGTCGTGTCCGCACAGTGGGGAGTGAGAGCCATGAGTAGCTCGGGTACGAACACCGAGGTGAATACCGGCACGACGGGTCGGGACCCGCTGAAGCAACGGTGGTCCTTCACCCCGTCCGAGATCACCTACTGGTCGACGATCGGGGCCGCCGTCCTGGTCACGCTCGTCGTCCTGTTTGTCGATGGTCTGGCAGGACAGGCTGTCGGCGGCCTGGCGGTTCTGCTCTCAGTGCTCCTTCTGCTGTGCGGCATGCACGTCGGTCTGGCGATGACGGTCGCGGGCGGGCTCGGAATCTGGAAGATCGTCGGTCCTGGTGCCCTGGCGGTCACGTTCGAGCACGTCGGCTTCGGCGAGGCCGCCAGCTGGAGCCTGTCGGTCATCCCGTTGTTCGTACTCATGGGTGTGGCCATGGGCCGGTTCCACATCATCGGCAAGTTCTTTGTCGCGGCCCAGAACTGGTTCGGGCGCCTCCCCGGCGGCCTGGCCGTCGCGACCAACCTGACCGGTGCGGGCATGGCCTCGGCAAGTGGAAGCTCGATCGCCATTTCCTACGCGATCGGTCGTACCGCGATCCCGGAGATGCTCCGGCATGGCTACCGTCCCTCCCTGGCCACCGCGGTCGTCGCCGCGTCGGGCAGTGTGGGGATGTTGATCCCGCCGAGCGTTGTGCTCGTCATCTACGCCAGCGTTGCCGAGACTCCGGTCGGTCCGCAGCTGCTCTCGGCCCTGGTCCCGGGCGTGCTTCTCGCTCTGGGGTTCAGCGCGATGATCGTTCTGCGGTGCACACTGGACCACTCGCTCGGCCCGCCGAGCACACGCAGCGTCGGCTGGGGCGAGCGTGTGCGCTCGCTACGGGGGGTCACGCCCGTTGCGGTGATCGCAGTCGTGATCATCGGGGGGATGTACTCGGGGTTGTTCACCCCGACCGAGGCCGGCGCCGTCGGGGCCCTCGCGGCGGTCGTGCTGGGCTGGCTCTTCGGGCCCGACCGCAGCGTGGTTTTTCTCGGCCGGACGCTGGTGGCCTGTGTGCGAGAGTGTGCCGTCGTCGTCTCGTCGATCTCCCTGCTCCTCATGGGCGTCTTCGTCATCACTCGGATGCTGACACTGAGCGGGGTCGCCGACGCGCTCACCGTCGGTCTCACCGGCCTGGGGCTCTCACGGGTGACCTTCCTGCTCGTGCTCGTCCTGGTGTTCCTCGTGCTCGGGATGTTCATGGACGGTCTTGCGATCGTCCTGCTGACCGTGCCACTGCTCCTGCCCGTCATCGACGCCTTCGACATCAGCGCGCTGTGGTTCGGCGTGTTCATGGTGATCGTCGTCGAGTTGGCCATGATCACGCCACCGATCGGGGTCCTCACCTATGTCGTGTTCCGCACGGCGCAGAACTCCGAGGTGAATCTCGGCGCGCGGATCGGGTTGTCGGAGGTGTTCCGAGGAATCGGTTGGTTCGTCGCCGTCGCCGTCGCGATGCTGGTGTTCTTGATCTTCTTTCCGGAGGTCGCTCTCTGGCTTCCGGAATCGTCGTCGGCGCAGTGACGGTGCTTGACCGGAGCTCCCGTAAACCTTATGGTTGAACCATTGAGAAGGAGGGTTATGACCACTCTGACGCCAGAGGACAACCGGACCCCCGAACGGCTCCGAGTTCCCTCGCGGGACGGGGAGTTCGTCCGCGATCTGCGTGATCCGAATCGCTTTCTGGTCAACCGGTCGGCGTTCACTCGGGCTGATGTCCTCGACGCCGAGCGCAACCGGATCTTCGCCGCCTGCTGGATCTACGTGGGGCATGAGTCGGAGATCCCGGAAGCGGGCGACTTCGTCGCGCGTGAGGTGGCAGGACGTCCGATGCTGTTCACGCGTGACCGCAGTGGGCAGATCAATGTCCTGCACAACTCATGTTCGCACCGGGGTGCGGAGGTGTGTCGAGAACGTCGCGGGAACACCCGTCGGTTCCGCTGCTTCTACCATTCCTGGTCATTCGACAGTGCCGGCACTCTGGTGTCGATGCCGGACGCCGAAGGGTTTCCCGCCGGTTTCGATAAAGCAGACCACGGACTTGCCCGCCCGGCCGCGGTCGACAGCTATCGCGGTTTCGTGTTCGCCACCTTCAACCCGTTCCAGGAATCGCTCGTCGACTACCTCGGCGGTGCGCGGTTCTATCTGGACCTGACTGCGGACCAGGGCAGCGGGGCGGGCGGAGTCGTCGCCGTCGCGGGTACCCACGAGTACTCGATGCGCTCGAACTGGAAGCTCCTCGCGGAGAACAGCTCCGACGGCTACCACGCGATCCCGGTGCACAAGACCTACCTCGACGTCCAGAAGTCACGCGGCGACCGGATCGCCGGCAGTACCGAGAAGGACTGGCAGGACTCGCACGCGTTCGATCTGGGCAACGGCCACACCGTCACGGTCAAGCAGGCGCCCTGGGGGCGTCCGATCGCCCGTTGGAAGCCATCGATGGGGGAGGGGACCCGGTCGATCGTCGAAGAGTCCCATCGCAGGCTGGTCGAGACGCACGGCGCCGAACGGGCCGACCTGATCGCGAACCTCGACTTCAACATGCTGATCTTTCCCAATCTGGTGATCAACAACATCATGGCGGTGATCGTCCGGACGTTCTTCCCGGATCGGCCGGACCACATGAAGGTGACCGCCTGGTCGCTCGCCCCCGCGCAGGAGACCGACCGTGCCCGGCGGGTGCGACACGAGTCGTTCCTGTCCTTCCTCGGGCCCGCCGGGCTCGCCACGCCCGACGACAACGAGGCCCTCGAGTCCTGTCAGCGCGGGTACACCAGCCGGCCGGGGGAAGGCTGGAACGACGTCTCTCGAGGAATGGACGACGACGCGCCCGCGAACTGGGACGAGCTGCAGATGCGGACGTTCTGGCGCCGGTGGGACGATCTGATGGGCGCCACGACGTGAGCACCACTCAGACGGCGTCGCCGGCCGCGGTCGCCGACCGAGCCGAGGTGGAGGACTTCCTCTACTACGAGGCCGAGCTCCTCGACGACTGGGAACTCGAGTCGTGGCGTGCCCTGTTCACCCCGGACTGCCGGTATCTGGTGCCCTCCACCGACAACCCGCACGGCGATCCCGACCGGGATCTCGCACTCATCGACGACGACGCCGAGGGCATCCGTGGCCGCGTCCAGCGCCTGCGCAGCACGTGGGCTCATATCGAGAACCCTCGATCGATCACGACCCGGTTCATCAGCAACGTCCGGGTACGGCCGGGGTCGGTAAACGAGATCACGGTGCGGTGCGCGGTGCAGGTCCACCGCGCACGCCTCGCCGGGACCACGTCCTATGTCGCGGACCTGCACTATGTCCTGCGCCGTACCCCCGACGGGCTACGTATCGCCTCCAAACGAGCCGTTCTCGGGCACAGCACGCTGCGTGACGTCGGTGGTGTCCTGTCCATCGTGCTGTGAGGCCGACGGAGTCATTGCCACCTCGGGCGTGGGATACGAGAGGAGAACACGATGAGCACGACAAGCATCTGGCAGGACCTGCGCGGGGTCCCGGTCACCCAACGGTGGGTCGACGCCGATGGTGTCCGTACCCGGGTCCTGGAGAGCGGGAGCGCTGACGCACCGGCACTGGTGATGATCCACGGGACCGGCGGACACGCCGAGGCCTACGTCCGCAACCTCGGTGCGCACGGTGAGCACTTCCACACCTACGCCATCGACATGGTCGGGCACGGGTTCAGCGACAAGCCGGAGGGCTCCTACGACTTCCGCGACTATGTCGACCACCTGGTCGCGTTCCTCGACGCCGAGGGGATCGAGCGCGTGTCGCTCAGCGGCGAGTCGATGGGGGCCGGCATCGCGGCCTGGTTCGCGCTGTTGCACCCCGACCGGGTCGACCGGATCGTCCTCAACACCGGCGCGGCCCTGCGCCTGCCCGACGACGTCGTCCAGAATCTCGCCGCGTTGTCGATGGCCGCGGTGCGCGACGCGACTGAGGACAGCGTTCGCAAGCGGCTCGAGTGGCTGATGGCCGACTCGTCGATGGTGACCGACGATCTCGTCGCCACCCGCCTGGCGATCTACCGCAGCCCCGAGTACCTGGTGCGGATGGCCGACATCCTCAAGCGCCACACCGATCCCGACGGCCAGGACCGCAACTGCCTGGTGCAACAGGACTGGCAGAAGGTCGCCTGCCCGGTGCTGGTGCTCTGGACCGACCACGACCCGACCGCGCCACCGGAGGTCGGCCAGCAGGTCGCGGACTGGATCCCCGACTCCACCTTCGTCGTGATCGAGGGTGCCGGTCACTGGCCGCAGTTCGAGCGCCCCGAGGAGTTCAACCGCGTCCACCTCGACTTCCTCCTGGGACGCTGAATGGTCACCGACGCCGACGGTGACACCTTCACCTGCCCCGAACGTTTCGCGGGTCGGGTCGTCGTGGTCACCGGCGCCGCCGGAGGCATCGGCGCCGCGATCGTCGCGCGCGCGGCGCGGGAGGGAGCACACGTCGTGGCCGCCGACCGGGCGGACAGCGGCCGGGACTCGGTCGCGGACTCACTCGGCCCGGACGCCCCGGACTGGCGCTACGTCGATTCGGACCTGGCATCGGAGGAGGGCGCCCAGGCAGTGGTCGACGAAGCGATGCGCGCCTTCGGCCGGATCGACGTCCTGGTCAACAACGCCGGCGGCGGGATCATCCGCGATCTCTTCGACCACACGCCCGACACGATCCGCGAGACCGTCGATCGGAACCTGTGGACCGTCGTGTGGTGCTCGCGGGCCGGTCTGCGCCCGATGCGCGAGGCGGGCTACGGGCGGATCGTCAACGTCGGGGCCGACTCGGTGCGTAACGGGCTGTTCCAGCACGCGGTCTACAACGCGGCCAAGGGTGGCGTGCACGGGATCACCACCGGCCTGGCCCGCGAGTTCGCTCCCGACGGGATCACCGTCAACACCGTCGCGCCCACCGGGACCGTCACCCCGTACGTGCGGTCGCAACCGGCCGATGCGGTCGAACGCTTCCGCCGCAACACGGCACTGATTCCGCTCGGCCGCTTCGGGCGGACCGCGGAGGTCGCCTCCACGGTGCTCTACCTCGCCAGCGAGGAGGCCTCGTTCATCACCGGCCAGGTCGTCAGCGTCAACGGCGGCTCGACGATGTTGTGACGCGACGACCGGTCACCGGCGGACGCCGTCCGCACCCACATCCCGAAAGGACGAACATGACCGACACAGCACAGCGCCATCTCGTCCCGTGGCGGCTCGGCTACGTCGCACTCGACGTCGCCGACCTGTCGGCCGCCGCTCGCTGGTGGACCCGGTTCGGCCAGCTCGAGATCGCCGATCAGACCGACGACACGATCTACCTGCGCGGCGGCACCGATCACCACTGGCTGATCCTGCACCGGGCCACGGGCACCCCGGGTGTCCGCCGGATGGCCTTCGAGGTCCACACCCGGTCGGACCTCGAGACCTACCGTGATCGGCTCAAGAACGAGGGCGTGGAGATCGCCGAACACCCCGGCGACCGGACCGGTGATGCGATCCGGTTCGCCGACCCGGACGGCTACGAGATCGAGCTGTTCGCCGACATGGGCAACGTCGGTGTCGAACCGACCGCACCGTGGATCAACCCGACCGAGCTTCTGCACGCCGTCGTCGCGGTCTCCGATCTCGACGCGTCGGTCGACTTCTACGGCCGGGTCCTCGGGCTGCTCGAGTCCGACCGGGTTCTGGGGCGCACGGTGTTCCTGCGGGCCGGTAACGGCTTCCACCACGCACTCGTACTCGGGTTCGGGCGCGGGGCGCCGCCGCTGCTCGACCACGTCGCGCTGCACCTCAACGACGTCGACGACCTGATGCGGGTCCGTCAGAACCTGATCGAGAACACCGACGGCGAGCCGTTCGACCGGGACATGCTGCGACACCCCACCTCCGGCTCGATGGGCTTCTACGCCGCCGGTCCCGGGGAGGTGCCGCTGAGTGTCGAATTCTGCATCGACCACGGCAAGATCACTGATCCCGACCATCGGCCGCGGGCGATGGCACCCGGCCGGTGGACATCGAACGTGTGGCGTCCCCCGGTCGACACCGATGCTTGACGTCCACACGCACTTCTTCCCACGCGGGCTCCCACCGCCCGACGACCGTGCGATCGGCCAGGGCTGGCCGGTGGTGTCCGAGCAGGGCGGGAGGATCGAGGTCCGCCAGCGCGGTGAACTCGTCCGGGTGCTGGGCTCCTCGGCCCGGGATCCGCGGTCGCGGGTCGCGGACATGGATCGCGACGGCGTCGCCACCCAGGTGGTCATGCCCACCCCGTTCACATTCCTGCACGACGCCGATCCCGACCTCGGGGTCCGGTACGCACGCGCGCAGAACGAGCAGCTGGCCGAACTCGTCGGAACCGACCGCGAGCGGTTCCGCGGCCTCGGAGCACTACCGCTGCAGGACCCGGCCGCCGCGATCGAGGAGGCGCGGCGATCCGTGACAGAACTCGGGATGGCCGGTGTCGCCATCGGAACCCATACCGGGACCCGTCAGCTTCACGACCCGGAGTTGGAGCCGGTCCTGGCCGAGCTCGAGCGGCTGGGGGCGTCGGTGTTCGTCCACCCGTGGAGGCCGGTCGCTCCGGAGCGGACCAGCCACTCCGGGCTGGGGTTCGGGCTGGCCCGGCCCGTGGAGACCGAGCTGGCGGTCGGGTCGCTGGTCTTCGGTGGGGTCCTGGAACGCCACCCGAGGCTGCGGATCTGTCTCGCCCACGGGGGAGCGGGGATCCCGGCGTTACGGGGCCGGCTGCGCAACGGCTGGGAACGCCAGGACCCGGACCGGCGTCGTCCCCGTCGCGACCCGCTGGAGCTGATGCGGACGCTGTGGGCCGACAGCCTCACCTACGACCCGGCCGCGTACGCCCTCGCCGAGGACACGTTCGGTGTCGAACACATGGTCCTGGGCAGTGACTACCCCTTCGCCGCCCAGGAGCGTCCCTTCGCGGCTTCCGTCGCGGCCGCCGACGCCCGCGGGATCGCCCGCATCGGTCCGGGCTGGGCAGCCCGGACCGCGGACAACGGTCGAGCGTTCCTCGGCGAGATGCCCACCACCGTGGCCGACGCTGCCGGCTCGGCCAACCGAGAGGAGACAACTCGATGATCGATCAGGAGCACGAGGACTTTCGCCAGGCGGTGCGCGACATGGCGACGCGGCACGTCGCCCCGCTGGCGAACGAGATCGACAGGACCGACAAGTTCCCCGAGCATCTCATCGAGATCTTCGGGGACATGGGGCTGATCCAGCTCATGGTTCCCGAGCAGTACGGCGGTCCCGGTGGTGACCTCCTGTCGAGCTGTCTGGCCCGCGAGGAGGTCGCACAGGCCGGCTCGATGGCACTGGCGCAATTGGCTGGGCAGAACAACATCGTGGTCAACGCGCTGATGACCAGCGCTGATCAGCAGGTGCTCGACCACCTTCTTCCCCGCCTGGCCCGCGGTCGGACGCTGACCTGTATCGCCATCACCGAACCCGAGGCCGGCTCGGACCCCAGCCTGATGACCACTCGCGCGCGTCGGGACGGCGCGTCGTGGGTCATCAACGGCGCCAAGCAGTTCATCACCTGGGGCAGCATCGCCCACTACGCTCTCGTCTTCGCCCGCACCAACGACGCGCCGGGTGCGCGGGGGATCAGCGCGTTCCTCGTCGACACCGATCAGCCCGGGTGGCAGGTCACCAAGGCCAACGACAAGATGGGCCAGCACGGGGTCCCGAACAACGAGATCCTGCTCGAGAACGTCCGTGTGCCGGCGGAGTTCATGGTCGGGACCGAAGGCAACGGGTTCGGCGCGGCCATGCACGGGCTGCACCTCAACCGCCCCACGGTCGCCGGCATCGCGGTGGGCGGTGCGCAGTGCGCGCTCGACTACGCGATCTCCTACGCGCGGGAACGCGAGGCGGGCGGGCATCGCGTCGCCGAGTACCAGGGCCTGCGCTGGATGATGGCCGAAGACCACACTCACATCGAGGCCGCTCGGCTGTTGGTCTACCGGTGCGCCTCGGCATGGGACGCCGGCGCGGCCCCCGACGAGGTCACCCGGCTGTCGTCGATGGCGAAGCTGTTCGCAGCGGACACGGTCAACCGGGTCACGGCCAACGCGGTACAGATCCTCGGCGGTCACGGCTACATGACTGACCACCCGGTCGAGCGCTACATGCGCGACGCGAAGCTGCTGGGCATCTACGAGGGGACCAGCCAAATCCAGCGCAACATCATCGCCAAGCGGATTCTGAGGTGAGCGAGCCGGCGGGTCCGCTGGAGGGTCTACGCGTCGTCGACTTCACGATCATGATCGCCGGTCCGTATGCCGGTCGGCTCCTTGCCGACCAAGGAGCCGACGTCATCAAGGCTGAGGCGCCCGGCGGCGACCCGATGCGTCGGCGTACCCCGCTGCGTGACGGTGCGAGCACGTACTTCGGTGCCGTCAACGCCGGCAAGCAGAGTGTGGTGCTCGATCTCAAGGTGGCGGCGGACCGGCAGCGCGCGATGGCGCTCGTAACCGAAGCTGACGTGGTCGTGGAGAACTTCCGGCCCGGAGTGATGGCCCGGCTCGGCCTGGACTACGCGACCTGCTCCGCGCTCAACCCGCGCCTGATCTACTGTTCGATCTCCGGATACGGCCAGCATGGTCCCAAGGCCGAGTTCCCCGCCTACGCGCCGATTCTGCACGCGGTCTCCGGGTACGACCTGGCCAACATGAGCTACCAGCGTGACGCGACGGTTCCGGCATCCACCGGCACCTTCGTCGCCGATGTGATGGCCGGCCAGGCCGCCTACGCTGCGATCGTGACGGCGCTGCTGGCCCGGGCGAGCCACGGACGCGGAGACCACGTCGACGTTGCACTGCTCGACACGATGCTGTCTACGTTGGTCTACGAGACGCAGGCCGCACAGGTCGACGGACCGGGACCTGGCAAGACCGTGTACCGCCCCGCGCGCGTGGGTGACGAGTTCGTCGTGATCGCCGCGATCACCGATCGCAACTTCCGCTCGCTCGTCGCCGCAATGGACCGGTCCGACCTTCTGCAGGACCCGCGTTATGCGGAGATGGGCGCGCGGGAGCGGAACTGGGAAGACTGGCAGGACATCGTCGCCGAGTGGGCCGCCACCTGGGAAGTGGACGAGCTCGAGCGGCTGCTCCTCGCCCGGGGGGTCCCGTGCAGCCGCTTCCGCACAGTCGATGAGGCACTGCGGGACGAACAGCTCCGTATCCGCGGAACGCTGCGTACCGCCGAGGACGATGCCGGGCGATTTCGGTACGTCGGGCCGCCGTTCCGGTCGTCGACCTACCCGCCGTCGGACGAGCCGGTGCCTGTCCCGGGTTTGGGACAGCACAAGGCTTCGTTCCGTCCGCGCCGGTCTGCCGTCGAGCGGTGGTCGAGCCCCGGCGCACGCCCGTGATCAAGGACAGGAGCAGGAAGGAGCCAGGATGCGACTGCGAGTAGACGAAGACAAGTGCTGCGGCTTCGCGGCGTGCCTGAGCGCACCGGAGGTGTTCGATCTCGACAACGACCAGATCGCCGTGGTTCTGGTGAAGGGAGATCTGCCGACCGAGCTGGAGTCCGGTGCACGAGAAGCGGCCGCGGCCTGCCCGACCGATGCCATCGTCATCGAGGAGTAGCCATGCACGTACTGGTCGTCGGAGCCTCTGTCGGCGGCATCGCCACGGCTGACTCCCTGCGGGCCGAGGGGTTTGAGGGCCGGATCACCGTGGTCGAAGCCGAGCCGCACCTGCCCTATGACAAGCCACCGTTGTCCAAGGGCGCTCTCGCACCGGGCTGGGACGCGTGTCGAGGGTTGCTCCGTCCGGAACAGCACTACCGGGACAACCGGATCGAACTGCGGCTCGGACAGCGGGTGACCGGACTCGATCCCCATAGAACCTCTGTGACACTCGATTCCGGTGAACGGATTCAGGCTGACGCCGTGGTGCTCGCACCCGGGCTGCGGGCCCGCCACCTGTCGCCGGAATCGATGCTGCCGGGCGTATGGAGTGTGCGCTCCCGCGACGACAGCGACGGTCTGCGCTCGGCACTGCACGGGCGTCCCCGGGTGGTTATCGTCGGAGCGGGCTTCATCGGGGTCGAGGTGGCCTCTGCCGCGCGGTCACTGGGATGCGCTGTGTCGGTGGTCGAGTCTCGACGAGCCCCCTTCGACGGCATCTTCGGCTCAGAAGTCGCCCAAGCTCTCGCGCGGCGGTTGACCACCCACGACATCGAACTCCACACGGGGGTCGGCGTGGGCAGCGTACGGGGCCACCGTCGCGCGGAGCAGGTCGTCCTGGCCGACGGCACTCGTCTGCCGGCCGATGTCGTCGTGCTCGGACTCGGCGCGACCCCGGAGCTCGGCTGGTTGGCCGGAAGCGGGCTCGACCTGTCCGACGGGATCGTGTGTGACGCGTACGGACGGACCGGGGTCCCCGGCGTCTATGCCGTCGGTGATGTCGCCGCGTGGTGGGATCCGGGGGCGGCGTGTCATCGTCGTGTCGAGCACTGGACCACGGCGAAAGAGCACGGCGCGGCTGTCGGGTACACCATCGCCCATCCCGACTCGGTGCCCCGCGGGGTCGGCCCCGTCCCATACTTCTGGTCAGACCATTTCGGGCGGCGGATGCAGTTCCTCGGTACGTCCGCCGGACACGACGAGACGACTACGGTGCACGGGGATCTCGATACCGACGAGTTCGTCGTACTCTACGGTCGGGACGGGATGCTCACGGGTGCGTTGGGACTTTCCGCGGCGCGGATGCTCGCACAGTTTCGGGTTGCGCTGGGCCAGCGCAGCCCGCTCGATGCGGTTCTCAATCCTGCTCGACTGGGACCGGATTCATGACCGACCGGATGTCGCACACGCTCGTCTCAGGTCGGTCCGCGGGGTCCGCCTCCGTGGCACGTCGGGCCGACTACCGGTCGGCCATCGACAAGGCGGTGAGTGTGCTCGACGCCTTCGAGGGGTGCGACGGCACGGCGGTCGGGGTCAGTGAACTCTCGCGACGGACCGGTCTGGCGAAGTCCACCGTGTACCGGATAGTCGGCTCTCTGGTTCGCAACGGGATCGTGGAGCCGGTCGGAAGCCGGTATCGGATCGGTCTGCGTCTTGAGCGGATCGCCCGTCCGGAACAGCCCCAGGACGATCTCCTCCGCGAGGTACTTACTCCGTTTCTCGTCGAGCTCCATCAGGCCACCGGCCTGACGGTCCATCTCGGTGTTTTGCGTGGCGGCGACGTGGTCTATCTGAACAAGCTGCACGGTCGGCACCGGCATCGCTGCCCCACACGTATCGGGGGGCGTGCACCCAGCTACTGCACGGCGATCGGGAAAGCTCTCCTCACTGGTTCGCCGTCGACTGTGGATGCCGTTGTTGCGAGGGGGCTTCGTGGGTGGACCCCGAGCACCGCTCGGGACGCCGAGGGCCTCCGGTACATGCTCGACCGGACCCGTGAGGAGGGGGTCGCGGTCGACGAGGAGGAATGCCGGCCCGCCCTGGGCTGCATGGCGGTGCTGGTCACAGGCCCTGCCGGCGTTCCGAACGCGGCCTTGTCGATCGCAGGCGCTGCGGGCGAGGTGACGATGGGAGCCCACGGCGCCGATCTGCGCAGGATCGGCTACGCGGCACGGCTATCTTTGCGCGAGGAGCTCGCCGTCCGGTTCGAGGGTTCCCACCTGTCCGGTCGCCACGGCGACTGCAGCGGGGGTACCGACCGACCGGTACCCGACGGGCTCCGGCGGACGGTCGTCCGGTGACCGCTGACGGGATTGGCCCTGTACGCCGGCTGCCGGACTTCCTGATGCCGCTGTCTGTGGGGACGACGCGATGGCTGCAGGTGCGTCGGACAGAGTAGCTGCCTCATGATGGGCAAGGCTGTGGCGAGTCGAGGTCCGCGACGCCGTCCGGGTGGGGCGACCCGACGAGGCGGAATCCGGGCCAGGGCAGCGGCCCGGGATTCCGTCAGGAGATCGGCAGCCCAAGTCGTCGATTGTCCCAGTGCAGAATCCGCTCGTCAGGATGCAGGCGGACGAGGGTGCCCCCGCTCTCGTACACCTCACGGGTCGGTGCGGGCATCTCCGACAGGTCGGTGCGGTAGGTCGCGTACTTCCGGGCCATCTCGACGCGCACCGGCTCGGCGATCGCCGCTGCAGTGTCCGGGCTGAGGACCTCGGCCCACCCAGTCAGGTGTACCGCTCGGAGTTCGGCCCAATGTCGACCGCTTTCGACCAGGAACGACGCTCGGGGATCGTGGCGGAGCCGAGCGAGCTTCTTCCCGCGGGTCTCCACGATCACCGTGCCCTCGACGAGGGCATACCAGACAGGCATTGCTATCGGCATCCCGTCTGACCGGAGGGTCGTGAGGATCCCCGTGTGCCCGTCTCGGAGGAATGTGTCGACCTCGCTGCGGGGCATCCGGACGCTGGATGTGGGGGGTCGGCTCATCGGAAGATCTCCTGGTCGGTGAGTGGGGCTCAGGCCACGGTGCCTGCGTCGACCGGTAGGGCGACGCCGGTGATGTAGCGGGCCTCGTCGGAGGCCAGGAATGCGACGGCGTTGGCGACGTCGATGGGCTCGACCCACGGCACCTGCATCTTGTTCATGGGGATGGACGCCTGCCGGTAGTCCTCGGCCGTCGGTTCGGCCAGGTCGGGCCGGAACAGCCGGTAGTTGGTCTCGTGCTGGATCATGGGGGTGTCTACCTGCCCCGGATTCACGGTGTTGACGCGGATACCGTGCGGACCCAACTCGTTCGCGAGTGTCTTCATCAGCCCGACGACACCGTGCTTGGCGGCGACGTAGTGCCCGATGTTCGCGCTGCCCCGTAAGCCCGCACCCGAGCTGGTCAGGACGATCGCGCCGCCGCGGCCCTGCTCGACCATGATCGGAGCAGTCGCTCGCACGGTGTGGTAGACGCCGGTGAGGTTGACGTCGAGCATGTCCTGCCAGGACTGCGCCGACAGCACTTCGACGCCGTTGTCCCCGGCGACTGCGATCCGGCCGACGCTGTAAACGCCCGCATTGGCGACGACGATATCCAGCCCACCGAGTTGTGCCACCCCGGCCTGCACCGCGCACTCGAGCGCGGGCAGATCGCGGGTGTCGGCGACGACAGCGTGCACCGGCGCGTCGAGCGCCTTGCAGGCGGCGACGGATTCGTCGAACTCGGCCTTGGTGGCCAAGGTGTAGGGCAATCCGTCGATCCCGTGGTCATCGGCGATGTCGATCAGTATCAGCGATGCCCCCTGCTCTGCGAAACGCAGCGCCTCGGCCCGCCCTTGACCACGCGCTGCCCCTGTGACCAGGACGACCTTGCCGGTGAACTTTCCTGTCATCGTGCTGCACCTTCTACTCGGAGGTGACCGCGCTGATCGCGGCCGGAGTGCACCCGAACTCGCGCAGCACCTCGGCTGTGTCCGCGCCGGCCCGGTGCGCATACCCGTCCTTGGGCCGAGGTTCGATCAGACCGGGCACCAAGGTCATGGCGGCGGGGCCTGCCTGTGTCCAGGGGGCTGCCCGCTCCCAGGCAGCGGGCACGTCGAGGACCGGGGTGACGGCGGCATCGGCGAGCGCGGTGCACCACTCGTCCCGGTCACGGGTGGCGAATACCTGGGTGAGCGCCGCCTCGAGCATCGGCCACTCGTCCTGGTCCGCCTGCTTGTCGGCGAATTCGGGAAGCCCGGTTCCGATGCAGAGCGCGGAATAGAACTTTGGTTCGATGGCGCCCACGGCGACCCACCCACCGTCGCGCGTGCGGTAGCAGCGGTAGTAGGGGGCAGCGCCGTTGAGCATCCCTGCGCGCCACGAAGGGTCCGGTGTCCCGGCGCGAGTCATCGCCTCTACCGGAGCGAGCAGGGCCAGGACACTGCGCACCATGGCGACGTCGAGGTACTGGGCCTCGGATCCGCGTCGGGCGCTGTGCAGTGCGCCGAGGATCGCGACTGCCGTGGTCAGGCCACCACCGGCCAGGTCTGCGACGAGATTGAGCGGGATCCCGGGCTGGTCTTGTCCGGAAGAGGTGAGCGACAGCACGCCCGCCTCGGACAGATAGTTGAGGTCGTGGCCGGGCCGCTTCGCGTCCGGTCCCTGTTGGCCGTAGCCGGTCACGGCGCAGTACACGATGTTCGGCCGCAGAGACCGTGCCGTGTCGAACCCGATCCCGAGCCGGTCGGCGACTCCGGGGCGGAAGCCTTCGACGACGACGTCCGCGCCGGCGATCAGTGTCTGTGCTGCGGCACGGCCCGCGTCCGAACGCAGATCGAGCACCGCCGAGCGGCGGCCCCGCCAGAAGGGATGGTCGCCGTTGGCGCGGGCGCTCGCGGCCCGGTAGAGCGGTGACTCCTCGCCGAGACCGGGAGGCTCGACACTGACCACCCGTGCACCCAGGTCGGCGAGGACCCGGGTGCCGAACAGTCCGGGGGCGTAGCGGCTGAAGTCGACGACGGTCACATCGTCCAGCGGTCGCACGGTCACTGCTCCCTCGCCCAGCGGGGCGGTCGCTTCTCCGCGAAAGCTGCGAGGCCCTCCGCGGCGTCCGGCATGGTCAGGGCCACCCCGAGGCCGGCGTGCAGCTGGGAGAGGCGGGCCTGCGGCTCGTGGTCGACCACCTGGTAGAAGGCGCCCCGGCCGAGCGCGACGGCTTGTGGCGACACCGAGCGGAAGGTGCTGACGTAGTCCGTGACCTGCGTGTCCAGTTGGTCTGGCGACACCACGTCGGTGACGAAACCGATCTCCGCGCCGCGTCGGGCGTCGATGCGTTCGCCGGTCATCATCAGCTTGAGCGCCAGTTTGGGCGGCATGGAGCGGATCAACGGCAGTGTGATCATGTAGGGCCACAAGCCGACCTTGACCTCGGGGGCGCCGAAGGTGGAGCGGTCCGAGGCCACGACGATGTCGCAGGCCAGCGCCACGCCGAAGCCGCCCGCGAGGCAGTAGCCGTCCACTCGGGCGATGGTCGGCTTCCCCGCCGCCCAGAGCTTGCCGAAGAACTCGGCCAGTGCTCCGCGGCCACGGTGTTCGGCGAGCGCGTCGACCGGGGCGCCCATCTCCTTCAGGTCACCGCCTGCGCAGAAGGCCTTCTCGCCGGCGCCGGTGAGCACGATGGAGCTCACCTCGGGATCGGCGGTGGCGAGTTCGACGGCGTGACCGAGTTCGGCGAGCACGGTGTTGTTCAGGGCGTTTCGCTGCTCGGGCCGGTTGATCGTGATGACGGCGGCGCCGTCGCGGACGTCGAGCAGGATGGAGGTGAAGTTCATCGGGTGCTCCATTCAGTGACGGCGCTCGCCGCCTCGACGATCGAGGTCAGAGCCTCGGCGTTGCGTAGTGACTGGGGATCGGCGACGTCGGCGACCGCGTCGCCTTGTAGGAGCCGCTTGACCGGGATCTCGCACTTCTTGCCGGTCAGGGTGTAGGGGATTGCGGGCACCACTACGACGAGGTCCGGCACGTGCCGCGGTGAAATGTCCGCGCGGACGAGGGTGCGGATGCGGCCGCGTAGGTCGTCGTCGAGGTCGTTGTCGTCGCGAAGGACGACGAAAAGGACCAGCTCGCCGGTGTCGACCACCAGCGAGTCCTCGATCTCGGGTACGCCCTGGAGCACTCGGTAGAACTCCGAGGTGCCCATCCGGACACCGCCCCGGTTGAGCGTCGCGTCCGAGCGACCGCTGATGACCGCGCCGCCTTCGGGGGTGAAACGGATCCAGTCGCCGTGCCGCCACACGCCCGGATACGTGCTGAAGTAGGTCTCGTGCAGACGGGTGCCGTCGTCGCCCCAGAACGACAACGGCATCGACGGCATCGCTGCGGTCACGACGAGCTCGCCGATCTCGTCGACCACGGCTGTGCCCGCCGCGTCGAACGCCTCGCATGCCACGCCGAGCATGCGGGCCTGCATCTGGCCGCGGCGGACGGGCAGCAGGGGTGTGGGCCCCACGAACGCCGAGCACACGTCGGTGCCTCCGCTGACCGACGCGATCGTCACTGCGTCGCCGAGAGCCAGGCCCATGTCGCGCTCGGTCGGCTCGAGCAGGGGCGATCCCGTGCTCCCCACAGTGAGCAACCGCGGACCCGGGCGAACGTGCCCTTCGTCCAGTGATCCCTGGAAGAATCCGGGGCTCGCTCCGAACACGTTCACGCTGTGCTCGCTGACCAGCGACCACAGTCGCTCAGGAGCGGGTGCACCGTCGAAGAGCAGCGCGGTGGCCCCCGCCAGTAGCGCACCGACCTGGTAGTTCCACATCATCCAGGCGGTGGAGGTGTACCAGAACAGCACCTGTCCCGGTCGCAGGTCGTTGTGCAGGACCAGCGACTTGAGGTGCTCGAGCACGATTCCGCCGTGACCGTGGACCATCGCTTTGGGAACGCCGGTGGTACCGCTGGAGAACAGGATCCACAGAGGGTGGTCGAAGGCGACCGGGACGGGGGGAGCAGTCCCGGCTGAGCCCGCGAGCAGGGTGTCCCACGCAGGCGGCGCGTCCGGCCGGGTCGCGACGAGGCCGGACCGGACCTCGACGGCTGCCAGCACCGTGGGCAGCCCGGTGGCCGCCTCGGCGAGCTTGTCGCGAACGTCGTGGACGCGACCGTTGTAGCGGTAGGCGTCGGTGGTGACGAGCAGGACGGGTTCGGTCTGGGCGAGCCGCGAGACGATCGAGGCGGCGCCGAACTCGGGGGAGCAGAGCACCCAGATTGCGCCGAGGGATGCGGTGGCGAGGAATGCGACGACAGCCTCCCGCCGGTTGGGAAGGACTGCCGCAACCCGGTCTCCCGGACCCACTCCGAGCGCGGCGAAGGCGGCGGCGGCCTGACCGACCTCTGCGCTGAGCTGACCGTAGGACACGAGCCCGGTCGTCCCGGTCTCATCGCAGCAGATCAGAGCGGTCGCTGTCGGGTCGTGGTCGAGGGCCACCGACGGGTAGCCGAGCTGTTGACCCGGGAACCACCGTGCGCCGGGCATGTGGTCATCGACGACCACCGGGCCGTCGGTGCGTTCGGGGTGCAGCGCGAAGAAGTCCCAGAGCGCTGCCCAGAAGAGCGACCGCTGTTCGACCGACCAGGCGTGCAGGGCGTGGTGCTCGGTCGGGTCGTCCGGGCCCAGTCCGTGTTCCTGGAGCCAGGCGCCGAACGCGTGCATCTGCGACCCGGCGACAGGCTTGGACGTCGGTGACCAGGCCGGACTCGGTGTCGCTTCCTGCCACGTCGTCGGCGACCCATCCGTCGGGCGGTTCATCGAGCCACCGCGGCGCCGGCGCGCAGCACCTGGCTGCGAAGTGCCGTGCCACACACCTGTTCGACGAGCCTGCCCGCCTCCAGCAGCTGCCGCTGGTCGATCCCTGTGCGGTAGCCCATCCGTTGCAAGACAGCGACGAGGTCTTCGGTGCAGACGTTTCCCGACTCGCCGCTGTGGTTCTGCTCCACCGACGGTGGCTCACCGCCGAGCCCGCCGAGTGAGGAGTCGACGACCCGAACCCCGGCCGCGATCGCGGCGAGGGTGTTGGCGATCCCGCTGCCACGGGTGTCGTGGAAGTGTGCGACGAGTTGGGCTTCGGGCAGCTCCCGCTTCATCCGCGAGAACAGCTCCCAGGCATGGCGTGGGTCAGCCATCCCGGTCGTGTCGCCCAGCATGATCGTGCGGACCCCGCGGTCGTAGGCCCATCTGGCGAGCTCGAGCACCTTGTCCTGGGGGACGACTCCCTCGAGCGGGCACCCGTAGGCGGTGGCGACGCAGAACAGCGGCGCGAGATCGAGACCGGCGCAGCGGTCGATCATCGACGCTAGGGTCTCGAGGTGATCGGCGTGCGAGCGACGCAGGTTGGCGAGGTTGTGTGACTCACTGGCCGAGATCGGGAACCCACACACGTCGATGGTGTCGCACAGCAGCGGGTTCGCCGCGATCCGGTCGAAGCTGCGGGTGTTCACCGTCAGTACCCGGACGGTGGCTTTGAGCCCCTCTTCGTGCATCCGCACCAGGAGTTGCTCGGCGTCGCCGAACTGGGCGGTGGCCCTGGGGGAGACGAATGACGTCGTGTCGATCTCGGTGACTCCGGCTGCCAGCGATGCCGCGATCACCTTCAGCTTGTCCTCGGTGGGAACCGGCTTCGACCAGCCCTGAATGCCGTCGCGCGGCCAGACCTCGCAGACCCTCACCTCGGTTTCGTCGATCTGTGCGGGGTCGGGGAGCAGGACGGTCACGACTCCTCCAAGGACGAGCGGAAGGCGGGGTGGGCGATGCGGGCGAGCGCGCTGCGTCGTTCCGGGACCGTTCTGTCCCGGAGATCGGCCACGCCGTACTCGGTGACGACGAATCGGGTCGAGTCGCGGGGTAGGGAGACGGTCGCGGCGTCGAGGCGGGGGACGATTCGGGAGACCGCGCCGCGGGAGGTCGTCGAGCGCAGCGCGACGATGCCCTCGTTCCCCGGCCACGTGGCGGCCCGGGAGTAGTCGATGGCGCCACCGACCGCGCCGACGTGTCGACCGTCGACGTACTCGGTGTTGACCTGCCCGTAGACATCCACGGACAGCGCGGAGTTGATGCAGGTCATGTTGGGCACCGCAAGCAGCGCGGCCGCGGAGTGGGTTCGGTCGCCACCCACCATCGTGATCAGCGGGCTGTCGTCGACCGCGTCGTACAGCTCGCGGTCGCCCATCACCTCACCGACGGTCATCGGCCCCTCGGCCAGGCAGCCTGCGTTGTGGAGCTCGAGCAGGCCGGGGCCGGCGGCGCCGTGGATTCGCAGGTCGTGGCGCCCCTCCTTGGCGAGCCTGCGAAACACCGCGTCCGGGATCGAACCGACGCCGGCCTGCAGGGTGCGCCCGTCGGTGACCAGGCCCGCGACGTGCTCGGCGATGGCGTGGTCGACCTCGGCCGGGGATCGTCGGGGGTACTCCGGAACGGGTTCGTCGACCTCCAACACCCCGTCGAGTTCGGATCGGTGGACGCGGGCGCCGCGGGTGCGTGGCATCTGTGGGTTGACCTCGGCCAGGACCAGCCGCGCCGCGCGCACAGCGGCGGAGGTGTAGCTGGAGCTGATGCCGTAGCTGTGCCAGCCGTCGGCGTCGGCGGTGGAGACCTGCAGTACTGCGACGTCGGGCTGTGCCCGGTGGGTGAGCCAGTCGACCACTTGTGCCCAGCCCATCGGCAGGTACTCCACCCGGTCGCCCGGAACCGACTGACCGGGCGCGGTGCCGGGCGGAAACCAGGTTCGGAACCGGACAGCGGGCGAGGTCAGTACGGCGTAGTCGGAGAAGAACATCCCGGCGGCCAGTTCGATCCGAGACAGTCGCGCAGCGTGGTCGGCCAGGGCTCGCAACAGGTGTCTCGGCTGGGTGCCGAGGGCCGCCGAGACGATGAGGTCGCCGTCGCCGACGACCTCGACGAGCTCGCGCGCCCGTCGCGCGGTGTCCTGGGGCGCCATCGGCCTCGTCTCTCTCATCGTCCGTCCGGTCGGTCGGGTCAGACGTTAATCCGCCGGCCTCGCCGGGTCAATTGGGATCGGCTGGCCCCCCCCGCGTTCGGCGTGGTAGCGAATTGGACACGAGCGGGGCGGGTACGGTTCACTGCCCAGGCCCAGTGCCCGACCGACCGGGCGAAGATGCGAGAGCGACGGTGAGATGGCGAACCAGAGCCGTAAGGAAGTGACGGCGTCCAAGGCCGAGGAGCGTCGGACTGACATCGTCAACCGAGCGGCGCTGCTTCTGGACCGGCGCGGTGTCGACCAGGTCAGCATGACCGACATCGCCGAAGAGGTCGGGCTGGCCAAGCCGAGCCTCTACCACTACTTCGCGTCGAAGGACGAGATCCTCTACTCGATCCACGTCAATACGATCGAGCCGCTGCTGTCCGGGCTGCGCGCTCGTATCGCGGCGCAGGCGAGCCCCGATGTGATGCTGCGCGGGATCTTGTCCGACTTGTTCGAGCTGATGGATGACTACCCCGGTCACATTCGGGTCTTCTTCGAAAGCTCCCGTCGGCTGCCGCCGGAGTTCCTGGAGCCGGTCCGCAAACGTGAGCGTGAGTACGACGAGCTCGTCATGTCCGTGATCGAGCAGGGGATCCGCGAGGGCTATTACCGCGGGATTGATCCCCGCACCGCGACACTAGCGCTGTTCGGTATGGCGAACTGGTCGTATCAGTGGTATCAGCCTGGCGGTCCTGTCAGGGGACAGGAGTTCGCCGAGAGGTTCTACGACATCTTCGTGAACGGAGTCACTGCCCGGCAGCGCTGATGGATCAGGCCGATGGATCAGGCCGAGAGCCCGCCGTCCACCGCGTAGCAGGCGCCGGTCACGAACGAAGCCTCCGGGCCGAGTAGCCAGTGCACGAGTCCGGCGATCTCGTCGGGAGTGCCCATGCGGGCGATGGGACGGGCGGCGATCTCGTCCGCCTGTGGAGCGATGTGCTCCAGGGCTGTGACCATCGGTGTGTCTACCCGACCCGGGCACACGGCGTTGACGCGGATCCCGTGGCTGGCGACCTCCAGGGCCACCGACCTGGTCAGCCCCACCACCGCGTGTTTGCTCATGGTGTAGGCGGCGAGGTTCGCCGAACCTTTGAGTCCTGCGGCTGAAGCTGTGTTGACCACCGCGCCGCCGTGACCCAATCGCTCGGCGGACCGCAGATACTCCCGCAGCACGAGAAAGGCACTGCGGGCGTTGCCTCGTATCGTCCGATCGAACAGCTCTGTGGAGACCTCGACTGTGGGGCCGAGTGCGTCCAGCACGCCGGCATTGTTGTGCAGGAGATCCACTCGGCCGAACTCGGCGATCGCCCGCGCGAAGACGTCCGCGACGGCCTGCTCGTCGGTGACGTCCGCGTCGAGGGCGAGTGTCCGCTCGGGTCCGATGCTCCGGGCGAGTGCGGCGAGACCGTCCCCGTCGATGTCGACGGCCACGACGCGGTGACCCGCCTCGGCGGCGCGGCTGGCTACCGCGTTGCCGATCCCGCTCGCCGCGCCGGTCACCAGGGTGACCGTGGCCTCCGTGGTACTGGCGGTCATGAGGTCCTCCTCGAGTGCGCTAGCTCGACCGGCTAGTCGGTCGAAGGGTGGCTCGCGCGCCTCTTGCGGTCAAGGGTCGACTCCTTGCTCGATGCGTGTCGAGGCAGATTTGGGCGTTGACTCATTCTGAGGTGATCCCTAGCGTTGCGGGGCATCCGACCGGGCGGTCGAGTCCGCCCTCGGTTCACCGTTGGTCGTTCCGCTCAGAGAAGAGAGATCATGAACCTTCGGTTCCGTGCACGTCGTTCCTCGGTCCTGGGGGCAGTCGTCACCATCGCCGCGGTCGTGCTCGCCGCCTGTGGTGGCTCCGAATCCGGATCCGGCGGATCCGGCGAGCCGATCAAGGTCGGCGGCATGTTGTCCTACACGGCGGCGGGGAGCAACAGCGGGCCCGCGGTCGAGGCAGGGGCGAAGGCACGCTTCGCCCAGTTCAACGAGTCCGGTGGCATCGGTGGTCATCAGGTCGAGTTCGTGACCACCGACGATGCACTCGACCCTGCGAAGGCGCCCGCGGCAATGCGCACGCTGGTCGAAAGCGACGAGGTCGTGGCCACCCTCGGACTGGGATCGGCGGACAGTGCGGCAGTCCAGCCGTATCTGACCCAGAACAGCATCCTGTCACTTGCCGGTGGCTCCTCCACGCCGCTGATCGAAGCCGCGGACTCGCCTTTCCGGCTGGACAAGCCCGCCTACGACGAGCTGGCGGGTCGGGTGGTCGAGTACGCGGTCAAGACTCTGGGCAAGACGAAGATCGCGGTCGCCTACACCCCGGACGCCGTCGGCCTGCCGATCAAGGACGGTGTCGAACGGCAGCTCAGGGAGATGGGGATGACGCCGGTCGCCGAGGTGGAGTACAGCGCGACAGCGACAAATGCGGACGCCCAGGCCGCCCAGCTCAAGGACTCGGGCGCCGAGTTTGTCATGATCAATCACGTGCCCTCGGTGATGGCCAAGATCTTCAACTCCGCCGAGCGGATCGGATTCAAGCCCGACTACGGCGCCACCTTCGCCGGTGCCACCCCGTCGCTGCCGCAGATCATGGGTGAAGCGCTCGCCGACCGGATCTACTTCGGCACGTCGTTCATCCTCCCCGACAGCGCGGAGGCGGCGGACTTCCGCAGGTATGTGGAGGCGCAGAACGGCGATATCCACGACATCAACACCATGATCGGTTGGACGAACGCTGACGCAGTCGCCGCAGTGCTGCAGAAGGCCGTCACGGACAACGGTGGCTCGTTGCCGACCGCGGCACAGGTGCTCGCCGCCGGCTCGGATATCGAGATCGACACCGCCTACATCCGCGACCTGACCTGGACCGGGACGGACCGCACCGGCCCGGACGGATCCTCGATCAGCAAGTTGGGGCCCGGCGGAAGCTACGTCGAGGCCGACGCCTTCAAGCCGAACCCCTTCGTCTCCGGCGCCTGACGACGAGTGCGTGGCGGTCAGGGCACTGAGCCCGGCTACCCCTTCCCGATTCACGAGAGGCTCCTGTGGACATTTTCCTCACCGGTGTGATCCTCGGTGTCACGCTCGGGCTGGTCTACGCGCTTGTCGGTGCGGCGCTAGTGGTCATCTACCGCACCTCCGGTTACGTCAGCTTCGCGCAGGGTGACATCGCCAGCGCGGCGCTCTATATCGGGCTCTTCGGCTACTCCGCGGGCCTGCCCTACTGGCTGACCGCGATCCTCGTGGTCGTGCTGGGAGCGGTGTTCGGCGGTGTGATCGGACGTTTCATCGTCGTCCCGATCGAGCGCTTCGGCAGGCTGCCTGCTGCGCTGGCGACGGTCGGTGTGGGTCTGACCATCCAGGGGATCGAGGCCGTCACGCTCAACACCGAGGCCCGCGGCTTTCCGTCCGCGGGGTCCGGGCCGGCCCTCGCCCTCGGACCGGTCACCCTGACCACCGCAGACGTGATCTCGGCGGTGATCTCGGGCCTGCTGTTCCTCGGCATCGGACTGTTCTTCTCCCGGTCCCGAACCGGCGTCGCGATGCGGGCGGTCAACGACAACGAGGCTGCGGCCACCCACATCGGGCTGTCCGGCAAGGGGCTCAAGCACTTCAGCTGGGTCATCGCGGGCGGGTTGGCCGGGGTCACCGGCCTGTTCGTGGCCCCGATCTACGGGCTGAGTCCCACCACCGTGAACGCCTTCCTGGTCTTCGGTTTTGCGACGGTCGTTCTGGGCGGATTCGAGAGCATTCTCGGCGCGCTGATCGCGGGGATCGTGATCGGCGTGGCCACCAATCTCGTCGCTGCCTATGCCCAGCCCTCGCTGGTGACCTTCTCGATGTACGCGCTCGTCCTGCTCGTCCTGCTCTTCCGTCCCGCCGGCCTGCTGGGTAGGCGCCGGCTCGAGAGGGTGTGACATGTCTGCTCCGACCGTCTCGCGCACGCCGCGTTCTCGTGGCGAGATCGATGCCGCCCTTCGGCGGAGGGTGTCGGTCTCGACCGGCCGCGGCGACCTCTTGGGGTTGCGCCACGCCACGCTGCTGCTCTTCGCCGCGTTCGTCCTGATCATCGGACTGGCCGGGCCGGCGAACCTTCGTTACGGCCTGATCTTCTCCACCGTCTATGCGGTGGCGATCCTGGGCAACAACGCCATCGCGGCCACTCTCGAGGAGATCAATCTCAGCGGTGGTGCCTTCATCGCCTTCGGTGCTTACACGACCATGCTGGCGCTTGAGGCCGGGCTGAACGTCTTCGTGGCGATGCTGCTGGCGCTCGTGGTCGCCGCCGGCATCGGCGCGGTGTTCGCGGTGCCGACCACGCGTCTGACCGGTCTGGCGACGGCCCTGGTGACGTTCACGCTGGCGTTCTCGATCATCGACCTGACGAACTACCTCACCCCGATCACCGGCGGTGACGCCGGGAGGCAGGTCTCGCTGGACGCAGGTTTCGCCGGACTGCGGTTCTCCGGGTCTCGTCCGGGCATGCTCGTTCTCGTCGTGGCTGTGATGGTGCTGGTGGGGTTGGCGCATCTGTGGCTGCTGCACCGCAAGCCGGGACGGGTCGCCATCGCCGTCGGCGAGGCGGAGTCGGCCTCGTCTGTGTTCGGCGCGAACATCCCTCTGGTGAAGGTCGCGGTCTGGACCTGGGCTGCGGGATTGGGCGGTCTCGCCGGAGCGCTCTACGCGTTGGCGGTCGGCTACGTCAGCTCCAGCCAATGGCCGATCATGATGTCGATCCTCGTCTTCGTCGGTGGGCTCATCGGCGGCACCCGTAGCGCCACCGGGGCCTGGATCGGCGGGATCATCGTCGGTGGGCTTCCGCTGTGGCTGCAGAACATCGTGCCGGCGACTGCGACGTCCGTCCTGTTCGGCGTGATCATCATCGTGGCGCTGCTGGCGGGCGGGAAGGGCATCGCTGAGTTGGGCGAGCGGCTCCTGACCCGCGGTTGGCACCTGGTCGGGAGGGGAAGGTCGTGAGCGACAGCACCGCCGGCGCGGCGGTTCTGCGCGCCGTTGACATCGACATGCGGTTCGGCGGCGTGCGCGCGCTCAGCGAGGTGGACATCACGCTGGTCGCGGGGCAGTGGACCGGACTCATCGGACCGAACGGGTCCGGTAAGACGACGCTGCTCAACGTCCTGAGCGGCATCTACATGGCGAGCGCGGGCACAGTCGCGTTGGATGGGCACGATGTCACCAGGGTCGGGCCCCGGAGGGTGGCCAAGCGCGGCCTGGTCCGGACCTTCCAACACCCCCAGCTGGCTGAGACGCTGACCATCTACGAGAACGTCCTGCTGGGTGCGGACCTGGCGAAACGGCGCGGGGTCGCCCTCGGCTCCTCCGTCGACGAGGCCGCCCACCAGATGTTGGAGCTGTTCGGTTGTGCCGATGCCGCGGGCCTGCTCCCGGACTCTGTCCCCTACGGCGTCCGCAAGATGGCGGAGTTGGCACGTGCTCTGCTCGCCCAGCCGAAGGCGCTGCTGCTCGACGAGCCGGCAGCCGGGCTGAGCCGGGAGGAACGTGCAGAGCTGGTGGAAGCACTCCACAAGGTGCGTGCGACCCGACCGGATCTCGCCGTGTGCCTGGTCGAGCACGACGTGCGGCTCGTCGCCGCGGTGTGCGAGCGGATGCAGGCGCTGAACTTCGGCAAGGTCGTCGCTTCGGGCACCTCCGCGGAGGTCCTGGCGAACGAGGAGGTAAAGGTGGCCTATCTCGGTCGGTCCGCGGCCAAGTTCGACGTCGAGGTGACCGGATGAAGCTCGAGATCACGGGCCTGTGCAGCGGTTACCGCGAGGGTGTGGACGTGGTGCGGAATGCCGCGTTCACCGCGTCTACCGGCGCGATCGGGGTGATCGGTCGCAACGGCGCCGGTAAGACGTGCCTCGCGCAGACCCTGTCCGGGGCGATCAAGGCCACCACGGGCACGATCACCCTCGACGGACGGGACGTCACCGGGCAGAACTCGCGGGCCCGGGTGCGCGCGGGGATCTCGTTGGTCCCGGAGGGCAGGCTGGTCTTCGGCCAGCTCAGCGTCCGCGAGAATCTGGTGGTGGCCGCCCACGCCGCGGGAAAGGCCGGAGAGCGGCTGGAGCGGATCGAGGAGCGCTTTCCTGTCCTTCGGGAGAAGAAGGACCGACCGGCTGCGTCGATGAGCGGTGGCGAGCAGCAGCTGCTTGCCATCGGCCGCGCGTTGATCCAGGAGCCTGGGCTGATCGTGCTCGACGAGCCCTCTCTGGGGCTCTCCCCGATCGCGGTGGACAACCTGACCGAGTCGCTGCGCGGGATCGTCACCGACCACGAGGTCGGGCTGATCCTGATGGAGCAGAACGGTGAGCTGCTGACCGGACTCTGCGAGGAGGTGTTCCTCATGGAGGACGGCGAGTTCACCCGCTCATTGGACATGGCGAGGACCGAGGATCAGCAGGCGCTCGAAGCGTCGTACCTCGGGCTCTAGGGGAGGCAGACATGGTGGACTTCGGCTTGCACGGGCGGACCGTGCTGGTGACGGGCGGGGCGTCGGGCATCGGCCGGGCGACGGCGGGCTTGGCGGCCGCGGCGGGGGCACAGGTGGCGGTACTCGACCTGAACGCCGACGCGGTTACCGACGCCGTCGACGAACTGACGGCCACGGGCGCGACCGTGGCCGGATACCCGGTCGACGTCTGCGAGGAGAAGGACGTCGTCGAGGCCGTGGGGCGGGTGGAGCGAGAACTCGGTCCGATCCAGGGGGTGGTGGCCGCAGCGGGCGTATCCCGGCCGAAGCGGGCCGTGGAGATGAGTGCTCGAGAGTTCGCGGAGACGATCGATGTCAATCTTGTCGGTCTGTTCGCTACCGCCGCTGCGACCGGGACAGCCATGCTGGAGCGCGGGAGCGGTTGCTTCGTGGCCATCGGTTCGACGGACTCGCTCGGCGGGCACGTCGACCGCACGCACTACGCCGCCTCCAAACACGGTGTGGTCGGCTTGGTGAAGTCTCTTGCCATCGAGTGGGGCCCGGGAGGAGTCCGAGCCAACGTGGTGGCCCCGGGGGTCGTGGACACACCGCTGCTGCGTTCGGTGCACGATGAGGCGTCGATCGCGCGCAACTTCCTCGGCAAGATCCCCGCCGCGCGGCTGGCACGGAGTGAGGACCAGGCCAACGCCGCGCTCTTCCTGCTCTCCGACGCCGCGAGCTACATCTCCGGCGCGGTCCTGCCGGTCGACGGCGGGCTGACTGCCGGCTACTTCAATACCTTCGACCGCCCATGACCGCCCCGCGGACACCGATCGGCCGAGCCGTTTCCATGTTCACGAGCATGGTGTCGGTGCCGAACCCGACGATCGCCGACAAGCGTGCCGGTTACGAGCGGATGCTGGCCGAGCTGCCGGTCCCGAACGGTGTCGCGATCGAGCGGACGGAGTTCGGCGGGGTCCCCTGCCTGCGGGTCGACGCCGGCGAGAGCTCGCGCTCGATCGTGTTGCTGCACGGCGGCGGATACGTGATGGGCTCGGCCGAGGGTTACCGCGGCCTCGCCGGGGCACTCGCCCGCGCGGCCGGATGCGAAGTCGTGGTCGTCGACTATCGGCTCTCGCCCGAGCATCCCTACCCCGCACCCCTCGACGACGCCCGTGCGGCCTACCTGGCCGTCGTCACGGAACGGGGCGCGGACCGGACCGCCGTGATCGGTGACTCGGCGGGTGGTGGGCTGGCCACGGGCCTGTTGATGGCGCTGCGGGACGAGGGAGGGCCCAGGCCCGGGTGCGCGGTGCTGATCTCCCCCGAGCTCGACCTCACGGCGTCGACGGACTCGCTGCGACGAAACCGTGAACTGGATCCGGTGGTGCGCCGCGAAGGCATCCTTCTGCACGGCGGCATGTATCTGGGAGGGCGCGAGGCCCGCGACACTCCGTACGCCTCGCCGTACTTCGGCAGCTACGCCGAACTGCCCCCGTTGCTGGTCCTGACCGGGGATACCGAAGCCATGCACGACGAGGCCCTGGCGCTGCACCGCGGGGTCATTGACGCGGGCGGCGACGCAACGCTCGCTGTCTATCCTGCGATGATCCACGTCTGGCCGTTGTTCTGGTCGTTCCTGCCGGAGGGGCGACGCGCGGTGGACGAGATCGCCGGCTGGGTCAGTGCCCGCCTGCCCGGCTGACTCCGCGGTCCAGGGTCGAGGGACCCACCGCCGCTTCGCTTCGCAGCTGCGCGCGACGGATCTTGCCGGTAGGGGTCATCGGCAGGTCGACGCGGGACTCGAGGTATCGAGGGACCATGAAGCGGGGTAGGTCGCCCTCCAGGCGCCCGGCGAGCCGGTCCAGGCCGATCTGGCGGCCCGGTCGGGGCTGGACGAACAGCTTGATGTCATCCTCGCCGACCTCGGAGGGCACGGGCACAGCGACTGCCAGCAGGACATCGGGATCGCGGATGGCGGCATCCTCGATCGGGGTGGGTGAGATGTTCTCGCCGCGTCGCCGGATGACATCGTGCAGCCTGCCTTCGAAGAAGTACCAGCCGCCGCCGTCCCGGCGCAGCAGGTCACCGGTCGCGATCCAACCGTCTGCGCGGCGGGGGAGTGCCCCGCCCAGTCTTCCGACACTGACCTTGTCGGGCTCGCTGCGCACCAGCAGCTCGCCGACTTCGCCATCGGGCACCGCGATGTCGGTGCCGGGGGTCACGATCTGAAGAGCGACCCCGGCCACGGCCCGACCGCAGGAGCGCAGGTCGGGTGGCAGGGTGCGGGAAGCGATCGGGATACCGCACTCGGTCGAGCCGAAAGAGATCGATACGGGCACGTCGAACCGTGCCTCGAACTCACGGGCCTGTGGGATCAGCGGGGTGATGATCACCCTGCGGAGGGGATTGCGGGTGTCGTCGTCCGAGGGTCTTGCCGCCAGCAGCCAGTGCGCCGAGGCTGCAGGCAGGATCGCCTCCGTGCAGCCGTGGGCGCGGACATCGGCCCACCAGTCCGACCGGGAGAATCGTCGCCGTAGCACGGCCCGCCCGTGGTCGTGGAGCAGCGCCCGGTAGACGAGGCCTCGTGCGATCAGGTGGTTGAGTGGGGTGAAGACGAACACCGACTCGCCCGGGGGGACGGTTCGACGACGAGTGCTTCGGCGAACATCTGCCTCAGCTGCCCCCACGGGACGAGGAGGCACTTGGGAGGGCCGGTAGTCCCCGAGGTGAGCACTCCGCAGGCCACCGCACCCGGTCCGGGAAGTTCATCCTGCTGGGGCAGGACGGCAGGTGGATCGGGCAGACGGCGGATGAGCGGGTGAGCCTCGCGCGGGACCGGTCCGGGCACGAGCACTGTCTCGAGCCCCGGAAGGTCTGCCGCGAGGCGCGGTATCACGGACTGGCGGTCGGGTTCGACGAGCAACACACGTGGGGCGACTCCGCGTAGCGACTGGACCAGGATGTCGCCGTCGAGGTCGGGCCCGACGGGCACCTCATGGGCACCGAGTAGTGCCAGCCCGAGCCAGGTGACCACCCCTTCGATGGAGGTGCCGAGAAGCGTCGCCACGGGCTCGCCGGGCGTGATCCCCAGGGCGGCGAACACTGCGCTGCGGGCGCGTGCTGCCGACCACAACTCGGCGGCGGTGACCGTTCGGGGCCCGTCGCCGACGGCGGGCCCGACCTCCTGGAGCAGCAGGTCGTCCGGGTTGGTGTGAGCCCGGTGTGCGAGGCGATCGAGCAGGAGCGGAGCTGCTTGCGCCGCGCCCTCGAGCGACGGCTCAGATGGCGATGTCGCGGCCGACGACGCTGGACGAGTCACGCCCACCTCCGGCGTTCGTGGAACGCGTCACGACCATGATCACGTGGCGCCACCAGATCGGAGAAGATTGTGGAGCCAAACTTAGGACCGATCGCCTCCGGCGTCAACGACGCCGTGGCTCAGCCCGCGTCCGCCTGAACCGAGGAAGGGCTCGTCGCGGCGCCACACAGATCCGCGACGATCGCGCCGGCGGCGCCGTGCGGCGCGGCCGACGAGGCACACGACAGTTCCCTGCTCCCGGTGCGTAGGTAGACCACGGCTCCGCGCCCTGCAGCGGCTACGGCGTCGAGATCAGCGGCCAGTGCGGCGCGACACTCGCAGGCCTGGGAGCCAAGGACGTCTCCCAGTACGCACTCGCGGTGCAGGCGTAGAAGACCAGGATCGTGTTCGTCCGGGCTGCCGATGAGCAGCACGATGTGCTCGGCGCCGTCGAGGGTGTCGAGGTAGCCGACCGCTGTGAAGGGGCCGTGGGATGTCGGTAGGGCGGTGTGGGTGACTCGACGGACCCGGCCCGGGGCGGCCGCTCGGTAGGCCATCAGGTCGACGATCGCCACGACCGAGAGGTCGTGTTGATCGGCGAATGCGGTCGCCTCGTGCGGGGTGGCGACCTCCCCGGGGCGCGCTGAGCTGAGCAGCTCACTCAACGCCGCTGCAGACGATCCGTCTGCGAGGCGGACCAGGTCGGATGCGGCCTCGGCGGGCTCGGCGCGGTCGAGCACGCCGCGTTCGCGGGTGCGAATCGGGATGACGTGACCGGGTCGGCAGAGGTCGGCACCCTTCGTGGCCGGATCGCCGAGCGCGGCCACCGTGCGCGCGCGGGCGGAGGCTGAGATCCCGGTCCCGGTTCCGTGCAGGTCCACCGAGACGCAGTAGGCGGTGGATCGGTGGGCGGTGAAACCGACCGCCATCGGGACCAGCCGCAGCCGATCGCAGGTAGATCCGTCCAGCGCCACGCAGACGAGCCCGGCGGTGTGTCGCACCAGAAACGCCATCCATGGGGTCGTGGCACGGCGCGCTGCCAGGACGAGGTGGGCCCCGGTCTCGGCGGTGACGACCACCGGCTCGCCGTCGGCGAGGGCCTGGGCAGCCCTCCCGACACGTTCACGGGCCCGGAGCGGGTCGGGTCCCGCCACGGTGAGGCGGCGGGGGAGGTCAGCCACGCTGCTGTGCGGCGTAGCGGGCTGCCGCCTCCTCCTGCGATCGCTGAGTCGCGACCGCGCCGGCTCCGCCGCTGTCCTTGACCCGCTGGTTGCTCGCCTGCGTCGCGGCGAGCTGGCCGGTGAACCGGGGCGCCACCTCCTCGGCGAAGAGCTGGTAACTGCGCAGTTTGGCGGGGAACGCAGCGAAGTCGGAATCGCGGAACAGGAAGCAGCCGAACCCGCCGGAGGCGTCGAGCATCCGCTGTACGTGGGCCGCCGCCATGTCGGGGGTACCGATCGAGCCGCGGCCCGTCTCGTTCAGGTAGTCGATGATGTGGTCGACGTCGTCGAATCGGTCCAGCCCGCTCATCGTGACCTGGGACAGACTCTCCATCAGCCAGCAGAGTCCGTACTCCATGTCCTTGCGGGCCTGCTCGCGTGTCTCGGCCACGTGCATCGGGCCGAGCAGGCGCCAGTTCTCCCGCGATACAGCGTGGCCCGCTGCTGTGGCCTCGGACTCGACGATCGACCAGTGCTCAGCGAGCCGCTCGGTGCCGGTGGGGTCCGATGCGGCCAGCGAGAGCAGCCCGACGCCGTGCTTGCCTGCCAGTCTCGGACCCGAGGGGGAGATCGCGCCCGCTACCGCGATATCGAAGTCCGAGTAGGGCTTGAGCTGGAGGACGGCGTCCTGGCAGGTGAACCAGTCCGTCTTCTCGGTCACCGTCTCGCCGGCGAACAGTCGCAGCATGACATCGAGAGCCTCCTCCATCCGCGGGCGCTGTGTAGACGGCTCGATGCCGAGCATCGTGGCGTCCTGCAGCAGCTGGCCGGGGCCGACACCGAACATCGTGCGGCCACGCGTCACGTGGTCGAGTTGGACGATGCGGTCGGCCAGGACGAACGGGTGGTGGTAGGGCAGCGAGCTCACGCCCGTCCCGAGCTTGATGTGTCGGGTCCGCTGGGAAGCGACGGCGATCATGATCTCGGGAGAGGCGATGGTCTCGACTCCCGAGGAGTGGTGTTCGCCGATCCATGCTTCGGCGTACCCCAGACGATCCAGGTGCTCGATGAGGGTGAGGTCGTTCTCGAGGCCGATGGTCGGGTCCAGTCCAACCTTGTGGTGGGGCGGGATGAAGGCACCGAAACGGAGTGCACCTTCGTGTTTGGCCATCGGAGAGTCTCCTCGACATGAATCGACTGTTCGACCGTCTGGTCGGTTGGGTTCTAGGCTAGGCAGCGACGCGAGGGCGAGTCAAGGACTAGCCGACCGACCGGTCGGACGTGCTAGCGTCGGCGATGTAGCGGCCGTCGCAGGCTGAGACATCGGAGAGGAGTGCCATGAAGCTGTCGTTTCCCGCACATGAGGACCAGGCGGATCTCCGTGCCGCGGTGCGGTCGCTGTGTGCCAGGTTCCCCCTGGAGTACTGGGACAGGCACGACCTCGACAAGGAGTTCCCGCAGGAGTTCTTCGAGGCCTTCGCCGAGGCCGGGTATCTGGGAGTGCTGGTTCCCGAGGAGTACGGCGGCGGTGGCGGAACCATGTCGCAGATGGCCGCGATCCTCGAGGAGGTGTCGGCGGCGGGCGGAGCGCTCAACGCCGCGAGTTCGGTTCACATCCCGATCCTGGCGGTGCCGACGCTGCTGGCTTTCGGAAGCGAGGAGCAGCGCAAGGAACACCTGCCCAAGATCGCTGCGGGGGAGCTGTTCGTCACGTTCGGCGTGACCGAGCCGGACGCCGGCACCGAGACCACTCGGATCAAGACCGCCGCACGCAGAGTCGACGGCGGTTGGCTCATCAACGGCAGCAAGGTGTGGAACACCGGGGCCCTGCGCGGCGACCGGATCATGTTGCTGGCCCGCACGGGCGAGCCGGGTGAGGGCAGACGGAAGGGTGAGGGACTCACTCTTTTCCTCGCTGACTTGAAGGCCCCGTCGGTCGACATCAAGGCGATCTCGAAGATCGGACGCAACGCCGTCGCGTCGACCGAGGTGTTCTTCAACGATCTGTTCGTCTCGGACGCCGACGTGATCGGAGAGGTCGATCAGGGCTTCTACCATCTGCTCTACAGCCTCAACGGTGAGCGGATCCTCGTCTCGGCCGAAGCTCTGGGTATTGCGCGCTGGGCGCTGGAGAACGGGGCGCGCTATGCCCAGGAGCGGGTCGTGTTCGACCGCCCGATCGGCAAGAACCAGGCGGTCCAGCACCCGCTGGCGAAGGCGTACCTGCAGGTGCTCGCCGCTAGCGAGGTGATGAGCCGAACGATCGAGATCTATGAGGAGAAGGGCGGCCGCGCCGTCGGCGTGATGGCGAACGGCCTGAAGTTCCTCGCCTCGGAGGCGGAGGCGGCCGCGACCGATGCCGCCATGCAGACCTACGGTGGCTATTCGTTCGCGCGGGAGTACCACATCGGGCGGCACTGGATCGAGGCTCGCTTGCAGCGGATCGCCCCGATCAACAATCAGATGATCCTCAACTCGATCGCGGAGAGCGCTCTGGGGCTCCCGCGTAGCTACTGAGCGAGGTCGGCGTCGTGCCTTCGATGATCGACGTGTCCGGTGAGTTGCTCAGCGGCACCCGTGTTCTCGAACTGTCCACCCGGGTTGCCGGAGGCTACTGCGGCCGGATCCTTCGGCTGCACGGCGCCGAGGTCGTGCGGTGGGACGCTCCGCTGACCGCAGACTGCCTGCCGAGCCTGGCCTCGGTGCTTCACGAGTCCCTCCACGAGGGCAAACAGTCGATCCAGGTCGACGACCTGCTCGCCGGTCAGGTTCCCGAGGTGGACCTGGTCGTGGTGGACAGCCGTCACGACGATGCTCACGACGGTCACTGGCGGGAGGCCACTCGCGAGGTGCTCTCCCGACTGCCGCAGGGCTGCCCGGTGGTCGATCTGTCCGCGCGCGCCGACGCGGTGTGGTCGCCTCCGTCTCTGAACACACACGAGGCCGAGCCGGGCTCCACGCTCACCGCGTCGGCGGTGTCGGCGATGAGCTGGAGCCTGGGCCGTCCCGGCCAAGAGCCGTTGCCGCTTCCCTACGACCTGGCGGATTATCTGTCCGGAACCGAGGGCGCCGCTGCGGCGTCCCTGTCCCTTGCACTCGCTGCGTCGGGTGCCGACGCGTCGGGGTTCTGGGATGTCAGCGCGGCCGATGTCGTCGCCTCGTATGTCGGGCAGATCTGTGCGGTGTTCCTGCCGTTTGGGCGGGAGTGGAAGCGGGACGGACCGCGTGCGACCGGATCGGGCGGGTTCTATCCCGGCGCGATGTTCCGGTGCTCGGACGGGCAACTGACCCTGGTCTGTCGGACCGATCGGGAGTGGGCTGGGCTCCGTAGGGCGATGGGCGACCCGCCATGGTCGCAGGATCGGCGGTTCGCCGACGCCCGGGTCGTGGCGTTGCTGCACGCCGACGAGGCGGACCGCCATGTTTCCGCCTGGACCGAGGCGCACACGTGCGCGGAAATCACCGAGCTCGGCCGTGAGCACGGGTTCGCGGTTGCTCAGGTGCTGACCCCGGCTCAGGGAGCTCAGCTCGAGCAGTACGCCCACAACGGCTTCGTCGAGTCAGATCACACCGGTGCGGTGACGCGGCCAGGACGACCCTGGCGGGTGGTCGACGGGGGAACCGCGGGCGGACCGGTCCCGTTGCGACCCACGGCTGCCCGACCGCTGGCCGGATTGACTGTGCTCGACCTGTCCTGGGTCTGGTCGGGCCCGATGCTCACCGCTCAGCTTGCCGATCTCGGTGCCGAGGTCATCAAGGTCGAGAGCCGGAGCCGGCCGGATCCGGCTCGTTCACGGGGGCGGGCAGTGCGCGACGGTGAACCGATCGAGGGACCTGATCTGGAGGTCAGCACTTACTTCGGACAGATGAACCGAGGCAAGCGTTCGGTGGCAGTCAACATCGGGATCGAGGAGGGGGCCGACCTGGTGCGTCGGTTGGCCGCCGGCGCCGACGTCGTCGTCGAGAACATGCGCCCCGGCGCGCTCGACCGGCGAGGACTGGGCTATGCCGACCTGGCGATGGACAACCCCGGGCTGATCATGCTGTCGATGTCGATGATGGGTCAGGAGGGCCCGATGCGTGGGCTCGGCGGATATGCACCGGTGATGTCGGGACTGGCCGGTGTCGACTCGATCGTGGGCTACTCCTCCGCGGACCGCATCGGGCTGTACAACCCGTCCTTGGGTGACCCCAACGGTGCCGCGCACGCCATGACTGCCCTGCTCGCTGCGCTCGCGCGCCGGCAGCGAACCGGTCGCGGAGGCTGGGTCGATGTCGCCCAGATCAGCTGCCTGATGGCGACCGCGCGCGCCGCTCTGATCGAGGACGTCCATTTCGGCGCCGCGCGTGTGCCCGGTGGCTCGCACGCCGTGTTCTGGCCGCACGGGACCTACCGCGCCTCTGGCGAGGACGAGTGGGTCGCCCTGAGCGTTCGCACTCCGGCGGAACGCGACCGGCTGCGGTCGATTCTCGGCGGGCCGGAGTGGCTGGACCGCGCCGCGGCGGATCGTGCGGTGTCGGCGTGGACCTCCGCCCGCGACCCGGAGGTCGCGGTGGCTGTGTTGCGGTCGGCCGGGCTCGATGCCGCAAGGGTCGACTCGTTCGAGCGGCTGGCCGCGAGTGACTGGGCGAAGGCGAGGCGGCTGTCGTCTCCGCTGAGCCATCCCTGGCTGGGCGCCCAGGAGGTGTTCCACTCGCCGTGGAAGTGGCGTGGCGAGACGTTCATTGCCGAGACCGCGGCCCCGCTGTTGGGCGACTCCACCGCCGCTGTGCTGCGGGAGCGGCTCGGGCTGGACGATGTGCGGCTGGACGAGCTGAGAGCGGCCGGTGCGATCGAACAGGGATGAGGGACCATGACCGTGTCCGCACCCGATCCGATCGTCAGCGATGCGGACCGGCGGCGGGATGTCATCGCCGCCGCCGCCGCCCGCCTGTTCGACGAGCGGGGTTATGCCAGCACGAGCATGCGACAGATCGCCGATGCCGTTGAGATCGCGAAGCCGACGCTCTACCACTACTTCCGCAGCAAGGACGCGATCCTGTTCCAGATCCACGAGGAATTCATCGACATTCTGCTCGGCAAGTTCGCCGAGCGCAGCTGCAGCGGCCCCACACACCGCGATGCGCTGGTCGGTGCGATGGGGGACATCTTGTCGCTGATGGAGTCCCACCGCGGGCACGTGCGCGCCTTCTTCGAGCACCACCGGGAGCTGCCGGTGGCACAGCAGGAGCTGATCCGTGACAAGCGGGATCGCTACGAGGGCCTGCTCGTCGAGTTGCTGCGAGAGGGCGCCCGATGCGGTGAGCTGGAGGTGCAGCATCCGCGGCTCACGGCGCTGGGGATCTTCGGCATGTGCAACTGGGCCTACCAGTGGTACTCGCGCGGGGGCCCTCTCCGCCCGGTGGAGATCGCCGAGCAGTTCGGTGCAGTCGTGCTGGGTGGCATCGCGCGCTCGTGAACGGGACCCGATACCGAGAGAGGGGCTGCGCCGAGTCGGCACAGCCCCTCCCGCATGCGGTCAGGCTGCGGTGCCGGTCTCCTGGGCAGCAGAGATCCGTCGCATCTCCGGCATCACCTCGGTGGCGTAAAGACGCATGCTCGCCTCGGCCTGGTCACGACTCATGCCGCCGTAGAAGGCTGGCACCCCCAGGTCGATAGTACCGAGCAGGTTGACGCGTTTCTCGAACTTCTCGAGGATCTGATCGGGTGTCCCGACGTTCATCTGCACGTCGATGTACTTGCGGGTCGCCTCGTCCATGCCTTGTTCGCGGATCTCGGCGGCGCTCTCGGCGTAGTGCTGGTAGCCCCTGGTGCCGGCGAAGTGTTTACCGGCGAAGTCGTAGTGCCGCACGACCTCCTGGTAATAGCGCGCCAACCAGAGCTCGGCCTGGCTCACCGAGTCCGCGGTGGGGCCGCAGTAGGTGAAGTCGTGCAGCTGCTGCGGGCGTGGCGCGCGACCGGTGGCCGCGGTGTAGCGCTCCCGGTAGCGAGTGAGCAGGGTGAGCATGCCCTCGTCACTCTTGGTCGTGAAGCAGAGCAGGTCGGCACCCATGTCGCCGGCGGCGAGTGAGGAGTCCGGCGACATGGCCACGCACAGCACCTTGTCGGCGAGTGCCGGCCGTGGTGCGGGGTGTACCTCGACGCGGGGTTGTTTGTAGAAAATCCCGTCGCCTTCGACGACACCGGTGCGGAGGCCTCGAAGGATCATGTCCGCGGCCTCGTCGAAGCGTTCGCGCGACTCGTCCATGACGAGGCCGAAGCCGTCGTACTCGATGCGCGACAGGCCGCGGCCGAAGCCGACCACGAGCCGGTGGTCGCACAGGTGGTCCAGCAGGGCGTACTTCTCGACCACACGCAGCGGATCGTTCCACGGGAGGATGCAGGCCCCGGTGACCAGCTTGATGGTCGAGGTCTTCGCGGCGAGGTTTGCCAGCGCGACGAAGTTGTCCGGGCAGGCTGAGTACTCGGGGTCGAAGTGGTGCTCCACGCTCGAGATCGCGTCGAAGCCGAGGTCCTCGGCGAGCTGTGCCAGGTAGATCTCGTCGCGGACGAAGTCGGTGACTGCGCGCTCGCGGTTCCAGTTCTGCCACAGCATTGCGTAGACGATGTCCATCGCAAACCCCTTCATTGGAGGCGACCGACCGGTCGGATGGAGCGAACGCTACGAGCGGTCCGCTGATGGTGTCAACGATGGGCGTCACCGTGCTCTCCCTGATGGTGTCCCGTTGACGCCCACCGGCGCCTCGTCCTAATCTCGCCCGACTAGTCGGTTGAGGGGGTCGAATGCAGCTCGATATGGCGGGCGTCGCCGACCGGAGCCGGGCGCTCGACGCTGTGCTCGCCGAGCGGCACAGCTGTCGATCGTTCCGGGATGGAGCGCTCCCGGTCGAGCTGATCGATGAGATCATCGCTAGCGCGGCACAGGCACCATCGTGGTGCAACACCCAGCCGTGGCAGGTCGTCGTCCTCTCCGGTAGTGCTGTGGAGAGCTTCCGCCACGAGCTTTACGCTGCGGCCGAGACCGATCCGCATGCTGTCTCCTTCGAGGCGGGTGCTCCGCGGTATGTGGGTCAGTCGCTGGCCCGTCGGCGGGCCGCAGGGTGGGCGCTCTACGAGGCGGTGGGCGCCGCGCCCGGTGACCGCGCGGCGACCGCGCGGCAGGCGTTGGAGAATTTCCGGTTCTTCGGCGCGCCGCATGTCGCGATCGTGTCCGCCGACGCCTCGCTCGGCGCCTACGGGCTCGTCGACTGTGGCGGCTTCGTGTCGCTGCTGCTGGCCGCCGCCCAGGCGCGCGGGGTCGGGTCTATCGCCCAGGCGGCGGTCGTGAGCAGGCCGGAGATGGTACGCCGACACACCGGAATCCCGGCGGACCGGACCCTGGTCTGTGGGATCGCGCTCGGCTGGCCGGACCGTGACCACCCGGCCAACTCGTTCCGCACCGACCGCGCTTCGCTTGACGAGCTGCGAGTCCATCGCGGCAGCCCTCCGGAGGAGACGAGATGACCAGGTTCCGCATCGTGGCGGGTCCGCATACCGTGCTGGGCGAGGGCCCGATCTGGGACGTCGTCGAGGAACGCCTCTACTGGCTCGACAGCGTCCAGGGCACGATCCTGCGGTGCGACGCCGTGGGCGGTGAGCTCGACGTGTGGGATCTGCCCGGTCCGGTCGGGGCCATGGCGCTGCGCGAGTCCGGTGGCGCCCTCCTGACCCTGGCCACAGGCTTTCACCTCTTCGATTTCGGTTCCGGGGAGCTCACGCCGATCGCCGATCCCGAGTCGGGCCGTGCCTCCCGGTTCAATGACGGCAAGGTGGATCGGCAGGGTCGGTTCGTCACCGGCAGCATGGAGGACACACTCATCGATCCGGCGTCGTCGTGGTTGGTCGGGAAGATTGAGGCAGGCTCGTCGCTGTACAGGGTCGACACCGATCTGACGGTTCAGAGGATCCAGGGCGACATAGGGATCACCAATGGCCCCTGTTTCAGCCCCGACGGCACGACGATGTACGTGTCGGACAGCTGGCGCGACGAGATCCAAGCTTTCGACTACGACGCCGCCTCGGGCACCGTGTCGCGGCCGCGGACGTTCGCCAGCTGGGAGAAGGACAAGGGCAGCACAGGGCTCGCGCAACCGGACGGGGCGACAGTCGATTCCGAGGGATACCTCTGGAGCGTCGCGGTCTACGCCGGGGAGATCCGCCGATATGCCCCGGACGGAACTCTCGACCGCCGCATTTTCACACCTGTCCTGAAGCCGACCAGTGTCGCCTTCGGCGGGCCGGACCTCGACATTCTCTATGTGACCACGATGGCGAACCCTCCGCTGCCGATGACGTTGCCGCCGGACGGACCGATCGCCGGCAGCCTGCTGGCGCTGCACGGCCTCGGGGTGCAGGGCATCGCCGAGCGCCGGTTCGCGGGCTGAGGCGGGATCATGGGCGGACTCACTCTGACTTGGCTCGACCTCGGCGAGCTGACCAACGATCCCGGGCTGGCGCTGGCGGGTGGTGGGATGGTCACCTCGGCTGACCCGGTGCAGCGGGATCCGCTCTGTGTGCAGAGCATGAGCGCTTACGTGCTGGAGCACCCACGACTCGGACCGATCCTCTACGAGCTCGGCGTCGCCCCCAACCGGGACGAGGTGTGGCCGCCGGAGGCGCACGCATTGGCCGCGCCCTCACGCTACGAGACCGAGCACCACCTCGACCATGCCCTGGCGGATGCGGGCTACGGGGTCGGCGACATCCAGGCGGTGATCGCGAGTCATCTGCATCTTGACCATGCGGGCGGCCTGGAGGTTTTCCGTGGCACCGACGTCCCGGTCTATGTGCACGCAGATGAGCTCAAGAATGCCTTCTTCGCCGTGGCGACCGGGGAGGACCTCGGGCCCTACCTACCGCACTACATCGACCACACCTTCAACTGGAAGCCGATCCACGGTGAGAGTTGGGAGTTCGCGGACGGCATCACGTTGCACCGGGCGCAGGGACACACCCCCGGACTGTTGATGCTCGAGGCCGAGATGGTCAACAGCGGGAAGTTCCTGCTGACCTCGGACCAGTTCCCGTTGGAGCAGAACTTCGCCGAACCGCGTCCTCAGGGCTGGATCCAACGCGACCACGCCGCCTGGTGGCGCAGCCTGCGGTGGACGGAGAGCTTCGTGAACCGCACCGGTGCCCGCCTGGTGTACGGACACGACGCCGCCGACTTCGCCGTCCTCAAGCGAGAGCGGCGCTATGACTGAGCGAGCATTGCCCGAGTCGGGCAGTCACGCGGAGCACGTCGTGCGATGCACGACGGCCGGCCTGGGATTCTCGAGCGGGTCATCCGGGACGGTCGGGAGCGAGCGGGCCGAGTTGTCGGACGGGGTGCCGGACCGCACTGCGGTGCGCCGGGAGGTTGTGACCAGCCTCGGCGGCGCGATCCGCGAGCTGGCGGAGGCGTTCGTCGGGTCGGAGGTGCCGGAGGAGGTACTCGCCTCGGCGGCAGAATCGGTCCGAGCGGTGACCGATCAGCTCGGTGCCGTCCAGCGGGCGGTGGACGAGCCTGCTGTCGTCGACGACCCCGCCGGCCGGATACGGGTGTTCAACCCGGTGACAGGGCTTGCCAGCCCGTTGGCCCCGCCGATGCTGCTCGATCCTCGGTCGAGTGATTCGAGTTGTTGCGTCGGTCGGGCGGTCCTCGGCCTCGCCTATGAGGGCCCGCTCACCTACGCGCACGGCGGCGTCATCGCGGCACTGCTCGACGACATCCTCGGTCGGGTCGCCAGCTCGGTCGCCCGACCCGTGGTCACCAGCAAGCTGAACGTCCGGTATCGGGCTCCGGTCCCGTTGCGGGTCCCTCTCCTGATCACGGGCTCCACGGAGGCCGTCGCGGGCAGACACCTCACCCTGCGCGGCACGGTCGAGTGCGAGTCCGAGCCGGGCGTCGTGTTGGCGGAGGCGGAGGGCCGCTTCGTCGTGCTGGATGCGAGGCAGGCGTGTGCTCTGTTCGGGCCGTCGGATCTGGACGAGATCGCGTGAGCGGTGCGCAGCCGTGGCGCCCTGGGGGCTTGCGGCGGCACGGCGGGATTCCGGCGTACCCAGCGGAAGGTCGTGTCGAGCTGACTGCTGGCGATTCTTCGCCGGTGCGCCCCGGGCCAGGTGGTGAGCGCTGATGTTGTTTCCCCGATAGGACGCTCGAACATGACCGAACGAGGTGAGCCCGTGGTGACGTTACCGTTCGATGGCAACATCGTCCTCGCCTTCGAGGACTCAGGAGAGGTGAGCGGCGGGGCACTGCCGATCGTGTTCTCCCACGGCTTGTTCATGGATCGCACGATGTTCAGGCCCCAGGTCGAGGCCTTGTCTGCTCGCCACCGCTGCGTGAGCTGGGACGAACGTGGTCACGGCGAAACGGTGTCGGTGGGCCCGTTCACGTTCTGGGACTCGGCGCGCGACCTTCTGGCTGTGTTGGACCACCTCGGGATCGAGCGCGTGGTGCACGTGGGCATGAGCCAGGGCGGGATCTTGGCCCAGCGGGCCGCCGTGCTTGCCCCCGAGCGTTTTGCCGGGCTCGTCTTCCTCGACACGCAAGCGGGCAGCTTGGCCAGGGACAGCGGGCTGCGTTTCACCCGGCTCACCGAGGACTGGGCTGCCGATGGCCCATCGGATGAGGTTCTCGACTATGTCGCTGGGTTGATCCTCGGACCTGGGGTGGACCACGAGCACTGGAAGGATCGCTGGCGGGCGGCGGATCCTGCCGGCTTCCAGGAGGCCGTGCGCACCCTTGTTGGGCGGGAAGACTTCACCGACCGGCTGCCCGAGATCGTCCCGCCCTCGCTGGTGATCCACGGGACGGCGGATGCGTCGACACCGTTGGAGCGGGCTCGGGCTTTGGCCGGCGGGCTGAGCGACTGCCGCGGACTTGTTCTGATCGAGGGAGCACCGCATGCCGCCAATCTGAGCCATCCCGAGCAGGTCACGTCGGCGATCCGGGACTTCGTCGAGGCTCTCGACCCCCCGTGAGGTGGTGGTCGGGATTCGACCGGTATCGGAGATGGTGCCGGGGGCTCGCCGACGACGATGAACGGCGCGGCGTGACTCGGTGGCGCCGCTTCGGACGATCCTTCTCGCCGAGACAGGGTGTGCGGCTTGGGGTGCCTGCATTCGTGCAGGCACTCGGCCTGACCGGCGAGGAGTGCAGACACAGAGCCGTCGCGGGCGACGGGCAAGGGTGGGCTGCGCGCCGGCTGCACGTCGTCATCGGTGAACCGAAGGCGGAGACGGACGTGGTGGTGGAGGCGGTGGCGGAGGTACTGATCGGTCGTCGAGCGCTGGGCCTGCGCGCCACCACCGCGGCACAGAGATGGCGGCGTCCGTCGGACGTGGGGGTAGGGCCGGTCACGGGGTCTCGTCGACGCAGGCGTGGACGTCTCGTCGGGAGAGGGAGGGAAGGAACATGAGCGAGCGCGGCGGCCGTGGCGGCCTTGGCGGCGTGGTCGTGGTGACCGGTGCGGGTGGTGACATCGGGCGGGCCGCAGCACTGCTCCTGTCGGAGCGAGGTGCCCATGTGGTCGCGGTTGACCTGGACCCGGGTGCGGCCGAGCGCACGGCGCAGGCGATCGGGGAGGCGGGTGGGCAGGGCACCGCGATCGCGGCGGATGTGACCGACTTCGCGCAGGTCGAGGCCTATGCCGCGGCGGCGGCCGACCTGGGCGGCGGCACGATTGCCGGGTTCGTCAACAACGCCGGCGTCGAGGGTCGGATCGCGCCGCTGGGGGCGATGACCGTCGCCGACTTCGACGCGGTCATGGCGGTCAACGTCCGCGGGGTGTTCCTCGGGCTCTCGGCTGTGCTGCCGTTGATGGCAGAGGGCGGTTCGGTGGTCAACACCGCCAGTTCGGGAGGCCTGCGTGGGTCACCTGGGATGGCCGCCTACGTGGCGTCGAAGCACGCGGTCATCGGGCTGACGAAAGTGGCAGCACTCGAGGTTGCGGACCGGGCCATCAGGGTCAATGCCGTGTGTCCCAGCGGCGTCGAGGGCAGGATGATCAGCTCGCTTGAACAGCAACGCGCATTGCGGGGTTCGGCAGGAACCTCGACCGAGCGCATGGGACGCAAGGCGACCCCACGTGATGTCGCCCAGGCGATCGGCTACCTGGTGGGGTCCGAGTCGGCGTTCGTCAGCGGCACGACACTGTCTGTGGACGGTACCCGCACGGCTGGTTGACTCGGTGCCGCCCCAGTCAGCTCGTCGGGGGTGAGGGTCACCCCGACGAGTTCGACCACGGGCAGCTCCCGCGTGGTCCGTGACCGGTATTCGGCGAAGTGCGGCGCGAGTGCAGTGATTCGCGCGAACAGCGCCGCCCGGTCGGTCCCGGACGTCGGCCGGGCCTTTGCCGGGACGGTGCGGCCGTTGAGCTCGACGGTCACCCACGGGTGGGCGAGCAGGTTGCAATACCACTGCGGGTGTCTGTCCGCGCCGCCGCGCGACGCGACCACGAGCAGCCTGCCGTCGACCACGAGATAGGAGACGGGGACCGCCCGTAACCGCCCGGTGCGCCTGCCGTGCACGGCGAGGACGAGGCGGGTTCTGCCCGACGTATCGCCACGGACTTGACCGTGAGCGCGTAGCTCGGCCACCACGGCGGCGTTGAAGGCCTCGACGAAGTGTGGATCGGCGGGCTCGGTGCCTCGCATCTGGGCCTCGAATCGGGCCAGGTCCGCGGTGGCGGGTACGGCGTCCATCGGCACTCCTCAGCGCGTGGCACTCGTTGTCCAGAAGGGGGCGCGCAGTGCCGGTTTCATGATTTTCCCGGCACCGGTGAGAGGTAGTGGTTCGGCGCGGATCTCGACTGATCGGGGGCACTTGTATCCGGCGATCAGTGTGTGGCAGTGCGCGATCACCTCGTTCCCGGTCAGGTCCGCCCCGGTCCGCGGCACGACGACGGCGTGCACCGCTTCGCCCCAGTGTTCGTCCGGGATGCCGATGACGGCGCACTCCGCCACGCGGGTGTCGGTGTGGATCGCCTGCTCGACCTCGCCGGAGTAGATGTTCTCGCCACCGCTGACGATCATGTCCTTCAGCCGGTCGACGATCGTCACGAAGCCCTCGTCGTCCATTCGCGCGCCGTCGCCGGTGTGTAGCCAGCCCGCCCGCAGTGCTGCGGTGGTCTCCGCGGGCTTGTCCCAGTAGCCGAGCATCACCACGGGGCCACGGACGGCGATCTCGCCGACCTCGCCTCGAGGTAGTTCGATGCCGTCGGGGTCGACGATGCGCACCTCGACCCCTGCGGCCGCCCGGCCGGCGGTCTGCAGCTTGCCCGACCACGGCCCGTCGAGCACGTGGTACCGCTGGGGCAGCGCGGTGACCAGCGCGGTTGCCTCGGTGCAGCCGTAGCCTTGTACGAGTCGCCACTCGGGTAGCTCGTGCATCACCCGTCGAAGCAAGGCCTCGGGCATCGGGGAGGCGCCGTACTCGATGTCTCGCACGCTGGAGAGGTCACGGTGGGCGAAGTCCTCGTGATTCATCAGCATCGTGATCATCGTCGGGACGAAGAGGCAGTAGTTCACCCGCTCGGTCTCGATGGTGTTCAGGACATCGGCAGCGTCGAACTTCGGCACGATGACGTGCGTACCGGCGGCGAGGGTCAGCGCGAACAGCGGCGCCGCACCGGCCATGTGGAAGAAGCCGGGGGAGTGTAGGTAGCGCGTCTGTTCGTCGAAACGCAACGTCGAGATCCACATGAGCGAGCAGGACACGAGGTTGCGGTGCGACAGCATCACGCCCTTGGCGGAGCCGGTGGTGCCGCCGGTGTAGCAGATCAATGCGAGGTCGTCGTCGGATCGCTCGGACTCCGAGCAGCCGGTGCCCGACTCGACTGCGGCCGACCAGGATTCGCCGACCTCTGCGAGACCGAGACCGAGCACGGCGGGCGCCTCGGCGAGTCCCACCACAAGCTCCGCCACGATGTCGGCGAACGACTCGTCGACGGCGATCACCCGCGGCCTGCTGTCGGCGACGGCATCCGCGAGCTCGCGCACCGACCATCGGGTGTTCAGCGGGACCCCTACTCCGCCGGCCCACGCGACGGCGTAGAGCAGCTCCGCGTAGTCGTCGCTGTTCGCCGCGATCACGACGACACGATCACCTGCGGACACCGCGCGCTCGCGCAGTGCTCCGGCGCCGCGCCGTACGCGCTGTCCGAACTCCGACCAGGTGCGCGTCCGTCCGCGAAACACCGTGGCCGTCTGCCGGGGTCGGAACTGGACGGCGCGCTGCAGGCCCTGGGTGAGTCTCATCGGGTTCTCCTGGTGACTCAGACGATCTCGGCCAGGAGCGCGGCGACTCGGCGCCGCGCACGGTTGTCCGAACGGACCGGGGCGTCGGCGGGGAGTTCGCCGTGGCGTACCCGCTCGGACAGGTGCAGGTCCATCAGCACTGCGATGCGATGCGCCGCGTAGAGCCGGTGCCAGGCGACCGACCGTGGAGCCCTGCCTACGGCGGTCGCCCAGCGGTCCCAGACGTCCTGCTCGGTGGGGAGGCCGGGGAGCACCGGGTCGAGCACCTTCGCCGCACGCATCCGGTTCATCTCGTTGAGCCAGGCCACGTCGAACTCCGGGGCTCCCCAGCCGGCGAGCTCCCAGTCCAGCAGCGCGACGACCCGGAAGTCCGCCCCGACGATCGTGTTCGACGGGCGCGCATCTCCCCAGAGGATGGCGGGAGCGCCCGTTGGCGGGGGCGTGGTGTCGCGCAGCACGGTCGTCGCCTCGGCCGCGGCGTCCGCCACAGCGGACCTGGTCGCGCCGCCCGTGTGCGCCGCCTCCGCCTCCCGGTCGGCGAGCCAATCGAGGTGATCGGCCGGAGTCGGGCCGATGGGCAGCTCCAGCGCGGGCAGCCGGTGGATCGCGGCGATGCGGTCCACCAGGTCGTCGCCGAAGGTGCGCTGCTGAGCGTGGGTCGCGTCGTGGAGGAAGCCGGCACGGGTGAAGGGGGGTCGACCGTCAGGGGGGACCCGTCCGGCGACGTGGGCCATCACGTACGCGGGCCGGCCCAGGTGGTCGCCGTCCAAGTCAACGGCGACGACTTCTGGGGCGGGCAGCCCGTGCGCGCGAACGTGGTGCAGGCAGCGCACCTGGGTGCTCAGGTCGTGCTCGGCGAACATCCCCGCCGTGTGTGGGGCCGCCCGCAGCACGAGCCGCCTGCCGTCCGCTTCGAACACGATCGTCTCGGCGGACCAGCCGGTTGCGGGCGCGGGACCGAGAGAGACCGAGCGTGCTCCCAGCCACGCGCGGAGGACGGAGGGGTCGACCGAGCGGCGCTCGGTGACGGGCGGGTGGGGCCGTGCGGTCATCCCGACACCGCGGCCGGCTCGTAGCGGTAGGCGGGGCTGCGGGTGTGGGCGAACTCGTAGACGCCAGAGCCGGTCCGCGAGGTCCCGTCCTCCTCGCACACGAACTTGGCGAGCCGGTCGGTCAGCGGGTAGCCCAGTGCGCGCGGCACCCGGTCAGCGGCGTGGAGGTCCCAGCGGTCGTGCTCGAGGTGAGACGGGCCGTGGTCGCGTCCGTGGAACGAGCCGTAGCCTGCTGCGGCCAGGAAGCCTCCGCGACGCACCGTGGGGTCCACTCGTAGCCCGAGCCGTCTGCCCCGCTCGGTACGAAGGTCCAGGCGTGCGGGGCGGGCTTCGAGGTCGGTGTCGAACCCCAGGTCGTGCCCTACGGCCACGATCGGGTCCACTCCGCCGTCAGTGCCGAGCACGGCGCCGTCGAGCAGGGTGGGTTGGTTGGAGCGGTCGAGGTCGTACATGAAGGCCACACACTCGTCTGGGAACTGCGCTTGCACCCAGAGGTGCACCCCCTGACCGGCAGTTGCCGGTCTACGACCGCGAGAGCGGTCCCGCTGCCCGGTCCAGCCGCGCACCTCGTGGCGGGTCCCGTCGACCTCCACCCAACCCTCATGGGTGCCGGACTGGAAGGCGTGGTCGAAGGCCAGCAAGGAGCCGTCGCCGCCGGGCAGAACCACCTCCGCGCACTCCCACGGTGCGGTCCGAGCAGTCCAGGTGAGGTCGGCGGTCATTCCGGACGGGTTGTCTCCCAATCGGATTCGCCAGGATCGGAGCGGTTCGACGGTCTCCCAGGACAGCGGGCCCACGGCGTTCGGCAGATCCGCTGGGTCGGCGGCACTCGAGACCCGCAGGTTGATCTGCTCGGTCTCGGTGACGATTGAGGCGTAGCCGTCGACGAGACCCTCGGCCGGATAGACGCCGGCACCGAGCATCACGAAGGGCGCGGCCGTGTCTGCGTGCGCATTGACGTAGAAGCGGTCGAACCAACCGGGGCCGACGGCAGCATCCCGGGTCCGGGTGAGCGCGTCGCCGTCCCTGGTCGTCAGCTTTCGTCGCATCCGTGCTCCCTTCGTCGCGAGCCGTGAAGTGCTTTAACCAGAACTAGATTAAGCCCGACTGGGGTGCGATGTCACGTAGAAAGTGGCGACGGGGAACGCTCGTCCGACCAGTCGGTTGACTGGGTTGTCCCGGCCTGCTTTCATTCCTCTCGACCCCAGCGGCCTCAGTAAACGCACTGTCCCCCTGACTGGGCGCCGCCGGGTGTGAGGGTCGATCCGTCGAAGATGTCGTCCGCTCGGTCGGTCGACTGGGGTCTTGGTCGTGCCGGGGTCGCCGCTGCGAGCGGCGCGGCCGGGTACTTCAGAGAGGAAGTTCGGAATGGATTTCGCCGGTCGTGTGGCAGTCGTCACGGGCGCGGGTGGCGGTCTGGGCCGCTCGCATGCGTTACTCCTCGCGTCCCGCGGGGCTCGGGTCGTGGTCAACGACCTCGGAGGAGCGGTCGCGGGCGAGGGTGCGGATGCGACTGCGGCCGACCTGGTCGTCGCCGAGATCGAGAAGGCGGGCGGCGAGGCCGTGGCCAATCACGACAGTGTCGCTGACCCGGTCGGGGCCCGACAGATCGTGCAGACGGCCCTCGACCACTTCGGCAAGATCGACATCCTGGTGAACAACGCCGGGATCCTCCGGGACCGCACGTTCAAGAAGCAGCCGCTCGAGGACTTCACGACCGTCCTGGGCGTCCACCTTCTGGGCACGGTCTACTGCACCCACGCCGCGTGGCCGCACATGAACGAGGCCAAGTACGGACGGATCGTCGTGACCACGTCCATCGCGGGAACGAACGGCAACCTCGGACAGAGCGCCTATGGCACCGCGAAGCTGGGCATGGTCGGACTGATGAACAGCCTGGCGATCGAGGGCGCCCGCAACAACGTGCTGATCAACGCGATCTCGCCGGGAGCCGCCACCCGCATGACCGCTGGTCTCAACCCGCCGGCGTTGGACCGCTACCTCACCGCCGAGCTCGTCTCGCCCGGCGTGGCCTATCTGGTCAGCGAGGAGTGCAGCACCAGCGGACAGATCGTGCAGACCATGGCGGGCGGGTACTCCCGGGTGCATCTGTTCGAGACCGACGGTGTGCAGTTCGATCCGGCCCGGCCCCTGACGCCCGAGATGATCGCGGACCGGTACGAGGAGATCGCCGATCTGTCGACGGCCACCCCGACACAGCCGGGGATCGAGGGCCGCACCGAGCAGCGCCTGCGCGCGATCGGCCGGTGGGAGGATTGAGCTCGCGCCGGTTCGAGAGCGCAGCGAAGCTCGCGGCGACCGAGGGCGAGGAGCTCGGGCCGGGCGACTGGTTCACCGTCAGCCAGGACGTCATCGACCGGTTCGCCGATGCCACCGGGGATCGGCAGTGGATCCACGTCGACGTCGAGCGCGCGGCCCGGGAGGCACCAGGCGGTACGACGATCGCCCACGGCATGTTGACTCTGTCGCTGCTGGGCACCCTCCAGCCGACGGTGTACACGGTTGGCGCCGGCCGGATCGTCAACGTCGGCGCCAATCGCCTGCGCTTCCTGAACCCCGTGCCGGCGGGGGCCCGGGTCCGCTCGCGCGAGGTCGTGCGCTCTGCCGAGCATTCGAAGGGTGGCCTGCGGGTCACCTCTGAGGTCACGGTCGAGATCGAGGGTGCGACCAGGCCCGCGCTCGTCGCCGAGATCGTGTTCCTCTACTTCGACGGGGCGGGCACGTGACCCCCGCACCGTCGGCCTTCATCGTCGGCGCCTACGAGCATCCGCTGCGGAAGGCGCCGGACCACACCATCGCGCGGCTGCACGCGGAGGTCGCTGCGGGTGCCCTGCAGGACGCGGGTCTTGGTTTCGGCGACGTAGACGGGCTGTTCACCTCTGGGGACAGCCCAGGCCTGGGGCCCGCCTCAATGGCCGAGTACTTCGGCATCCGCCCACGCCATGTCGCGACCTTGGACACGGGCGGCTCGTCCTACATCCTGGCCGCCGCCGAGGCCTCGCGGGCGATCGCCGACGGTCGCTGTGACGTCGCGTTGGTGACTCTGGCAGGCAAGCCGCGCACCAAAGCGTTCGTCGGAGGAGAAGGCGCCTACCTCACCGATCCGCAGTCGCCGGAGGTGCCCTACGAGCTGCCGTACGGCCTCGGCACGGTCGAGGCCTACGCCCTGTCGGCGATGCGACACATGCACGAGTTCGGTACCACCCCCGAACAGCTCGCCTGGGTCAAGGTGGCCGCCTCCCACCATGCCCGGCACAACCCGAACGCCATGCTGCGCGACGTGGTGACGGTCGACGACGTGCTCGGCTCGCCGATGATCGCGGATCCGCTGCACCGGCTGGACTGCTGCGTGGTCAGCGACGGCGGCGGCGCGCTCGTCTTGGCCCGCCCGGAGATCGCCCGGTCGCTGGACCGGCCGTTGGTCACCGTCCGTGGCGCCGGCGTGGCCACGAAGAACCTCGACGGCGGTCGGGTCGACCCGGTCACCTCCGCGGGGGTGCGGTCGGGCGCGGCCGCGTTTGCCGAGGCGCGCCTGCATCCGGCGGACGTCCAGTACGCCTCGGTCTACGACAGCTTCACCATCACCGTGGTCGTGCAGCTCGAGGACCTCGGCTTCTGCGAGAAGGGTAAGGGTGGTGCTTTCGTGGCGGACGGCAACCTCATCTCCGGTGTCGGAACGCTGCCGGTCAACACCGACGGCGGCGGGCTGTGCAACAACCACCCCGGCAACCGGGGTGGGATGACGAAGATGATCGAGGCCGTCAGGCAGCTGCGCGGCGAGGCACATCCCGCCGTGCAGGTCCCGGACTGCACGGTCGCCCTCGCACACGGCACCGGTGGTTACCTCAGCACCCGGCACACCAGCGCGACCGTCGTGTTGGAGAGGGTGTGAGACCGGTGACGACGGCAATCCCCGAGACCGACTCCACGGACCCTCTCTGGCGGTCAGAGTCCGGCGCGCTCGTCGTCGGGCGCTGTGGCGCCTGCGCCCAGCTGCACCACTATCCGCGGCCGATCTGTCCGCGGTGCGGGGCCACCGACACCACGCTGGTGGAGGTCTCCGGCCACGGTCGGGTGCTGAGCTGGACGGTGTCGCGGACCAGTCGGGCGGAACGACCGCTGGTTCCGGCCTTCGTCGAACTGGCGGAGGGACCGACGCTGCTGACCCGGCTGACCGACGTCGAGCCCGCCGATGTGGAGATCGGCATGCCGGTGACGGTCGTTTTCCGTGAGGACGAGGTGGCCGGCGCACCCCAGTTCGTCCCTGTCCGGAGGTGACTGTCGGCCATGGACTATCGAGGTGATGAGGCCGCTGAGTTCCGCACCGAGATGCGGACCTGGATCGAGGACCACGCACCGGCCGAGCTCGCGGGCCTGTTCGACTGGCGTTCACGGGAGATCGCGGGTAACTGGATCGACCACAACCGTGCCGCCCGCGAGCACCCAGTCCACCGCGAGTGGGAGTCCCGCTGCCTGGACGCGGGCCTGGTGTGCCCGGCCTGGCCCGAGCACGTCGGTGGCCGGGGCTGGACCCGACCGCACAAGGCGATCTTCGAAGAGGAGCTACACCGGGCCGAGGTGCCCCGCATCGACCGTGGCATGGGGGAGTTCCTCGTCGGCCCGACGATCGTCGCGCGCGGCACCGAGGAGCAGCAGAACCGGCTCCTGCCGCCGATCATCAGCGGCGAGGCTCGATACTGCCAGGGCTTCTCCGAGCCCGAGGCCGGCTCCGACCTCGCAGGGCTGCGAACCCGCGGCCGCGTTGACGGTGACGAGCTGGTGATCACCGGGCAGAAGGTCTGGACCTCCGGTGCGGCGGAGGCGAACATGATGTTCCTGTTGTGCCGCACCGATCCGGACGCGCCGAGGCACAAGGGCCTGACCTTCGCCGTGATGCCCTTCGGCCCGGACAACGGCATCGAGATGCGGCCGATCACGCAGTTGACCGGCGGCGTGGACTTCGCCGAGGAGTTCCTCACCGAGTCCCGCACTCCGCTGGTCAACGTGATCGGCGGCCTGGGCGAGGGCTGGTCGGTCACCATGACCACGCTGGGCTTCGAGCGGGACTTCAACCTGCCCACCGGGTCGCTCGAGTTCCTCTACGAGCACGAGCGACTGGTGGGGACGGCGGTCGCCGCCGGACGCTCCGACGACCCTAGGGTCCGCCGCGAACTCGGTCGGACCTACACCGACGCCGGGATCATCCGCCTGTTCGCGCGCCGACTGCTGGAGGATCCCGACGGATCGGCAGCGATGGTCTCGGCCACCAAGCTGTTCTGGAGCGAATACCACCGTCGCGCGACCGAGGTCGAGATGCGCGTCGCGGGGGCTTCCGCGGCCGTCCGGCCCGCCGGAGCCGGCTATGCGACCAGCGAGGTCCAGGACTCCTTCCTGGCTGCCCGGGCGGGCACGATCTTCGCAGGCACCTCCGAGATCCAGCGCAACATCATCGCCGAACGAGTCCTGGGGCTGCCGAGATGACACCGACCGCGGACCGGTGGGACACCCCACCGCTGACCACCGCGGCGGCGCTGCGGGAGACCGAGGAGCAGGCTGACCTGCGGGCCGTCGTGCGCCGCTTCCTGGCCGAACGGGCCGATCTCACTCGGGTCCGCACGCTGATGGCCGGTGACGGGACCGTCGACCAGACTGTCTGGAAGGAGATCACCCGAGGGCTCGGGCTGGTGGGGCTGGCGGTTCCCGAGCTCTGGGGTGGCGCCGGTCGTGGACTGGCCGAGGAGACCGTCGTGTTGGAGGAGGCCGGACGCGCGCTCTACGGCGGCCCCTACCTCGCCGCCTCGGTCCTGGCGCCCGCGCTGCTGCTCGAGGTCGGCGACGAGGCGGCCTGCGCCGCGCATCTGCCCGCGATCCTGGCTGGCGACACGCTGGCCGTACCCGTGGTCACCAGCGGGACCGGCGAGTGGAGCGCCGGTGGTGGCGACCTCACAGCCCGGGCGGACGGCACGGGTGGGTGGACACTTGGCGGGGTGGCGTCGCACGTTGTCGACGCCTCGGCCGCCGACCTGCTGCTGGTCGTGGCCGGGACAACGGACGGACCGGCGCTGTTCGCCGTCCCGACCATGGGCCCGGGTGTCACAGTGACGCCTCAGCCGGGATTGGACCAGACACGCGGCCTCGCACGGGTCGAGCTGCGCGAGGCGGCGGGTACTCGGATCGGCGGCCGTCGCGTGGACACCGCCGTGCGCGAGCTGCGCGACCGCGCCTGGGTGGCCGTCGCGGCCGAGCAGCTCGGCGTCGCGTCCCGCTGCCTGGAGCTCAGCGTGGACTACGCGACGACCCGGCAGCAGTTCGGTGGCCCCATCGGGCGTTTCCAGGCGGTGAAGCACCTGTGCGCAGACATGTACCTGACCGTCGAGGCAGCCCGGTCGGTGGTCCTCTATGCGGAGCGGGCGATCGACGAGCTGCTGCCCGAGCGGACCGTCGGTGCCGCGATGGCCCGGGTCTGGTGCTCCGATGCGGCATGTCGAGTCGCCGCCGACACCGTTCAGGTGCACGGCGGAATCGGGTTCACCTGGGAGTCGGACGTGCACCTGTACTTCAAGCGGGCCGAGGCGTCCGCGCTGCTGTTCGGCGATCCCGACGACGCGGCCGAGATCGTGGCCGCGGCGCGGTTGGAGGAGACACGATGAGGACGAACACGACCGCGCGGACAGACGACGAGAGCGGGACCGAGAGCGGGATCGAGGTCGACACCGCCGGCGGTGTGCGGACGCTCAGGCTGGCGCGGCCCGATCGGCTCAACGCCGTCACGGCGCCGACGCTGGACGCACTGTGCGACGCGGTGGAGGCCGCTGACGCCGACCCGGGGGTGCGGGTGGTCGTCCTCACCGGCACCGGGCGCGCCTTCTGCGCCGGAGCGGACTTCGCCCCCGACTCGACCCACGCCACGGGGCGGACGGGCACCCTGGAAGCGGCCCAGCGGGTCGTCCGGGCACTGCGCCACAGCGGGACTCCGGTGCTCGCGGGGGTCAATGGACCGGCAGTCGGGGTGGGCGTCGCGTTCGCGCTGGCCTGCGACGTGATCGTCGCGCACGAGTCGGCCTATTTCCTGCTCGCCTTCCGCAACGTGGGTCTGATGCCCGACGGGGGTCTCACGGCCCTGCTGCCGGCCGCGGTCGGGCGGGTGCGGGCGTTGGAGATGTCGTTGCTGGGTGAACGGGTCGCGGCGGCCACGGCCCTCGACTGGGGCCTGATCAACCGAGTGGCCGGGGCGGACGCGTTCGATGCGGAGGTGTCACGCCTCGTGGCCCGTCTCGCGGAGGGCCCGCCGCTCGCCTTCGCCGCCACCAAACGCGCCGTCGACGACGCTCTGCGCGGTCTGCTCGCGGACGCGATGGAACGTGAGCACGACGCGTCTGCGGTACTGAGCCGCTCCGACGACCACCTGGAAGGGATCGCCGCGTTCCGTGAGCGGCGCTCCCCGCGTTTCCGCGGTCGCTGACCGCCCATCCGAAGGCTCACCTGCGCCGGCCGGAGGCCGGCGCCGACCCACGAGGACGGCAATGACGCCACCCGAGATCCAGACCGACCTGGTCGTGATCGACGCCCGCAGCCGGTCCCGATCCCTGGTACTCGAGCGCGGTGCGCGAGCGGCGACCGCGCTGGAGACATGGGGTGTCGGGCCCGGCGAGACCTTCGCCCTGCTGCTGCGCAACGACTTCGCGATCCTGGAAGCGTCCGTCGGGGCGTCGCTGTGCGGCGCGTTCAGTGTGCCGCTGAACTGGCACAACACCCCGGAGGAGCTCGAGTACGTCGTGGGGGACAGTGCACCGAAGCTGCTCGTCGGGCACGCCGACCTGCTGCTAAACGCGGCGTCGGTGCTTCCGGACGTGCCGGTCTTCGTCGTTCCGTTGGAGGGGCGAGAGGCGGCGGAGTGCCCCGAGGCGGCGCGGGCACTCGCGGAGATCCCGCGGTCCCGGCTCTGGTCGGAGGCGATCGAGGACTTCGCACCCCGTGAGGGCCGCTTCCAGGGGAGCCTCGGCGCGATCATCTACACCTCGGGGACGACCGGACGCCCGAAGGGCGTCTTCAAGTACCCCATGGAGGGCGAGCTGCTGCAGCGATTCCTCGACACCCAGGGAATGATCTTCGGGATGACCGAGGGCACGCGTGCACTGGTCCTCGGCCCGCTGTATCACTCCTCGCCCGATGGGAACGCCCGCCGCGCGTTGGCCGACGCCGACATCCTGGTGCTGCAGTCCCGATTCGACCCCGAGAACGTCCTGGCCGCGATCGACCAGTACAAGATCACCGACATCGTGCTCGTCCCGACGATGTTCGTGCGACTGCTGAGGTTGCCGGCCGAGACGAGGGCCCGATACGACGTGTCGTCGTTGCGATCGGTCACCCACACAGGGGGACCGTGTCCGCCGGAAGTCAAGCGAAAGATGATCGACTGGTGGGGGCCGGTGGTCAACGAAGTGTACGGCGGCACAGAGATGGGCTGTGCGTTCTTCTGCCGCTCCGACGAATGGCTGGCACACCCGGGTACTGCCGGCAGGCCGCTGCCCGGCCTCCGATTCGAGATCGTCGGACCGGACGGGCAGGCTCTGCCGCCGGGCGAGGTCGGCGAGGTCTACGCCCGCAATGCGTCCTACGGCGACTTCACTTATGTGGGCCGTGAGGATCAACGGCGCGAGGTCGCCAGGGGCGAGCTGCTCACCCTCGGCGACATGGGTTATGTCGACGAGGACGGCTATCTGTACCTCACCGACCGCAAACGAGACATGATCATTTCGGGCGGTGTGAACATCTACCCGGCCGAGATTGAAGCGGCGCTGATGAGCATGGATCGCATCCTGGACTGCGCGGTGTTCGGCATCCCGGACCCGGATTTCGGCGAGGCGATCGTCGCCGCGGTGCAACTCGTTCCCGGTGGGGACGCATCGGAGAAGGACGTCCAGGACTACGCCGCCCGCCGGTTGAGCAGGTACAAGGTTCCGCGGGTGGTCACCTTCCACGAGCAGCTCCCGCGCGAGGAGACCGGCAAGATCTTCAAGCGCAAGCTTCGTGATCCGTACTGGGTCGATCGGCTTCGCGCGATCTGAGCACGTACACATTCCCCTCGACCGCCGACGGCGTTTCGGCTGGTCCTGGCCGTTCTGGAGTCAATGTTGTCCCCACGGCAGTCCAATCGCGCGGCAGCCTCGGCGCTCGCAGGTAATACGATCGAGTACTACGACTTCATCATCTACGGCCTGGCGGCCGCGCTGGTGTTCCCCACGGTCTTCTTCCCGGTCGGTGACCCGGCGGTCGCGACGCTTCTGTCGCTCGGCACGTTCGCGGCCGCCTACCTGATCCGGCCGATCGGCGCGATCGTCGTCGGCCATCTGGGAGACCGGATCGGCCGCAAGCCGATGCTCGTGATGACCCTGGTCACGATGGGCGGGTCGACACTGCTCATCGGGTTGCTGCCGAGTTACGAGTCGATCGGCATCGCGGCCCCGCTGTTGCTGGTCCTCGCGCGCATGTTGCAGGGCTTCTCGATCGGAGGTGAGTACGGCGGTGCGATCCTCATGACGGTCGAGCATGCGCCGCCCGGCCGGCGTGGCTTCTTCGCCAGCGTGGTCGGACTCGGTGCTCCGATCGGTCTCGCGCTGGCGAACGGTGCGTTCTTGCTGGCCACGTTGCTGCCGGGGGAGACGTTCATGGCGTGGGGTTGGCGGCTGCCGTTCCTGGTCAGCGTCGTGCTCATCGTGGTCGGGTTCGTCTTGCGTAGCAGGCTCGATGAGAGCCCGGACTTCCAGCGCATCCGGGAGCTGGGCGCACGCGAGTCCGCGCCGCTGAGCACAGTGCTGCGGCGGTACCCCGTGGTCACGATCCTCGCCGCGCTGTCGTCGATCGCGGCGGGTGTGGTCGTGTATCTGCTGACCGTCACCAACTTGACTTACTCGGTGACCGAGGTCGGGCGGACCCGCACCGCCACCCTGATCGTCGTCGTGGTCACGATGCTGCTGAGCATCCCCATGAGCCTCGCAGCGGGCAAGGCGGCCGACCGTTTCGGTGCGCCACGTACCTTCGTGGTGGGAAGCATCGGAATGCTCGTCGCGGTCTTCCCGTGGGTGGGGCTGGTGAGCATGCCCCCGCTGGTCTCGTTGTTCGCCGGTTACCTGCTGCTGATCATCCCGTATTCGGTCCTGCAGGGGGTCACAGGGTTCTTCATCGCGGAGCGCTTTCCAGTCGGTATCCGCTACTCGGGGATGTCGCTGGCTTACACGCTCGGAATGCTCGGCGGCAGCGCTGTGGCTCCGATCGTCTCGCAGCTGCTGATCACCGAATACGGAACGCTTGTCGCGGTCGGTGTGTATGTCTCGGCGATGTGTCTGCTCTCTGCAACCGCCGCGATCGTCCTGCTGTGGCTCCCGAAGCCGATCGAGGAGACTCTACCGGTCGACCAGGCGGCACCCACCGAGCCGAGCCGGGGTCCGGTGCCTCGGGCGTCGGGTTGACGAAGCGGTCCGCGGACGGTTACGGCGGCGTCGCGGGGTGCGACGGCCGGACGCGGACCGCGGGCCGCAACGTCGGTGGCAGACCCGAACCCGAAACGATCCCGCCACTGGCGCGGCCGAACACGATATTGATTACGATTTTGGAGGAGCTGTGGAAAGCCCATCCGAGCAGAGCGGACCGTCGTTCTGGCGGCTGTTGACTGCGTCCGCGGCGGGCACCGTCGTCGAGACCTACGATCTCATCTTGACGGCGTTGGTGGCGTCCCTGGTCTTTAACCACGCGTTCTTCCCGGACATCGCACCCTGGATCGGCACGCTTGCAGCCATCGGCGCTGCGGCGGTCGCCTACGTCGGCCGCCCACTCGGTGCGGTCGTCTTCGGGTGGATCGGTGACCGCTACGGGAGGCTGCCCGCGCTCCGCGTGTCCATTCTGGGTGCCGGACTGGCGACTGTGGGTATCGGTCTGATTCCGACCGCGGAGACCATCGGGGTCATGGCTCCGATCATTCTTGTCGCTCTGCGTCTGGTGCAGGGCATCGCGCTGGGTGGAGAATTCGGTGGTGCGACGTCGATCGCACTGGAGCACGCGCCGCCCCACAGGCGATTCCTGTACGGCACGTTCGCGAGTGTCGGGTCCATGGGCGGCGTCGCTCTTGCCACCGTCACTGTGCTGGCCACGACGGCGGGAATGGGAATGGACGCGTTTCGGGAATGGGGGTGGCGGATCCCGTTCGTCGCCAGCGCCATCCTCATCGTGGTGGCCTTGATCGCCCGCCGGCTCGAGGAGTCTCCCGAGTTCGAGCAGGAGCGGCACCGCCGCGAGACCGAGGCGGGGACTGGGCGCCCGGTGGAGGCGCTGTCAGTGCTCAAGCGTGGCCTCCTGGTCCTTGCGTGCCTGGTGATGACGACCCCGTCGGGGACCATCACGTTCGCGCTGTCGACCGGGATGTTGCCGGTCGTCAACGCAGGGGGACTCCAGGGCATCGATATCGCGACCTTCCAGGTCGCGCTGGTCGTGCTCAGTCTGCTGGCGATGCCGATCAGCCTGTGGGGTGGCTGGCTTGGCGGCCGGGTGCGCCCCGAGCTCGTGATCATTATCGGGGGAGTGCTCGTCACGGCCACGGCGTTCCCGGTGGTCGCATTGATCGGCACCGGCTCGCCGGTGCTGCTGTTCGTCGCAATCGTGTTGGCGGCACCCGGGTACGCCCTTGTCTCCGGGCCTGCTGCGTCGTTCGTCGCGGCGTCGCTGCCGACCGGCTTGCGCTACCTGGGTATCGGTATCGCCTACGCCGGTGCCTCACTGATCGGTGGTGGGGTGCTGCCGGTGATCGCCCTCGCGATCGCCGGGGAGAACTACGACACCCTGCTCCCGTTCGCGTGCATCCTGGCCGGAGCCGGCGTAGTCGCCCTCATGGGCCTCGTGCTCACCGGGAGAGCTCGGTCCGCGGTGGGGGAGGCCAAGTCCGCGGACTCGGCGCCGGTCGATGACGTCACCATGGGCCGGTCATGACGTCGAGCAGGAGGTATCGATCCGGATCGTCGTCCGCTGTCGGCACGCGGCGTGCTCGAGGTGGTGCACGGCGAGTCACGCTTGCCCAGTCTCGATGCGGGCGGCTCGGCGCTGGGCGAGCGCCGGTGACCCTGTGGTCGGTCGGCTGCGCGGCACCCCCGCGTGTGTCTGTTCCCGTCGCCGCCGGTAGGCGGCCCGACCCGGAGGGCTGATCGTCATGCTCGAATCCGAAGCGCTGACCGGCGAGGTCGATCAGCTGCGGCGGGCCTATGGATGCTTCCCGTCCGGCGTCGCCGCGGTCTGCTCGATGGTGGACGGCGAGCCGGTGGGTATGGCCGTCAGCTCGTTCACCTCGGTATCGATGGATCCTCCGCTGGTGTCGGTATCGGTGCAGCATTCGTCCACGACATGGCCGAGACTGCGTGGCGCCTCGCGGCTGGGGGTCAGTGTCCTCACCGAGGGGCAGGACGCTGCGTGTGTGAGTCTGTCGCGAAGAGGCGGAGACAGGTTTGCCGGGATCGAGTGGCAGAGAGACGCTGCCGGGGCTGTCATGATCACGGGGGCGACGGCGTGGCTCGACTGCTCACTGCACGGCGAGGTGCCGGCCGGCGATCATTCAATCGCACTGCTGCGGATCCATCGCTTGTGCTCCGACCCTTCGCTGGAGCCGCTGGTGTTTCACGGCAGTCGCTTCCGTCGGCTGGTAGGAATTTGAGAAGCTCGGGCGCCTACAGCGGACTAGCGGTACGAAGAGGTCCGAGGTGCGCGAGCCCGCGTCGTCGTCGCTCCGAGGTCTGGACGACCTCGGGGTCGGGTGGGTGCGATCAGGGCCGCCGTTCGACTGTGCGGTGTGACGATGGGGTTCCTGCAGGTGGGCCGCGAGAACGGCCGTCGCCGAGGTGCTCACGTTGATCGCGTACGGGTGTCGGGTCGCGGCGGCCGGCGGCGGCCATGTTGCAGAAGCCTCGATGCCAAGACCCACCAGGCCTTCCGGCAGTAGGGCGTGCCGGAGGTTCGGACCGTGGCTGACCGAGGTCGTCTTCGAGCTCGGGCGGAGTCACCCGGGAGACCCGGATTCACCGCGTGCGGCGGCCCTTCGCGGCTGGTGAGAAGGCTCGGAGACAGGGTGGCTCACCGGCTCCGGGCGCTGGGCTACCCATCGCCCGGTCCGGTGTGCGGAGGACCCACGGCCCGACGAGCGGAGCGGTGTCGCCTGGCCCCGTGAACGGTCAGGGGTCCGCGATCAGCCAGTCGTCCAGGACCTCGGCGGCGAGACCGGGGTCCTGCTTCATCCAGAAGTGACTGCAGCCCGGCAGAGCGGCCACGTCGGCGCCGAGTAGCGCGGCGACCTCGCGGGCTCGCTCGTCGTTGTCGAAGGGGTCCTCGGTCGCCCGGAGCACCAGGCCCGGCCGGGGGGTGGCTCCGGCTCCGGTGATCCGCCAGTCGGTGTCGATGTTCGGGACGGCGGACCGGTAGAGGTCGAGGACGGTCTTGGCCATGGTCTCGTCGAATGCCGAGGCCATGGCCGAGACCTCCGATCCCGGTACGCCGAGCGCACCCAGCTGTTCGAAGAACCGGGGCACGCCCCGCGCTTTCCCGTCGTCGAGGACGTCTTGCATCCACTTCTCGCCGTCGCCGGACTGCCAGACCTGTGCGAGGTCGTGCCAGACGTAGGCGGGATGGGCCAGCGCCGCGATGTCGACCACCCAGCTTCGGACGCGTTCGGGATAGGCGGTGGCGATCCGGAGGACGAGGGCCGTGCCCCAGTCGTGACCGACGAGATCGACCGGAGCGCTGCATCGGTCGATCTCGGCCAGCACCGCCTCGACCATCACATCCTTGGTCTGCGTCTGCGCTCCGGAACGGCGTCCTGCGAATCCGGGGAGGGACACGGCAGTGGTGTGCCGGTCGAGTCTGGCACGGACGTCGTCCCAGATCTCGGCGGTCTCGGGGACTCCGTGAACGAAGACGATGGTCACTGCGGTCCTCCTTGCGAGGCGGCTGTACTCGATCAGACCAGAGATCTAATATAGATTACATTCTAGGTCCGATCAGGAGGACGGTGCACGGTCTCTGGGTGACGTTCGTCCACCGCGCCGGAGCCGCGCGGGTTCGTACGGCCGGATGCGCGCACACGACGACGGTGGGAGTGACGCACGATGACCGAAGCGAGGGTGGCCGTGGTGACGGGGGCGGCGCGAGGGCTCGGAGCCGCGACCGCACTTCGGCTCGCGGAGGACGGTCTGCGCGTCGCGGTGCTCGACCTCGACGAGAGTCTGTGCGGAGACAGTGTGGCCGCGATCCGTGCGATGGGCGGCACGGCCCTCGCCGTCGGGGCCGACGTCTCCGACGAGTCCTCCGTCGGCGCTGCGGTCGAGCGGGTCGGTTCGGAGCTCGGCTCGCCGACGGTCCTCATCAACAACGCCGGGATCACTCGCGACAACCTTCTCTTCAGGATGGCCGAGTCCGACTGGGACTCAGTCGTCGGCGTCCATCTGCGGGGCTCGTTCCTCATGACCCGAGCGGTTCAGCGGCACATGGTCGACGCCGGCTGGGGGCGGATCGTGAACCTGTCCTCCACGGCGGCGCTGGGGAATCGGGGTCAGGCCAACTACTCGGCGGCGAAGGCGGGTATTCAAGGCTTGACGAAGACCCTCGCGGTCGAGCTCGGTCGGTTCGGCGTCACGGCCAACTGCGTGGCGCCCGGGTTCATCGCCAGTGACATGACGCGGGCGACCGCCGAGCGTCTGGGGGAGGAGTGGGACGACTATGTCGGGAAGCGCGCGGCGGCGATCCCTGTGGCGCGAGCCGGTCGGCCGGAGGACGTCGCGCACACGGTCGCGTATCTCGTCGACGAACGGTCCGGTTTCGTCTCCGGCCAGGCGATCTACGTGGCGGGCGGCCCCCGGGCATGACGGGACGGTCGCGGTGGGGGGAGCCGCGTGCAGAAGGGAACCGGGATGCGCCGCCGTCCGTGCCGCAGGTCGAGCGGTCCCACTTCGGTGGCACCGGGACCCCGCTGGTACTGCTGCACGGTGCGACGTCGTCGTGGCGGGCTTGGCGGCCGCTGCTGCCGATCCTGGAGCGCCGCCACCGGGTGTTCGCCCCGACGTTGGCAGGGCACCTGAGTGGGACCCCACTTGCCGTCGACCCCGAGCGGGTGGTCCCCGCGATCGTCGACGACGTCGAGGCCGCGATGGACGAGATCGGCATGGGGACCGCGCACCTCGCGGGTAACTCGCTCGGCGGCTGGGTGGCGTTGGAGCTGGCCCGTCGTGGTCGCGCGACGAGTGTGGTGGCGCTGTCGCCAGCCGGTGCGTGGCGACGGCCCCGAGACCTCGCGCGGCTCCTCGCGCTGTTCAGGGTCGCTGGGGCGATCGGGGTTCGGCCGGCTGCCCGGCGTCTTCTCGCGGTGGGGCCGTTGCGGGACGTCGTGCTGCGCGGTGTCTCCGAGCATCCGGAGCGCCTGACGCCCGCAGAGGTGGGCGAGTTCGTCGACGACCTCATCGGGTGCACGGTTCTGCCTGACCTGCTCCGCGGAGCCCGGGCGAGCGGCGGGTTCGCGCCGCTGCGCACCGGGTGCCCGGTCCTGCTCGCCTGGGGGGCGAAGGACAAGATCTTGCCCTTTGCGCGCTACGGCCGGCCGATGATCGACGCGGTACCCGGTGCCGACGTCGCCCGGTTACCCGGTGTCGGCCACGTCCCGATGCCGGATGACCCGCTGCTGGTTGCCCGGACGATCCTCGACTATGCGGCGCGCGTGGACTCCCGTGGCCGGTCCGACGACTGCCTGGGTACCGGTTGAGAAGGTCGCGGTTCGTGCCGGGTGGGATCAGGCAGGCACGGACTCGAGTGCCGACAAGGCGTCGTCGAGGTGGACGAGCAGTCGCTGCAGGTGGGGCACCGAGCGCCGACATCCGCTGATGCCGAAGGCGATCTCCGCGGCATAGGAGACCATCGTGATGTTCAGCGCCTGGCCGTCGACGACGACCGACACCGGATAGTTGTCGGTCAGCTCGCATCCGTCGAGGTAGAGCCGTTCGGGGACAGCGGGAACGCTGGAGATGATCAAGTTGAACGGGGGCCTGACGGGGTCGGGCACCCCGGGCAGGACGTTGAGGATCGCGCCACCCATCGCGAGGGCGCTGACGGCTGTGGCGGAGACCTGGTCCAGGCGTGACATCATTGTCTTGCTGCGGCTGGTCGAGGCGTGGATGCGGTCGAGTCGGGCGCCCGGGTCCGGCTCGTCGGTCGCGAGGTCGCAGAGCACGGCCGCCCAGGCGTTGCCTTCACCGGCCGATCGGCTGTAGGGATCGAACGCGATCGGCACCATGGCCACGAGTGACCGATCGGGCAGGGCCTGCTGTTCCACCAGGTAGGTGCGCAGTGCGCCCGAGCACATGGCGACGGCGACATCGTTGCTGGTCGTGCCGGTACGTTCGGCTACGTCGCGAAGTCGTTGTTTCGACCAGGCGTCGCCGGCGAAGCGTCGTGCGGCCGAGACCCTGACATTGAACATCGATGGTGGTGCGGAGAACGGCGCCGGGGTCTCACGGGCCGGGCCGAACATGTCCGCGCCCGCGCTCGCCAGCGCGGGCGCGGAACGGGTGATTCGTCCTGCTGCGCTGATGGTGTCGGTGATCAGCTGTGTCGGGCCGATGCTTCGGCGAGTCGGACGGGGTGTTTCGGCATCGGTGGTGATCCATGGTGCGGTGCATGCACGCGCGGACGGGTCTGCGGAAAGGCCGCCGAGCAGGTGACGTCCCATGTTGACGCCGTCGAACAGTGAGTGGTGCATCTTCGTCAGAAGCGCGAAGCGCCCGTCGTCGAGGCCCTCGACCAGCCTGGCCTCCCACAGCGGCCGATCGCGGGGGAGCGGTGTCTGGTGGAAGTCCGACACGTACTCCAGGAGCTCGCGTATGCGGCCGGGCCGCGGCAGTCCACGTCGCCGTACGTGCAGGGTGAGATCGACGTGGTCGTCCTGGGCCCATTCGAACTGACCGGCGGTCCACACCGAGCGATGCGGCCGACGTCGGAAGGCTGGCTTGAGCTGGGTGACGTCCGTCATCCGGTCGTAGAGTTCATCGAGCAGTGCGGGCTCGGCGTCGTCGGGCGTCTGGAAGATCTGTAGGGCGACCACGTGACTGGGTCCGGTGCCGGACTCGCCCCAGAGGTACATCGCGTCGGTGATGGGGACGAGTGGCATGCGGCGACCTCTCTCCGGTTTTTGATTTCGAATCCGAATGAGATCATGGTCACGGCGGTCCCGTCGAGCCGAGCTTGCAGCGAGTTCGACGCCGATGCGGGTGGCGTTACCGAAGGCGGCCGACGCCGGGTGCTCTATTGCTGTTCAGCTCTGCCCGGCGGACCGCGAGGGCCTCCTCCCGTATGTCGGGCCGCGATGACTGCCGCAGGATCGTGGCTACGACCTCTGTCAGATTCGAGAACTCGCGCTCGGGGAGGTCGGTGCCGAGGTGGTGGCACTGCAGCGGAGACAGGCCCCGATGTGCTGCTTCGGCGAGGATCCGCCAGCGTGCGGCCGGGAATCTGAGATCACACAGCGCAGACCGGACGAGGGTGGCTCGTTCGTCGATAGGTGTGCTGTGGTCGTCGATGCTCATCGCGGTTACTCGCCCCGGAAGGACGGAGTTCGTCGCTCGGCGAATGCCTGCGCGCCCTCCCGCAGGTCGTGTGTGGCTCCTGCCACCGCTACGGAGTCCTGCTCGGCGGCGAGCTGGTCACGCAGGCCGCTGTCGAAGCTCTTGCGGAGCAGGCGTCGCACTTGCCCGTATGCGCGTGTCGGGCCGGTAGCCAGTCGGGACGCGATCCGGTGCACCTCCTCGTCGACGTGCGCGGAGGCGACGACGGTGGTGATCAGCCCCCAGTCGAGGGCCTCCCGTGCGTCCAGTCGTCGCCCGGTGAGGAGCAGCTCCTGTGCGCGGCGGAGCCCGACCAGTCGGGGCAGGAACCACGAGACCCCGGCATCGGCGGTCATGCCGATGCCGGTGTAGGCGGTCGCGAACATTGCGTCGTCAGCGGCGACGACGACGTCGGCGGCACACACCAAGCCCAGGCCGACGCCGACGGCCGCGCCGTGGACTCCGACCACGACGGGGGCGTCCATGGCGGTGAGCCGCTCGATCGCCGGGTGGTATAGGTCGGTGAGCGAGCGCAGGCGGGCGGATAGCTCGTCGGGGGGACTGTCGGTGAACAGAGAGAGGTCCCCGCCGACGCTGAACACCGAGTCCGAGCCGGCCAGCACCACGGCACGGACCGATCGATCGGCCGCGATGACCTCCACCGCTCGAGCCAGCTCTGCGCCCATCGGCGCGTCGAAAGCGTTCAACTGGGCGGGACGGTTGAGCGTGACCGACGCGATGCCGTCTGTGACGCGCACGTCGATGGTCGAGTACGGCGGAGCCGCTGCTGCCCAACGCGCGGTGTCGGTGTACTGCTCCAGCGCGGTGATCAGTCCGTCGTCGACGGTCACGATGTGTGCGAATGCGGCATCGACCGTGCTGCCTCCTCGACGCCCCTTGCCTCGGTAGCGTCCTGTGACCAGCACTCTGTCGTCGGTCAGCCGGGCGACCTGTTCGGGCTCGGCACCTGCGGCGAAGTGGCGGGCGATCCCGCCCCAGCCGTGTCGGCGCATCTCGTCGGCGCCACGGTGTTCCCCGCCGATCCCGAACGGCATTCCCTCGGCGAGGACGCCGACGAAGTCGGGGTGGAGGATGGCGGAGAGTTCGTCGCGGTCGCCCCGTGCGAGAGCGGGGTAGAGGCGACGGACTTGCTCTTCTGCTGTCGGGGTGTGTGTGCCGGAGCTGTCGGGCATCGTCGTGATTCCGTCCTCGGGTCGTATGGGTGGCTTATCTGCCGTCGAACTCGGGGCGCCGGCGCTCGACGAAGGCGATGACGCCCTCGCGGATGTCGGAGCGCTCGGCGCCGTCGAGCATGGCGTCGAGCTCTGCGACCAGGTGGTCGGCGTAGGTTCGTTCGCCGCTTTCGCGCAGCAGGTCCTTGATGCGTCCGTAGGCCCACGTCGGGCCGGAGGCCAGCTCGACCGCTTCGGCCCGGGCGGTCTCCTCGAGACGGTCGTCGGACACGACCTGGGAGACCAGCCCCAGCTTCAGAGCCTCCTCGGCCTCGACCGGCGTCGATCGCAGTGCGAGCTGCTGGGCCTTGCGCATTCCGACGAGCCGCGGGAGGTGCCAGGTGCTGCCGCCGTCGCCGGTCATCCCCAACCGGGTGAAACCCGTGGCTAGCTTTGCGTTGTCGGAGACGATGACGACGTCGGCTCCCCACAGCAGGCCGAGCCCACCGCCGCCGATCCCACCGCGCGCTGCCGCGACCACCGGTACTCGCAGCTCGGAGAGTCGGCGCAGGGTCGAGCGGTGCCAAGTTCCGATCATCGAAGACAGGTCTTCGTGGAGGCGGTCGATCCGGTCACGGAAGAACCTCAGATCCCCGCCCACGCAGAAGGCCGGCCCGGCAGCGGTCACCAGGACGCTGCGTACCGTGTCGTCGGCTTCGACCGCGCGCACGGCTTCGTCGATCGACTCCACCATCTCCGGGTCGATGGCGTTGCCGGCGGCGGGCCGACTGAGGTGGATCTCTGCCACGCCGGCGACGACAGTGAGCCGGACCCGGTCCTCGTTCATGGTGTCCACTCCGGTTTCGAATCTCCGGAACCCCGGTCGGGGCCCACGGGTGCGGTGTCCGGACCGGCCGGGAGCTCCACGGGTGGGAGTTCCTCGGGCGTCCGCGTTGACGGCGCGATGATACAGCTTTTAGTCTAAATTCAAATCAACGATCGAGGAGGCTCGTGATGACGACCGACGACCCGCACTTGGTCGTGGTGGGTGCTTCGCTCGCCGGGCTCCGTGCCGTCGAGGCTGCGCGCGACGCGGGCCACCAGGGTGCGATCACGCTGGTCGGGTCCGAGTCCCATCTGCCCTACGACCGTCCGCCACTGTCGAAGGCGTATCTGGACGAGGGCGACCTTCCTGCGGTGGAGTTCCGCGAGGAGGCCCACCTCCGGGACGAGTTGGGTGCCGAGCTTGTCTTGGGCGCGCCCGCGACGGCGCTGGACGGAGACGCCCGCGAGCTTCACGTCGCGGACCGGAGGATCCCGTATGACGCGCTGGTGATCGCGACCGGTGCGCGCGCACGGCGGCTGCCCGGCGACGACCTTCCGGGTGTGCACACACTGCGAACTCTCGACGACGCCGTGGCCGTACGGTCTGCGTTGCAGGCCGGAGCACGCACCGTCGTGGTCGGTGCCGGCTTCATCGGCTCCGAGGTCGCTTCGGGTGCACGCAAGCGCGGGCTCCCCGCCACCATCGTCGAGATGCAGGCCACGCCGCTGGTCCGGTCGGTGGGTGAGGAGATGGGCGCCGCCTTGTCGGCGCTCCACACCGACCACGGCACAGATCTGCGATGCGGAGTCGGCGTGGAGTCGCTGATCGGCGCAGACCGGGTGACGGGGGTGCGCCTCACCGACGGCAGCTCGATCGACGCCGATCTCGTCGTCGCCGGTGTCGGCGCGATCCCCGAGACCGAGTGGCTGGATTCATCGGGGATCGGGATCGATAACGGGGTGCTGGCCGACGGGACGCTGGCCACCGGCCTGCCCGGCGTCTACGCCGCGGGCGACGTGGTGCGCTGGAAGAACCCGGTCTTCGCCGACCTGCCCACCGGCGGGCTGATGCGGATCGAACACTGGACGAGCGCAGCGGAGCAGGGTGGGCTGGCCGCGCGCAACGCGCTCGACCCGGCCTCGGCGATGCCCTACTCGACAGTGCCCTACTTCTGGTCCGACTGGTACGACAGTCGTATCCAGTTCGTAGGTGTCGCGGCCGCCGACGAGATCCGGGTGGTGTCGGGCTCGGTGGAGGATCGCAAGTTCGTCGCGCTCTACCGGACGGGGGACCGGCTCACCGGTGCACTCACGCTGGACCGCAGAGCCGATGTCATGAAGTACCGCGTCCAGATCGGCCGCGGGACGAGCTGGACCGACGCGCTGGAGTTCGCCGAGAAGCGCAACGCGGCCGCGGCCGCCCGCGCCTGAGGCCCCGACCGTCGGGTACTCCGCAACCAGAACGAGAAGAGGAACTCATGGGTGAGGCCTACATCGTCGATGCCGTCCGGGCGCCTGTCGGACGTCGGAAGGGGGGTCTGTCCGGGGAACACCCCGCGGACCTCGGAGCACATCCGATCCGTCATCTGGTCGAGCGGACGGGGATCGACCCGACTGCGATCGAGGACGTCATCTACGGCTGTCTCGATCAGATCGGGGCCCAGGCAGGCGACATCGCGCGGACGTGCGCCCTCGTGGCCGGTCTTCCGGAGAGCGTTCCCGGAGTCACCATCGACCGGCAGTGCGGTTCCAGTCAGCAGGCGATCGCCTTCGGGGCTCAGGCCGTGATGTCGGGGACCGCCGATCTTGTGATCGCCGGCGGTGTACAGAACATGACCCGCTATCCGATCATGTCGGCCTGGCAGGCGGGCGAGACCTACGGCGATGGGGACCCGTTCAGCGGCAGCGCCGGATGGCGTGCCCGTTACGGCGACGCCGAGATCTCGCAGTTCCGCGCAGCCGAGATGATCGCCGAGAAGTGGTCGATCAGCCGAGAGGACATGGAGGCGTTCGCGCTCGAGAGCCATCGCCGAGCGCTTCGAGCCATCGACGAGGGCCGGTTCGACCGGGAGATCATCGCCTATGGCGAGGTCTCCGCCGACGAGGGCCCGCGGCGGGACACAACGATGGAGAAGATGGCCGAGCTCAAGCCGTTGGCCGACGGAGGGCGGGTGACCGCCGCTGTCTCGAGCCAGATCTCGGACGGAGCAGCCGCGGTCATGATCGCGTCTGAGACCGCGGTCCGGACGCACGGACTCACCCCTCGGGCTCGTGTGCACCATCTCTCGGTGCGCGGCGACGACCCCACGTGGGTGCTGACGGCGCCCATCCCCGCCACCGCGTACGCGCTGTCGCGGACCGGGCTGTCCATCGACGACATCGACGTCGTCGAGATCAACGAGGCGTTCGCGTCGGTGGTCCAGGCGTGGATCAAGGAGACCGGGGCGGACCCCGAGCGTGTCAACCCCAACGGCGGCGCCATTGCCCTCGGGCATCCTCTGGGGGCCACCGGGGCGCGGCTGTGCACCACGATGCTCCACGAGCTGGAGCGGACCGGTGCCCGCTACGGGCTCCAGACCATGTGTGAGGGCGGTGGCCAGGCCAACGTGACGATCATCGAGCGGCTCTGAGACGACGGAGGTCCCGGCTTCGAGCCGGGACCTCCGTGGCCGTCGTGGATCAGAGGAGCAGATCGCTCCTATCGTCGGCTTCGAGGATCTCGACGTACTGCGGGAACAGCTTCTTGGCCAGTGGTGACAGCGACAGCAGCTTGGCGACGTCACCCTCGACCTTGATCTTGTTCCGTGCCATCGCGAAGGGCAGATTGACCTTGCCCTGCCAGTAGGCGTTGGCCGTCTCGGTGGTCATGAGCAGAGCGGCATCCGGGGTCGGTCGGCCCGCATCGCCTCCCCGGTGGACCTTCTTCCCGGCCATGTCGACGACGATCGACGCTTCCGGCTCGGTGCACCTGGTCTCGAACACCATGGCGGTGGCGGCCATCTTGGGACCGAGCTCATCGTCGGCGAATCCCCTCTCGAAGATCGCTCCGACGTACTTGTACAGCTCGTCCTCGTCGGCGAAGCCGGGCATCGATGCCTCCTTCTCGTGATGTTCGGACCGGTCGACAGACCGGCCATACAGAGGCTCACAGGTTTTTAGTCTGTAGTCAATAATCGGAGAGGCGGTGGTCACGCGCCGCGAAACTCGGGCCGTCGCTTCGCCATGAATGCGGCCCGGCCCTCGGCGTAGTCGAAGGTCGACGCATGCCGCTGCTGCAGGGTTGCTTCGAGTTCGACCTGCTCGACCAGGGGGGTGTGGCACGCGGTGTTCAGCGCACGTTTCATGCTCGCGATCGCCACCGTCGGCGACACGGCGAGGCGGCCTGCCAGCTTTTCTGCGGCATCGTGAAGATCGGCGGTGGAGTGGACCGCGTTGACCAGACCCCAGCGCTCCGCTTTCTCAGCCGGGAGCTTGTCGCCGAGCATGCACAGCTCGTTTGCCCGGGTGATGCCGATCCGCTCGGCGAGGAACGAGGTCGCGCCAGCGTCAGGCATGACGGCGATACGCACGAAGGCGAGCAGGAAGTAGGCGTCCTCGGCTGCGAGCACCAGATCGCACGCCAATGCGAGCGAGACCCCGAGCCCGGCACAGGCCCCCTGCACCGCAGCGACGAAGGGTTTGGGCGCTTCCCGGACCGCTAGGACCACGGGGTTGTAGATGTCGCGCAGCCAGGACGACAGGTCGAGTTCGCCATCGGGGGTCGTGTCGCGCTCGACCTTCACGTCGGCCCCGGCGCTGAAGGCGCGGCCGGCGCCGGTCACGAGCACGACCCGCACGTCCTCGTCGTCGCTCGCGTTCCGCACGGCAGCCAGGAGTTGGTGGCCCATCTGCGGAGTCCACGCGTTGAGCGAGGCCGGTCGGTTCAGCTCGATCCGGCCGATCCCATCTTCGACCCGGTAGCGGATGAGTTCGTCTGATGTCATCTCGTCGCCTCCCTCGAGCTGCAGCGGCAGCGGTCGCGGCATCGCCATCCGGAAGGAGTCTAACCGTGGTTCGAATCTGTTGTCAGGGGCGCAGCGAGTGCAGCACCATGGATTGCGCGACGGCGATGAGCCGGTCGATGTCACCGCGTTCTGCGTCCCACCACTCGACGGTCCAGTTCAAGCAGCCGAGCACGAGCATGCGGGCGATGGAGGGTTCGACGTCGGGTCGGAGCTGGCCTGCATCACGTAGGTCCTCGATCAGCCGACGCCAGAGTCCCTGGTAGAGGTTGTTCTGCTCAGTCGCCCGGGCGAGGAAAGGTTCCGGGATCTGGTTGAAGTTCCGGATGACTGCACGGGCGTAGTCCGACAGCTCCAACTCGTGCCGCAGCTGGGCCTCGACGGCGGCAGAGATGCGGTCGGCCGGGGTCGCCGACGGCGGCAGTGCGTCGAGGACCTCGGTCATGTGCTCCCGCATCGTCGAGGCGCCGGTGACCATCACGGCCTCGATCAGGTCTTCCCGAGAGGGGTAGTAGTAGTAGATCGCGGGCGCCTGAATCTGTGCGAGCTCGGCGATGTCAGACAGCCGTGTCCCGGCGAACCCCTTGCGGCTCAGTACGTTCGCGGCTGCGTCGAGCAGCCGGGTCCTGGTCCGCGCAGACTTCGAGTCGGGATTGCCCACCTCAGGGGTTGCTGTGGTCGCTTTCCGTGTCACCGCTCAAGAATATGTCCTCGGATCCGCCCGATCGCGCCCCGGCCACTTTCAGTATTTTACTGTAGATTCAATATTGCGGTGCTCCGCTGGAGACCGCAGCCTCCGTGCACCCTGTTAGCCCTGTTCGGGCGGGAGGAGATCGTGAGGTGGACCGTGGTCGGTCCGTTCGGCTCGCTCCCGGACAAGCTTGCTGAAGGTCGATCGGTGCCGGCCGGTATGTCGACGCTGCCCCGGCGGAGGAGCCGTCCTCGCGGAGGGATCATCGTCGGCAGCTGGGTTCAGACACCATCCGGTCGCGGCTCTGTCGCCGGGGTCCCCCGTGGCGGCGGTACCTGACATGTGTCGGCGGGACCAGGTCCGGGCGCTGACCGGCTGAGTCGATGGTGAGACCTTCGTTGCAGAACGAGGAGATGCGCGGGGCCGGGTGGGGAGCGCCCGGCCCCGCGCTGGTCGACATCAGTCGTTGAGCTGGTGGTACGGCCAGTGGTCGCGGACATGCCTGGACGACATGGCGGCGTCGTGTCCGCGACGATCCGCCACCTGGAGGTCGTGAACAGCGAGCGTGAGGCGGGTGGCGCAGTGGTCCGGCCGTACTTTCTCGATCCGGAGATCCGAGGATTCTGGCATGCGACCATCTCGGCCTGCCGGAGGTTCGGTAGGTCCAGAAACGGATGACTCGGCCAGCCGCTCGAGGTGAGGGCCTGTCGGCCCCCTCTCGTCGGACTGTGCGGACGCGATGTCGGGAACGCCCGCGTGATCGTGTCCGCAGCGGCGCATCGAGCTGTCATGGAGGATCGGTGGTCGAGTCCGGCCGTTGTTCGCGTCGTCGGTTCACGTGGGCCGGCTGGCCGGAGGCGCGGCCACGAGTCCACGGCGGACCAGAATCTGCGCCGTCGTGATCACGGTGTGGAGCGAGCCGCGCCGGGGGTCCCACCACTCGCACGCCCAGTTCAGTGCACCGAGCACCAGCATTCGGGCGGCCCTGGGGTCGAGCTCGCGGTCGAGCTCGCCTGATGCTCTGGCGTCGTCGAGCAGTTCACGCCAGAGATCGACGTAGCGTTGCTGGGCCGCTACCTGTCGCGCGCGCATGCCCTCGGGCAGCTGCGAGGTGTTCCGCACGGCGGCGATGGTGTAGTCCGAGATGCGTAGTACCACCTGCAGATGCGCCTCGACGGCAGTACAGATCCGATCGATGGCGGGGGTGTGTGGCGGGAGCGCGTCGAGAGCGGCGCGGACGTGCTCCAGGTTGCGGACCATGCCCGTGGTCACCACTTCTTCGACGAGTCGCTCCCGCGAGGTGAAGTAGTAGTAGACGGCCGGGGCGCGGACCCCTGCCAGCGCGGCGATGTCGGTCAGCCGCGTGCCGGCATAGCCCTTCGTCGCGAGGACCTTGGCCGCCGCGTCGAGGATCCGTTTACGGGTCTGTTCGGCCTTCGAGGCCGGCTCCTCGACGTCCACGGTCGCCGACGTCGTGACGATTCGACGCGAGCGGTCCACAGTCCACTCCTTCGGTGTCGTGGTGCGGGAGCCGAGCTCGTCAGTACGAGGCCGGGAGGCCGAGGCTGCGCTGCGCGACGAAGTTCAGCACCATCTCTCGGCTCACCGGCGCGGTCTTGAGCATTCGGGCGACGAACCACAGATCGGCGAGCCCGTACTCCAGGGACATGCCGTTGCCACCGTGCGCCTGCATGGACTGATCGAGGGTGCGAAGAGACGAGTCCGCCGCGGCGAACTTGGCCACGTTCGATGCCTCGGCCGCATCGAGACCCTGGTCGAACAGCTCGGCGGCGCGGTAGGCCATCAGCCGCGAGAGCTGAGTCCCGATGTAGGCCTCGGCCAGTGGATGGGCCACTCCCTGGTGCGACCCGATCGGCACGTTCCACACCTCGCGCTCGCGGGCGTAGGAGCAGGCCTTTTCCAAGGCGTATCGCGCGATGCCGTTGCTGATGCAGGCGGCGGTGATGCGCTCCGGGTTGAGCCCGGCGAAGACTTGCCGGAGTCCGTTGCCCTCGGTGCCGATCAGAGTGTCACGTCCGACCGCGACGTCGTCGAAGAACACGGTGAACTGATGCTCGGGCTGGCGCAGTGCCGAGGGAATGTGCTGCCAGCTGAGGCCGGGGGAGTCGGTCGGCACGACGAACAGCGACAGAGGATGACGGCCGTGGCGGCCTGCCTCCGGACTCCGGGTAACGACGAGCACGGCGTCGGCCTCGTCGATACCGGAGGTCCAGTACTTCGTCCCGCGAATGCGCCAGCCCTCGCCGTCGGGGTGGGCCGTCGTCGTGATCTGGTGGCTGTTGGACCCCGCGTCGGGTTCGGTGATGGCGAAGGCCATCTTCAAAGATCCGTCCGCGATCCCGGGGAGCCAGCGCTGCTTCATCTCGTGGCTGCCGTGCTGGTCGATGATCGAACCGCAGATGGCGGGCGAGATGACCATCATCAGCAGCGGCACGCCCTGGGCGGCCGACTCCTCGACGACGACCGCGAGGTCGGCCATGCCGCCGCCACCGCCGCCGTACTCCTCCGAGAGGTGGACGCCGAGGAAACCGGCCGAACCGAGTTCCTTCCACAGCTCCGCTGGTTCTTCGTGGGCGTTGGCTCGATCCATGAAGTAGCCGTGCCCGAAACGGCCGACCAGCTTCGCCACCGCGGAGCGCAGTGCGGCGCGCTCCTCGTTGTCGGCGACGATGTTCGAGGCGTGCATGTGGTCTCCTCCTCCGGCGGTGGTCCTCCCGGGGACGTGCAGGCCGACGTCGTCGTCCGCCACCGCAAATTTTAATCCATCCTAGAGAACCGTGGTGGCGGGGTCAACGCACCCGCGCGAGGTCACGGCATCGATGACCCGCCCCCGACCGCGACCACCTGGCCCGTCACCTGGCGGGCCGCGGTCGGTGAGGTGATCCAGACGACCGCGTTGGCGATGTCGTCGGCCGTGGTGGGGCGACGCAGGGCCTGTGTCTTGAGCACGGACTCGACCTGGTCGGAGGTGAACAAGGACCCGGGTCCGCCGGCCCAGACGCTGTGCTCTCCGACGGAGGTGTCTTCCGGGGGCGTGACCAGGCCGGGGGCGACCACGTTGGAACGCACCCCGAACCGGCCGTTCTCCCGGGCGATCGTGCGGGCCAGCGAGATGAGTCCCGCCTTCGTGCTGCCGTAGATGCCCTGTCGGATCGCGCCGAACGCGGCATCGCTGGACAGGAAGGCGATCGCGCCGTGCTCGGCTCGCTTCATCAGGCGCAGCGCCGCCTGGGAGCAGTCGACCGCGGCGAGGAGGTTGAGATCGACGGTCCTGCGCCACAGTTCACGATCGGTCTGGTCGGTGAACCACCCGGGTCGGCTCCAGCCTGCGTTGTTCACGAGGACGTCGATCCCGCCCCAGGCCTGCTCGGCGACTGCCGCGACCCGTTCACCGGCGCCCTCCGAGGTGAGATCAAGCGACACCGCCGCGGTATCGGGCGCGCCGAGCCCCCGGACCTCGTCGGCCACCTGCTCGGCCTGCGCGGAGTCGATGTCGACGACGGCCACGCGGGCGCCCTCACGGGCGAAGGCGTGAGCGATACCGCGGCCGATGTTGGCGCCGGCCCCGGTGACGACGACGCGAGCGCCGGCATGTCCAAGATCCATGAGAGCTCCTTCGTCCGAAGTTTTCGACGTAAGATTAAGCAGTCGAGGGCGTGATCGCTGGTCGCTTGACAGGGCGCGAGTCCCGTGGTGTCCTGACCGTGCATCGAATCGGAATTAAAAACCGGTCCTCCACCACCGTGCAGGGAGCAGCAATGGCGCACCCCCGTCCTGCCTACGATGCCGTGTCCGTGGGCACCCTCGAGTTCTGGGCGCTCACGCCCGAGCAGCGTGAGCAACGGCTGGGTGTGCTTCGGCGGGAGCGCCCCGTCAGCTGGCAGCCGCCCGCCGAGGGCTCGATGTTGCCCCAGGAGGACGGAGCCGGGTTCTGGGCGATCACCCGCCACGAAGACATCCAGGCGGTCAGCAAGAACCCGGTCGACTTCTGCTCCGGGCAAGGGGTGATGATCGAGGACGTTCCCGATGACATCCTCGAGGCCGCGTCGTCGTTCTTGGCCACCGATGCACCGCGTCACACCAAGCTGCGCAAGTTGGTCAGTGCGGCTTTCACCCCGAAGCAGGTCAAGCGGATCGAGGACCAGATCCAGGACCAGGCTCGTCGGATCGTCGACGACCTCATCGAGGTGGGCGACTGCGACTTCGTCGAGCAGGTCTCGCGTCGTCTGCCGATGTGGACGATCTACGAGATGTGCGGCCTGGCGCCGGAGCGTCGGGATGCAGCGGCGCACGCCGCCGACGGCATGGTCTCCTGGGGTGACGAGGACGTCCGGGCGGGGAAGGAGCCTGCCGAACTCCTCAACAACTCTCTCATCACATTGATCAACATCGGGATCGACCTGGCGGAGGACCGTCGGGCCAACCCCCGGTCGGACCTGATGACGAACTTGGTGCAGGCCGAGGTCGACGGCGAGAAGCTCACTGACGAGGACATCGCGGCGTTCTTCGTGTTGCTGTCGGTGGCCGGCAACGACACCACCCGCAACACCATCTCGCGCACCATGCAGGCACTCACGCGTTTTCCGGACCAGCGCAAGATCTTGCAGCAGGATTACGACGCCACCATCGGTACCGCGATCGAGGAGTTCGTGCGCTGGGCGAGCCCGGTGATGACGTTCCGGCGGACCGCCACCCGGGACACCGAGTTCCGTGGGCAGCAGATCCGCAAGGGCGACTGGCTGGTCATGTACTACGCATCCGGCAATCGTGACGCAGACGTCTTCGAGGATCCGCTCACCTTCGACGTGCGCCGGGATCCGAATCCGCACGTGGCCTTCGGTGGGGGTGGACCGCACTTCTGCATGGGGAACATGTTGGCGAAGACCCAGATGCGGGCTCTGTTCGGGCAGCTGCTCGAGCGGGTGCCCAATCTGCAGACAGGCGAGCCCGTCCAGCTCGTCGGAAATTTCGTGGACGGCGTCAAGTCGATGCCGTGCACGCTCGAACTCTGACCTCATCGGAGAGGAGAACATCCGTGCGTGTCTGCGTGGACTACGACAAGTGCACCGGGTTGGGACTGTGCGAGTCACTCGCGCCCGACTTCTTCGAGGTCGACGACGACGGCTCCCTGCTCCTGCTCAAGGAGGAGGGCAGCGAGGAACAGCGGGCCGAGCTTCAGGAAGCGGTCCGTGCCTGCCCGACCGAGGCCCTGAGCCTCGAGGACTGAGGAACGATGAGCAAGCGCACGACTTTCACGTCGGTCGACGACCTCGCCGCGGCCAAGGGAACGTCTTTCGGCCCGACCGAGTGGGTCGAGATCGATCAGCGGCAGGTCGACCTGTTCGCCGACGCGACGGGCGATCACCAATGGATCCACGTCGATCCGGAACGTGCTGGGGACAGTCCGTTCGGCGGGACCATCGCCCACGGCTATCTCACGCTCTCGCTCCTGCCGCAGCTGATGGCGCAGCTCTACACCGTCGACAACGTGCGGATGGGGATCAACTACGGGCTGAACAAGGTTCGGTTCCCTACGCCGGTGCCGGTCGGACGTCGTGTGCGAGCGAGTTGCACCCTCACTGACGTCCGCGAAGGTGACGGGTTCGTGGAGAGCATCGTGACCTCGACGATCGAGGTCGAGGGCGTCGAGAAGCCGGCGTGCGTCGCGGAGAGCGTCGGTCGGCTCTACCCCTGATCAGGTGATCGAGGAGCAGACGGCGGCTGCCAGGCGCGGCCGCGACATCGAAGAGAGGAGCTGACCGTGGCGCTGACCGAGGTCACCGACGCCGTGGGGCCTGCCGGCAGGCCGAGCGGTCCGGCCGCGCGGTACGACGAGCTGATCCAGCCGCGTCGGGTGCACGGGTCGCTGTACACCTCGCCGGAGATCTTCGCCGATGAGCTGCAGCAGATCTGGTACCGAACCTGGGTCTACGTGGGTCATGTCAGCGAGATCGCCGAGCCGAACGACTACGTGCGCAAGTCGATCGGTCCGCAGGACGTCATCATGACGCGGACCGCAGACGGCGAGGTCCATCTGCTCCTGAACCGATGCGCCCATCGCGGAAACCTGGTGTGCGAAGCCGACGCCGGAAACTCGAGCAGCTTCCGCTGCCCGTACCACGGCTGGACCTACCGGAACAACGGCGACATGCTGGGCTATCCGTTCCACCAGGGCTATGGAGGTCGCAACAAGCTTGAACTGGGGCTTGGCCGGGTGCCGCGGGTCGGTGTCTACCAGGGCTTCGTGTTCGGCAGCTTCGCCGAGGACGGCCCGACGCTGGAGCAGCACCTCGGTGAGGCCAAGGGGGAGATCGACCGGCTGGTGAGGCTCGCGCCCGAAGGCGAGATCGAGCTGAGCGCAGGCTTCCTCAAGCACCGGGCGCGGGCGAACTGGAAGTTGTTGGCCGAGAACGAGACCGACGGCTACCACCCGCAGTTCGTGCACGCCTCGATCTTCAGCGTCGCCGAGAGCGGTATCGGGGCGTTGTACGGAGAGAAGTCGACCGCGGTCACGCGAGCCCTCGGCAACGGCCACAGTGAGAACGACCTGCGCCCCGAGTTCCGACGCCTGGGGGTGCCGCTCGGATGGTTCGGCACGACCGAGGAGAAGGTGCCGAACTATGTGAAGGCCATGCGCGACAGGCACGGCGACAGCGGCGCGGAGGAAGTCCTCATCGAGGGCGCTCCGCACGTCATGATCTTCCCTAACCTGTTCATCGCCGAGATCCAGCTCTTCGCGATCCAGCCTCTTGCCGCCGACCTGACCGTTCAGCACGTCACCGCGGTGCAGTTCAAGAGCGCCCCGGAGATGAACAAGCGGATGCTGCAGCAGTGCGTCGGCTCGGTCGGACCCGCGGGCATGCTGCTCGCCGACGACACCGAGATGTACGAGCGCAACCAGGCCGGTGTCGCGGAACTGCGGCCGGAGTGGCTCGATGTCCGCCGAGGCGTCGACCGCGAGGAGATCGACGAGCGTGGGCTGACCATCGGTGGTGCGACCGACGAGACCGGCATGCGTGGCTTCTGGTCCCACTACAAGCATCTGATGACCGAAGGACGTGTGCGGTGACCGAAGCGAGCACGACTGTCGGTGCGGTCCCCACCGGTCCGACGCACGCCACTGGTGACCATCCCACATGTGGCACCCCACCACTGGATCTGCGCGAGGTCGAGCAGTTCCTCTTCCGCGAGGCTCGTCTGGCCGACGAGCACCGCTACGAGGAGTGGGAGGCTCTGTGGACGCCGGACGCCCTGTACTGGGTCCCGGCCAACAACGACAACGCCGACCGCATGACTCAGATGTCGATCATCCACGACAACCGGAACCGGATCGCGACCCGAATCCGGCAGTACCTCACGGGCCGCCGGCACTCCCAGGTGCCGAAGTCGCGACTGCGGCGAGTGGTGTCGAACGTGGAAATCCTCGGTGTCGAGGACGGGGACACCGTGGTCGGAGCCAACTTCGTGCTCGTCGAGTCTCGTGAACGGGGCACCGAGATCTGGGCGGGTCGCTACACCTATCGGCTGCGCACGGTCGAGGGCGAGATCGCAATGGCCTATAAAAAGGTCGAGCTGGTCGACAATGCGCGAGCGATCGCGACGCTCGCGTTCTTGATCTGAGGACGAGGCGATGAATATTTCCCCGGACATCGTCGGCAACGAATTTGCCGAGGTTTCGATCCGGATCGACGATGAGGCCAACAGTCGTCGTCTTCGGGTGGAGGACCTCAAGACCGGGCGCGTGCGCTTTCTCGATGCACTCGAACTGGAGACAATCGTCTGGCTGCCGGAGGGGAACCTTCGGCGTCTGCTCGATCCCTCCTCCGATCGCTGGCGGGAGGACGCATGAGCCCGGAGGGAAGTCCCGTACTCCTCCGGATCGAGCAGCGCGAGCGCGGTCGCGTCGCCTACCTCACGCTCAACCGGCCGGAGGCCCGCAACGCCGTCACCGTCGCCCTCGCCGAGTCCTTGCGAAAGAAGCTGGACGAGGCGGCGGCGCACGCTGACGTGATCGTCATCGGAGGGGCTGGCGGTCACTTCTGCGCGGGCGGCGACTTCCACGAGGTATCTCGATTGCGCGAGGAAGGGCCCGACGCCCTGCGCCCGCTGTTCGAGACCTTCATCGAGGCCTGCGAGCTGATCGGGAGGTTGGCGGTGCCAGTCGTGGCCGCCGTCGAGGGCTACGCGATGGCCGGTGGGTTTGAGTTGGTCCAGTCCGTGGATGTGGCCGTGGCGCGCAAGGACGCAGTGCTCGCCGACAACCACGCGAATTTCGGGATGATCCCCGGCGGAGGCGGCTCCCAGCGTCTTCCGCGGCTGGTCGGGCTACCTCGAGCGCTCGGTCACATCCTGCTCGGCGAGCGGATCAGTGGCACGACCGCCGCTGAGTGGGGGTTGGTGCACCGCACCGCAGACGCCGACACCTTCGAGGCCACGGTGGAGGACGTCGTCACCGGCCTGCTCGCCAAGGACCGGGGAGCGATCGCCCGCATCAAGCAGCTGATCCGCGGTGGTGTCGAGATGCCTCTGGCCGACGGACTGCGGATGGAGACCGAATCGACCCTCGCCCACCTCGGCGGCGAGGACGCAGGGGCCGGAATCAGCCGCTTCACCGGCCGGCCCCGTGCAGAGGAGACATGATGAAGCTGATCGACTCCGGCCCTGTCCTGCTCAGCATCGACGACGACGGGCTCGCTCACCTCCGGCTCAACCGCCCGGACGCTTCCAACGGGATGGACGTCCCTTTCCTGCGTGCCCTCTACGACGCGGTGATGGTCGCGACAGGACGTCCCGAGCTACGCACCGTGTTGCTGACCGGCGAGGGTGCGAACTTCTGCGCCGGCGGCGACGTCAAGACCTTCGCAAGCAAGGGCGAGGCACTGCCGGACTACCTGCGTGAGGCCACGGCGTGGTTGCAGAACGTCGCCCAGGGATTGCTGGGGCTGCCGGTGCCCGTCGTTGCTGCGGTACACGGGTTCGCCGCCGGTGGAGGTGGCCTGGGCCTGGTGTGTGCCTCGGACGTCGTCATCGCCGGTGAGTCGGCGAAGTTCATGTCCGGTGCGGCACGTGTCGGCATGGCTCCGGACGCGGGCTCGTCGGTGACGCTCACCCAGATTGTCGGGGTACGGAAGGCTATGGAGATCCTCCTGCTGAACCCGACCCTCACGGCCGCCGACGCGTTGGAGATCGGTCTGATCACCAGCGTCGTCGCGGACGTTGAGTTGCAGGCCGAGAGCCTCAGGGTTGCGCGCTCGCTGGCGGCAGGAGCACCGCGCGCGCTCGGCGCGACGAAGAGGCTCGTCTGGTCGGGGCTCGGAAGCAGGGTAGAGGCACAACTTCCGGAGGAGGCCCGCACGGTCTCGGAGCTGTCCGGTACCGCCGATGCGCGTGAGGGACTCGCTGCGGTGCTCGAGCGGCGCGCCCCCACATTCACCGGGCGCTGAGCGGCGCGCGGACTGTTCGCTAGGGAAAGGAAGAGGACATGGCAGGCGTCGAAGGCCGCGTCGTAGCGGTCACCGGTGGTGGCAACGGGCTGGGCCGGGAGTACGCCCGCGTGCTGGCCGCTGCGGGATCCAAGGTCGTGGTGAACGACCTCGGAGGAGCGCGCGACGGCAGCGGTGGAGCGTCGGAGGCGGCGGACCAGGTAGTGGCCGAGATCGTCGCTGCTGGAGGCGAGGCTGTGGCCAACTACGACAGCGTGGCCACCCGCGAGGGCGGCCAGGCGGTCGTGCAGACCGCATTGGACAACTTCGGGCGGATCGACGGTGTCGTGGCCAACGCCGGCATCCTGCGGGACCGGGCGTTCCACAAGATGTCTGACGAGGACTGGGACGCAGTCCAGCAGGTGCACCTCTACGGTGGCTACCACGTCATCCACGCCGCGTGGCCGTATTTCCGGGAGCAGCAGCACGGCCGGATCGTCGTCGCCACGTCGACATCTGGCATCTACGGCAACTTCGGCCAGGCCAACTACGGCGCCGCAAAGAGCGGGCTGATCGGGCTCGTGCTGACTCTTGCGATCGAGGGTCGCAAGAGCGGCATTCGGGCCAACGCGGTGGCACCGATGGCCGCTACCCGGATGACCGAGGACATCGCGACACCGGACCTGCTCGCCAAGCTGGACCCGGCTCACGTCGCACCGGTCGTGGGGCATCTGCTCACCGATGAGTGCGACGAATCCGGAAGTGTCCTCGTCGCCGGCGGGGGACAGGTGCACAGGGTGCGCCAGTTCCAGACCAAGGGGGTCGCCTTCGCCGAGGTCCCTACGATCGAGCAGGTCGGCGACCGCTGGTCCGAGATCGTCGACCTCGACGGGGCTACTCCGGGTGTGAACCCCGTCGGCTGAACCCACCCGTCGGCGTGTCGGCAGCTAGACCGGCGACTCAAGTCCATCGAGCGCGAAGGAGAGGACGATGACGGCAGTGGCGCCGACGTCGGCAGAGGCACAGGACCCGGCGACCGTGGCGGGGCGCGAGGTGGCGAGACTGCGCGCAACGTTCGCAACGGGCCGCACACGGTCGCTGAGTTGGCGGCGACGCCAGCTCCGCGGAATCGAGCGGCTGGTCGGTGAGCGGGAGAAGGAGCTGGCCGAGGCTCTCGCGGCTGATTTGGGGCGCCCCGCCCACTACGCATGGCTGGGCGACATCGCCTCGACGGCGGCCGAGGCCGCCTACGCTCGTCGCCACCTGCGGAAGTGGATGCGTCGCCGCTCGACGACACTGCCGCTGAGCATGTTGCCCGGTAGAGGCTTCTACCAGTACGACCCCCTCGGGGTCGTACTGGTCATCGGGCCCTGGAACTATCCCGTGTACCTCACCCTCGGGCCGCTGGTTGCCGCGGTCGCCGCCGGAAACACGGCGGTGGTGAAGCCGTCGGAGCATGCGCCTGCGACCTCGGCACTGCTCGCACACTTGATCCCGCAGTACCTCGACCCCGAGGCCGTCAGCGTGCTCGAGGGCGACGCGGCGGTCACCCAGGCCATCCTCGGGGAAAGGGTCGATCTCGCCTTCTTCACCGGCGGCCCGGCGATCGGCAAGAAGGTGATGGAGGCTGCTGCGGCACACCTCACCCCCGTGGTCCTCGAGCTCGGGGGGAAGAGCCCGGTCGTGGTCACCGCAGATGCCGACATCGACGTTGCGGCACGCCGGATCGCCTGGGTCAAGCTGATGAACTCGGGTCAGACCTGCATCGCGCCCGACTACGTCCTGGTTGAGGAGTCGGTCAAGGACCGCCTCGTCGACGGAATTGTCGAGGCTCTCGAACAGTTCCAGATCGGCGAGCCGGCCGCCCAGCCGATCGTCAACCAGCGACAGCTCGACCGGTTGGCGCCCATGCTCGACGGACACGGCGGTCGACTCGCGGCCGGCGGCCGTCTCGGGGCCAGCGGACTGTCGATCGAGCCCACTGTGCTCGTCGATCCGGCGCCGGACTCCGCGGTGATGGGCGACGAGATCTTCGGTCCGATCCTGCCGGTGCTCGGCGTCCGGTCGCTGGACGAGGCGATCGACTTCGTCACCGCGCGTCCGAAACCGCTCGGTCTGTATCTGTTCACCGGCTCTCGGGCCACCCGGGAGCGCGTCCTGGCCGAGACGAGTTCGGGCGGGGTGGTGGTCAATCACCTGGCCATGCACTGTCTGGTGCCGCAGTTGCCCTTCGGCGGCGTGGGCACCAGCGGGATGGGGGCCTATCACGGTGAGTGGGGATTCCAGGCGCTGAGCCACCGCAAGGCCGTCCTCGCCAAGCCGGCCAAGCCCGACCCGAGCCTGATGTACCCGCCCTACGGACCGCGGAAGATGGCGCTCTTGCGTCGGTTCTTCTGAGTCCGAACACGTTGCGGCGCCCGGATTCGCCCGGGATCTGCTGAAGAAGGACCTCGTGCTCGACGCCGTGATCTGCGAGCCGCTCCGAACACCGGTCGGTGGGTTCGGAGGCATGCTCCGCTCGGTGCCCGCACACGAGCTTGCGGCCACCGTGATCCGTGAGCTGCGCGACCGGACGGGGCTGTCGGGGGAGACGATCGATGACGTCCTTCTCGGCAACTGCTACCCGACCATGGATGCACCGGCACTTGGACGCGTAGCGGCGCTCGATGCCGGACTCCCGGTCACGGCGACGGGCCTGCAGATCGATCGTCGGTACGGATCCGGCTTGCAGGCGGTGATCTACGCGGCGATGCAGGTCCAGTCGGATGCATCGAAGGTTGTGCTGGCCGGTGGGGCCGAGTCCATGAGTTCTGCGCCCTTCTACTCGACGACCCTGCGGTGGGGAGCGAAGGCCGGGCCCGGGGTGATGATGCACGACTCCCTATCGACGGGCCGACTGACCGCAGGCAGTCGGCAGCATCCGGTGCGCGGCGGCATGCTGGACACAGCGGAGAACCTGCGCTGCGAGTACGCAATCCCGCGGCAGGAACAGGACGAGTACGCGGTGCGCAGCCATCGACGGGCCGCGGCGGCGCGGCAGTCAGGGGTCTTCGACGACGAGATCGTGCCGATCGAGGTCCTGGACGGCAAGACGACGGTCCGTGTCGGGGCCGATGAGCACATCCGACCGGACGCGACCGTCGAGTCACTGTCGCGGCTGCGACCCGTGCTCGGGGCGGACGACGCGGAAGCGACCGTCACGGCCGGGAACGCCTCGGGCCAGAACGACGGGGCGGCGGTCTGCGTCGTGACGAGTCCCGAGACCGCGCACGAGCTCGGACTGGCCCCTTGGCCAGGCTGGTCTCCTTGGGGGGTCGGCGGAGTTCCACCGCGCACGATGGGGATCGGTCCGGTGCCCGCGGTCGCCCGCGCACTCGACGCGGCTGAGCTCGGACTCAAAGACATCGACCTCATCGAGCTGAACGAGGCATTCGCTGCCCAGGTCCTTGCGTGCACCCGGGAGTGGGGGTTCACCGCGAGCGACTTCGAGCGACTCAACGTGGACGGTTCAGGGATCTCGCTCGGCCATCCGGTTGGTGCGACCGGCGGCCGGATCCTGGCCACGTTGACCCGTGAGATGGCACGCCGCAGCGCCCGCCACGGCGTCGAGACCATGTGCATCGGCGGTGGGCAGGGGCTCGCGGCGGTCTTCGAGGCGGTCACGTGACCCGGCCGGGGCCGCTGACCGGACTGTCGGTCGTCGAATGTGCCAGCTTCGTGGCGGGTCCCACAGGTGGCATGACGCTGGCGCAGCTCGGCGCCGAGGTGATCCGCGTGGACCCGGTCGGTGGAGGGTCTGACCATCTTCGCTGGCCGCTCGCCCCAGGTGGGTCAAGTTTGTACTGGAGCTCGCTGAACAAGGGGAAGCGGTCGGTGGCCGTCGACATGCGGTCGGACGAGGGGCGCGAGCTCGTCACCGCGCTCATCGCCGCTCCGGGATCGGACCGCGGTGTCCTCATCGACAACGTCGTGGGCCGCCGGTGGATGGCGAACGAGGCGCTGACCCAGCACCGATCAGATCTTGTGCATGTACGCGTGCAGGGCTATCCCGACGGCCGCCCGGCGGTCGATTACACGGTCAACGCCGAGGTGGGCATTCCTCAGATCACCGGGCCGGAGGAGGGTGGCACACCGGTGAACCACGTGCTGCCCGCATGGGATCTGGTCACCGGGCTCAGCGTTTCCACCGCCGTTCTGGCAGCGCTTCACGATCGCATGCGCTCCGGAGATGGTGCGTTCGTCGAGATAGCGCTGGCCGACGTCGCGCTGGCCGGTGTCGCGAATCTGGGGTGGTTGTCCGAATCCGCCGACCGTGGGCAGGGGCGACTCCGCCACGGCAACCACGTCTACGGAAGCTTCGGAGTCGATTTTGCCTGCGCCGACGGTGAGCGGGTGATGGTGGTCGCGCTGACAGAGGGCCAGTGGACCGCCCTCAAGTCGGTTACCGGCACCGGCGCCGTCTTCGATGCGCTCGAGGCCTCGCTCGCTGCCGATTTGACCCTGGAAGCGGAACGCTACCGTCTTCGGGAGACCATCGCTGCGGTACTGAGGCCATGGTTTGTCGCCCGCCAGGGCAAGCAGGTACGCGACGAACTCGACGCCGCACGGGTGCTGTGGGGTCGGTACCAGGGCATGGCCGACGTCGTGGCGGCGCACGAGGACGGAGCGCACCCGGTGCTCGAGACCCTCGAAGTCGAGAACGGCGACACGTTGATCTCGGGACGCTCGCCTATGCGGTGGGACGGCGAGCACGGCAATGCGGGGGAACCGGTCATCCTGGGCCAGGACACCGAAGAGGTACTCGCCGACGTCCTGGGCCTCGGGCAGGAGCAGATCGGGCGGCTGCGGTCGCGGGGTGTGATCGACGGCCCGTGACTCGGGTCGGGCGCGGGCGCCGCTGACGCGCAGTCGTCTGGGACGGACGGCGCGATCAGCAGGAAGGCGCCTGCTAGTGGTTCTCGCGCGCCCTCCCGCCTCGGCCATGGCAGCGGTGGGCGGCGCGGCGACGCCGGCGTCATTGATCGGTGCTCGGATGCCGTCACCTCGGCCACGCTCGTCATCGCGGCGACGTCCAGACTGAGAACGTCGTCGCCGCGATGGTCCTCACGGCCATGGAGGAGGTCGGTGTCTTCGTCCTTGGACGGTCAGGTCGGGGGAGCAGAGGCGGAGGGCGGGCTGCGGTCGGTGTCGGTGGTCGGGATCCTGTCGCGACAGTGATCGCACGACGCCGAGTGCGGCCACCCGTGGGTGGCCGCACTCAGGCGATTCCACTGTCGGTCGAGGCGGGGAGCTCAGATCTGAGGTGCGGGCACGAGTCCGGACAGCATCGCTCCGGTGATGCCGCCGTCGGCGACCACGGTCGTGCCGTTCATCCAGGCGGAGTCGCGAGAGGCGAGGAAGGCGATCGCTGGGGCGATGTCGTCGGCCGTCGCATGCCGTCCGAGGAACGCCTTGACCCCGTCGAGGGTGTCCTTGCCCATGCTCTCCTCGAAGTCGGCGAGGATCGGTGTCTCGACCGGCCCAGGCAGTACGGCGTTGATGCGCAGGTCGTTCATCTCACGAACGGCACCACCCATGGCCAGGGTGTAGACGGTGGCTGCCTCTTTAGAGAAGTTGTAGATGTTGCCCTGCTGGGGGTGCTCGGCGAACCACTTGACGCCCTCGTCGAATGACTCGGTCGAGAGTAGGTCCTTGATCACGTCGAGCCGCTCGGCCCACTGGAAACCAGCGGTCGACGAGACGATGACGATCGACCCGCCCGGGTTGAGCCGGTCGAACATCGACTCGGTCAGGTGGCGCATGCCGAGAAAGTTGACCTTGAAGACGAACTCGCCGGGCAGTGTTCCGGGAACCCCCGCCACGTTTGCGAGCACATCGAAGGATCCGTCGATCTCCTGGAGCGCCGTATCGATGCTCGCCGGGTCGGCCAGATCGAGCGCGACGTGCTGTTCGACCGCCAGGTCGGGGGTGTTGCGGTCCAGGCTCACGACGCTCGCGCCACCGTTGACGAGCAGGCGGGCGACCGCCGCGCCGATACCGGACGCCGTGCCGGTCACCAGACAACGCAGTCCGTTCAGATCCATGACTCTCCTTGCAGTGGGGTGGTGCCGGTCGTGGTCACGGCCGGCGTGCGCTGGTCAAGCCCGGAAACGCGCGGCGATGTCGCGTCCGACGATCTCTTTCATGATCTCGGTCGTTCCGCCGTAGATGGTCTGGATCCGCGTGTCCGCGAACGCCCTGGCCACGGGGTACTCGAGCATGAAGCCGTATCCGCCGTGCAGTTGCACGCAGCGGTCGGTGATCTGCTTCTGCAACTCGCTCAGGTACCACTTGCCCTTCGCGGCTTCCACGGCGCTGAGCTCGCCGGCGTTGAAGGCGCTCACGCAGCGGTCGACGTAGGTCTCCGCGACGTCGAGTTGTGTCTCCATCTCCGCGAGTGTGAAACGCGAGTTCTGGAAGTCTCCGATCGCCTTCCCGAACGCCTGCCGTTCGAAGCAGTAGCGTGCGGTGAGGTCGTAGACGGCGCGGGCGCCGGTGTAGGCCGACGCGATGATTCCGAGTCGTTCGTGGGGCAGGTGGCTCATGAGGTGCATGAGTCCCTGCCCTTCGGTGCCGAGCAGATTCTCGGAGGGGAGGCGAACGTTGTCGAAGAACAGCTCGCCGGTGTCCTGGCCGTGCATGCCGACCTTCTCCAGTCGCCGGCCGCGCTGGAAGCCCAGCGTGTCCCGCTCCACGACGAACAGACTGAAACCACGCGATCCGGCGTCCGGGTCGGTCCGGGCCGCAACGATGACGAAGTCGGCGCTCAGCGCGCTGGAGATGAAGGTCTTCTGGCCGTCCAGGATCCAGCCGTCGCCATCGCGCTTGGCGGAGGTCCGGATCCCTTGTAGGTCACTTCCGGTCCCCGGCTCGGTCATGGCGAGGGCGCCGATCGACTCGCCGCGTGCGAAGGGGATCAACCAGCGCTTCTTCTGGTCGTCGGTCGTCAGGTCCAGCAGGTAGGACAGGACGAGATCGTCCTGGAGCCCGAGGGTCATACCAAGAGACGTCGCGCCCACGCGTGCGATCTCCTCGTTGACCACCATCCGGAACCGGTAGTCCGTCTCGCCGGAGCCGCCGAACTCGGGGGGCACGGCCAGCGCATAGATTCCGGCCTCGGCCGCCTTCGGGAAGAGCGAACGGTCGATGGCCCCCGCCCTCTCCCAGTCGAGGAAGTGAGGTTCGACCTCCCGGGCCAGGAACTCCCGCACGGTGTCGCGGTAGTGCCGGTGGTCGTCGTCGTAGAGCGTGCGCCGCATGCCGGACCTCCTCGTCAGGTTCTTAACAGAGAATAGATTAACCGACCGGGATCACACCAGGCCGTGGGTCCGGGGTGGTGGCCCGACAGCGTCGCCTCCGCGATCGTTACGGCGCCGGCGTCTCGTGTCGCGGAGCCGGTCGTCCTGGCCTGGGGCTCGCCGAAGTGCGATCGTCCGCACAGTCTGCGCCCAGCGCGGCCGCGCTCAGTGCCCTGATCTCGTCGGTGATGAGCGGGCGGATCGTGAGGCGTCGGAAGCGGACGACGTCGTTCACGACTCCTCGTGCCGCGGTCACGCGCAGCCGCGCGGCCGATGCGGTGAGATCAGTCCGAACCTCGCGCAGCGTCGACGCCCAGAGGTCGATGTCGGCAGTCACGGTCGCTGCGATCTGCCGGGCATCGGCGCGCGGGAGGTTGACGGCTTCGTCGATGTAGACGGCGAAGAGGTCGCGATGGTCGAGTGCAAGTCGGACGTAGCCCTGGAGCAGAGCGTCGAGCCGACGTTGCGGATCGTTCTCGGCACGGACGCGGTCGGTGGACAGATGTGCTGCGGCCCTCCTGAACGCTTCGGTGAGCAGGGCCGCCTTGGTGGCGAAGTGGTGGTAGATACTGGGTCCGGCGATGCCGACTTCTGCGCCGATGTCGTCGATACTGACCGCGGAGTATCCGCGAGCCGCAAACAGCTCGATGGCTCGTACGAGAACCTGCTCCTCGCGGGTGGTGGAGACCGTGCGCGACGGCGTCGAGTACGACGGACCCCGGTCGGGTAGAGGGGTGTGTGCGACGGCGGCGGCGATCGAGGCGAGATCTCGCCGGTGCACCTTTGTCGCCGGGCGTCGGTACAGCGACGGGGTCGCCAAGGCGGCCAGGACTGCGGTCACGACCAGGTGTCGGTCTGCGGCTCCGAGATCGGGGCGCTCCTGACCGATCCGTTCGCCGAGCGTAGCGACGATGCCGCGGAAACGGACCTCCACCGACGCCCGTGCGTCGGTGTCGGCGAACTTCAGATCCCGCTGCAGCAGAACCCAGAGCTCGCGGTGGCCGACCGCGGCATCGGCGAGGCAGAGGATCAGCGCGTCGAGCGAGGCGTGTCGCGCGCGGTCCAGCGCGCTTTCGACACCGTCGAGGGCGTAGGTGATCGAACCGAGCAGCAGGTCCTGCTTGTTGCGGAAGTGCCGATAGATCGCCGGGGGTGTCATGCCGACCCGCGAGGCGACGTCGGCGAGGGAGACACCGTGGAAACCACGGGCGTGGAACAAGGGGGTCGCGACCGCCGCGAGTTCGGGTCGTCGGTCCTGTGCGGCGCTTCGTCGCCCCGATCGTGGGCCGGATCCGGCCATCGTGCCTCCTGGTGGTGGTCCGACCTCCCGCCCCTGCGACGGGAGCGAGAGCGCGGCCTCCCGGTTGCCGAGTTAATATTAACTAGCCTAGTCTCGGTCGTAAACCAGAACCACTCCTCGATCATGAAAAGGAGATCCGGATGAGTGCTGCGGCGCCCGAGGCCTATGTCTACGACGCCATCCGCACCCCTCGCGGGCGGGGCAAGAGCTCCGGTGCCCTCCACACGATCAAGCCGGTGTCTCTCGTCGTCGGCCTGATCGAGGAGATGCGTACCCGACATCCTGCACTCGACCCCGCGGTGATCGACGACATTGTGCTGGGCATCGTGTCGCCGATCGGGGACCAGGGCTCCGTCCTGCCCCGGACGGCTGCCCTGGCTGCGGGACTGCCGGACACCGTTTCCGGTGTGCAGATCAACCGCTTCTGTGGATCCGGTCTCGAGGCGGTCAACACGGCTGCGCAGAAGGTCCGGTCGGGCTGGGATCAGATGGTGCTGGCCGGCGGGGTCGAGTCCATGTCGCGGCTACCGCTCGGGAGCGATGGCGGGGCGTGGATGAACGACCCCGCGACGAACCTGTCCACCTCGTTCGTCCCCCAAGGGGTCAGTGCCGACCTCATCGCGACGATCGAAGGCTTCGACCGCGAGACCGTCGACTCGTACGCCCTGCAGAGCCAGCGACGGGCGGCGGCAGCATGGTCGGGCGGCTTCTTCGAGAAGTCGGTCGTTGCGGTGCGGGACCTGAACGGAGTCGTCGTTCTCGACCGGGACGAGCACATGCGGCCGGACTCCACGCTGGACAGTCTCGGTTCGCTGAAGCCGTCGTTCGCCACCATGGGCAGTCAGGGTGGTTTCGATGCCGTCGCGCTGCAGCGTTACCACTGGGTCGAGCGGATCGAGCACGTCCATCATGCCGGGAACTCGTCGGGCATCGTGGACGGCGCGTCGCTTGTCCTGATCGGCAGCCAAAGGGTGGGTGCGGAGCTGGGGCTGGCCCCGCGTGGTCGGATCGCCGCCACTGCGACGTCGGGCGCCGATTCGACGATCATGCTGACGGGGCCGATTCCGGCGACGCGCAAGCTGCTCGATGCCACGGGGCTCACCGTGGACGACATCGACCTGTTCGAGATCAACGAGGCGTTCGCCGCCGTTCCGCTCAAGTACGCCAAGGACCTCGGGCTGCCCGCCGAGAAGGTCAACGTCAACGGCGGAGCGATCGCCATGGGCCACCCGCTCGGAGCGACAGGGGCGATGCTCGTCGGCACCGTGCTCGACGAACTGGAGCGACGCCAGCAGCACCGGGCCGTGGTGACGCTGTGCATCGGTGGAGGTATGGGCGTCGCAACGCTGGTCGAGCGGCTCTAAGGCCGCGACCACCCGACGAATCGGATCACCCATGAGCAGGAGACCTCGATGAGCGCCACCTACGAGCACGAGATGTTCGGGTGGGACATGGATGCGGACGGCGTCGTCACCGTGACGATGGACGATCCCGACCAGTCCGCCAACACGATGAACGATCGTTTCCGGCGGGAACTGCCCGCAGTGGTGGAGCGCCTCCACGCGGAACGCGACGCTGTCTCTGGCGTCGTCATCACCTCGGCCAAGAAGACCTTCTTCGCCGGCGGCGACCTCGCCATGATGATGCGTGCCACCCCCGACCGGTCCGACGAGATCCGCGGGATGCTCGACGCCGTCAAGGCCGAGCTGCGCCGCATCGAGACCCTCGGGAAGCCGGTGGTCGCGGCGATCGCCGGAGCGGCACTCGGAGGAGGTTACGAGATCGCACTGGCGTGCCACCATCGGATCGTGCTCGACGCCCCCGGAGTCACGGTGGGGCTGCCCGAGGTCGGGCTCGGCCTCTTGCCGGGCGGGGGTGGCACGACCCGCGTCGTCCGCATGCTCGGCCTGGTGCCCGCATTACAGGACGTCCTGCTGAACGGCAGGAAGTTCGGTTCGGCCGCGGCGCTGGACAAGGGCCTCGTCGATGCGGTCGCGCGAGATCGGGACGAACTGCTGGCGGCCGCCAAGCGCTGGATCGCTGACAATCCCGCACCAGACCAGCCCTGGGACCGCCCGGGGTTCCGCATCCCCGGTGGCGATCCCGGATCACCGAAGATCGCCGCCGTGTTGCCCTCGTTGCCCGCGGTGCTGCGCAAGCAGGCCCGCGGCGCACCGTCGCCTGCGCCGCAGGCGCTCCTTGCCGCTGCGGTCGAGGGCGCCCAGGTCGACCTCGACAATGCCCTGACGATCGAGTCGCGCTACTGCGCCGACCTGATCTGCGGCCAGATCTCGGCGAACGTCATCAAGGCGATGTTCTTCGACATGCAGGCCATCAACCGGGGTGCCAGCCGCCCCGAGGGCTACCCGGAACACCGCGCGACGAGGGTGGCGGTCCTGGGCGCGGGCATGATGGGCGCGGGCATCGCCTACGTGAGCGCCAAGGCGGGTCTCGATGTCGTGCTGAAGGACATCACCGTCGATGCCGCAGAGAGGGGCAAGAGCTACAGCGCGAAGCTCCTTGACGCGGCGATCGAGAAGGGCCGCAGCACACCGGAGAAGCGTGATCAGATGCTCGGCCGGATCCTTGCCACTGCCGACGCCGCTGACGTCGCCGGGGCCGATCTGGTGATCGAAGCGGTGTTCGAGGACCCCGACCTCAAGAAGAACGTGCTCGCCGAGGTGCTGCCTCACCTGACTCCCGACGCCCTCGTGGCGTCGAACACCTCGACGCTGCCGATCACGGGTCTGGCCGAGGGCCTGCCGCGGCCCGAGGACTTCGTCGGTCTGCACTTCTTCTCGCCCGTCGACAAGATGGCGCTGCTCGAGATCGTGGTCGGCGAGAAGACCAGCGACGCGACGCTGGCTAAGGCCGTCGACGTCTCGCGACAGATCGCGAAGACGCCGATCGTGGTCAACGACAGCCGTGGATTCTTCACCAGCCGGGTCATCATGGAGTTCGTCAACGAGGCGGTGGCGCTGATTGGCGAGGGTGTTCCACCCGCGTCGGTCGAACAGGCGGCGACGCAGGCCGGTTACCCGGTCGGCGCGCTGGCGCTGCTCGACGAGCTCACGTTGACGTTGTGCCGCAAGATCCGGCAGGAGACGATCGAGGGGAACCGCGCCGTCGGTGTCGAGAAGCCGCTTCATCCCGGTTTCGCGGTCATCGACCGGATGATCGACGACTTCGAGCGGAGCGGCCGGAGTAGCGGCGCCGGCTTCTACGAGTACGTCGACGGCCGAAGAGCCGGTCTGTGGGCGGGCCTGCTCGAGCATTTCGGGCGCCCTGAGGACCCTGCGGTGCCGTTCGTCGACATGCAGGAGCGGATGTTGTTCTCCGAGGCGCTCGACACGGTCCGGTGTCTCGATGAAGGCGTCCTGCGGTCCGTCGCCGACGCGAACGTCGGCTCGATCCTGGGTATCGGGTTCCCATCGTGGACCGGCGGAGTGCTCCAGTACATCAGTCAGTACGAGAGCGGTCTGAGCGGATTCGTCGAGCGGGCACGTGAGCTGGCCGAGCGCTACGGAGACCGGTTCACCCCGCCCACATCGCTCGTGGAGAGGGCCGCGCGAGGGGAGACTTTCGAATGACAGAAGACGTGAAGCCGCTGGCCGGGCGGACGATCCTCATGTCCGGCGGGAGCAGGGGTATCGGCCTGGCGATCGCGGTCCGTGCCGCTCGCGACGGCGCGAACGTAGCGATCCTCGCCAAGACCGACCAACCGGATCCGCGGCTGCCCGGCACCGTACATACCGCGGTGGAGGCGATCGAGGAAGCAGGCGGCAGAGGACTCGCCATCGTCGGTGACGTGCGTGATCAGGACTCCGTCGACGCGGCGGTCGAGCGGACGGCCACGACGTTCGGTGGCATCGACGCTGTGGTCAACAACGCTTCGGCGATCATGCTGGCACCGGTCGGCACGTTACCGATCAAGCGGTACGACCTCATGATGGACATCAACGTCCGCGGGACCCTCGGTCTGACCAGTGCCGCCCTGCCTCATCTCCACCGCTCTGACGACCCGCACGTGCTGACGCTGTCGCCACCGCTCAACCCCGATCCGGTGTGGCTCGCCGCGCACGCTCCATACACGATCAGCAAGTACGGGATGACCATGCTGACGGTGGGACTCGGTCACCAGGAGCATCCTGTCCCGCTCGCTGCGAACTGTCTCTGGCCGCGCACCACGATCGCCACTGCGGCGGTGCAGAACCTCGTGGGCGGAGATGCCGCCATGGCGGTCTCGCGACGGCCGGAGATCATGGCCGATGCTGCGCACGTGATCCTGGCCAGGAAGGCATCCGAAGCGACCGGACAGACCTATATCGACGAGGAGGTTCTGCGAGCGGCAGGCGTCACCGACTTCGCGTCGTATCGCTTCGACGGCGCGAGCGAGGAGGACCTCAAGATCGATCTCTTCCTGCCGGGAGGCGAGCATGCCTGACCGCCCGATCCGCACCGTCTACGACTCTGACCAGGAGTTGTTCCGTGAGACCGTCCGAACGTTCATCGAGCGTGAGGTCGCGCCCCATTACGAGGAGTGGGAACGGAACAAGATCGTCGACCGGGCGCTGTTCCGGAAGGCCGGCGACAGCGGCATGCTCATGTTCGCCACTCCGCAGGAGCACGGAGGCGCGGGGATCGACGACTGGCGCTTCTGCGCGATCCTCGACGAGGAGTTCGGGCGTGCCGGACTCGCCTCGGCAGGACTCGGCCTGGCGCTGCAGAACGACGTGGTCGGACCCTATCTGCTGAACCTGACCAACGACGACCAGAAGAAGCGCTGGCTTCCAGGGTTCACCTCGGGCGAGCTGATCGGTGCCATCGCGATGACCGAGCCCGGAACGGGCAGCGATCTGTCCGGTATCTCGACACGTGCAGTACGGGATCAGTCGGGCGATTACGTCATCAACGGGGCGAAGACATTCATCTCCAACGGTCAGAACGCTGATCTGGTCGTAGTCGCCGCGCGGACGTCCGAGGACAGGCACCGTGGTTTGAGCCTGTTCGTGGTGGAGACCGACTCGCCCGGTTTCGAGCGGGGACGGAACCTCGACAAGCTCGGTCTGCACGGTCAGGACACGAGCGAGCTGAACTTCACCGACATGCGGGTCCCCGCTGCCAACCTGCTCGGTGAGGAGGGGCAGGGCTTCTTCCAACTCGTTGGTAACCTTCCGCAGGAGCGGCTGTCGCTGGCGGTGAGTGCGGTGTCGGCGGCAGAGGGCGTGCTGGCGAGGACGTTGGAGTACGTGAAGGAACGGAAGGCGTTCGGCAAGCCGATCGGGAGCTTCCAGAACAGCCGCTTCCTGATGGCGGAGCTTCACACCGAGGTCGACATCGCCCGAGTGTTCGTCGATCACTGCGTCTCGTTGCACGCCCGGCACGAACTCTCTGCGGTACAGGCGTCCAAGGCCAAATGGTGGGCGTCCGAGCTGCAGGTCCGCGTCGCGGACCGATGCCTGCAGCTGCACGGCGGCTATGGCTACATGCGGGAGTACCCGGTTGCCCGTGCGTTCGTGGACGCACGCATCCAGACGATCTACGGCGGCACGACCGAGATCATGAAGGAGATCGTCGGACGCGACCTGGGACTGTGAGATCGAGCCGACGCACTGTGCGTGCGTGGTGGTGATCGGGATGGGGGTGGCTGCCGAAGTTCGGCTTCGGGAGCCACCCCCACTCGGTCTCGCTACCGATATCGGCTCGATCAGCCGACGGGGATTCCCGCGCGGTCGAGGACGGTTGCCAGGTCCCAGAAGTCCTCGTGCAGAGTCACGAGCCCGTCGCTGTCGTAGGCGCACGCGGCGATCCCGGGCACGGAGAACTCTTTTCCTTTCAGATCGACGAGCTTCCCGGAGCGTAGCTTCAAAGGGCCGCCCGCGGTTCCGGACCAGATCCAGTGCGACGTGAGACGGCCGTCGGCGGCCCAGGTGTCACCGAACTCGATCACTGAATCGGGCGCGAACGCCAACATGAAACGGTGAAAGCGCCCGACCCCTTCCCGGCCGTGATAGGTGCCGTCCAGCGCGATATCGCGATAGATCCCGGCAGGTGCGAAGAACTGGAGCAACGCCTCTGGATCTGAGCTCCATGCCCGTCCGTAGGCTTCGGCGAATCCGGGATCGGCGGGGTGTAGCGGCATCGGTGTTTCCTCACTTCCGGGATGACGAACCGGGGAGTCGCCGGTCACAGGGCCGAGCCCTGTGACCGGCGACGGTCCTGGTTAGCTTCGCGGCTTCCAGCGCTCGGTCGCCTTGCTGTCACCGGCCTTGAGCCGCTCCAGCCCGTCGGCGATACGTCGGGCGAACAGGCCGCGCTGGAGCAGGTCGTGGGTGACGCGCAGTTCGTAGGCCGTGGCGCCCACGTGGTCCATGTTGGTAGCGCGCAGGGCGACTTCCTTGAGCACGGTGGTGAGTTCGGTCCCGTTCTCGGCGATCTGGCCGGCCAGCTGCAGGGCGGTCTCCCGCAGTTGTCCGACCGGGACGACCTCGTCGACGAGACCGCACCGGTGTGCCTCGTGTGCGTCGATCGGATCGCCGGTGAAGAACATCCGCCTGGCCCGTTGCGTGTTCGTCTTCCGCAGGATGCCGTGGTAGAAGCCGTTCATTGCGTACTTGACCTGCGTCGAGCCGAACGCGGCGTTCTCCGAGGCGATGGTGATGTCACACATGTTCGCCAGGTCCATGCCGTATCCGGGTGCGACTCCGGCGACCGCGGCCACGGTCGGCTTGGGGTAGTCGTAGATCGTGATCATGAGCTTCATTGCGAGGTCGGTGAAGCGGGTACGGTCGTCCCCGCTCGTATCCTGCAGGACGTCCAGCGCCCATCCGGCGCAGAAGTAGTCCTCGTTACCGATCATGAGGACGGCGGCGACGGCGTCGTCCTCGGCCCACTCGCCGAGCGCGGCGATGATCTCCTCATGCAGCTCCCAGCCGAGTGCGTTGCGCTTCTCCGGATGGTTGAGCTGCAGAATTCCGACCCCCTCGGTGACAGAGGTCAGGAGATAGCGGTAGTCGTTCACAGTGATTCCTGTCCGCCCGGTCCTTGCCCGGACTGTCGGTCTGACTACGTCGGTTTCAGCTGAGTGCCGTCGCGGGCTGGGGGCAGCGCACCGGTCGCGGCGGCGAGGGAGTCGATCACACTTTCGGGATGATCGGTCGGTAGCCGATCGAAGTCATTGATCTCGCACCAGCGACGGGCGATGTCCTCTGGACAGGGGGGTGCACCGTCTTCGCCGACGAAACGGACGCCACGCGACCGCTCCCACCGCATCGCCGATACCCAGCCTCCGCCGGTCTCGATCACTTGCCCGGTGATGGCACACTCCGGATCCGCCAGCGCGACGACGACCGGCGAGACGTCCTCGGTGCGCAGTCGCTGAGCAGGCTGTCCGACGAAGACGTCCTCGGTCATGTCGGTCAGGGCCATCGGTGCCACCGCGTTGACCCGGACACCGTGGCGGGCGCCCTCGTGGGCGAGCGTGCGCGCAAGGCCGATGACTCCGGCTTTGGCGGCCGAGTAGGCGGCCTGTCCGGGGTTGCCGTGCAGCGCGGCCCCGGAGGTGGTGAGCACGATCGATCCGCCCCGTCTGCGTACATGCGGCCACGCCGCGGAGCAGGCTGTGAAGCTTCCCCTCAGGTGGACGTCGACGACATCGTCCCAGTCGTCGGTCGACAACCGGTAGAAGCTGCGGTCCCGTACGGCGCCGGCGTTGACGACGAGCACGTCGAGTCCGCCGAGCGCCCTCACTGCGGCGTCGACGATCGGTCGCCCGTCCCGCGCGTCACCGGTCACCGTGGCGGCCTGGCCACCGGCGGCCCGGATCTGGGAGACGACGGAGTCAGCGCGGTCCGGATCGCGGGCGTGCACGGCGACGGCGCTCCCGGCCGCGGCCAGATCGAGAGCGTAGCGACGGCCCAGCCCACGTCCTGCTCCGGTGACCAGGGCGACGGTGCCCTCGAGCCCGCGTTGAGGTGGTGTTGTCACGGCGTAGCCGGCCTGCTGGTGCGCCACACCGCGATACGAGGAACCTCGGCCAGGGCGTTCTTACGGATCTTCCCGCTGGCCGTCGTCGGGATCGCCGCGACGACGTGCCACTCGACCGGGGTCTTCGCTTTGGCGAGCCGGCCGGCGGCCAGGTGGGCGATCAGCGGCTCGGGTCCGGTGTCGCGGGCGTCGTCGTCGAGTACGACCCAGGCGCCCACGGCCTCACCGAAACGGTCGTCGGCGACGGCGGTGACGGCAACCTGCCGCACGCCGGGCGCAGAGGCGATCGCCATCTCGATGTCCATCGTCGAGAACTTCTCCCCGCCGCGGTTCACGATGTCCTTGGTGCGCCCCACGATCTGAACCCAGCCCTCGTCGTCGATACGGCCGACGTCGCCGGGGAAGAACCATCCGTCCTCGTCGAGTTGCTCTGCGGTAGCGACGGGATCGGTGTAGCCGTCGAGCAGTTGGGGACCACGGATGCGTAGGCGACCGATACTTCCGGGTGGGACGAGGTTTCCGTCGTCGTCGACGACGGTCATCTCCATCCCGCGCAGCAGCCGTCCGTCCCAGGCTCGGCGGCGTTCCAGCGGATCGCTTGCCGCGCCGATGGCCAGCACGCCTGCCGTCTCGGTCATGCCGTATGCGCGGACGACCCGAAGGCCGAGCTCGGAGGCGCGGTCGACGACTTCCGGCGCGATCGCCGCACCCGCACACGCATAGGTGTCGAGTCGGCGGATGCCAGGTGCCGCTCGGTACCGATCGACGAGATCGGTCACGAAGATGGTCGCACCCATCATCAGGGTGACCTGCTCTGACGCGATGAGTTCGACTGCGTCGTCCGGCCGCCAGCCCGACATCACGACAGACCGTGCGCCCAGGAACGCGGGGAACACGACGGCAGCGACGAACCCCCCGAGGTGTGACAGCGGCGTCGCCGCGAGGGTGACGGTGTGCTGGTCGGCCCCGAGCGCGTCGCGGAAGTTGACGAGATGGGCGATGACTGCGCGGCTGGAGAGCAACGCGCCTTTCGGCGCGGCCGTGGTCCCCGACGTGTAGAGCAGCAGTAGCGGTTCTTCGGGGGACGGGCTGGGCGGGAGTGGAACATCGTGATTCGGGTGGTCGGGATCGGCGAGATCCGGCATTGCTGCCCACCCGGTCCGGTCTCCGTCAACGATGTAGCGCACCGCCGGGCTGATCCCGGCCTCACCGAGCAGCATGTCGAGCTCGGCAGCCGGGCGTCGGTCGCCGAGCTCGGCGACGGTGCAGACTGCTGCCGGTCGACAGTCGGCCACGATCTGGCGCATCTCGTGCTCGCGGTAGATCGGGATGACCGGCACGTCGACTGCACCTGCCCGGAACGCGGCCACCTGGACGGCGAGTGCCTCGAGTCGGTTCGGCAGCTGGACGAGCACCCGGCCCCCTGGCTGCACCCCGCGCCGGACCATGTCCCGTGCGATCGCACCCGTCCACCGCTCGAACTCACCGTAGGTGACCCGACGTGCCTCAAATGCGAAGAGCTCTCTTTCAGGATGCCGGGCGGCCGCGTCGGGGACGAGATCGGCCAGGGTGGACGCAGTCCACAGTCCGGATGCCCGATAGCCGGCGTACCGGTAGGCGCGGCTCAGGGTCACCTGGTCGGACGGGAGAGAGGGAACGCCAGTCGTCATCGACATGCTCCTGCGGGGCGGACGGACTCGAAGGTGGCCGACACTATCTAGTGAACAAACACTAGGATGGGGCCGAACGGCCGCTCAACGAGTGCGCACACGGCTGAACGCTTCGCTGATCCGCTCCAGTACCTCGGGGTGGCGGATGACCTCGCGGTAGGCCGAGGTCTCGAAGGACAGCGCGCTGATCGGGTCCATGGTGGGGGAGCGAAGCGCGAGTTCCTTGTTGATCATTGCCGAGCGCGTCGTGGTCGAGGCGATCGAGTGGCCGAGAGAATGGGCGGTCTCGACCACTTCTCCGGTCGGGACCAGGCGGTCGATCAGGCCGATCCGCAGCGCCTCGGTCGCATCGACCCTGTCGCCGGAGAAGGTCAGGAGCTTGGCCTGGCTCAGGCCGACGATCTTCCACAGAGGGGAGAAGTAGGGGGTCAGTCCGAACTTGATCTGCGGGAAGCCGAACAGAGCGTTCTCGGCGCCGATGCGGATGTCGCAGAACACGGCGATGTCACACCCGCCACCGAGGGTCGGGCCGGCACATGCCGCGATCGTGGGCTTGGCGTAGTCGAGCAGTGTTCCGTAGACCCGCAGGCACATGGCCGAGTACTCGTCGCGGGAGTCCTCGGTGAACGCCGACTGCAGGTCAAGATCGAGCCCGGCGGAGAAGGCCTCCTCGCCGCCGGTGAGGACCACCGCCGCCACGCCGTCGTCGTGGCGCCATGCGTCGAGCTGGTCTCCCATGGCGGCGAACAGCTCGAGACTCAACGCGTTGCGGCGATGCATCCGGTTGAAGGTGATGGTGCCGACCCCGTCGGCAACGTGGGTCTGAACGGCTTCGTTGTCGGCCATGGGTTCTCCCTTGACGTGGAACGGTCAGTGGCAGGTGTCGGTCCCGGGTGCAGCTAGCTGCCGCCGGCAGGAGCCCGACGGTTGGTGAGCGAGAGCAGGTAGGCGCCGCCGATGCGGTCTCCGCGCGGGGGGAGGACGTCGAGCTGGCGCATCATCTCGGTGATCTCGTACTGGGCGAGGTAGGACGACAGCAGTCCGTCGGTGAACTCGAGGAAGATGTCGCAGCCGTAGGTGCTGAAGCTGGCATCAGGGGCGAGCTTCGGCGGCCCGTGGCCGTGCTGGCGGAACAGGCACAGCGCCCGACCGTCGGCTGCGGCGGTGAAGGTCTGGACGTCGTCGAACTGGACGTCCGGCATGACCTCCCAGATCCGCTCGATGTAGGAGTGCACGGCCTCGTGGCCATGAATCACCTCGGTCCAGAAGACCGTGTCCTCCCACCGGATGCCGGGGTGCAGGAGTTCCATGACCCGGCTTGTGTCGTGCGAGTTCCACGCCGCGAGCCAGCGGCGTGAGAAGTCCTGGAGAAAGCCCTCATCTTGTGCGTGGGGCACCGCTCGACCCTCCTCTGGTTCGCGCCGGCCCGATCGCCGACCCGCCGCGCAGCCTAGCCGTGATTAACTATCAGCGAAAGATCCCGAGCCTGAGGAGCGTGGATGGGCGGATCGAAGAGCGAGCTTGCTCCGGTGGAGTCGTGCTCGTTGGACCGTGCGGGCACCGTCGAGCAGAGGTTCGGGCTGCTCGGCTGCACGGTGTCGGGCCGGATGCGGGAATGCGCCGTGCTTACCGGGTCGCACGCGGCGACGGACGAGGGTGTGGCGGGTGTGCTCGCAGTTCTCAGCGACCACGTGCTCGGTGAGGTCGCCAACCATCCGCAGCCGCCCGGCCTGCTTCCGGTGACTACTTCGCTGAGCCTGGACGTGCTGTGTGCGCCCCCATCGACGACAGAACCGCTCGTTGCCCGTGCCCGACAGATCGGAGCTGGTGGCGGGTACGTCCGGGCCGAGATCGGTGCCGCGGGTCGTGCGCTGGTCGCGAGCGCCGCGGCGTGGATGACCCACGTCCCCGCACGGGGACTGCCGCCGTTGGCCGCGGGGCCCGCAGTCGGCGCCGAGGTGCCGGCTCCTCCCGTGGCCGACGTGCTCGATGTGCAGACGGATTTCGTCGCCGACGACGGGCGGGCTGGTGGTCGATTCCATGCTCTCGCCTGGACCAACCAGAACGGCACATTGCACGGCGGGGTCGGCGCATGCGCGGCGGTGCTGCTCGCCGAGCGACTCCTGGGTCGTCAGGGGACGACGTATCGAACCAGTCACCTCGATGTCGCCTATCTCCGGCCGTTGGGCCCTGTTGAGGTAGAGCTGCGTGCCCGGATCCTGCATCGCGGACGCAGGTCGGGGATGGTCCAGGTACTGGCCTGCGACGGTGAGGGCCGTGCCGGTCTGGCGGTCACCGTCATCGCCCGGACTCGCTCCGGGCGGGACGTCGGCTGAGCCAGGGGACGTACCGGCTACGGCCGCGGTCGTCTCGGGAGCGGGATCCCGGCTCGGACTCGGACCAGGTCGATGACGCCGGCGAGATGGCGATCGAGGGCGTCGACGTCGACCGGTTTGTGCATCAGCTGGCTGCCGATGACGACCGATAGGCACAATTCTGCGAGTTCGGTGACGTCGGCAGCGGGGAGCGCGACCTCGCCGACGGCGGCCTCGATGACGGCCAAGCGCCGTTGATCCACTGCCCGCTGAGCGGCGGCGACCACCGGATCGACGGTCCCCCATGCCCGGATGGCGGCCTCGGCGTCGTGCGGAACCGTGCGCGCCAGCTCTCGGAGCAGATCGAGCCGTTGCAGCGCGTCCTGCGGTACCGCGGCACGGCTGGCGATCTGCTCCGTGTAGTCGGTCCAGTGCCCAAGGAACTGCTGGACGAAGTCCGGCCAGCTGCGGAACCAGTTGTAGAACGAGCCGCTCGACACCTTGAGGCGGCGGTGCAGCGCGGTCATGGTGAGGTCTCGGAATCCGCCCGCCGAGAGGATCCCGACGGCTGCCGCGTAGTAGTCCTCGCGGCTCACGTACTGCGGCACGGCAGCTCCTACAGTCCGGATGTGGCGAGTCGGCGACAGCCCATCGTCCCCTGTGTCTCGGCGACAGCTTCCAACATAGACCCCTCTATGTTAGTTTCCGCTAGGTCGTGGCGGGTCGCATACCCGCGTCCGGCTGCGTTGCAGCCCAACTGTCAAGGGAGACGTCATGGGTGGATTCCGCACGACCGACGAGGTGCATGAGTTCCTCGGGGGGATCTTCGAGCAGGCTCTGGCCGACGACACCATCGGTCCGCAGCTCGCGGCCACCGGGATGAGTCTGCGGATGGATTACACGGATCCAGACACCTGCGTCCGCGTCGACTTCGCGAACTCGGAGATCCGAACCGGTGACGATGCGGTGGTCGACTCCGACGCGACACTGACCATGGCCGCCGATACGGCGAACCAGTACTGGCAGGGCAAGCTCAGCCTGCCACTGGCGATGGCCCGCGGGAAGATCACCGTAGGGGGGTCGGCAGCGCATCTGCTGAAGCTCTCGCCGATTGCCAAGAGCCTGTTCCCACGGTATGCGGCGATGCTCGCGGACCGTGGCCGTACCGACCTGATCGTGGGGTGACCCGATGACTGAGCCGAACACCGCCGTATCTGCAGAGCGTCGGCACCACGATGTCGACATCTCAGCGGATGCGTTCTGGCGGTGCACGCCGGAGGAGCGCGAAGAGACGTTCGCTCGGCTCCGCGCCGAGGCGCCGGTGTCCTGGCAACGCCCGGTGTACAGCGCGGTGATGGAGTCCGACGACGGTTCGCCGGGATACTGGGCGGTCGTACGCGCGGAAGACATCAGCACGGTAAGCAAGCGGGCCGACGTCTTCTCGTCGGCCGCCGGGGGAGTGACCTTCGAGGAGATGCCGGAAGAGGTCCTCGAGATGTCGACCTCCATCCTCACCATGGACGATCCGCGGCATCAGAAGGTGCGCAAACTCGTGAGCTCGGTGTTCACCCCCAAGCGGGTGAAGCTCATCGAGGAGCAGATCGCGCATCAGGCCCATGAGATCGTCGCTGCGATCCGTGGGCGGGGCGAGGTGGAGTTCGTCTCTGCGGTGTCGGCACGACTCCCCATGTGGACGATCTCGGAGATGATCGGGATCCCGGAGGACCGTCGTGAGGAGGTCGCCGGTGCCGCGGAAGCCATGGTCGGCTGGGGTGACGACGAGGGGACTGCGGGCTCGGACTCGGCTACGGTGATGCTCAACGGCATCGTGACGCTGCACGGGGCCTGCCAGGACGTGATCGACGCACGCCGCGCGAAACCCGAGGACGACCTGGTCTCCGCGCTCGTTGCGGCGGAGGTCGACGGTGAGCAACTCTCCGATGACGAGATCCGTTCGTTCTTCGTGCTGTTGTGCGTCGCCGGCAATGACACGACCAAACAGACGACGACGCACACCCTGAGGGCGCTGACCGAGCACCCGGAGCAACGGGACTGGTTGCTGGCCGACTACGACGCCCGCATCGGCGGGGCGGTCGAGGAGTTCGTACGGTGGGCCAGCCCGGTGATGACCTTCCGTCGCACGGCGCTCGAGCGCATCGAGCTGGGGGCTGTGACCGTCGAACCGGGCGAGAAGGTCGCGATGATCTACAGCTCCGGAAACCGCGACGAGGCCGTTCACGAGCGTCCCGGGGATTTCGACCTGTCGCGGAGGCCGAATCCCCATGTGGCCTTCGGTGGAGGGGGCCCGCACTTTTGCCTCGGGTCACATCTTGCCAAGACACAGCTGCGCTGGATCGTGCGCGAGCTGTACACCCAGCTGCCGGACATCCGCGCGGAGGGGGAGCCGGAGCGCCTGGTCAGCAACTTCATCAACGGGATCCGGCGGCAGCGTTGTGTGTTCACGCCGCGCTGAGCGGGTGTCCCGTGTTAGGGGCTTCGCAGTACGGCGAGTGCCGCTGCGGTGGTCACGTCGCGATCGGTGCTGCCGCGGCCGCTCGGTCCGAGGCGTGTCATGTCGTTGACGACCGACAGCGCGGCGCGGACGCGGATCCGCGCGATTCGGTCGTCGAGGTCCAGTGCGTGTGCGAGAACCGACCGTGTCCAGTCCCGGAGCTCGGTGCGCATCGTGGCGGCCGTACGTTCGCGCGCTTCGTCGGTCAGATGAAGGAAGTCGGTGACGTACAGTCCGAGAAGCGCACGGTTCTCACCGCAGAAGTCGACGTAGCGGCGGACGAGTGCCGTCAGCTCGACCGATCGGCTGCCGTCGCGGCGGGCGTGCTGCTCGGCCTCCAGACGTGCCGTAGCGCGGTCGAACGCGGCCGTGAGGATGTCGGCCTTCGTCGCGAAATGGTGCAGGATACTGGGGCCCGCAATCCCGATCGCGGCGCCGATGTCGTCGAGGCTCACCCCGCTGAATCCCCGCTCGAAGAAGAGTTCGACCGCGGTGTCGACGATCCGCTCGCGTCGATTTTCTCCTTCACGAGGGGATACCGCGTCGCCGTCGCCCGGTGCGCCGGTCGCGGCGTTGATATCGGCGGCGTCGACATCGGCGAGCAGGCATTCGGTTGCGGCTGCCGCGAGCGCTCGACGCAGCGGCACGGTGCCGAGACTGGTGTGCGACGTGGAGGGCATGGCGAGCACGGCGAATGCGCCGATGACGAGCAGTCGTGCCTGCTGCTCGCGAAGGCGCGGCCGGTCACGGCACAGACGGTCGGTGAGACGGTCGCTTATCAGCCGGATCCGGTGGCGGATCGGTTCACGGAGGTTCGGATCCAGCACCCGGATCTCGCGTTGCAGCAGCGTCCAGACATCAGGCCGTTGCACGGCGCTGTGTGCGAGCGCGTCCATGAGGACGGGCAGTGCGTCGTCGATGTGATGGTCGAGCGCGCGCTCGACTTCGTCCAGACCGCTGTCGACCGCCGCAGCGAGCAGAGCCTGCTTGTTCGGGAAGTGGCGGTAGACCGCCGGGCCGGTCAGCCCGACATCGGCTGCGACGTCGTTGAGCGAGACCTGGTGGTATCCCACGAGGTGGAAGCGGGCTGCGGCGGCGCGCGCGAGCTGGATACGACGCTCTGCGGCGCGCATCCGCGTTCCTCGGCGTGGGCCCGTTCCGGGCGCGGCCATCACCACCTGCTTTCCCCGACCGGGGACGACTGTAGAACGCCGGGCCCGCGGAGAGGTGCAACGGCCCGGTACGACCGGCGCGTCTCTGGCGGACCTTGCCCGAGCGGCCGGCCACCATTATCTTATGGCAGTTAAAAAGATGGCGGCGCCCACTCGCCTGCCCACATCGACGTGGAGGTTCTCGTGACCCATCCCGGCGCCCATGCGGCGGACTCCCCGGACAAGATCGCCGCGGTCCTCGCAGACACCGGCGAGCAGCTGACTTTCGCCGAGCTGGAGGAGCGCTCGGTGCGGCTGGCGAACACCTTCCGCGCAGCCGGTCTGCAGGCGGGCGATGTCGTCGCGCTCTTGAGCGAGAACAATCTGCGCGTCTTCGAGGTCTACTGGGCCGCGATGCGGTCTGGGCTCTACATCACCGCGATCAATCACAACCTCGCCGCGGAGGAGGTCGCCTACATCGTCGGGGACTCCGGCGCGGCCGCGCTGGTCGTGTCGGCGGGCAAGAAGGCCGTGGCGGAGTCGGTGCTCGGTGCAGGGGTCAAACCTGGACTGCTCCTGGCCTTCGACGGCGCGGTCGACGGCTTCGACTCGTACGAGGACGCGCTTGCCGCGGCATCGGATAAGGCTCCCGATGACCAGCCGCACGGCGCCCCGATGCTGTACTCCTCGGGCACGACAGGCCGTCCGAAGGGCGTGCGCCCGCCGCTGCCGCCTGTCCAGGTCACCGAGATCGGTGACCCACTGGTCGGGCTGATCGGCAAGGCGTTCGGGGTCGGTTCGGACACCGTCTACCTGACACCTGCACCGATCTACCATGCAGCTCCGCTGCGCTGGTGTGGCGCCATCCACGCCTTCGGCGGCACGGTGGTGATGCTGCGGAAGTTCGACTCGCGCGCCGCGTTGAGCGCGATCGAGACGTACCGCGTCACCCACGCACAGTTCGTTCCCACGATGTTCGTGCGGATGCTGCAGCTGCCCGAGGAGGCGCGCGCGGCCGCCGACGTCTCGTCGCTGCGGGTGGCCGTGCACGCTGCGGCACCGTGCCCGGTCGACGTCAAGCAGGCGATGATCGACTGGTGGGGTCCGATCCTGGTGGAGTACTACGCCGGCACCGAGGGCAACGGCCTCACCATGACCGACAGCACGACGTGGCTGACGAAGCCGGGCACGGTCGGCAAGTCGATGCTGGGCGTGCTGCACGTGTGTGACGACGACGGGAACGAGCTCGACCCCGGGGAGGTCGGCAACATCTACGTCGAACGCGAGATCGTGCCGTTCGAGTACCACAACGACCCCGAGAAGACGCGCGCGGCACAGCACCCCCAGCATCCGACGTGGACGACGCTCGGGGACATCGGCTATGTGGACTCCGACGGCTTCCTGTTCCTGACCGACCGGAAGTCGTTCATGATCATCTCGGGTGGAGTGAACATCTACCCGCAGGAGACGGAGAACGTCCTCGCCCTGCATCCGGCGATCCACGATGTGGCGGTGGTGGGGCTACCGGATCCGGAGATGGGGGAGAAGGTCACCGCCTTCGTCCAGCCCCGCGACGGGGTGGAGGCCGGCCCCGAGCTCGGTCAAGAGATCATCGAGTTCGTCAAGTCGAAGATCGCCGGCTACAAGGCGCCTCGCGTGGTGCACTTCGTCGAGGAGCTCCCGCGGACCGAGACGGGGAAGCTGGTCAAGGGCGACCTGAAGAAGCGCTACGCGACAGGGTGACGGAGATGGCTGTCGACCCGGATTTTCCCGGGTCGACAGCCATCACCGTTCCACCCCGTCGATTGCAGGACACCGTCTCTACCTGGTCGCGCGCCCGCGGAGATGCCCGCCGTGCTGTCTGCTTGCACGTCAGACAACCGAGATCCGGAGTTCTGTCCAGCCTCGACCTGAGGCTTGTGCTCCGCCGCGGTGCACCGTTCCGAGGCCGCCTCGGATCGTCAGGAAACTGGGCCGTGCCCGGGGCTCGGGCCCGGCTCAGTTAACGGCGACTAGGTCACATGACTCCACGACCTGTGCCATGAGGTGATCTCGCGCTGCACCACGAGAGCCGCCCGGACTGCATCGCCCGCCAGGATCCCTAGCCGCGATCGGGCGCTGCCGGCAGCGCTTCGGTCAGAGTCAGGTGGGTCGCGGGCGGGACGGCACGAGCGGGCCACGGGCAGTATCGGGCCGGGCCGTTGGGTGCCCATCACCTGGGCGTCTTGTAGGGATGGGTTAGCGGGCTCCAGGCGTTCTGCAGTGCTTCCCGTCGTCCGGTCACATCGGGCAGTCCGCTCGAGCCACCCCAGAGTTCCTACCCCGTTCGGGGGACAACACGGTTGCTCGGCAGATTCCAGGGGCTCAGCCGTAACTCACGAATCTAACCGTCGTTTAGCAAACAGAGGCTAGGGCAGCACTGGGAAGACGGAGGCCACTCGATGACGAGGACACTTGCCGGCGCCGCAGGGGTCTGCGCCCAGGTCGGGATCGGCGGTCCCCGGTGAGCAGGGTGCCGACTCTGGACGGTGCGGTCCGCACGGCAGGCAGCTTCACTGCGTTTGTACTGGACGTCGCGAGGACCGTGGTCAAGCGACCGTTCCCGCTGAGTGAGTTCCTGGCTCAGTCGCGGTTCATCGCGTCGGTGTCGCTCGCTCCGGCGATCATGGTGACGATCCCGTTCGTCGGCGTCGTCATCCTGTTGATCAACCAGTTGCTCGCTGAGATCGGAGCGCTGGACGTGGCAGGGGCGGTCACCGGCTTGGCCGTGCTGCGGCAGATCGGTCCGGTCGCGGCCGTACTCGTGACCGCTGGAGCCGGAGCCACGGCGATCGCGGCCGATCTCGGCGCCCGCAAGATCCGCGACGAGATCGATGCGATGATCGTAATGGGCATCGATCCGCTCCATCGGCTGGTCATGCCCCGTGTCCTGGCATCGGCGCTGGTGGCTGTGTGTCTGAACGCGGTCATCACCGTCGTGGGCGAGGTCGTCGCCTATGTCGTCTCGGTAGGACTGCAGGGCGCGTCCGCCGGACAGTTCCTCGCGACGTTGACCCTGCTGACCGACGAAGGTGACTTCATGGTCAGCACCTTGAAGGCGCTGCTGTTCGGAACCCTCGCCGGCCTGGTGGCGGCGTACCGCGGTCTCAAGACCCAGGGTGGCCCGAAGGGTGTCGGGCAAGCCGTGACCGAGACCGTCGTCATCTCGTTCGTGCTGCTGTTCATCATCAACGCACTGCTGACCGCCGTGGACATCCAGCTCAAGCTGGAGAGGATCTAAGGACCCGCACGTGAACATATCCGAGGGATCCGCACTGCGGCGGATCGTCGACCGCCCCCGGAGCGGACTACGCGTCGTCGGCGAGCAGGTCGACTTCTACATCAAGGCCTACGCCGGTATCCCCGCCGTCCTGAGTCGCTATCTGGGTGAAGTGCTGCGCCAGCTGACCAACATCAGCTTCGGTACCGGTGCGCTCGTCCTCATCGGCGGCAGCGTCGTTGTGGTCTCGATCCTGACCGCGAGTGCCGGTGCGATCGTCGGGCTGCAGGGCTACGAAGCGCTCAACGCCGTCGGCACCGACGCGCTGACCGGCTTTCTCGCCAGCTACATCAACATCCGTCTCGCCGCCCCGTTGATCGGCGGTGTCGCGCTGGTGTCGACGATCGGGGCTGCGTTCACTGCGGAGATCGGCGCACAGCGGATCAGCGAGGAGATCGACGCGATCGAGGTCATGGCGGTCCCGTCGGTGCCCTACCTGGTCACCACGCGGATCCTGGCGGGCACGATCGCGAGCATCCCGCTCTACGCCCTGGCTTTGATCGCCTGTTTCGCCACGACGCAGCTGATCGTGGTGCTCGGCTACGGTCAGTCGGTCGGCACGTACAACCACTACTTCTCCACGTTTCTGGTTCCGACCGACGTCCTGATCTCCGTGCTCCAGGTGACGCTCATCGCGTTCGTGGTGATGTCGATCCATGCCTTCTACGGCTTCACCGCCTCCGGCGGCCCCGCCGGGGTGGGCGCTGCGGTCGGCCGCGCGGTCAGGCTGTCGCTGATCGCGGTGATGGTGACCGCACTCGTCACTGCGGTCCTGCTCTACGCAGACCCCGAGTCCCTCCACCTGTCGCGATGAGCGGGGGCACCATGCGACACGAGATCCGTGGTCTGGTTGCAGTCGGGCTGCTCCTGGCCGGAGCGGCGTTGGTCGTCGCGAGCTACATGAACGTGTTCAGTCCGGGAGTCGCGGCGACGGTGCAGGCGGATCGTGCTGGACTGCTGATGCTGCCCGACGCCGACGTCGCGATGCGCGACGTCCGTGTCGGCCGGGTGTCGGGCGTGGAGCCCGATGGCAGCGGTGGAGCGGTCCTGAGTGTCGCGATCGACCCGTCGAAGGTCGACTTGATTCCGTCCGACGTCACGGCGCAGATCATCTCGCCGACCGTCTTCGGCCCGAAGTACGTCGACCTCGTCCCGCCCGAGAACCCGGCGACCAAGCCTCTGGCGGCGGGCGCGGTGGTTCCCGCGGCCGCAGTCCAGACGGAGGCGAACATCGTGTTCGACAACCTCAATCGGCTGCTGACGACTGTGGATCCGTCGAAGGTCAACACCGCGCTCGGTGCCCTGTCGACGTCGCTGAACGGCAAGGGGGACAAGCTGGGGGCCACACTGGTCTCGTTCAACGAGTACCTGAAGCAGATCAACCCCTCGCTTCCGGCGCTGCAGCGAGACCTTCAGGCAGCTGCGCCGGTGTTCGACACCTACGCGGACGTGAGCCCCGAGCTCCTCGACGTCGTCCGCAACGCGACCACGACCAGCGGGACGCTGGTCGAGCGGCAGGCCGGAATCGACGCCACCTTGGCGTCGCTGTCGATGTTCGCCACCGATGTCTCGGGTGTGCTCGAGGCCAACAACGACGGGATCGACCGGACGTTGGAGACACTGCGTCCGACCACCGAGGTCCTGGGGCGCTACGCCCCGACCTTCCCCTGCATGCTCGACAACCTCAACTACCTGCAGAAGATCCTGCTGCCAACGTTCGGTGGTGCGCAGCCTGGCCTTCGGTCGCTGACCACCTTCCAGCCCGGTGAGCCCGGCTACACGCCGGACAACGCGCCCCAGCTCGGGGTCGATCAGCCGAACTGTGGCAGCGGTATCCCCGAGCCCGGTACGTTCCCGCGCCACGCGGCGTTCCCTGACGGCTCGCCGCCGTTGAACACACGGGACGCTCCGGTACAGATCCGCGACACACCGCTCGAGGTCCTCATCGGTGGCGACGAGCTCGGCCCGACCATCGGTGAGCGTCTCGGGCAGGCGCCGGGCGCCGTGGAACAGACTGCACCCGGTGGTGCGCCCGGGACCGGGAACTATGAGTCGCCCGAAGGATCCGAGGAGGGAGGCGGCTGATGACCGGTATGAAGGGAAACCTCGTACGGCTCGTGGTGTTCACGGTCGTCGCGGCCCTCTGCGCTGCGTTCGTGGTGGTCGCGTACGGCTCGGTGCGGTTCGGGGAGACGGCGCGCTACAGCGCCGAGTTCGCCGACGCCTCCGGGCTCAAGGAGAAGGACGATGTCCGGGTCGCGGGTGTGACCGTCGGCCGGGTCGAGTCCGTCGAGGTCGGGGCCGACAATCTGGCCCGCATCGCGTTCTCCATGCGGGCCGATGTTCCCGTGCAGACGGGCTCGCAGGGCGTGGTGCGCTACAAGAACCTGCTCGGCCAGCGCTACCTCGAACTGGTCCGCGGGGCGCAGCCCACCCCCCGGCTCGCTGACGACGGAGTCCTGCCGGTCTCGCAGACGCGACCGGCGATCGACCTGGACGAGCTCTACAACGGATTCACACCGCTGTTCGAGGGACTCGAGCCGGCTCAAGTCAACCAGCTGGCGGAGTCCCTGATCTCGGTGTTGCAGGGCCAAGGCGGCTCGGTGCAGTCCCTGTTGGGTCACATCGGCACGCTGACCAACACCCTTGCCGACCGCGATCAGGTCATCGGCGAAGTCGTGAACAACCTCAATGGTGTGCTCGGAACTCTCGACGAGCGCAAGGACAACGTCAACGAGCTCGTCA